>CAYVNT010000003.1:0-297464 GCA_964453275.1 uncultured Ruminiclostridium sp. | reverse complement strand
TTACGTTCCTTGGTGCTTTCTTTCTTCGTTCATTGTTTAATTTACAAGGTGCAGTGCTTCCGCTTCGCACTCGAGCTATGCCGGATCACTTAGCGGACTTTCAGTGTAACACAGCCTTTTATCGCTGTCAAGGCTTTTTATTCATTTATTTTTCTTTTTCCTAACATCTACTTTACAGAACGTGCGCAACCTTGTAAGTAAACCGTAGTCTCACATGAAAAGCGGCCTTGCACTTCAAAGTACAACCTGCTACACTCAAGCTGAGGTGAATACATTGAAACAAGTGAATCCCGATCATTTGACTGCCATCATGCAGCTGATCAACACCAGCCCCTTTTTCTCCTTATTATCACTGCGCATCACCAAGCTGGACCACGGCTATTGCCAGCTGGAGGTTGATTTGGAAAAGAAGCATCTCAATCCCTTTGGCGGTCTGCATGGCGGCGTCTACTCCTCTGCCATTGACACCGCCGCGTATTGGTCTGTCTACTGTGATATCCCTGAGGGCATGGGGCTGACTACATTGGATCTGCAAGTCGATAATCTTTCTGCGGTGCAAAGCGGCAAACTCATCATCGAAGGCAAACAGCTCAAACGCGGCCGGACGATCTGTTTATCCGAAGCCAGCGTCAGGCATGAATCCGGCAAGCTGCTCGCGCTTGGCAGATCCAAGCAGATCATTATCCCCCACGTTCAGACGATGGATCAGGCGCTCGCGGCGATGGAGTATGCACCGCTACCAGCGAAGTTTATGGAGTGAGAAGATGTGCGCCGCTTATTTGCGCCAACAGGAAGGATCAAACCGTGAAAATTGACCGTTTATTGGGCATCATCATCACCCTTATGCACCATCAAAAAGTGACTGCGCCCTATTTGGCCGAAAAATTTGAGGTTTCACGGCGCACCATCTTGCGCGACATTGATGACATTGCTAGGGCCGGCATCCCCATCACCACGCAGCAAGGCGCGATGGGTGGTATTTCAATTGTGGAGGGCTATCAAATTGACAAAGCGCTCTTGACGCAGGAGGAGCTGCAGGCCATCCTGACGGGCCTGCGCGGTTTAGAGAGCATCAGCTATGAACAAAACTATCCAGCCATTGTGGAAAAGTTCCTTGGTGCAAAACAGACACTCGACTGGAGCAGCCACATACGCATCGACCTTTCCTCTTTTGATAAGGTAAGTCTCGCCCCTAACATTGACCTGATAAAAAAGAGCATCCAGACGCAAACGGCCCTTACCTTTATGTATCATACACAAAAAGGACACAAGACCGTCACGCTCCATCCTTACTTAATAGTATATCAATGGTCAAATTGGTATTTGCTTGGCCACGCGCCTGACTCAGTCCACTTCAAGCTATATAAAATCAACCGCATGACCAAGTTGACTGGCACCGAACTAGGCTTTGTTCCCATTCCCATCCCTGAGCAGACACTTGCCTTCGAGCGTTATTGGACGGACGAGATCCACGCGGTCATCCTGTTTGACGCGGTTGTGCAATATCGCCTGATTGAGGAATACGGCGAAAACAGCTTCGAGCGCCAGCCTGACGGCAGACTGCGCTTTCAGTTTCCCTTTACCAATGAGGACTATTTGCTCGAATGGGTATTGGGTTTTGGCACGGCTGCCGAACTCATAGAACCGGCACAACTGCGTCCAATCTTACGGGAAACGCTACAAAAAGCTGCTGAAAAATATGAATGAAGACGACATGCTGCTGTCATGTTCACCATGCTATCCTGAAAAAAACAGGAGGAGGATGGATATGATAGAATCCAGATGCGGCCTATTGTGCAGCCAGTGCAGCCACAAAGAAATCATGCACTGCCCCGGCTGCGTGCTGATGGACAAACCCTTTTGGGGTGAATCCTGCCCGGTCAAGTCTTGCTGCGAGGCAAAACAGCTCGCACACTGCGGCGCATGCCTCGATTTTCCCTGCGCGTTGCTTCACCAGTTTTCCTATGATGCCCAACAAGGAGATCAAGGCCGAAGAATCCACCAATGTTCACAATGGAGGGACTTATGTCAAGCACACAAGAATACGTAGAGTACGTCTGTTCGCAAATAGAGGGCTGCGGCGCCATCCGTTCGCGCAAAATGTTCGGCGAGTATATGGTCTACTGCAACGATAAGCCGGTGCTTTTGGTCTGCGACAACACCGTCTATGTCAAAAAACTCGACAATATCACGGCGCAACTGAGCGCTGCCGCCTGCGGCGTTCCCTACACCGGCGCAAAAGAGCATTATATCCTAGATATTGAGGACAGCGACTTTGCCAAGGCGATCGTTTCCCAGGTCGAAGCCGTGACGCCCATCCCCAAACCTCGAAAAAAGAAGAATACCTGAGCCACATCTCGCAATGTCTACAATAAAAAACCGTTCTGCCCCTATGTAGCGGCAGAGCGGTTTTTTGTTCGGTCATACCAGCGACTTCAAGCTTTGTCCGCCAACATCAGTTGAATCTTGTCCCAGATATGCGGATGCGTTTTCTGCACACGCACAGGGCGCAGGTTGCGGTCGGCCAGGCAGTGCTCCGTTTCTCCAAAGGCGACGGGGTTCTTTTCTCCCTCCACAAAAACGCGATACTTTAGGCCAAACCGCACGCCATTGAAGGACGTAAGCTTCACTTCAATGGAAAAGGTTTGTGGAAAGCGCAGCGGCTTTTTGTAATGGCAAGCGCATGAGAGCACCGGCACCAGCAAGCCCTCCTGCTCCAGGGCATGATAGTGCAGCCCTGCCTGATCCCAATAATCCGTGCGGGCTTCTTCAAAAAAACGAATGTAATTGGAATGGTGTACAATACCCATTTGATCGGTTTCGTAGTAGCGCACCGTTCTTTGATAGCTCTCTGACATGTCTGTTCACTCCTTTTTCCTGCTCTTATCGGGGCGCATGCCCTGGTAGTCAAAGCAGACGATGGTATGGCAGCCGGCGTACAGCGTCCGCGCGGTCTCTTGCAGCTGTGTTGCGATGTCCGTTTCCCTGTTGGCTAAATCATAGGGAATCGTCACGTCAAAAATAAGGTTAAAGCCTTCGCTGGCGCGCACCAGGCGAAAATCATGCGCGCCCAATCGCTCGTCCAATCCGTTCAAGCAGGAGAGCATGGCGGGGCGCAGGGCGTTGAGATCCTCGTCATCGGTCACAATCGGGTCATAATGGACGACCATGTCCACATGCTCGTCCTCCTTAAAGTGACGCTCAAGTCCGTCGATGACTTCATGCGCGTGCAAAACATCTTCCCGATAGTCTATCTCGGCATGCAGGGTGGCAAAGCAGCGGCCCGGACCGTAGTCATGCACGATCAAATCATGTACGCCCAGGATCATGGGGTGATAGTCCAGCGCGGTCTGCTTGAGGCGAAGTAAGAGCGCCGGCTCGGCGGCGCTTCCAATGAGCGGCCGCAGGGTTTCCTTGCCGATGCTGATGCCACTATATAAAATAAAGAGCGCCACCAACAGGCCCACGTAGCCGTCCAAATTCCAGCCGGTCAGGTAGACCAGCACCGCCGAGAGCAGTACGCCGCCTGTACTGATGACATCGTTGCGGCTGTCCGCGCCGGTCGCCATCAAGGTTGCGCTGCCGATGCGGCGACCCATGTTGCGGTTGAATGTCATCATCCAAAGTTTCAGCAAAATGGCCAGGGCCAAAACGGCAAACAGCGCCACCGAGAACACGATAGGCTGCGGCGCCATAATCTTACGCACCGCAGTTTTGAGCGTTTCCACGCCAATGATCAAAATGAGCAGCGCCACGCCCAGCCCGGCCAAATACTCAAAACGAGCATGGCCATATGGGTGTTCTTCATCCGCCGGTCTGCCCGCCAGACGGAAGCCCACAAGCGTCATGATGGAGGAGGAGGCATCCGCCAGGTTGTTCACCGCATCGGCCAGGATGGCCACGCTGCCACTGAGCAGACCAATCGTTATTTTGGATAGAAATAGCAACACATTGCAAAGAATCCCCACAATCCCGGCCACAACGCCGTAACGGCTGCGCACGGCGGGGTCATTGACCTGCTCCCATTGCGGCACAAAACGCCGAATCAACCATTGTGTCACGCCATCATCTCCCCACAGATCTGACAAAAGAATAGTTTATAATTATATCATAGTCACCGGGCAAAAACAAGCCATTGCCCAAGAGCAAGCAAAGCAGCACAAAAAAGAGAAACGCATAAACGACAACAGGAAGCGTTCATAAAAAATACATAATTTTCTTGCAATCAACCCATCAATCCTGTATAATGTTAACGGACACTACAAGCGGACTCTTGTCTTCTTGTGGCGGACACTCTACATGCGGCCTTCCACCGCATTAAAATGAATAGGAGGATTATCATGAAAAAGATTTTGGCCTTGCTTCTCTCTTCCATGCTGCTGCTCGCCTTCCTGGCAAGCTGTAGCACCAATCAGACGCCGCCCGCGACAGGCGGGGACAACAGCGGTGCAACCGAAACCGTTTACATCGGCGTGTTTGAACCCTCGTCCGGCAAGAACGGCGCCGGCGGCAAGCAGGAAACCCTCGGCATGCAGTATGCCAACAGCGAAACCCCCACGGTGACAGTGGGCGACAAGACCTATAAGGTTGAGCTCGTCTACGCCGACAACGCTTCTTCCGACGATAAGGCGCCCACCGCCGCACAGGATCTGATCAATAAAAAGGTCTCTGTTGTGCTGGGTTCCTACGGTTCGAGCGTCTCCATTGCCGCATCCGACTCCTTCAAAAATGCGGGCGTGCCCGCCATCGGCGTGACCTGCACCAACCCGCAGGTGACCCTGGGTAACAAGCACTATTTCCGCATCTGCTTCCTGGATCCCTTCCAGGGCACCGTGCAGGCGCAGTTCGCTATGGATAACTTTAAAGCCAAAAAGGCTTACTGCCTCTCCGAGCTGGGCAACGACTACGACGTCGGCCTGGTCAACTACTTTGAAGCAGCCTTCAAGGCAGCCGGCGGCACCGTCGAAAAGGCCTCCTTCCCCGAAGGCACTGTCGACTTTTCCTCTTACTTAAATAACGCCAAGAAGTTTGGCGCCGACGTCATCTTCGCTCCCTGCTCCATCAGCAACGCCACCCAGATCATTGAGCAGACCAACGCTCAGGGCATCACCATCCCCCTGATGGCCGGCGACACCTGGGACAGCAATAAGGTCGTTGAAATGGCACAGGGCAAGAACGTGCAGGTCTTTGTCTCCACCTTCTATCAGGAAGGCGGCAACACGAAGTTCGACGAAGGTTTTAAGGCTTTCATCAAATCCAGCCCCCAGAATCTCGAAAACAACGGCAACAATGATATGGTCTCGGCCGTCTCCGTCATGGGTTATGACGCCTATTATGTTGCGCTCAAGGCCATGGAGGCCGCCGGCTCTGTCGAGCCCCAGGCCATCATGGATGCACTCGGATCGGTCACCTATACGGGCGTCTCCGGCGAAATTGCCTTCGACCAAGAAAATGGCGACGCGATCCGCAACACTGCTTATATCAAGTCTGTCAACACCAAGGAGAACACCTGGGACTTCGTGAAGGAGCAGAGCATCGACTGATCTCTGCCCTCCCCGAATCGCATCCCTTATGTGGCGGGGGCGTTTGCCCCCGCCGCCTGTGCCTTATCTCGACACAGCGCTTTCGCTGCCTTGAAAGCGAAGACTCCCTCTCCTCTTTCAAGACAGCGAAGCCCTATCCCCTCACTTCGATAGTTAAGGAGGCCTCGTATGCAGACGATACTGCCCTATCTGCTTTCAGGCGTTTCCGTCGGTGGTCAATATGCCCTCATTGCCATCGGCTACACCATGGTGTACGGCATTTTGCGCCTGATCAACTTTGCCCATGGTGATGTATTCATGGTCGCCGGCTTGGTGATGGTTTACCTCTCCGCCAGCCTGCCGCTCTATTTCGCCATTCCACTGGTACTGGCCATCACCGTCGCCATCGGCTTTATCATTGAACGCACCGCCTATACGCCGCTGCGCTCCGCCCCCCGTATGTCCATCATGATCTCCGCCATTGGCGTGAGCTATCTGCTGCAAAATCTGGCGCTCTATATTACGGGCGGTATGAACCAAATGTACCCCAACATCCCCTTCTTCAGTCAGTCGGTTGTGGTGTTTGGTGAAACCACGAAGCGCGTGACGCTGATCACCCCGATCCTCACCATTATCTTGGTCTTTGCCCTCGTCTGGCTCATCAAGCGCACGAAAATCGGCATGGCCATGCGCGCTGTGGCTACCGATTTTGAAACCAGCCAGCTCATGGGTATCAAGATCAACTCCGTCATCAGCTTTACCTTTGTCATTGGTTCTCTGCTGGCGGCGGTGGCCTCCCTGCTCTACTTTTCCAACTATACCACCGTCCTTCCGGCCTCCGGCGCCATGCCCGGCCTGAAGGCCTTCGTGGCCGCGGTCTTCGGCGGCATTGGCTCCGTGCCCGGCGCGGTAATCGGCGCCTTTATCATCGGCATCTGCGAATCACTCATCAAGGGGCTGGACGCCATCTTGTTGCACTTCGGTATTATCAAGGAAACGCTGGGCCTGACCACCTTTTCCGACGCGTTCACCTTCGCCCTTCTCATCGTTGTCCTGGTGTTTAAACCCACCGGCATCTTCGGTGCGAAGGTCACGGACAAGGTTTAGGGAGGTGCCCCTATGAAAACAACTCAACTGGCAAACGCCGGTCAGGGCGCGTCAAAAAACCGCGCACCACAGATCATCACCGCCATTGTCATCATCGCGGTGTACCTCTTGGTGTTTATGCTCGAGCAAGTGCTCGATAGCCGCCTGATGCTCTTTACAGTGCTCAAAAAGGGCGCGGTCTATGCCCTGGTCGCCGTCTCTATGAACCTGTTGAACGGCTTCACCGGTCTATTCTCCCTCGGTCAAGCCGGCTTTATGCTCGTCGGCGCGTACACCTACGCCATCCTCACCATCCCGGTTATCGAGCGCATCAATATCTATCAGTACTATGGCGGCGGCATCGTGCAGCAAAAAATCCCCTTCCTATTGGCGCTGCTTTTGGCCGGTATCGTGGCGGCGGTGTTCGCTTGGCTGATCGGTCTACCGGTTCTGCGCCTGAAAAGCGACTACCTCGCCATCGCCACGCTGGGCTTTGCCGAAATTATCCGCGCAATCCTGCAATGGGATAAACTCGGCCCGCTCACCAACGGCTCCAACGTCCTGCGTCTGTACCCCACCTTCAGCGACTTTAACTACAAATTCCAGGGCAAAGGCCCCGTCCCATTCAATCTGTCCACGACGCTGGCGCTGATCCTTGCGGGCGTCTGTATCGCCCTCATCGTGCTACTGGTGAACTCAACCTATGGTCGCGCCTTTAAGGCCATCCGTGACGACGAGGTCTCGGCCGAGGCTATGGGCATCAGCCTGGCCCGCCACAAGATGCTCGCTTTTATCATCAGCTCCTTCTTTGCGGGCATCGGCGGCGGTATGCTCGCCATGTTTATGAGCACCATCAAGTCCGGCAGCTTTACCTCGGCCATGACCTATGAAATCCTGTTGATTGTCGTCATCGGCGGCATCGGCTCCGTCACAGGCAGCATCATCAGCGCCTTTCTCTTTGTAGCCTGCTCGGAATGGTGGCTGCGCTTCCTGGATAACGCGCTCTATCTGACCCCCTCCGGCAAGCTGCAGTTCGTGCTCATCGCCATCTTGATCATTGTCGCCATTTCTGTCCTCAGCTACTTCCGCAACCGCAAGGCCGCTCCCAAAAAACGGCGGCGGAATTTGATCATCACCGGCGTGGCGGATCTCTTGCTGATCGGCTGGCTGCTGTGGTTCCAGTTCGCGGGCGGCTATAAGATGCCGCTGCTGCGCAACGGCTTCCGCTCGGTCGTGTTCGCGGTTGTTATCATGGCCATCGTCCTTTTCTTCAGCCGCGGTATCATGGGCACCAGGGAACTGCCTGATCTGTTCCGGCGCAAGCGAAAGGTCAAACCCCCAAGCAAAGCCGAGGAGGGAGGTGCCGCAGATGTCTGATTCCATCTTGCGCGTTGAAAATATCACGATGCAGTTTGGCGGCGTGGTCGCGGTGGATAACCTCTCCCTGGAAGTCAATCAAGGGGAGATCGTCTCCATCATCGGCCCGAACGGCGCCGGAAAGACCACCTGCTTCAACGTCATCACCGGCGTCTACGCTCCCTCAAACGGCGCGGTTTATTTTGACGACCATAAGGTCATCGAAAACCATCCGCAGGGGAAGATGAAGTCGCTGTATAAGGGGCAAAATGCTGGTCAGTATCACCGCATCCTCGCGCCAAAGCCGGATCACATCACAAAACTCGGTATCGCGCGCACCTTTCAAAATATCCGCCTGTGGCGCAGCCAAACGGTATTTGAAAATGTCCTGATCGCCAAGCACCTGCGCCGTTCGAGCAATCTGTTCACCGCCACCTTTCACCTAAACTTTGCCGAGGAACGCGCCATGCGGGATGAGACCAATCACCTGCTGGAGATCCTGAACCTGCAAGATGTCCGCAATGAACCGGCCACCAGCCTGCCCTATGGGCAGCAGCGCCGCCTGGAGATTGCCCGCGCGATGGCCACCAAACCCAAGCTGCTGCTTTTGGATGAACCGGCCGCCGGCATGAATCCACAAGAGACCAAAGAGCTCACCTCGTTCATCGCACAAATCCGTCAAGACTTCGGCCTGACCATCCTGATGATCGAACATCACATGGATCTGGTCATGGACATTTCCGACCGCATCTATGTTCTTGACTTTGGCAAGTTGATCGCCCAAGGGCTTCCGGCTGAAGTGCAGAATAACCCTGATGTCATCGCCGCATACCTCGGCGTGGAGGAGGAAGACGATGCTGAAAATTAACGATCTTCATGTCTCCTACGGCGGTATCCGCGCCCTGCGAGGCATCAACCTTGAGGTGCCGGAAGGAAAAATTGTCACCCTCATCGGTGCCAACGGCGCCGGCAAGTCCACCACGCTGCGCGCCATCTCCGGCCTCGTCCCCGCCGACAGCGGCTCCATCACCTACAACGGCAAAGAGCTGTTGGGCATGCCCATCAATAAAGTCATTGACGAGGGTATCATCATGGTTCCGGAAGGCCGACGGGTGTTCGCCGACATGTCGGTGCTGGAAAACCTCAAAATCGGCGCCTATCTGCGCAAGGATAAAGCGGGCATTGCCGAAGATATCGAGTGGGTGTATTCCCTTTTCCCCCGCCTGAAAGAGCGCAACTGGCAGATGGCCGGCACGCTCTCCGGCGGCGAACAGCAGATGCTGGCCGTCGGGCGCGCGCTGCTCAGTCGGCCAAAGGTGTTGATGATGGACGAACCCAGCCTCGGCCTCGCGCCGCTCATCGTGCGCGACATTTTCAGCATCATCCGCGAGATCAACCGCCAGGGCATGACCGTACTGCTCATCGAGCAGAACGCCAACATGGCCTTGCACATTGCGGATCTGGCCTATGTGCTTGAAACCGGACACATCACCCTGCAGGGTCCGGGACAGGAAGTGCTGCGTGATGAAAACGTCAAACGCGCCTACTTGGGCAGCTAAATAAAAAGCCCCCGCCGATGTGCCATAGTGGCACACTCGGCGGGGGCTTTTTTTGTAAAAGCAGCTCAGCGCAAAACGATTACGATACCGCTGCCACGGCTCTATCAGCCCGGCGGCCAAGCCATCGGGCGACCGCCCAGCACATGGAAGTGCAAATGAAACACACTCTGTCCCGCCTGCGCGCCGCAGTTGGACACCACGCGAAAATCAGTCAAGCCCAGCTGTTTGGCCACCTGCGCTATGACGCAGAAGATATGCCCGATCAGTTCACTGTGCTGCGCTTCAATGGCCGCGCAGGAGACGAGGTGCTCCTTGGGAATCACCAAAAAATGCGCTGGCGCCTGGGGATCAATGTCATAAAAGGCAAGGACCCGCTCGTCCTCATAGATCTTCTTGGACGGGATATCTCCCGCGGCGATGCTGCAAAATAAACAGTCCATAACCGTCTCCCCTTTCTTCTGTCACGACAGACCCAGCTGCAACGCCACGATATTATCAACTGCAGCGAGAGCATCGTCAATCTTGAGCAAATCCGTACCGCCGCCCATGGCGCTGTCCGGCTTACCGCCGCCCTTGCCGCCACAGATGGCCGTCACTTGGCGAATGATATCGCCGGCCTTCACCCCCTGCAAGATTGCCTGTTTGCCACAGACGGCGAGGAACGTGATCTTATCATCGAGCACCGTGGCCAACACGGCGACGACCGTCTCATCCTTATCGCGCAAAAAGTCACCCATCTGACGAAGGTTCGCCACCTCGGCGCCCGGACGGCTAGCGGTTAAGACCTTCAAACCGCCGACGTCCTTGGCGGAGAGCAGGAAGCTGTTCGCTTCATCCAGGCTCTGCTTCATCTGGTATTGCACCAGCTTTTTCTTCAGCTCACGTAGCTCCAACTGCTCGCTTTCCACGCGATCGCGCAGTTCCTCCGGCCGCACTTTCAGCACGGCGGCAAGTTCTTGAAAACGCTGCTGCATACTCTCAAACTTTTTCAGGGTCTCGTCACCCGTGGTGGCCTCGATGCGGCGCACGCCGGAGGCTACGGAAAATTCGGATGTGATGTGGAAACTGCCCGCCTTGGCGGTATTGTCCAGATGCGTACCACCACACAATTCTATGGAGTAGTCTCCCATGGAAATCACGCGCACCGTCTCGCCGTACTTTTCGCCAAAGAGGGCCGTGGCGCCCTTTTCTTTCGCGGCGGCAATGGACATTTCCTCGGTCTTGATCGCATAGCCTTCGAGTATGGCGGCATTGACCTGGCGCGTCACCTCGCCCAATTCCTCCTGGCTCAGGGCAGAAAAATGCGTGAAGTCAAAGCGCAGGCGGTCCGGCTCGACCAAAGAACCAGCCTGATGCACATGGTCGCCCAGCACACGGATCAAGGCCTCCTGCAACAGATGCGTGGCCGAGTGCGCGCGTTTGATGGCGCGGCGGCGCGGCTCGTCGTAGCTTGCCACCAGGGTGTCGCCCAGCTTCACCTCGCCCAACATCACCTTGCCGTGGTGCAGATACTTGCCGCCCTTATTCTGCTGCACCTTGCGCACGGCAAAGCGCAGACCATCGGCCAGCAGCAGACCCTCGTCCGATACCTGGCCGCCCATTTCGGCATACAGCGGCGTCTGGTCCAGCACCAAAATGGCCTCCACACCGGCGGCTACCGATTCGCGCGCCTCCTCCTCGGCTACGATGGCCAACACCTTGGCCGGCACATGATTCTCCGTATACCCGACAAAACGCGTCGGCGGCACGTCCTGGCCAAACTCCAGGCCCGCCCAACCGAGATCACCCATCGCCTCACGCGCTTTGCGGGCACGCAGACGCTGCTCGTTCATCTCGCTGTCAAAGGCCGCGCGGTCAAGCGGCAGGCCGGCATCCGCCGCCATTTCTTCCGTGAGATCCACGGGGAAGCCGTAGGTATCATAGAGTTTAAAGGCATCGCTGCCGGAAAAGATTTTCTCGCCGCGGCTCTGATAACCCTCCATTAATTCGGCAAAGATGCGCATGCCGCCGTCAATGGTTTTGGCAAAATTCTTTTCTTCCTCATGGATGACACGGGTGATATACGCCGCCTTCTCGCGCAAGTCGCCATAATGCCCCTCATTCTCACGAATCACCGTTTCACACACATCGTAGAGGAAAGGCTCATCCACGCCCAAAAGCTTGCCGTGCCGTGCCGCCCGACGCAGCAAGCGGCGCAGCACATAACCGCGCCCCTCATTCGAGGGCAGCACGCCGTCGCAAATCATAAAGGTCGCAGAGCGGATATGATCGGTGATGATGCGCAGGGAGACGTTTTTCTGCTCCGATTCGCCATAGTGCACACCGGTGAGCGTAGAAACCTGATTGGTAATTTGCATCACCGTATCGACGTCAAACAAAGAGTCCACCCCCTGGCAGACCACTGCCAGCCGCTCCAGACCCATGCCGGTGTCGATATTCTTCTGCGCCAGGTCGCTGTAATGACCCGCGCCGTCGTTGTCAAACTGAGTGAAGACATTGTTCCAGATCTCCATGTAACGGTCACAGTCGCAGCCGGGGTAGCAGTCCGCACTGCCGCAGCCGTGCGCCTCGCCGCGGTCATAATAGATCTCCGAACAGGGACCACAGGGCCCCGCGCCGTGCTCCCAGAAGTTGTCCTTCTTACCCAGACGCACGATCTTATGCGCCGGGATGCCGATCTGTTCATGCCAGATGGAGAAGGCCTCCTCGTCGTTTTCATAAATGGAGGGGTAGAGGCGGTCGGCCTCCAGCCCAACCCAGGCAGGATCAGTTAAGAATTCCCAGCTCCAGGCGATGGCCTCCTCCTTAAAATAATCGCCGAAGGAAAAGTTGCCCAGCATTTCAAAGTATGTGCCGTGGCGGGCGGTTTTGCCGATGTTTTCAATGTCACCGGTGCGGATGCACTTTTGGCATGTACACACGCGCTTGCGCGGCGGCTCCTGCGCGCCGGTGAAAAAGGGCTTCATGGGCGCCATGCCGGAATTGATCAACAGCAGCGACGCATCATCTTGCGGAATCAGGGAAAAACTCGGCAGGCGCAAGTGATCCTTTGACTCAAAAAAAGTCAGGAACATCTCGCGCAATTCGTTGACACCAAAGGCTTTGGACATAGAGAACTCCTCCAAATTGCAGAATTTTTGTACAAAAGCAGGGCATAAAAAAGCGCTCTACCCCCATCGGTCAGGGGCAAAGCGTTCGGCTTCGCGGTACCACCCTGGTTACAAGGCAAACCGCGCCTTGCATCTTGCGTCATCCGATAACGGGGATTACCGTCCCGCTCGTCGCGGGCAGCTTGGAAGTGGCGGGCGCGGCAGCAAAAACAAGGGGCTTACACCGTCCCCCTCTCGCTGTTTTCTTGCTGTTTGGGCGCTTGGCTTCGTCAGTGCTTTTGCACAAAGGAATATTGAGAGCATTGTAACACGGCGCGGCCCTTTTGGCAAGCCCCTCGGCCCTGCGCGCCTTAGAACAACCACCGGAACAAAGAGTTGAGCAGCCAGACGCCCACAATCACCATCATGATGAGATAAAATACACGCATACCGGTGTTTGTCTGCGCGCGGTAGCAATAGAGCAGGTAGACAAACCAAGCCGCAAGGGCCACACTAAACAGCAGTGTATTGATGAAAAACACCGCCACAATAAAGGCGAGCGTCAACAGGTGATATCGCTTGTTTTTGTCCTGCAAGAGGGCATGAAGACGCTGTATCATAACAAGTCCTTTCCTCTCATATAAATAATTCTGCTTCGTGGCGCGGCGTGGCATAGCGGGCCGTGAGATCGTCCTGATGAAAGAGGTAGCCCGGGTCGGTAAAGCGTTTTGCCTCCTTGGGGCAGCCCTTTACACAGGCATTGCACTTGATGCAAATGCCCGGCACTTCGCGCACATCTTCCTTGGAAATGCTGCCCATCGGGCAGTGTTCGGCACATAGGCCGCAGTCTATGCACGCTTCGCTCGTCTCCGGCTTCACCTTGCGCATATCCACAAAGCCCTGCTTGCCATCCGGCGGTCGATAGTAGGGCTGCACAGGGTTGTGTCCGGGTACCACAAGAGACATTTGGCCGCCCGGCTCGTCACGGCGGCAGACTTCCGCCACGCGTTCGGCAAAGTCAGAGGCTTTTTCCAGGTCCTTCGCATCGGGCCGCCCGGTGGCAAGCATGTGCCCAAACGAATGCTCGCCCACAAAAGCCGCCGCCGCCACGGTTTGGAAACCGCCGGCCTCCAAGGTCAGGCAGAGCTCCATGAGCGCATCGTCGTAGGCGCGGTTGCCGTAGAGCACCACCGGCAGCGCCAAGGCCCCCGACCCGCGCGCCGCGCTGACAAAGGGCAGCAGCAGGTTTGGCACCCGGCCTGCATAGACAGGCACGCCGAACACCACCAGGTCCGCCTTCGTGAACGCCAGCGCTTGCTCCCGCTGATGCGGCACGGTCACATCCACGTGTGCAAGCGGCAACTGCAAGCGCGCAGCCAAGCCGGCAGCCAAGGCCGACACGACCCGCTTTGTCGTTCCGGTGGGGCTAAAATATACCGCTTTGACACAGCTGATCTGCATACGATCCCATCCTTCCCCTTCTGTCTGATCGGGTAAATCATGCATCCTTGTTTCTCAATATTATATCGTTTCTATCGGAAAAGTAAAGATCTGCCCAGAAGATTTGTTCAGAGGTTGATTTTATGGAAGGAAATCTATATAATAATGTTAATTGATTTTATGCTGCTAAGAACTAAAGTTTATGCGGGCTTTCCCTTGCATAAATGAATGGAGGGTATTACCATAACGGAGAATACGGAACAACCCGCCCGCTTGCAAAAAAGCAGGGCGAAGCTGCCCCTTCTGATTGGCACAGGCGTCCTGGCCTTCCTGGTGCTCGGCTATGCCGGTCTGTGCGGCCTGGCTTCCAGCAAGGCCGACCGCATTCTGCCCGGCGTCACGGTGGCAGGCATTTCGCTTGGTAACCTCAATCGTGAGGAAGCCATCAATGCCTTAAATGCCGCGCAGGAGGGCTGGAAAAGCAACACCGACCGCTCCTTCCTCTTTGCTGTACAGGATGGAGATGCCCCGCCGGTGGACGTTCGCGTCCCTGTGAGCTATCTGGAACTCGACAGCGAGGCGACCGCCCAGCGCGTCTGGGAGGAGGCCTCCTCTCAACAACCGCTGCCGCTCAAGGGCGGCGAGTATTTGCGCGCGCTGCTCGGCAAACAGCAAGTGGACCCCGTCTATGGCGAAAACGGCGGTTTGGACGCCCTGCTCGCAGAGGATCTTGACGGACGCATCGGTACCCGCTGCGAGGAATCCACCGTCAACATCGCAGGAGACAATTTAGAAATCACACGCGGCAAGCCGGGCCGCGAAGCCAACAAACAGCAGATCAAGGATCAGCTCTTTACGCTCATGTCCGAGGGCAAGACCGTCTCGGAGGAGGAACAAACACCGCAATTCACCGTACCCTTGGAGGAATCGCTGCCAAAGGAACTGGATTTTGACCAGCTACATACAGAACTGACCAAGCAGCCGGAAAATGCCGTTGTCGACATCAACGCGGGCGAGTTTAAGACCGAAGTGGTCGGCGTTTCCTTCGATGCCGCCGCGGCCAAAACGGCCTTTTCCACACTTGGTTGGGGCGAAAAGACGCAAGTCCCTCTGATCCTAACCCAACCGGAGGTAAAACTGAGCGATCTGGACGCCCTGCTCTACAAAGATTTGCTTGGCTCTTGCAGCTCACAGATCAGTGGCGGCGGCAATCGACTGGGCAACATCAAACTGGCTGCCAAGTTCTGTAATGGCAAGATTTTGATGCCGGGCCAGGTGTTCTCGTATAACGACACCGTCGGCAGCCGTACCTCTGCGCGCGGTTTCCTGATGTCAACGGCCTATGTCAACGGTCTGACGGTGGATGAAGTGGGCGGCGGCGTCTGCCAGCTCTCCTCCAATATCTACTTAGCCACCTTACGCGCCAACTTGGAAATCGTCGAGCGATATAACCACGGTTACACCGTCGGCTACCTGCCCGACGGTCTGGACGCCACGGTCTATTTCGGCTCTTTGGATTACCGTTTCCGCAATAACACCAAGTATCCCATCAAGATCACGGCCACCGTCTCCGGCTCAACGCTCAACGTCAACATTTACGGCACCAAGACGGACAATAAAACCGTCGAAATGCAGACCGAGCGCATCGCCAGCAAGGCCTTTCAAACCGTTTATAAATTGGACGCAAGCGTGCCGGTGGGTAAAACCCGCACCTCTGTCACCCCGTATACCGGCCGCACGGTGAAGGCGTACCGTTGCGTCTATGAAAACGGCACGCTCATCAGCCGCACGCTGGAGAGCCACAATGTCTATCGCAGCCGCGATAAGGTCATCCTGGTCAATCCAGCAGACGGCTATAAATACGGCATGGGCGAACCACCTGCACCCAAACCAAACCCCACCCCAACGCCAACACCAACCCCAACGCCGAATCCAACACCCACGCCGACCCCGACCCCGACCCCTGATCCGACGCCAACCCCGACCCCTGATCCGACGCCGACCCCCACGCCGGACCCGGAACCGACCCCTGATCCGACGCCACAAGCGACGGAATGAAAGAGAGCTGAAGCATCTTGCCTTACCCCGGACAACTCAAACAATACGCCAAGGAACTCATGAGAAGCACGATGCCGTTGTGGTTCAAAGCGACCGTCCTTTTGGTGGGCGTCGAAGTGGTTTTTCTGTTGCTGCGCGGGCCGCTCGGCGGCGCGCTCGGTTACTACCTTATCCCGCTTGACCAGTTTCCCAATGCCGTCTCCGGCTTTTTCAGCATCAATCAAGGCTTTGAGGTGGTGCTGACCATGAAGTCCCTGGACTTGGTGGCTGCGGTCTCTTTGACTTACGCACAGATCGGGCAATTTGTCCTGGTCAACCTGCTGATCCTCATCGTTGTGGCGCCTCTAAAAATTGCGGTGCTTGAACGCTTTTGGCTGACCTTTCGTCGTGCGGAACAAGCGCTGCCGTCCATGTTGCGCTGGTATACCAAACCGCGCCTGCTTGGCAGATCCATCCTGATCTCCCTGCTGCTTGACCTTTTTTGCCGCCTGGCCTGCATTGTGTTTCTCCTGCCGAGTATGGGCCTTTCGCTCTGGTTCTTAGGCGGCGACACGGGCGGTCTGGGTACACTGGGGCAAATCCTCTCGCCGCTGGCCTTCCTGCTCTTTTTTGGCGGCCTGCTGCTGGCGTTTTTCCTCTATACCACCATACAGCCCATCGCCTACTGCCTGGCGGCACAGCCGGACTACTCCGTCTCTATGCTGATGCGGCGCGGACTCGATAGCACCAAAGGCTTTCGCACACGCTTCCTCAATTTCCGGCTCAGCTTTTTGCCCTGGTATATATTCTCCGCCATCACCTGCGGCGTCTTGGATACTTACCTGCTGCCGTATCTGTCTTTTTCCAGCTTTCAGTTTTTACAGGAGGCCGCCAAGCTGCGCCAGAGCGCGCAGCAACTCTCCGGCGAACTCTGACCGCAACGTAAAAAAATCGCCTTACCGCTCAAGCGGTAAGGCGATTTTTTCTTTACATACGAAACACAAGACCGCATGACGCGGCAAAGATCAAAATCACTGGCACCGGCAGCTTGCGCAAAGGCTTCACAAAGAGCGCCACGCTGATCACGACAAATAGTAGCAGCGATTTATAGTCCAGGAAAAATCCATCCGTCGGCACCAGGAAAGTGCTTCGACACAGCTGTAACAACACCGCCGCAATCAAGCCCACAGCAGCCGGACGCAAACCTCGAAAAATGGCCTCAAAGCTGGGTTTGCCGCGCAGTTTTCCTATCAAATGCGCCAGCAGCAAAATGATGAGAAAGGCCGGCAGCGTAAGCGCGACCGTTGCCAAGATTGCGCCCGGCACACCTGCCACAATGTAACCCACATAGGTGGACATGTTGACACCGATAGGGCCGGGCGTTGCCTCGGAGATGGCAATGATATTCGTCAACTCCTGCAGCGAAAACCAGCCGCGCCGCTCAGAAAGCGACACGAGAAAGGGTACCGTCGCCATGCCGCCGCCAACCGAAAACAAACCGATGAAAAAAAACTCCACAAACAGCAGCAGTATCGTCACGGCGTCTTCCTCCCTCTAAACAGCAAGAAGCCCAGCAGTCCGGCGCCAACAATGAGCAACACAGGCGAGAGACTGGTCAAAAGAGACAAAAGCAGCGACAGCGCGAAAATCACAAAGGTCAAACCATCCCGCACACCCGTTCGATACAGGTTCACCACCGCCAGCAGAATCAGCGCGCAGACGCAGGCCTGTAAGCCGGCCAGCGCATGCTGCACCCAGGGATTCGACAGATAGGGCCAGAAGAAGGCCGCCACCAGGGTGATGATAAGAACAGGCGGCGTGAGTACCCCGACGGTTGCGCAGGCCGCACCGGATACACCGCCCAGGCGCGTTCCCACATAGGTGGCCGCGTTGACCGCGATGACGCCGGGCGTACACTGGGCAATGGAGAAGATATCCGCCACTTCTTCCTCACGCAGCCAGCCCTTCTTTTCCACCAGCTCTCGTTGCAGCAACGGCACGATGGCGTAGCCGCCGCCAAAGCACGTCACGCTGATTTTAGCAAGCGTCAAAAATAAGTCCATTTTCAAATGCAAGCGACCCGTCTCCTTTCCTTCCGGCTTATTATGACCGGCATATCCGATCCAAGCTGTACATAGTCGGACACTATTGGGCGCAGAGCGTCACAATAACCTCCGCAAATATTTTAGCCGCCGTCATCAAATCGTGCAGCGGCATACATTCATCCGGCCCATGCAGGTGCGAATCAAAGCCCGGCATACAGGCGCCGAAGGCCACCCCACCCGGGATGCCGTGCACGTAGGTGCCGCCACCCATGGACAGACAGGCGCCCGGCTGTCCCGTATGGTTTTCATAGGCGGCGAGCAGCGTCTGGATGAACTGCGTGTCCGCCGGCACATAATGCGCAGGCGTCAGCGCGCCGGTGAGCGTCATGCCCTCCGCCGCCAAGGTCTCCGCCGCCACCGCGCAGACACGTTCTTCTGTTGCACAAATTGGTGTCCGGGCATCAAATCGGGCACGCAGCCCCGTTTCCTGCAGATCCATGACACTCAAGCTCAGCGTCAAAGGGCCGGATATCTCGTCGTGTTGTGCCAAGCCTAAGGCCACGCCGCCGTGATCCCCATGCGGGAACAGACGGTGCAAGGCGGCAATGGCGCGACTGCTCCCTCCATCTGCCAGAGGCAATTCGGCCAAGAGCGACAGGAGCGCCGTCAGGGCATTGTTGCCCTCCTCCGGCGTGGAGGCATGCGCCGCCTTGCCATGACAACTGATCTGCAGGCCGTCTTCTTTTTCTTCCAGGGTCAGTTGCACCATGCAGGCTTCTTGCACACGTTGGGCGGTCTCTAACACCTCCGCTTTGGATAAGCCCAACACGCGCGCCGTGGCTGTCGGCGGCACCATATTGACCGGCTCGGCCGCCTGCACAGACGCCACGCACGGCAAATCTCTGCAGCCTGCCCAACTACCGTGCAACTCCGGCTGATAGTGGCCTTTTTCCACATTGGTGAGCGGGAATGAAGCATCCGGCGAGAAGGTATAGGGGGCGTAAGGATGGCGCGCATAATACCACGCGATATCGTGAAACCCGCTTTCTTCATCCGTCCCCATGATCAGGCGGACATTTTTCGCCAGGGGGATGTTCAGCGCAGCGAGGGCATGCATGGCCAACATGGCTGCCAGGAGCGGCCCTTTGTCGTCACTGACGCCACGGCCATAGAGCAAACCATTGTGCAGTTTGGGTGCAAAGGCCTCTGTCACCGTCCAACCCGGCCCGGCGGCCACCACATCAAGATGGGCCAGGATATGCAGCGGACAGTCCGCCCGGGTGTTTAGGTCCACTGCCCCCACATAACCCTCCACATTCTGCGCCAGAAGCCCCCACTGCCTCGCCAGGAGCAGGCCTTCCTCCAGCGCCGACGCCACCGCCTCACCGAAGGGTTTGCCAGGCGCGGCCTCCCCCCTGACGCTGGGGATGCGTACCAGACGGGCCACTGCTTCGACGAGGGTTTCTTCTTGGCTGTCAATATATGCATACACGTGCGATAGATCCATGCGGCTTCACTCCTTTTCTGACAGGCCGGATTCCAGTTCATCCAAATACTTATAAATGGTATACCGCGAAACGCCCAGCTGCAGGGCGACATAGGGTACGGCGCGGCGGTAGGAGAACACGTCTTGCTGCGCCAGCAGCTCCACCACCCGCAGGCGATCCGCCTTGTTCATCTCCCGTATCGGTTTGCCCACACGGTCGGCGCATTGCGTAAACAGTTCGCTGATGCGGGTGTCACGGTTTTGGTACACAGCGCTGCGGAAGTCCACGTCGGTGCGCATCAGATCCAGCAGGGCGCGGTTGGCATAGCTGAGCGGTGTGAAGTCGTAGTTGATGCCGAGCGCAAAGTGATAGTCTTCCCCCTGCAGGGAAAAGGTACTGCTCTTGACCTGTTGTCCGCGCGGGGTGGTTGCCAGCAAATTGACCACATCCCCTTCAAAATCCACCTGTTGCTCCAGTCCGGTCAGATCCAAGGTGGATCCCTCTGCTCGTTCGGAGACATGTCCATGATAGATGGCCAGCACGGGGTGGTCAGGTCGCGAAAAGTCATGGATCACGGTCTCGCAGGAGATGCCAAACGTTTCGGCAATCCCGCGCGCCAAACGATCCAAAAAAGAGAACGCTTCTTCTCTTGTCAAGCGGAACACCTCCTTCAATCAAATAGAAAAATTGCCCTTCCGCCGGAAGGGCAATTTTTGTATGAATCATTTCAAAACTTAGATCAAGCTCAGGGAAAGGGTCAGCAGCATAAAGATCATGGCAACCCACTTGGTGTACTTGGCAAGCTTGGCATCCATGGTTTTGGCCTTGTTCTTGGAGAGGAAGGTATCGGACGCGCCGCCGATAACGCCGAGGCCGGAATGCTTGCCAGACTGAAACAGCACGAACGTAATCAGGATCAGACCGCAGAGCACCTGCAACGCCGTAATAACATTCATTGTAATACTCATTCTATATTCGTTCCTTTCGCGTGACTCTCTGCAAAAAATGGGGACTTGCCCCCTTAATAACTGGGAATCATCTTACCACAAGCCGCTCCATTTGGCAAGGATTTTTTTGTCTTTTGGGAAATTACCAGAGCGTAAAGAGCATTTTACACAGCTCAGCGCGGCTGACGCTGTCGGAGGGGCGCACCTTACCGTCGAATCCGCTCACCACGTTCTGAGAAACCAGCGAGGCAAGGTAAGACTTCGACCATGCAGGGATGGATCCGGCATCGTTGAATCCGGCCAGGCTGGCTTCTGGGTAGCCCTTCGGCTGGATACGGCCCAGAATGGTCATCGCCTCTGCGCGGGTGATGGACGCCCTGGCGTTGGCATTGAGCTTCCCGTCTGTTCCCGAAGATCCCTTCATGATGCCCAGAGAGTACATGGCCTTCACGGCGTTGAGCGACCAGGAGGGAATCTTGGAAGTGTCGGCAAACGGCAGGGTGACGTTTGCGTAACTGTCCACATTCACACCCATCCAGCGGGCGGTCATCAGGGCGAAGTCGCCGCGTGTGATGGAGCGGTCAGGGAAGAAATAGGTGCCGTTGAGCGTCACTTCACCCTTGACGATATCACGGGCAGCTAAGAAACTCGTGGACTCGGCGGCCCAGTGTCCCTTCATGTCTTGGAAGGATACGTTCGCGCTGCTGCCGAAGCCAACGCTCTTTGCCGTGCGGCCGATATTGCCGTAGGGATCCGAGGCCTGCACGGAGACGCGCTGCAATTCACCCGTGAGGGCCAACAATTGCGCCGACACGGTCCCGGTGGCCGCATCAAAGGTAAAGACTTGATTCTGGCCATCCACCGTCACAAAGATATCCTCCTGACGGAAGGGGGCACCGCTGTTATCGGTCAGTTTGGCGGTCAACTCGTTGCCCGTCACGCCCAGCGTAATCGAAGGCGCACTGTTATCGGCGGACGTCTGGTTCGCTGCCAGCAGCTGATCCAGATAAATTGTGCCGCTGCGCGTTGCGTTGCTGATATTCAGCCCGGACAAGGTGGTCGCACCGGCCGGCAGGGCCGCGACAAGGCGTTTCCAGCCGGTAAAGTTGATCGTGCCAAAAGAGACGGTCTGCATGGCGCCGTTGTTGTCGATCACCTGGGCCGACAGGGTCTGTCCCGCATTGTCGCCATAGACCCAGACAGAGAGCTGTCCGGCCTCGTTCGGCAGCGCGAAGTTTCCTGTCAGGCTCGCGTCACCGGTGTAATCCACGCGCAGGCTCTGTGTGCCAAAGCGCACCACATCGCCGCCATTTGCCAGAGCGATCTGCGCGCCGCTCGCCGCCTGGACTGTATTCAGATTACCGGCCTCAAAGTTCTCCAGCAGACGGAAGAAAGCTTGCGCCTCAATCGTCACCGGAATGCTGGCCGTGTGGCTGCCGGCGCTGATGGTGATGGTGCCGGTGCCGTTTTGGTCGCCCGCGGTAAAGATGCCGTCGGGTGTAATGGTACCCAGCGAAGCCGGCGTGACGGCCCACTGAAAGCTTTGATCCTGCACCGTCAGGGGAATTTTCTTATAGGTGGCGCTGCCCTTGAGATTGACGGACTCTTTGGCCGACAGACTCAAGCTGCTCACGCCTTTACCCGTTGCCTCATTGGTCAGAGAGATCGCGCTCGCCTCCGGGAACACCGTCACTGTGGCAGTGCCACTAAAGCCCGACGAGGATACGGCGCTGATCACATCTTCTCCGCTGCCTGCCGCGGTGTAGACGCCATCGGCGGAAACGGTGCCGTTCTGTGCGCTCCAGGTGAGGGATTCGTCGGCATTCACAGGATGCCAGTTGCTATCAATGAAAGAGAAATCAATTTTGGTCGTACCGCCGGGCATCAGCACGCGGCTCTGCGGCACAAGGTTCAGATGCGCCGGTACGCCGCTCGGCGGCAGTGTAGAGACCAGGAACAAGGCGTTGCTGACCGAGCGCAAACCGCCATCGGACGGACTGTTGACCACCTCAAAGCCATTGCTGCCCGGCTTGGTGACGCCCAAAGTCGTGGATCCGCCGCCGTCTAAGACAACGGCCTCCACACAGCCCAGCTCCGCCAGACGGGTGGCCACTTGTGTGGCAGTCGCGCCCACGCTCAGGCCGCTCTGGCGGCCGTCCATGGTGTAAAAGATCACGCTGCCGTCAGCCTTGACGCCAATGGCCGTGCGGGGTGCGGCGGAATTGGCGATGCTATCCAAGTCATAGTCCACAACCTGGCCGCCCTCCAGCACACGATATCGACCGCCGATGGCCGAGACAACATCATTCCAGCGCGTGTCGGGACTGGTGATATCCAGCTCCACCGGGTCGCCCGCTTTGAGCGCGCCCAAAGTCTCCACCAGGAACTCACTGCTGTCTTTGCTGACAGTTAAGACAAATTTACCCTGCGGAATGGCGTTGTTCGCCGAGGAATCCAGCACCGACTCCACCACACAGGATACCCGGGAGCCGATTTTTAAGTTATTGGAGCGGATGACGCTCTGGCCGTTATTGGCAGTAACCGTTTCACCCAGGCCCGTTGTGACCGGTGCGAGGATCACGTCATAACCGGCTTTGGTATTCTTGGTGGTGGCGGCAAAATCAGAGCTCATGAGGTAGTAACCGGCATTGGTCCGAATTTTATTGACCTCCGCTACCTTTAAATTATAACCGGAGAAGTTGGCCGTCACGTTGAGATTCGGCTTGCCCACAATCGCGCGGCCATCGGCAGTAAAGCCCACGCCGCTTAAGTAGGAAGCGGAGGAGCGGAGAATGCCGTCGGTGATCACAATGCCAAGGGGGTCACCCGTGGCCATGACGTAAAAGTCACCATTGATGCCGGACAGGACGCGCAATCCTTGCTTTTCCAGATCCGTTGCCATGCTTGGCACAGTTCTCATGCTCAGCACATTGGGGCCGTAACTCACTTTAGGAGACAGGCCGCTATTGCCGGGCTTGTAGGTGATATAGTTTTCGGTACGAAGGTCTGATTTGGAATTGCTCCAGAGCATTTGCGTGGTTAATGCGGCGCCGTCTGCCAAGGGGATGGTAAACTGATGCAGTTCATCACCCATAGCGACAGAGGCCAGCGCGCCGCTGCCCGTCAAAAAGGCCGTGCAAAGAAACAGCGCAGCCACGCGGCGAAAGATTCGCTTCATAGAATGGTTCTCCTTATCATCTTAAGTATTGAAAAAGAAAAGAAGGAGGAGACCCTCGCTTCTGTGTCCATTTTACCACACATAAGCGGCTCTTGTAAAGGAGATTGCCCATCGCTTTTTGCCGAAACACGAGGAAATTCCATCCAATTCCTCGAAGAATAGGGCAATTTCTCCAATGCATGGCAGCGTTTTCTTGACAAAGCGTGAAGGAGACAGTAAACTGAAGCTAGCGCTTCGGAAAGGAATCGACGACTATGACAGAGCATGATTTGCGAAACCTTCTTGAGCCGCAACAGCGGAAAGAACTCATCCGCAAGGTTCAGGTCTATAACGCGGCCATTCAAATGGTCAAGATGAAACTGGATATCTGGAACGAAGAATTTAAAATGACCTCCACCCACAACCCCATCCATCATGTCGAGTCCCGCATCAAGGGACCGGACAGCATCGGGGCCAAACTGCGGCGGCAAAACGTCCCCATGACTGTGGAAATGGTAGAGGAGCATGTCTTGGATCTTGCCGGCGTGCGTGTTGTTTGCCGGTATATTGACGACGTGTATCACATTGCCGATCTGATCTCCCGCAGCGATATGCGCATCATCCGCATCAGGGACTATATCTCGCATCCCAAACCCAACGGCTACCGCAGCTATCACGTGGTGCTGCGCGTGCCGGTGCAGCTCTCCTCCAGTACGCCCTCCGTCCCGGTCGAGGTGCAGATTCGCACCATCGCTATGGATACCTGGGCCAGCTTGGAGCACGAAATCCTCTATAAGGTCAATGACCAGGAACGAGACGCCAAAGCGGCTTACTTAAAAGAATGTGCGGAAGAACTGGCGCGCATTGACGCGAAAATGCAGGCCCTGTTCCGCACGGGCAAGGCATTCATCAGCGCCCAGACGGATCTGCCACCCCTGCCGCCGCCGCCCCCGCACCAGCCTCTGCCGCCCACGCTCATCAACCCCGCCACCTCCAACTCTTTGCCGCAAGAGGAAGCGGAACCATCCGAACCCCCGTCGGTGGAGGCCGTCCCCTCCGTTTGATTTTCCTCCTACACATTATAATGAAAGCCTTTGACAGGGATGCGTCCGGCCAAGCGCCACGCAGCCCTGTCTTTTTTATATTTACTGCCCGTTTGATGCCTGCCTTAAGTCAATCAAAAATATTTCACATTACCTCTTGACACATCATACTACGTCGTGTATAGTATTATGCAAGAGGAGGTGTTGTGTATGGATGTCCAATTGCGCCGTGGATTGTTGGAGGTCTGTGTACTAAAAGTCCTGAGCAGTGGCGATTCGTATGGTTATCAACTCATCAAAGATATTTCACCAGCCATAACCATTTCGGAATCCACGCTTTATCCCATTCTCAAGCGATTAGAGAGCGCGGAAATGCTGCGCGTCTATTCACTCGAACACAATGGCCGTCTGCGGAAGTATTACTCGATCACCCCATTTGGCCAAGAGCGCATTGATGCCTTCCTGTCAGAGTGGCAGGAAATGATGCGCGTCTATCACTTTATCAAAGGGGAAACAAACGATGAAGAAGCTTGAATTTCTCAGCGCGCTGGGCGCGCGGCTGTCCGCCCTGCCGGAAGCGGAGCGGCGAAAGACGCTATCGTTTTATGCCGAGAGCATAGACGACCGCATGGAAGACGGCATGAATGAAGACGATGCCGTCTTGAGCCTCGGCGCCTTCGAGGACATTGTCCACGAAATTATGACCGATGCCCCCTTCGGCATGCTCATCCAGAGTAAATTCCGCGAGAGCCGGCAAAAATCCACCAATCCCACGCTCTGGCTGCTATTGGTCATCCTGGGTTCACCCGTTTGGCTGCCGCTGGCCATGGCCTTCGCCTGCATCATTCTGGCGGTCTATATTTGCATCTGGGCCGTCGTCATCTCGCTCATGTCCGCGGAGCTTGCCTTCTGTCTGGGCGCGGTGGGCGGCCTGATTATGAGCGTCTTTGTCAGCCTGACCAGTAACCCGCTCACAGGCGTTGCCACACTGGGCGCGGCTTTGGTCTGCGCGGGCCTGTTCCTGCTCACCATTCGCCCACTTTTGGCTTTGTGCCGGCAGTTCATTGGCTTGACCCACAACTTCTTGCGTCACATCAAAGGCCTCTTTGTGAGGAGAAAGGTTGCAGTATGAACATGAAAAAACTCGCTGTTATTGGCGCCTTATTGATCGTACTCGGCGGCATTGTCTTCACAGGCGCACTGGCCGCCTCGGGCTGGCAAATTTCCAAACTTTCAACCAACGGGCCGCTGGAGGATCGCAGCATGACCATACAGAACAAACAGCAGGATATCGTCTTGATCGAACGTGATACGCCTATTGTCATCGGACGGTCTGACGACAATGACATCCATCTGGAATACGCCGAAAGCAAGCGGGCGTACTATATCATCAAAGATGAGGACACGCTGCTCATCAACAAAGAGTACAAACCCCTGGCCTTTTTCTTCAACTTCGATTTCAACTTCACAAAACCACTCACCCTTCTCCTGCCAAAGGATTTCCAGGGAAATATTAAAGTGAAAAACGCCAACGGAGGCATCGAACTGAGCCAACTCGACCTGCAAGAGCTGGAGCTGATCACCTCCAACGGCCGCGTCACCGTGGAGCAGCTCACAGCAAAGGCGCTTGTGGTCAAATCCTCCAACGCCGGCATGACCTTGGATACCGTGCAGGTGCAGGATGAAATCATCTGCAATACCAGCAATGGCAAGCTGCAGCTGTCCGATATCACCACCCGCGATTTTGTGGCCAAAACCACCAATGCCTCAGTCACCGCCAGAAACATTTATACCGACGATTCCATCACCTTAGAGAGCAGCAATGGCCGCATTGATATCGAGGACCTGCTCGCCGGCAAGGAGCTTTCCCTCATCACCAACAACGCCAGCATCACCGGCAGCATCCGTGACAGCATGCGCAACTACTCCATTCAATCCAAAACCAGCAATGCCAATAACAATCTGCCCGAGGACATGTCCGGCGGGCCAAAGGATCTGACCGTAAAAACCAGCAACGGCCCCATCAAGCTGACCTTCGACGAATCCGCCCAAACGCCCCCACAAATGGAAAAGAAGGATACGAAGAATCAGCAAAATGATGGCTTTTCCGTCCGTGATTGATCGTCACAGCACGACAGCAGACTACTTTATCTGCCCGCTTGAGACAAAAAAGTTTACAGACGGCACTATAAAAAACGCAACAGATATTTATCTGTTGCGTTTTTTCTGTGCGTTTGGGAAGGTCTACCGCTAGGAAACGGGGGCATGTATGATCCTGTTTTCAAATAAGCAAACAGACATGCGTCTGTTGCTTTTGTATGATAAAGCCCGTTTGGGCAAACGATCCACATAAGGCCAGTTTGAAAAAAATTTGAACACATGTGCTTTTTCACCCAAAAACCCGGCCATCCATCGGCACAGCTAACTTTACTCGCCAGCGACCTTTTGATCACGCAGACCGAAAATATAATCCGTTGTGACTTGATAGTAATTCGCTAACTTAATGACGGCCCAACAGGGAATCTCATGCGTTCCTTTTTCGTACCGTCGATACACTTCACGCTTGCACTGTAAAATTTCTGCGATTTCTTTTTGTGTTTTATCCGCATCGATTCTCAATTCTTCCAAGCGCGGAAAAACCATATGGCATCACCTCTAAAAATTTATGCTACTATCTTGTTGCAAAATTGAGGTTCATATGCTACAATATTGTGGCATTCGAAAACTTGATGCCAAGATATCAATTTTTGTACCTAATTCCATGCCATTGACCAACTGTTGCCCTTCGAAAGCAGCAAAGATTGATATACATATAGTACCTGTGCTTCGTCAATTGCCGCAGCAAACACGCAACAGCAGGGCGCGGCGCCCATCAGGCGCTACGGCTGCGGCAAGCCCTATGCGCCCCGCTTGTTTAACTCCCTTTTGTCCAGCCGGACGGCAATGACAGTTGCATCATCCGCCCCGGCGTGTTCTACATGGCTTTTGACCAACAGCTCCTCCGCCAGCTCGCCCGGGCTGTCCCCTTGATAGCCCAGCAAACCCGCGCGCAGCCAGGCATCATCCTCACCGGTTACCACACCGTCACTGACAAGCAGAATCCAATCGCCGGACGCCGCACGGAACTGCGTGATATCCGGCTTGGCCTCGTCGCCGGTCAATAGGCCGGCCGGCATGGCTGAACCTTTGATGCAGCTGATCGTGCCGCCCTTGTTCAGATATGTGGGCGCAGCGCCAAATTTATACACACTGCACAGGCCGGTATACAGTTCTACGGTCAGCAAGTCCACCGTGCTGCAGCCTCCGCCCTCCTCGCCGCGCAGAGCCAACGCCGCATTGACGGTTCCGAGCGCGGCCTCCGGCTCAACGCCCGCCCTTAAAAAGTTCTCCAGCAAACGCACCGCCAAAGAGCTCTCCTGACGCGCGGCCGGGCCGCTGCCCATGCCATCGCAGAGCAGAATGCAAAGCAGTCCATCCGGCCTGCGAAACCAGGTGCCGGTATCCCCGCTGACGGTCTCTCCCTTTTTACTGGCGCCAAAAACCCCCGCCGTGGCCACAAACGGCTCCGCCTGTGCAAACACGATGCGTCCCTCCTCTAACTCCTCCGGTGGGCGCAGTGCAACACCCAGCAGCGTCGCAAGGCCCTCTCTACCTTCTTCCGTGCGCAGATGCGCCGTACCCGGCATCTCAATGCGCAAATGTCCCAGTTCATCGTAGTAAACGCGCCCATCTTCCGAAAGCCCTTTTTCACGCAAGTAATGACGCAGCCGTGCCTCGCGCGGCAGATCCGGCGTCAATTCCACAGCAATTTCTTGCGCCGCCTTCTCCAAAATGTTGTCAACTTCGGCATATTGACGGCACAACGCCGCCCGGCTCTCGCGCAGGCGTCCCCGGTACTGCTGCCGATACTGATACGCCGTCAGTTCCTCATTCACCGTGGCTAAAAAATCTGTAAAATGGATGCAGCGGCTGCGGAAATAAGAGGCGAAATCCCCGCTTTCGGCCTTGCCGCGCGCTGTCATTTGCCGCAGGGCATCGCCGAGCAGTTGCTGTGTGCTCTGATATTCCTTCTGCCAACACAATTCCCGCAACTTGCAGCTGCGGCATTGCCGCTCCGCCGCCGCGCGAAAGACCATTTCCGGATCCTCGCTGTAGCTTTTTTCCGGGCTTAGACTCTCGCGCACACTCTCATACACCGCGCGAAACGCATGGGCGCTCTCACGCACACGGCGTATGACCACCTCCCGGCTGCCAACCCAATCGCGGCTGCCCGGCGCACGCAATGCCAACAAGCGTTCGGTTTGTTCGCCCAGACGCCGTGGGAGAATGAAAAAGAGTACGGAGGCAACAAAAACCTCGTACAGCAGCGGGATACGCATACCACTCTCCCAAGTCCACAGGACCACCACGCCATTGGCCAGCACATAGGCCAGTACGCCCGCCAAACGCCCCCGCTTCCCTGCAAAGCCATAGGCTACCCCGGCCACGGCATAGGCCATGCAGTAATACGGCCCGCGCCCGGAGGCCAAATCCAGCGTCAACCCGGCAAGCGTCCCGGCCAGCAGGCCTGTCTGCGCGCCGCGCTTGGCCACCAACATGACCAGGATAGCGGCGATGGGTCGTCCCAGTGAAAAGTCCCCTAAAATGGTGACACCGCATAGCGCTGCCAACAGTGTGGCGACCAGAGCCAGCGCGCCCACGCGCTCCTCCATATGTAGATTCGCCAGTGCGAAGCCATCCTCCGCTTGGCGTGACAGTGGCGCACGATAGACATAGGCGGCGCCGAACAACAGCGGCAATTCCGTGAGAAAGAATATCACCTCTGCACCGCCAAAGCCCAGTCCTGCCAGATGTATGAAGCGGCAAATCCCGCACAGCGTCGCGGCAATGCCCGGCATCAAAAAGCGTTTTTCACGCCAAGGCGTGTCATAAATCGCAAAGGCTATCGCGTATGTCAAAACACTGGCGGCCGCATAATGTAACCCGCCCGAGAGTCCGTGGAAAAACAGGTAGCCCAAAACAGAGCCAACCAACGAAGAAAACCCACGCAAGCCGGCGCCTGCAGCTGCCGTCAAAGCAACGCCGAAGGGGCTGCATCGGCCAAAAAGTTCCGCGCTGGCGCAGAGCGCGCCAAGCAGGAAAGCGATTCCGTTTTCTACTACCTGCATCATTAGCGGTCGTGCGCGCGCCGCACCGCCAAGGAGCGTTTGTTTGCTCCGCGCGCCGAATGTTGCTTTTACTGCCATCCACTTGCCCTCCCATTTGCTCAAAAGAACGATGCTTGTCCTATTTTTATTGTCAGTATACCGACTTTGCGCAGAAAAGCGCGTCGGAATCTGCATGGAAAATTTGCAAGCTTTCTTAGAGAAGGAGGGGGATTTTCGCCAATCCGATGCAAAAAAAGACCGACACACAGAAGCATGTCGGTCAAGTGCCAGTTTATTTTTGCCGCTTGTCAGTGTTTTCTTCGCGCTTTGACACTTCCTCACTCATTGGCAATACGACGCTTGAGCGCTTGGTCAAGCGCCAAAAGGCGCATCGAAAAATCCACCAGTCGTTTGGCGCTTTCACTGCGCAGAAACTCCGGCTTAAGATCGCCGAGACGAACGCGGTCAAGATTATCGGCGTCCTTGAGCAGACAAGCCAAGCGGCGCATGCGCATCGGATCCTCCGCTGCAAAGCCTGCAAGCAGGAGATCCATCTTGGCATCGGGTTGAGAGTGAACCGTCACAGCAGCCTGCATCTCAAGAAGCAGCTCGCCTTCACAGCCGGTCAAATCCGCCAGTTGTTCCGCCGAACGCGCGCCATGCTCCAAATCCAAGCCGTCGAACGTGCGTCCGACATCATGGTAAGAGCAAGATAGGAGATACGCGCGCAGGAGTGTTTCATCCAAGTCTTCCTGGTAGGCGATGAGCGCCGCCATAAGCAGGACGCGGTTGATATGGCCGCTGCCATGCACAGGACTTTTATACAGGGCATCCACCCGAACACGCTTGAACATATCCAGCACCATCGGATAGTGCCGCCACCGTTTGAGGGAATCAATCAGCGTTGCATCTTCCCCCCAGTCCGCGGTTTCCAAGAGACATACCACGCGGCGTCTGTTATCCATACGACGCATCTCACCTTTCCATCGATTCTTTGCCCGAGGTTTGTGGCCTGATTATATCCTAACCAAAAGCAGGGCCGCTGTCAATCACTCTGGTTCAAAAAAGAGGCGGCGCCGTAGCGCAAGCAGCGACGCAGCCGGGCTTCGGCACGTTTGATGGTGCGAGAAATGGTCGATCGCTCCACACCCAAATGCGCGGCGATCATCCCCATATTCATCTGCTCCTGATAGTATAAGTACAGCACTTCGCGCTGGCGTGCGGTGATATCCTCCCGCAGGGCACGCGCCAGATTCTGACGAATCACGCTCAGCTCTTGGCTGTTATCCTCGGCCATCAGGCGGGCATAAGCCGCCATATCGGCAGCGTAGGTGCGCCCCCTTCTATAACGTATATCGCTCATCTCTGTGATATCCCCTTTCATAATAACGCGCAGTCAATACAGCCAGCGCGCGCGCTTCCCGGTACAGTATACTCAAGTCGCGGATGCGGTCGCAAAGGCGGTCACGCTCGTCCTGATGTTTCGTCCGGCGTAATAGCGCATCGAGCTCTTTTATTCTCCCTTTTAAAATGTCCGCTTGGCGGCGGTATTCTATGGACAGTTCCAGCAAGGTCATGGCGCCTTCTCCTCTCCTTCACCCGGGTACATGTTGCGCAGAGCAGCAATCCCTCGGTAAAGTACAGTTTGTCATAGGTATATTGCTCTTGGTGACAGCCGTCACACAGAGCCTTGGGCGGATCCTGCTGTCGGTCGCGCCCAGGCAGGTACGCCAACAGTTTCCTTCCGATGCTTCTCCCTCCTCTTTAAAAAAGTGTTGACAAACGAGCGCCCTTCTGCTAGAATATTCATTACTGCGGATGCGCGGTCACGCTGGTGTAGCTCAGTTGGTAGAGCAGCTGATTTGTAATCAGCAGGTCGGGGGTTCGAGTCCGTCCACCAGCTCCATCAAAATGCCTGACCTGTTTTTTAACTGAATATGGAGGAGTTCCCGAGTGGCCAAAGGGGGCAGACTGTAAATCTGTTGCGTCTCGCTTCGGTGGTTCGAATCCACCCTCCTCCACCAAAAAGAAAGACACCCATATGGGTGTCTTTCTTTTTGGCTTTTTGCCACCTGCCCAGGCGGATTTCATCTGTTCACATACAAGCCAACATAAATTTGAATGCGAGAAGATTATTGAATCAATGCCTATTTTTGCGTTAGGTCCATAGAAAGCTTCTCAAATCTTTTTTCTTCGATGTGGAGGTAAAGCTAAAAAAGTTTAGATACGCGTACATTGAAAAAATAATATAAAGTTACATCTATGTGCAGGCTATGGCTTGATTATGGGAAATCAAAAATCTCGACTGTGCTTACCCCGCGCGCTATCTAACCCGATGGTAAAGATATGGGTCAACGCGACATGGCCAGGTGTGGTTTAACGCTCGAGTAAGAAATCATCCACTACATCCGCGATATGTAGGTCTGAGACCTCCAAACGGTTGAGTTTGGCCACAAACTGACGAACTTCATCCTCCAACACACTGACATTTTCAATGGCAACACCGGACTCGGATGCGATACCGTAGGTGTCCACGACACCCTGATCCTCCACGAGGATTTTCTGAACTGTCATACTTAACATATCCATTCTCTCTCCCAACAAAAAAATTTGTAGTAAATCAGTTTAGACCTTTTTGATCTTCACTTACCCTACTAAAACTATATGTCTTCAAAACAAGAAAAAGGGACAACAATAAATATTTTTCGATAATTTTCTTGCTTTCTGTATCACAGCCATGTAAAATCTTCCTCACAGGGTAGAAGTGCAACAATATCTTGATACCTTTGTGCAACGCACAACACTATACTTCATCGGTTGTTCCCCCATACCAAAGCGAACCACTATCATCGCGTCTAAACCACAGCAAAGGAGATGAAAATCCAATGAATCAGGTTATAGACGAGGAGCAGGCTCGCGCCATCATCGAAGAGTTGTACTTCTCAGAATATCACAGACTTTTTCGAATTGCGTGCATAACCTTCTCCAAGGAAGATTCTGAAGACATTGTTCATGAGCTATTCCACCTGGTTTGTTCCAAACCAGAAAAACTGATGAAATCCCCAAATCGTGTTGCTTGGCTACTCGTGGCCTTGCGATATGTGGGGCGGAACTACAAGAAAAAATATTTACGCAAAAACCTCAGCTCCCTTGACGAAGAGGAGGCTCCCGAGATCAGAGACGATCGCGCACAAGCTGCCTTTGATGAAGTCATCCTAAATGAATTTCTGAACCACTCATCGAAGTTTGTTTCAAAAGAAACAATTGACATGATACGCTTATCTCTGCAGGGATATAAGAGCGCCGAAATTGCACGCATGTACAATAAAACTCCAGACGCATGCAAAAAGCAAATGTTACGTGGTAGAAAGAAAATCGCCCTGCATATGGATGATATTTGGGATTAGCAATCTGGGAGACAACCGATGAAGCGTAGCCCATAGCACAGCATATCCCGCGTGCACATGCCTAAATTTTTACTCTGTGGAAAAAATAAAAAAAAATATTTGTCTCTACTTGTCCCTTTTTGCCTATTCAGAGACATTTATACAGTGAAGGGAGGTTTAACCGATGCCAAAGTGTCACAATGGAGACGCGTTTGATGACAGTTATCTACAATCATTGAGCACGGAAGATCTTGAGGCGATTGCGAAAGCGCTCATGCTGCCTGCGGATCTCAACCTGGAAGAAAATAATCTTTCGGACGCCGAGTTTCTCGACATGGATACTTCCGGTGTGTTGAAAGACAATGATATTTCTGTCTTAACGCGAATCTTAGATATTTTGGTCGAGCGCGACGGTCGTACGCAGGAAGAACGCGAAGCAGAGACGCGTCTTCAATGGGAGCGATTGGTCAGCTCAAATTCTGATTTCTTTGGACGAGAACACTCTACAACTGAACATCATTATCTGCCCCCAGCAACCCCATTCTCTGCCGCAAACACCGCTGGGCAAGGCAAAACGAACATTAAAAAGCGAAAGCATTTTTCTGCATCAGGTCCGAATCGCGTTCATTTCAAAAGAGGTCTACCATGGAACAAAGCAACCCGCGTGGTTGCCATGTCTGCTTTGGCCGTTCTCCTTTTCGGAGGCGCTGCGGTGGCTTTTAATCCAAATATCAGAGAAGCAATTGGCCAATGGTCGATGGAAGCATTCCAATTGGGTCAGTACAAATCAGACCGAACGGATCAAACCAAGCATCAAGCAACCTCGGAGGGATATGACGGTTTACTCAACGAGTTGACATCCTTCAATATTGAGACCCCACTTGTCCCCAAGCAATTACCCGAAGGCTTGCAATACGGCCAGGTGAGCATAATGGACTTTCCAGATCGAACCGTCTTCGCGGCCAATAATGACCATGCGAGCAAAAAAGAATTTGGAATTATTATCACTCGTTACGAGGAGTTGCCTCAGAATCTTTTCTATGACTATGAGAAAATGGAAGCCGAAGCAGAGAAATATGTGGCAGGCAATAATATCACGCACTATATCTTAAGCAATTATGAGCAGACAAGCATTTCGTGGCTCAACGGAAACTGTGAGGTCAATATAGCCGGTGATTTCACGCTAGAGGAGGCCAAGCTCGTAATCAATTCTGTGTATTGAGGTAAATTTTATGATCAATCAAAAACACACATTTTCCAGAAAGTGTATTGCTGTCCTGCTGACGCTGGCTGCTTTCTGTGCGATCCCTGCAGCGGCCAGCGCCGCGACCCCAGAAGATATCACCCCCTACGCCAGCTATTATTTTACACGTTACGGCGGCTCGACCGTCGGCCAAAACCGCAGCAAAGTGATCGTCTCCTATGATGTTTTCGCTTATACCCACATGGACTGGCTGGGCGCCGACAGCCTTTATGTATATGAGAGTAATGGCAGCGGGTTTAAACCTGTTGCTAGGTTCGCAAATGCTAATACCGGCGGTATAATGCTTGCGCCCAACGAAAAAATATATGGAGCAATGGTGACCTACGACAAAGGTATCCGCGGCGCCTACTATTACAGTGTCATCAATTTCTTCGCACAGAATAGTGCCGGCAGCGAGTACCGCGCTTACACGACGACCACAATCATGCTCTAAGACGCCCCAGCAAGGCCGCTACTGCCCCGAAACCCGGTAGGCAGGGACGGTGTGGTGCCCAGATCGGCGTGCATACAGGCGCGCTTACAGGGCGGCAGGAGCCCTCCCACGGCTTTTGACATACAGCGCTGTTGTTGCTTTTACGCAGTGATTGCAAGGGTGGGGAACAGAAGGGTGTGCCATACGCATACACGAAATATGACTTTATGGGTCAAATCGTCGTACCCCATCTGTACCCCAACATGAGAGAAGTGTTTGAACCTCTATAAAAACCCGGACCAGACTACACCAGTCTGGTCCGGGTCAAGCGGAAGAACACAGCGCAAGCCGTTCAATTTAATCAGCTTCAACAAATAAGCGGAGGGCCTTGCACATCGTTCAACTTGATTGTCCTTCAAAAAAATTTAAAGGAGCGATTTTCATGAGCGAAGAAAAGAAAAAGGATACAAAGCCGGAAGCCGAAAAAACAAGCGAAGCAGAAAAGGAAAGTAAACCCAAAAAGAAGCATGCCTCCCCCGGAGACGGCAGCCTGCGTCAGCGTCGAGACGGACGATGGGAGTATCGCGTAGTCATCGGTCGAGATATAAACGGCAAATCCCTTCGTAAGTCTTTTTACTCCAAGGATCGCAACGGCGCAGAGGCAAAAGCCAAATATCGCGCGTTTCTCGTGGATTCAGGTAAAATCAAACCGGGCAATAAGGTAACCGTTGCGTATTGGTCCATTGTTTGGCTCTTCAATTACAAATTTGGAAAGATTGCAACCAAATCTTACTCCAATTACATGCTGTACATCAACAATCACATCCTGCCCATCCTCGGCATGTACTATATTGATGATGTCCGACCTTTGGATATCCACCGTTTGTACAGCCAAAAGCTGGACCTTTCCGCCTCGGCCTTGAATCACATCCGTATCGCCCTCAATGGCATTTTCTCATCTGCAGTGGAAAACGACCTCTGCCACAGCAATCCTTCCAAAAATGTCATTCCGCCCGCCAAGCCCAAAAAAGCCCCCACTGCCTTTACGCAGGAGGAGCTTACCAAAATCCTTGCTTTTACCAAAGAGCATCCCATAGGTCACTACGTTGAAGCTCTACTGTACACCGGCTTGCGCATTGGAGAGCTCTGCGCCTTGTCTTGGGATGATATAGATACGGCAGAAATGCTGATTCATGTCAACAAATCCATCGTCGTGACAGACAACCCCACGTCCAAGTATGAAGTCAAAAATACAACCAAAACGGGTCGCTCTCGATCTGTCGTTCTGACCCCTGCCGGTCTTGCTGCTATTTCTCGAAATCAGAAGAATGGCAGCTCTTTCATTTTCTCTAACGAAAAACAGTCCTTTTACTCGCCCGACGCTTTCCGCAGACAGTATGATTCTGTGCTTCGTGACCTCAACCGAGACTTGCCCGAGGCTGAACGCATTCGCCACCTCTCCCCGCATAAGTGCCGCCATACGTATGCCAGTTTTCTGCTCGCCGGCGGCGCCAATATCCGTGCCGTACAGGATCAGCTCGGACACGCAAATATCGCCACCACCGAACTCTATACACATGTCGATCTGGACAGCAGAAAAGAAAATATTTTGAAGTTGACCTATTGAAAACCGGTTTATTTTTTTATGCTCTAGCTCTCCCAGACGCGGTCAGCTCCATGCAATCCTGTTGCCGCTGGCTCACTTGACATCTTCCCTTTACGCAGCTTGGCGAGGCATAAAAAAGCCCGCAAATGTTCGTTCGCCTTGCCCCTTCGCGTGGGGTAACGCTGGGGTAATTTTCGGCCCCAGTGTCTCGAACCCTTGCCAGCACAGGGTTTAGGCAATCTTACATCGCAGACTGTAAATCTGTTATTTTGTTGTTTTCTGTCGCATACTGTCGAACATCAGCAGTCTTTGACCGATCCGCTTAACTCATCCGGGCTGTCACTCTCGTTTGTCTTATCAGGAATATCCTTCCTGTTATAGTAAGGATAACACACACGGCGCATTCCGTCAATACACATAAGAAAAATTTTTACAAACTTCTCACATTTATCTAGATATTTCCACCTTTTAGGTGTAATAATAAAATTGCTATCACACAAAGAAACCGTCACTTGAAGTCAGTGGCGGTTTCTCTCTTTTATACAGTTTGCATTCGCTCCTTGAGGTATCGAATCGCATGTTGATACCCTGCAAAGCCCTCGCCCGCAAAGCGGGCGCAGCAAGCTTGACCTGCATAGGAAACGCTTCTGAAAGACTCGCGCGTGAGCGGCTCGCTCAGGTGAACTTCCACGGCCGGGAGGGACACCGCCTTGAGCGCATCCAAAATCGCCACGCTGGTGTGCGTATAGGCCGCCGGGTTGATGACGATGCCATCTACCTTGCCCAGTGCCTCTTGTATTTTATCCACAAGAACGCCTTCATGGTTCGATTGAAACACTTCAACCGCGATACCCTCTGCAGCGCAGCAGCTCTCGATGAAACGGCACAGATCCGCGTAACTCTCTTTTCCGTAAATCTCCGGCTCACGCCTGCCAAGTAGGTTCAGGTTCGGGCCGTTCAGGACCAGTATGTTCATATAAAGCCTCCCAAAGTCGCGCCGCCGTTTCCGCGGGCGGCAGGTCGTTTTTGACCGATATATCACAGAATTTCCGATACAGCGGCTGGCGTTTTTCATACATCGCGGCAAGATCCGCCCCTTCCGAGAGCGGTCGACCTTCCCGCTCTAAGAGGGACAATTCACGCTCCACGAACACAATGCGTCCGTTTTGGTGCAGCAGCGGATAGTTCTCAGCTCGTGTGACGCAGCCGCCACCCGTGGCAATCACCAGACCGGATCGCTTACCCAATTCAGCCAGCGCCGCTGTCTCCCGGCGGCGAAAACCTGCTTCCCCTTCTTCTTTGAAAATTTGGGGAATCGTTTTTTGCACCGTCTGCTCTAAAAACACGTCCGCATCAATACACTCCCGCCCCAGACGCGCAGCGAGCAGCTGTCCTATCGTTGTCTTGCCGCAGCCGGGCATACCGATGAGCACAATGTTTTCCGTCTCTTTCTCGAGTGCATGAAGCGCGCGCTCCGCCGCTGACGCAACAGATAAATGATCTGCCCCCATGAAGCACGCCGCAGCCGCGGCCGCCTGGTAGGCCAACATGGAAAGTCCGCCCAAGGCCGGCAGGCCCAAGGCCTCTGCCTGCATCACCAATTCCGTGCGGGTTGGGTTATAGATGAGGTCGAGCACACCTTCGCACAGCGGAACATCTTCCAACGATAGTGGTGTCTGTCCATTATGCGGATACATACCCACGGGCGTGGTGTTGACGATAACAGCCGCGTCGCGGTGGCGGTCCAGATTTTGATAATTGTCCTCACCCGTGCGGGAAATGACAACAACTTCTCCGGCGTCCAGCTCACGCAGGACATAACACACACTGCGCATCGCCCCGCCGCTGCCGAGAACCAGCACCTTTTTGCCGCGCACTGTAATGCCGCTTTTTTGCAGCATGGCGGCAAAGCCCGCCGCATCGGTATTGTCACCGTAGAGCGTGCCATCCGCTCGGCGTACGATGGTATTGACGCTGCCTATGGCCATCGCGGCCGGCGACAGCGCGGCGCAGTATGGTATCACCGCTGTTTTATAGGGAATGGTCACGTTGATCCCATGAAAATCTGTGCGCTTGAAAAAGGCTTCCAGTTGCTCAGGCGGCGTGGGAAAGAGCGTATAGGCGTAGTCGCCCAGGTGCTTGTGCAGCAAGGGGGAATAGCTGTGTCCCAGCTTCTCCCCCAGTAAACCGCATTGCAGCATCAGATCACCTCGCTGTAACTGCCCAGATATTGAAATTCGTCGCAAATATCTTTTAAGTTATCCATGAGAGCCATAAATTCCTCCGAATACACAGAGGTGTCCAGGTCGAAGTAGAACATGAACTCGAAGTCACGATCCGGCAAAGGGCGGCTCTCCAGCTTATTCAGATTGATACCCAGGGCCGAAAAGCGCGACAGCGCCTTATAGAGCGAGCCCGGACGGTGCGGCAGAACCATCATGATACTGGTGCGGTCCGCGCCGGGGAAGATCTCAAGCTTTTTGGAGATGCAGATGAAACGGGTATAGTTGTTGCCCCGATCCTGCACATCCGTGGCCAAGGTCTCCAGGCCATACAAAGACGCGCAGCTGTGCGAGGCAATCGCCGCCACGTCACGCCGACCGGACTGTGCCACGGCCTCCGCCGCCGCCGCGGTATTCTCCACGCGCGTCACCTTGACCTGTGCACCCAGGCCTTCTAAGAAGGCGGCGCACTGGGAAATGGCCTGTTCATGCGAAAAGATCTCCCGAATCTCTTCTTTTTTCACGCCCGCCGGCGCCAAGAGACTGTGATCAACTTTCAAGCGCACACTGCGCACAATTTTAAAGTCGTGGTGCATCATGAGGTCATAAATCTGATTGACCGAACCGGCTGTGCTGTTTTCCAGCGGCAGCACGCCATAGGCGCAAAACCCGCTTTCAATGGCAGAAAACACGCTCTCAAAGGTCTTGAAATACAGCACCGACGGCCGCTTGAACAAACGCCCGGCTGCCATCTGTGAATACGCGCCCTCCACGCCCTGGCAGGCAACGGTAGCCGACGGCGGAAAGAGATCCGGCGTCTGTGATATGGCGTTCTGTATCTGCTCATGCAGGGGAGTGTGGGCGCCGATCACGCTGTGCTGGCGGTTGCGGCTGAGTTCAAAAATCAGGTCGTACAGGCTATGTACCTGCGCGTCATAGCGGCTATTTTGGGTTAATTGGGCCAGCTTTTCGCTCTCGCGGCGGCGGTCTAATACAGGCAGACCCTCTTCTTTTTTACAGGTCGCGATCTCTGCGGCCACATCCAAACGTTCTTCAAACAGGCGCAACAGTTCGCTGTCGATGCGGTCAATTTGTTCTCTCAATCTCTCCAAGCTCATGCGTTCCACTCCTTATGTTGTCCTTCCCGCTCCAGCAGGGCATCCAAAATCACAAGCGCAGCCACGGCTTCCACACAGGGTACCGCGCGCGGCGCGATGCAGGGGTCATGTCGGCCTTTGATGACCAGTTCGGTATCCACCCGCTGCGACAAGCTGACGCTTCTCTGCGGCATGGAAATGGAGGGCGTCGGCTTCACCGCCACGCGGAACCAGAGCGGCATAGCGGAGCTAATGCCACCCAAAATACCGCCGTGGTGATTGCTGCGGGTTTTGACGGCGTCGCCGTCCCAATAAAACGGATCGTTGTTTTCGCTGCCACGGCGCGCGGCGGCGGCAAAACCCGCGCCAAACTCCACGCCTTTGACGGCAGGAATGCCAAAGAGCATCTGCGCCAGACGATTTTCCATGCCGTCGAACATGGGTTCCCCCAAACCGGCCGGCAGCCCCGTCACGTAGCAGCCAATGAGACCGCCCACGGAATCACCCGCGCGGCGCGCGGCCTCAATGGCCGCCTGCATATCCGCTGCCGCGGTCTCATTCAAAGCCGGAAAGTCCTTCTGTCCCAGGGCTTTGAGCGTTTCCATATCCGGCTTGGCCGGATCCGGCGCCTGGTCATAGACGCCGCCGACCGCCGCCAAATGCGCGGCAATTTCTATGCCGCGCCGCCGCAAACTTTGCAGGCAAATGCCGCCGGCGATACACAGCGGGGCCGTCAACCGGCCAGAAAAATGGCCGCCGCCCCGCACGTCCTGAAAGCCGCCATATTTCATCTGTGCCGCAAAGTCGGCATGGCCCGGACGGGGTACATCCAAAAGGCCGCTGTAATCGCCGGAACGGGTATTGGTATTGCGGATGATGGCCGCAAGCGGCGCGCCGCAACTGCTATCGTTTACAAGTCCCGCCAAAAACTCCGCTTCATCGGTTTCACGCCGTTTCGTGCTCCAGGCATTCTGCCCGGGGGCGCGTCGCGCCAGAAAACGGGCCAATTCTGCTCTATCAACAGCTTCCCCCGCGGGCAGACCGTCGAGCGTCATGCCGATGGCCTCGCCGTGCGACTGACCAAAAATAGAAAGGGAGAGTTTCGCACCCTGCCATGTACTGCTCATGTTGCCTCCTCCTCTATTCGGCCGCCCAAGGCGGCGAAGTCTCGGAAAAATCCGGGGTAAGACTTACGTACGGCCTCCGCCCCCACAATACAGACCGCTTGATCGCAGACTGTCGCCAAAATCGCCGCCATCATGACGATGCGGTGATCGCCCCAGGCACTCACGTCTGTCCCGCCGCGCAGCGTTTCCACGCCTTGTATTCGCAGACCGTCCGGCAGCTCCTCCACCTGCGCCCCCAGGGCGTTTAAGGTCTCGGACACCGCGCGCAGGCGGTCGGACTCTTTCAGCCGCAGACGCTGCGCCTGTTCAATGCGCGTCTCTCCCCGGGAAATGGCCGCCACAGCGGCCACGATGGGCACCAAGTCCGGCACAGCAGCGGCGTTGAGTAGCAGACTCTTTGTCTGCCCCGCTGTGACACGGACGGCCGTTTCTTGTAAGCAAAGCTCCGCCCCCATCTGTTCGAGTATATGACAAATCTCTCTGTCCCCTTGCGTACTGCTCGTATGTAGGCCGCGGCAGGTGACATCGCCGCCCGGCAACGCGCCGGCGCAGAGCCAAAAGGCCGCGTTTGACCAGTCTCCCTCCACCAAAATCCGGCCCGGCGTGCGCAGCGTCTGCCCGCCCGGAATGGCATAACAGCCATCCAGCTCCGTGAGCGGCAGGCCATACTCTTGCAAAGCTTGCCTTGTCATGCTGATATAGTCCGCCGATTCGATCCGCCCCTCAATGTGCAGGCTGCTCGCTCCGGCGAGCAGCGGCAGCGCAAACAGTAGTCCGGTTATATACTGCGAAGATACATTGCCCGGCAGTACATAGTCGCCGGGGCAAAGCTGTCCTTCACAGCTGAGAATGCCGCCCTCTTTGCGCTGCAGATGGCAGCCATGCCGCCGCAGTTCTTCATCCAAAGGAGCCAAGGGCCGCTCCGGCAGACGGCCCAGCAGAGTAAAGTCTGCCCGCAGGCCGAGCGCACAGACGATCGGCAACAAAAAGCGCAGCGTCGAACCGCTCTCCCCGCAGGGTAGCGTGCAGTGCGCCGGCAGGGCATCCCGACGCAGCGGCGTGACGCGAAGCCCCTCTGGCTCACGTTTTATGGTTGCCCCCATCGCCTCCAGACAGCGCATGGTGGCCAGCACATCCTCGGCATCCGTCTGCCCACAGACGAGCAAACTCTCCGCATCGGCCAGCGCCGCGCAGATCAGCAGGCGATGCAGGTGTGATTTCGAGGGTAGTATCGTCACGTCCCCGCGCAGAGGGCCGGGTTTGATGCAAACCTTCAAGCCTTCATCCCCTCCTCAATCCACAAGAGCAAATCCGCCACCGGGATTTCCAAGCGTTCACTGCGGCCCAGCGCCGTCGGCACAATCAGCGCCAGCGTTTGGCCCGTGCGTTTTTTATCGCCCAGCGCCGCCTGGTATAGTTCCTCCGGCGAAAAATCCGTTTCACAAGGCAGCGAAAACCGCCGGAGTAATGCAAGCAAACGCTCCAAACAGCTCGGGGGGCAAAGCTCCCGTCGGACGGCGGCGCGGGTGATGCAGACCATGCCCATGGCAACGGCGCTGCCGTGCGAAACGGCGTAGTGGCTCAAGCGCTCGATGGCATGACCCAGGGTGTGGCCAAGGTTGAGCAGCTGCCGATCACCCAAGTCGAACTCATCCCGCTCGACAAGGTCCCGCTTCATACCCACGCAGGTGGCGATGACCGTTTCCAAGTCGCGCTCCATCGCGCCCTCTTGTAATTGTGTCAAAAGCGGCGTGCTGCCCAACATGCCATATTTAATGACCTCCGCACAGCCATCTGCAAAGACCGCCTCGGGCAGTGTCCCAAAGGTATCCGGATCGCAGAGCACCAGACGCGGCTGGTAAAAGGCCCCGGCCAGGTTTTTCCCCGCCGATAAATCAATGGCTGTTTTCCCGCCCACGGAGGAATCCACCGCCGCGAGCAGGGTCGTCGGCAGTTGGACCAGGGGCAGGCCGCGCAAGTAGGTGGCGGCGGCAAAACCGCCCAGGTCCCCAACCACACCGCCGCCAAGGGCTAAGAGCACATCGCTGCGCGTGAGCGGCTTTTCCGCGAGGCACTCCAGCAGGGCCAGATAGTTTTCTCCGTTCTTGGAGGCCTCTCCCGCCGGGATGCAGAAGGTGATCACCTCAAAACCCGCTTGTATCAGCGAGGACTGAACGCCTTCTAAATACAGCGGGGCGACATTGCTGTCGCTCAATAGGGCGGCGCAGCGCGCCTTGGGTAAGAGGGCACGCACCCGTTCACCCACCTGGGCAAGCAGCCCGCGCTGTATCTGTACGGCATAGGGTGTGCCGGTGTTGACGAGCAGTTCGGTCACGGCCCGTCCACCTCCTTCTTTCTCTGTCTGCCCTCTTCTAACAGGGTGCAAAGCAAGGTCGCGTCGCCCGCTTCGAGCGCGGCTCTATACTGTGCCAGCGCGGCCGAAAAGGTGTCGATTTCATAGAGCAGGGCGTCCCGGTTTTCCAAAAACAACTCCGTCCACATCGCCGGGTTGAGCCAGGCCACGCGCGTTAAATCGCGGTAACTGCCGGCCGAAAAACCCTGATGCGCCAGCGCCGTCGGGCTCTTGATATAGGCGTTGGAGATCACATGCGCCATCTGGGAGGAAAAAGCGATCACACGGTCATGTTCCTGCGCCGTCGTGACCGAAAAACGCCCAAAACCCACCGGCTCCAACAGTGTTCTCACGCGGTCAAGCAGGCGGATATCGTCAAAGGTCGGCGGTACGATGACCATAGGCGCGCCGTCAAACAAATCCTCCCTGCTATACCGAAAGCCGGAATACTGCGTGCCGGCCATGGGGTGGCCGCCGACAAAGGTAAAACCATGTTCCGCCGCAAGCGGAAAGCAGGCTTCACAGATGCGCTGCTTGGTGCCGCCACAGTCAATCACCATCGTCTCGGCGGACAGCGACGCGGCGTGCTGCCGGAGCCAGTCGATCACGCCTTCCGGATAGGTGCAAAGCAGAATCAAATCGCAGCTGGCAAAGGTCTGTTCCTCTAACACATCATCGACAGCCTGTGCCAATTGGGCAAAGTCTAAAATCGTCTTATCCTCATCCCAACCCAGCACGCGGATCTGCTCGTGCCGTTTATAGGCCTTGGCGAGCGAGCCGCCGATCAGACCGAGCCCCACGATGCCGACGGTTGTCATACCAGCACCTCACGCAGACGGAAGATCTGCGCGGCAAGCGTCTGGAACTGCGCGGGCGTTAAGGACTGCGCGCCGTCACACCAGGCTTTGAGCGGATCGTTATGCACTTCGATCATCAGTCCATCCGCGCCCGCCGCCACCGCCGCCAGGGCCATGGACGAGACCAGCGAGGACTTGCCCGTTGCATGGCTGGGATCGACCACCACCGGCAAATGCGTCAAATCTTTGAGCACCGGCACCGCCGACAGGTCCAGCGTGTTACGGGTGTACGTGCTCTCATAGGTGCGAATGCCGCGCTCACAGAGGATGATATTTTCATTGCCGCTGGCCATGATATACTCCGCGCTCATGAGCAGCTCCTTGATCGTACCGGCCAGGCCGCGCTTGAGCAAAATCGGCTTTTGCGCCTTGCCCAGTTCCTTGAGCAGATCGTAGTTCTGCGTATTGCGCGCGCCGACCTGAATGACGTCGACATGTTCAAAAAGCGGCAGCGTACGAATGTCCATCAGTTCCGTGACAATGGGCAGGCCCGTGGCGCGTTTGGCTTCAAGCAGCAGGTCCAAGCCCTCCTGCCCCAGGCCCTGAAAGTCGTAGGGTGAGGTGCGCGGTTTGAACGCGCCGCCACGCAGGAAGGCCGCGCCCGCGCCCTTGACCTGCTCTGCCACGAAGGTGATCTGCTCCTTGGATTCCACCGAACAGGGCCCGGCAATCAGGGAGAACGCACCGCCGCCGAGGGCTGCCTCGCCGCAGCGCACCACGCTGTCCTCCGGGTGGAACTTGCGGTTACAGGCTTTGAAGGGATCGGAGACGCGCGCCACCGACTCCACAATGTCCAAACTGCGCAACATGTCAATGTCAAGCCGCGAGGTGTCGCCGATCAGGCCGAGCACCGCTTGGTATTCCCCCTGCGATACATGCACATCCAAATGCTGCTCCCGCAGCCAGTTGATCAAATGCTCAATGCGCTCGGCAGGCACGTTCGGTCGAAGTACTGCTACCATAATAAACTCCTTCTTTCTTTGCACGCATATTTCGTGCAGAAAATAAAAATCACCACACAGATCGTAATCTGTGTGGTGTGATTGGCAATCTACTTCAGGCTGGGCCCGAGGTTTCATCCGTCTGAATTCACGCAGCACAAATTACTATTACCTTGCCTTCGCAAAAAAGTAATAGTAAGTAAAAAAGAAGGATGCACTTGTCATCTTCGCTGCCTGTGACATAAAACCTCGAACTCCTCTCCTTGCGTTATTGGCTTGTATTCTAACACAGCGTTGTTATCCTGTCAAGCCTTTTTCCTATTTTGCTTTAAAGGAAAAAAGTGCAGCTTATGTCATCTTCTCCTGCTTGACCTTTTTATCTATGACATGGCGGGCGGCCAGTTCGCGCTTAACTGCGTCGACCGAAATGCCCATCTGCGTCATCAAAACCAGCAGATGATAGGTGAGGTCGGCCAGCTCATAGATCGTCTCCTGTCGGTCATCGCCCTTGGCGCCAATGATGACCTCGGTACATTCCTCGCCCACTTTTTTGAGGATTTTATCCACGCCCTTGGCGAACAGATAGGAGGTGTACGAGCCTTCCTGCGGCTGTTCTTTGCGGCCTTTGAGCATCGCCTCCAGCGTTTCCAGGGAAAACGGCGCCGTCTCCTCTCCCTGAAAGAGCGGTTGGTGGAAGCAGCTCTCCTCGCCGGTATGACAGGCCGGCCCGGTGGGCTTCACCTGTACAAGCAAAGCGTCCGCGTCGCAGTCTGCCGTGATGGAGACGATGCTTTGCACGTTGCCGGAGGTCTCTCCCTTGCGCCACAATTCCCTTCGTGAGCGGCTCCAAAAACAGGTGCGGCCTTCCTCCATCGAAAGGCGCAAACTCTCACGGTTCATGTAGGCCAGGGTCAACACCTTGCCGCTCTGCACATCCGTCACAATCGCGGGAACGAGGCCCTTTTCATCAAATTTGATCGCGTCTATATCCAACATCTCGCCCTCTCCTCCTTTAGCGTATGACTAGGCCTGCGCGACGCAGGCGATCCTTCAGCGCTCCGATTTCCACCTCGCCGAAGTGGAAGATAGACGCCGCCAAACCGGCATCGACCGAGGGCAGATGCGCAAAGAGCGACACAAAATGCTCCGCATTGCCCGCGCCGCCCGAGGCGATCACGGGCACCGACGAGATGGCGCAGACCTGCTCGAGCAGCGGCAGGTCAAACCCTTCCTTGACGCCATCGGTATCAATGGAGTTGACAACCAACTCCCCCGCGCCCAGCTCCAGGCCGTAACGGATCCAGTCCAGGGCTGCGAGGCCTGTATTCTCGCGCCCTCCTTTGGAGAACACCCGAAACACACCGTCCACCCGCTTAATATCCACCGAGAGCACCACGCACTGGCTGCCATAACGCCGCGCCGCCTGACGGATGAGGGTGGGATCGCGCAGGGCCCCGGAATTGACGCTCACTTTGTCCGCGCCGCATTGTAAAACCCGGTCAAAATCCTCCAGGGTATTGATGCCGCCGCCAACGGTGAGCGGAATGAAGACCTGCCGGGCTGTCTCGGTCAAAATATCGGTAAAGAGCGCGCGGCCTTCCGACGAGGCGGTGATATCATAGAATACTAACTCATCCGCGCCGTGTTCGCTGTAATACCGCGCCAGCTCCACGGGTGAACTGACATCGCTTAACCCCTCAAACTGCACGCCCTTGACCACGCGCCCGTCCTTGACATCCAGGCAGGGGATGATTCTTTTGGTGATCATGTCAGTCCCTCCGTTTCCAAGGCTGTCTTTAGGTCAATTGCGCCGGTGTAGTACGCCTTGCCAATGATTGCGCCATAGAGGCCCGCATCGCGCAAGGCCAATAAATCCTCTAACGAGGAGACCCCGCCCGAGGCGATGATCTGCATCGAAAAGGTCTCGTTCAAATGTCTGTACAGCTCCCGATTGGTCCCCTGCATGGCGCCGTCTTTGGAGATATCGGTGCAGATAATGGTGGAGACGCCAATGTCCTGCATATCCCGACAAAACGCGTCACAAGTAAAGCTGCTTGTCTGCGTCCAACCGCTGACCGCCACGAAGCCGTCCTTTAAATCCACCCCGACGGCAATCTTATCGCCGAACGCACGCACCGCCTCCTTGGCAAAACCCGGATCTTTCACCGCGGCGGTGCCCAAAATGACGCGCGCAACGCCCGCGCTCAAATAACGCTCAATGGTCTGCATGGTGCGGATGCCGCCGCCGACCTGGATAAAGCAATCCGTCTGCTTGACCAGCGAGGCGATGGCGGGCAGGTTGGTCGTCTTCCCATCGCGCGCCCCCTCCAAGTCCACAATATGAATATGGCTGCAGCCCGCCTGTTCAAATGTTTGTATGGTATGAATGGGTTCAGGGTCATAGACGGTCATCTGTTCGTAATCGCCTTGAAACAGACGCACGGCCTGGCCGCCGAACAGGTCAATGGCAGGAAACAGCTTCACGAAAACGCCCCCTCACAAAATGCACGCAAAATCTCCAGCCCCACCGGTCCGCTCTTTTCGGGATGGAACTGGCAGCCAAGCACATTGCCCCTGGCAACGGCCGCCGTCAACGGCGCGCCATAGTCCGTCGTGGCGATGACGGCCTCGTCACAGTCCGTCGCGGCATAGGAATGGACAAAATACACACAGTCGCCCTCTTTGACATGACGAAACAACGGATGCGCAGGCGCATCTTCCGGCAAACAGTGCAGAGCATTCCAGCCGATGTGCGGGACTTTAAGCCCCGCCGGGATGCGCTGCGCAATCGGGCGCACCACGCCGGGAATCAGCCCCAGACCCTCGTACTCGCCAAATTCATAACTGCGATCAAAGAGCAGCTGCATGCCCAAACAAATGCCCAGAAGCGGTGTGCCGCGCTGCGCCTGCTCGATGATCACCTGCGCAAGTCCACTGCCGCGCAGCTTCTCCGCCGCGTCGGCAAACGCGCCCACGCCGGGCAGGATCAAGCGAGGCGCCGCCGCCAGACGCGTTGGGTCGGCGGTCACTTCGGCCGCTTGCCCGATGGCTTCCAGGGAGGCTTTGAGGGAAAAAAGATTGCCCACGCCATAATCAACGATAGCCAGCATTTATAACACTCCTTTGGTGGAGGGGATTTGCGTGCTGCCTGCCTCCAACGCCACGGCGGCCTTGAGCGCACGCGACACGGCCTTGAAGCAGCCTTCCAAAATGTGATGGCTGTTGCGCCCGGCCATCTTTTGCAGGTGTAAGGTCAAGTTTGCATGGCGGCAAAAGGCCAGAAAAAACTCCTCGCCCAGTTCGGTATCAAAATCCCCCACCCGTTGCGTGGGCAGGGTGACCTCATAGGAAAGATGCGCGCGACCGGACAGATCCACTGCCGCCAGCAGCAGCGCCTCATCCATCGGCAGGATGATATGACCATAGCGCACAATGCCCCGCTTATCGCCCAACGCCTCTTGCAGCGCTTGGCCCAAACAGATGCCGATGTCCTCCACACTGTGGTGATCGTCCACCTGGGTATCGCCCTGACAGGACAGCGTGAGGTCAAAGCCACCGTGGCGGGCAAAGAGCGTCAGCATATGATCCAAAAACCCGCTGCCGCTGCTGATCTCTGCCCGACCGCTGCCGTCGAGTTTGAGTGTTAGAGAAATATCGGTTTCTGCTGTTTTGCGCCGGATACTTGCTTCTCTCATCACAGACCCTCCTGTTGTAAAATCTCTTTGGTGGTCCGCAAAAAGGCGGACATCTCCTCGTCTGTGCCGATGGTGACGCGGACAAAATCGGCAATGGGCGCCTTGTCAAAATGGCGGATCAAGATGCCGCGGGCCTTCAACTGCTCATACAGATGTGCGCCCGACAGGCCCTCTCGGCGCGCGAAAAGAAAGTTGGCCTGCGAGGGCAGTACCTCAAACCCCAGCTCTTGCAGCGATTGCGCCGTCCGGGCGCGCGTGCGTTCGATGCGGGCGCAGTTTTGGCGGAAATAGGCCTCCGCATCCAGCGCCGCCGCGCCGATCGCGAGCGTGAGGCGATTGACGTTATAGGGGTTGGTGGAATTGCGCAGACGCTCGAGATCCGCGATCAACTCACGGCTGCCCAGCGCAAACCCCAGGCGCGCCCCGGCCAGCGCCCGCGATTTGGAATAGGTCATCACAACGAGCAACTGATCAAATTCGTCCAACAGCGGCACCGCCGATTCCGCGCCGAAGTCCACATAGGCCTCGTCAATCAGCACAACGCTCTCGGGGTTGTGCTCCAAAATCAGGCGGATTTGCGCCCGAGTGAGCGCCAGACCCGTCGGTGCGTTGGGGTTGGCGATGACGATGAGCTGACCGTCCGCCCGATACTCCGCCGGGTCGATAGAAAAATCGGGCCGCAGGGGCAAGGTCTGATATGAAATCCCGTGTAAATTGGCAAACACGGGGTAAAAGCTGTAAGAGATCGACGGAAACACCACCCCCTTGGCCCCAAAGGCCATGAAGGCGAAATTCAACAGATCGTCCGAGCCGTTGGAGATGCTCACTTCGTCCGGCCTGCGGCCATAATACGCCGCCAGTTTCTCCCGCAGCTCTTTACCCGAGGGGTCCGAATACAGGCGCAGATCGAAAAGCGCCTGCTGCGTCACCGTCGCCACGACTTCCGGCGCGGGCGGGTAAGGCGATTCATTGGTATTGAGTTTGATGTAGACCCGATCGCGCGGCTGCTCGCCGGGGGTATAGGCCTGCAGCGCGGCGTAGCGGGGATTGAGAAAACGGCTCATGTTTCGTCATCCTCAAAGCGGATTTTCACGCTCTCGCCGTGGCCGTAAAGCCCCTCGCGCGCGGCAAAATAGTCCACCGTATTGGCCACTTTTTTCAGTGCATCCCGATTAAAATAGCTGTACTGCATGGTCTTGACAAAATCGTCCACAGACAGCGGCGAGGAAAAGCGCGCCGTGCCGCCGGTGGGCAGGGTGTGATTCGGTCCGGCAAAGTAGTCGCCCAGGGCCTCCGGGCAGTGTCTGCCTAGAAAGACCGAGCCGGCATGGCGCACGGCGTCCAGGTAGTCAAAGGGCAACGCGAGGTTTAACTCCAAATGCTCCGGTGCGAGGGCGTTGGACAGCTCGATGGCCGCCGCTATGCTCTCCACCAATATAATTTTACCATTGTTGTCAATGGAGGCGCGCGCAATGTCCCGGCGGGGCATGGTGGGGATCTGTTTTTCCAGTTCACTCTGCACCAAAACGGCGAGATTTTCGCTGTCGGTGATGAGAATGGCGCTGGCATTGGGATCATGCTCCGCCTGCGAGAGCAGGTCGGCGGCGAGGTGGCGCGGGTTAGCCGCCGCATCGGCCACGATGAGGATTTCACTCGGTCCGGCGATCATGTCAATGGCCACGCGGCCAAAGACCTGCCGCTTGGCCTCCGCGACAAAACGGTTGCCCGGCCCCACGATTTTATCCACCTGCGGCACCGATTCCGTGCCATAAGCCAGCGCGGCCACCGCCTGCGCGCCGCCCACGGCAAACACGCGATCCACCCCGGCGATCTTGGCCGCCGCGAGCAGATTGGGCGAGACGCCGTGTTTCCCCGGCGGCGTGACCATGACGATCTCCGAAACGCCCGCGATTTTGGCCGGCAGGGCGTTCATGAGAACGGACGACGGGTAGGCCGCCGTGCCGCCCGGCACATAGATGCCCACGCGCTCGAGCGGTATGACCTTCTGCCCCAGCAGCACGCCGGCTTCCTCATTGATCACATAACCGTGTCTTTTTTGTTTTTCGTGGAAGGCGACAATGCGCTCGGCGGCCATATAGAGGATCTCCACCAGCTGCGGGTCGGCCTGACGGAAACCGAAATCCACCTGTTCCGGTGTGATTTCCACCTTGCTCAGTTCCGCGCCGTCAAATTCCTTTGTATAGCGCAGCAGGGCCGCGTCGCCCTCGCGGCGCACGTCATTTATGATGGCAGCGACGGCCTGGGCCGCGTCCTGCACAGGGTCATCGCGCTGTAAGATCCGGTCGCGCGAGAGCGCGGCGGCCTTTAAAATCGGTATCACAACAATCGCCTCATTTCTCTGTCTCACAGAGCAAGGACACCTGCGCACGCAGGCGTTCAATTTGCTCATTTTTAAACTGAAAGCTCACCTTGTTGGCAATCAGACGCGCGGAAATCGGCACAATCACCTCATGCACCACCAGGTGATTTTCCCGCAGCGTCGTGCCCGTCTCCACCAGGTCGACAATCACGTCGGAGAGGTTGAGAATGGGAGCCAGCTCTATGGAACCGTTTAAGTGGATGATGTCTATATCCCGGCTCTGGCTGCCGTAATAGCGGGCCGCGATGCGGCTGAATTTGGTCGCCACGCGCAGCGTCTTGTCCAGATTATCCCGAAAGTCCGCCTTGGCCGCCACAGACATGCGGCACTTGCCCACGCCAAGGTCGAGCAGCTCATACACATCCGGGCTGTATTCCAGCAGGATATCCTTGCCCACCACGCCGATATCCGCCGCGCCGCGCTCGACATAAATGGCAACGTCGGAGGGTTTGACCCAAAAATAACGCACGCCCGCTTCCGGGTTTTCAAAAATCAATTTGCGATTGGGCTCCAGGATCGAAGGACAGGGAAAGCCCGCGCGCGCAAACATATCGTAGACGGTATCGCCCAAACGGCCTTTGGGCAACGCCACATTCAAAAATTCCTGCGTCAAAGCTTCTCTCCCCCTTCCCGCAAATCCAACACCGCGCGCGCCATTAGGCGCGTGCCCTCCTGCCGCTGTACCATAACCCGCTGACCTGTCTGCTGTGCCTGCAGAGCACGCGCCATCAGGTCGGTGAGGTCCGTCGTCTCATCGTAGAGCAGCAGCAGGTCGACATCAAAGTCCCGCGCGCTCGTATCCAGGCGCTCCAAATCGTTGAGGCCGATGGCAAAGCCAATGGCGCCGCTCTGTTTTCCCATCTTTTCCACCAGTTTATCATAGCGGCCACCGCTGAGCACGCCATCGGCTAAACCTTTGACAAAACCCTGAAACACGATACCATTATAATATCCCATATCATTGACCACGGAAAAATCCAAGCAGACCCGCGCCTCCAGATCCGCCGCCTTGAGCAGCCGCGCCATCACGCCCAGCTCCGCCAACGCCGCCCTGGCCTGCATACCCGTACAATACGGCTCCAAGATCGCAAGCACCTCGTCCATCCGTCCGTAGGTGTCCACCAGCAGGCGCAGTAGACTGCGCGCTTCCTCGGACAGCGCACGGTCGCGGCAAAAGGCCAGCAGCTCCGCCGCGTTTTTGCCCCGGATGCAGGCGAGCACCAGGGGAAAGTCATCTTCCTCCACGCCGGCCTGTGTCATGAGGCCGGACAAAAGGCCCATATGCGAGAGGGAGAGGCGGTAGTCCGGGCTGATGAGCGCCAGGCTGCGCACCGCCAGAGAGATGACTTCAAACACCTGATAATCATCCAGCGCACCGACGCACTCCAAACCGGTCTGCATGATCTCACGAAAGCGCTGCTCGCCGCGCCCGGTGCGATAGACAGTTTCATGATAGTACACCTTTCGGAGTTCTTTGTCGCCCTCTCTGGTGCTGCGGATGATCGAAATGGTCACATCCGGCTTTAGGGCCAGGAGCGTGCCGTCCGCGTCGGTGAAGGTGATCATCCGTTCCCCGCTCAAAAAATCCTTGTTGCGCAGGTAGAGTTCATATTCTTCAAACTTGCCCATCTTAAAGCGGCTGTATCCCAGGTTCTCATACAACTCGCGCAGGGCGTAGGCAATGCGTTCATCGCTGCGCAGGCGCAGATCATGGCGATTCATGCGGATCCCATCCTTCCCAATCTCAGTTCCTTCACATAGTATCACACTACTGCGATAAAGTAAAGAGCCCTGCGTCATTTTTCAAAAATAGCCGCTTCTCCCAAGCAAAAGCCTTGCTCTTTCCAGAAATTTTGTCGCTTTGGGCATTGACAAACAACAGCCTAATCCGTTATCCTTAAAGATACTATCTAATTGAATACTGTTGCGCGATGAAGGGATTATGTAAACTGCTAACCATTTCAGAGAGCGGCCGCCTGCTGCGAGGCCGTATGGTCCTGTTTACGTCTCACCCCCGAGTGCTTTTTTTCGAGTGGGCGTTTGATGAAAGACGCCAATAAGAGTGGTACCGCGGATGCTTTTGGGTGAATCCAAGCCTTCGTCTCTTGTGTTAGTTGCAGAGATGAGGGTTTTTTTATTTGTTGAAACCCGCCTCTCGCCGCACCATCGACTCCAACATGCGCCCCGGGTGGGGTGTAAGAAAGGATGTTTCGTTTTGAAGAACGTAGAAAAGTACCAGGCGGGCTATTACCTGCCGCCGGAAGATTGTTTCGACTGGGTGAAAAAAGACCGTTTGGAGCGCGCGCCCATCTGGTGCAGCGTGGATTTGCGCGACGGCAACCAGGCGCTCATCACGCCCATGAGTTTGGACGAAAAGCTCTCCTTTTACGAGTTTTTGTTGGAGCTTGGTTTTAAGGAGATTGAGGTCGGTTTCCCCGCCGCCTCCGATACCGAATATGAGTTTCTGCGCAAGCTCATTGACGAGGATCGTATCCCCGACGACGTCACCATCCAGGTGCTGACGCAGTCGCGCGCGCACATCATCGAAAAAACCTTCGCCTCCATCAAAGGCGCCAAGCGCGCCATTGTCCACCTGTATAACTCCACCTCCTTCGCCCAGCGGCAGCAGGTCTTCCGCCGCCCGGAGGAGGAGATCATCGCCATCGCGGCCGAGGGCGCGCGCCTGTTTAACGACTATGCCGCCAAGATGCCGGAAACGCAGTTCACCTTTGAATACTCGCCCGAGAGCTTCACGGGTACCGAGCTGGAGTTCGCGCTGCGCATCTGCAACGAAGTGATCGACATTTGGCAGCCCTCCAAGCAGCGAAAGGTCATCATCAACCTGCCGGCCACGGTGGAGATGTCCATGCCGCATGTCTACGCGCAGCAGATCGCCTACATGAGCCGCCATCTGCACTGCCGCGAACATGTGCTTATCTCCGTCCATCCGCATAACGACCGCGGCACGGGCGTGGCTGCGGCGGAGCTCGGCCTGCTCGCCGGCGGCGACCGCGTGGAGGGCACCCTCTTTGGCAACGGCGAGCGCACGGGTAACGTCGACCTCATCACCCTGGCGATGAATCTTTATACGCACGGCGTGGCCCCCGGCCTGGATTTTTCCGACATGCCGCGCATTGTATCTTTCTATGAGAGCTGCACCGGCATGCCGATCAGCAGCCGCCAGCCCTACGCCGGCCAGCTGGTCTTTGCCGCCTTCTCCGGCTCCCATCAGGACGCCATTGCCAAGGGCATGCAGTACCGCCGCGAACACCAGCAGACGCGCTGGACGGTGCCCTACCTGCCGCTCGACCCCAGCGATGTGAACCGGGAATATGATTCCGACGTCATCCGCATCAACAGCCAGTCCGGCAAGGGCGGCATCTCCTTTATCCTAGAGCACCACTTCGGCTACGACCTGCCCGACGAGCTGCGCCGCGAGGTCGGCACCTTTATTAAGGGTGTCTCCGACTCCGCGCACAAGGAGCTCACGCCGCAGGAAATCATGGAGACCTTCCGTGAGGCCTATGTCAATATTCACACGCCCATATCCCTGGAGGATATCTCTTGGATCCGCAATGAGGAAGGCACCGTCGCCGATGTCACCTTAAAAATCGGCGCGGAGCAATATTATCTGACCGCGCGCGGCAACGGTCCCCTCGACGCCACCAGCCGCGCCCTGCGCATGGCGCACCCCAGCCTGGACTTCTCCTTCGAGGACTACACCGAGCACGCCCTGGAAGTCGACTCCGACTCGCAGGCCGCCGCCTATGTCAAGATCTCCGACTCGAAGGGCAAAAACTACTGGGGTGTGGGCGTTCACAGCGATATCACGCTCGCCTCCGTGCGCGCGCTTGTCTCGGCGCTCAACCGAGAAAATAAAATCTGGCACTTTATCCCCGAGGGATAAGGAATCTGTTTGGAGGTTTGTTTATGGCAATGACAATGACACAAAAGATCCTGGCCGCCAAGGCCGGTCTTTCCGAGGTGGTGGCCGGTCAGCTGATCCGCGCCAAGCTCGACATGGTACTCGGCAACGACATCACCTCCCCCGTCGCCATCCGCGAGTTTGAAAAAGAGGGGTTTACCAAGGTCTTTGATACGAAAAAAGTCTCCATGGTCATGGACCACTTCACCCCGAACAAGGACATCAAAGCCGCCGAGCAGTGCATGCAATGCCGCACCTTTGCCCACCGCTTTGATATTGAGAATTTTTATGACGTCGGCAGCATGGGCGTCGAGCATGCGCTGCTGCCCGAGCGCGGCCTGGTCGCCGCGGGCGACTGCATCATCGGCGCCGACTCCCATACCTGTACTTACGGCGCGCTTGGCGCGTTTTCCACCGGCATCGGCTCGACCGACATGGCCGCGGGTATGGCAACGGGTGAAACCTGGTTTAAGGTGCCCGAGGCCATCTCCATCCGTCTGCACGGCAAACTGCCGCCCATGGTCAGCGGCAAGGACCTCATCTTGCACATCATCGGCCTGATCGGCGTGGACGGCGCGCTCTACCAGAGCATGGAATATAGCGGCGATGGCGTTGCCGCCCTCTCCATGGACGACCGCCTCTGTATCGCCAACATGAGCATCGAAGCCGGGGCCAAAAACGGTATTTTCCCCGTGGACGAGGTCACAATCGCCTACATGAAAGACCGCGTCAAGCGTCCCTATACCATCTACGAAGCCGATCCCGACGCCGCCTACAGCCGCATCATCGAGATCGACCTTTCCCAGCTCGAACCCACCGTCGCCTTCCCCCACCTGCCCGAGAATACCCGCACCATCGGGAACGCCGGCGACGTCGATATCCACCAAGTGGTCATCGGCTCCTGCACCAACGGCAGGCTCTCCGACATGGCCGTGGCCGCCCAGATCATGCAGGGCAAGAAGGTGCACCCCAACGTGCGCGCCATCATCATCCCAGCCACACAGCAGATCTATCTGGACTGCATGGAGCTCGGTTACATGAAAACCTTTGTGGAGGCGGGCTGCGTGGTCTCCACTCCCACCTGCGGCCCCTGCCTGGGCGGACACATGGGCGTCATGGCTGCGGGCGAGCGCTGCGTTGCTACCACAAACCGCAACTTCGTCGGCCGCATGGGCCACGTCGCGTCCGAAGTCTACTTAGCCAGCCCCGAGGTGGCGGCCGCCTCCGCCATCACAGGCAAAATCAGCGATCCGAGGAGGGTTTAACACATGAATGCCAAGGGAATTGTCCACAAGTATGGGGATAACGTCGACACCGACGTCATCATCCCCGCCCGTTATCTCAACATCGCCGATAAGAAAGAACTCGCCACGCATTGCATGGAGGATATTGACACCAATTTCGTCAAAGTCGTCCAGTCCGGCGATGTCATGGTCGGCGGCTTTAACTTCGGTTGCGGTTCATCCCGCGAGCATGCGCCCATGGTCATCCGTGAATCCGGCATCTCCTGCGTGATCGCCAAGACCTTCGCGCGCATCTTCTACCGCAACGCCATCAACATCGGCCTGGCCATCTTGGAATGCCCCGAAGCAAGCGAAGGCATTGCCGCGGGCGATGAAGTGAGCGTCGATTTTGACACGGGCCTCATCACCAATCACAGCAAGAATGAGACCTATCAGGCCCTGCCCTTCCCCGATTTCATCAAGGAAATCATCGCAGCCGGCGGCCTGCTTGCCTCCATCCAGAACCAACAGGGAAAGGCGGAATCACATTGAATTACAATATTGCCGTCATCCACGGCGATGGCATCGGCCCCGAAGTGACCGACCAGGCGCTTTTCGTGCTCGACCGCGTGGGCGAGGTTTTTGGTCACAGCTTTACTTACCATAAGGTGCTCGCGGGCGGCTGCGCCATCGACGCAACCGGCGGCTGCCTGCCGCAGGAGACCATTGATGTCTGCCGCAAGTCCGACGCTGTGCTGCTTGGCGCCGTCGGCGGCTGGCAGTGGGACACGCTGCCCGGCGACCAGAGACCCGAGCGCGCCCTGCTCGGCCTGCGCAAAGAGCTCGGCCTCTTTGCCAACCTGCGGCCCGCCCTGCTCTTTGACGAGCTCATCGCCGCCTGCCCCTTAAAGCCTGAAATCGTTTCCGGCAGCCTCGACATTGTCGTGGTGCGTGAACTCACCGGCGGCATCTATTTCGGCGAAAAAGGTTTTCGAGACACGGACCTCGGCAAAGCCGCCTACGACGTGGAGCAGTACGCTGAGGAGGAGGTGCGCCGCATTGCGCACGTTGCCTTCGATATGGCCAAAAAGCGCAATCAAAAAGTCACTAGCGTGGATAAAGCCAATGTGCTCGAATCCTCCCGCCTGTGGCGGCGCGTGGTCACCGAAGTGGCCGCCGCGTACCCGGAGGTCACGCTGGAGCATCTGTATGTGGACAACGCCGCCATGCAGCTGGTGCGCAACCCCCGTCAATTTGACGTGATCGTCACCAGCAATCTCTTTGGCGATATCCTCTCCGATGAGGCCAGTATGATCACCGGTTCGATCGGTATGCTGCCCTCCGCCAGCCTGGCAAAGGGTAATTTCGGCATGTACGAGCCGGTACACGGCTCCGCGCCCGACATTGCCGGTCAGGATAAGGCCAACCCCATGGCCACCATCCTCTCTGTTGCCATGATGCTGCGGTATACCTTTGGCTTAGGCCGCGAGGCCGATGCCATTGAAGCGGCGGTCAAGGCTGTTTTGAAGCAGGGCTACCGCACCCCCGATCTCTATCACAATACGCAGGATAATCCCCTCGAAGCCGCCATGCAGATCATGGCCGCGCAGAGCCATGAAGGCAAACATAGCCTGACCCTGATCGGCACACAGGAAGCCGGCCAGCGCATCGCAGCTGAAATCGGCTGATTGGCGCTGAAATAAATTCATGCGCTTGGAACTTTTTCCTCTCACTTTGCGTCGTATGCTTTAGAACGCGCTTGTGAGGACAAAGCGTCAAACGCTTTCCTGTCAGTACCATTCCCTCTCTCAATACCCGATGCTTTTCTCACAAAGCGTTCGCCCATCCCTCTCCAAACATGGTAAAGGACGCCCTCTGTTGTACATTCGTACCATAGGGGGCGCCCTTGACTTTTTTGCATGGACAGAGTATGATCAAGAAAATCAAAAAAACGCTTTGTCATCGCCGGGAACGGCCCATTTTACCATAGGAGGTGCCCTTCATGGCACGAATGGAAAAAAAGAAGCGCAACATCCTGATCACCACGCTGCTATGCGCCGGCCTGGTGGCGCTCGCATCGGACTACCGTTTGCACACCCGTTTTTACAACCTTGCCTCGTATAAAATCAAAGAGCCCCAGCGTCTGCTGCTCATCACCGACCTGCATAGTTGCAGCTACGGCCGCGGGCAGGAAAAACTGCTGCGTGAGATAGAGGCGCTTGAACCTGACCTCATCCTGCTCGGCGGTGATATTTTAGACGACAAGATGGCCTATACCAAGGGAATTGAGTTCCTACAGGCCATTGGCAGTGCGTACACCTGCTTCTATGTGACGGGCAATCACGAATTCCGCACCGGGGAAGTTGAGTCCATCAAATCGCTGGTCGCCAGTTGCGGCATTCAGGTGCTGGACGGAACCTGCGCCACGCTGCCCGACGATGTCGGCATTTCCATCCTGGGCGTGGACGACCCCTCCCTGATCGGCGACGAGGCCATGCTGGCCCAGTTGGAGACCGCGCGCGCGCAGGCCAAAGAGGGCGATTTTACGCTCCTGCTCGCGCATCGTCCTGAACGGATCGAGGCCTACCTGCCCTATGCGCTTGATATGGTCCTGGCCGGTCACGCCCACGGCGGGCAGTGGCGTCTGCCGGGCCTGCTCAACGGTTTGTACGCTCCGCACCAGGGCCTTTTCCCTGCGCTCACGGGCGGCTTATATGCTTTTGAAAACACCGCGCTGGTTGTGAGCCGCGGCCTGGCCCGCGAGAGCACCCTCGTGCCCCGCTTTTTCAATCCGCCGGAGCTGGTTGTCGTGGACTTGGAGCCGGACGACGAGGATGACGATGAGGATTTCGAGGACTTTGACGATTTTGAAGATTTCGATGCGGAGCTGGACGACTTCGACGAGGATTTTGACGACATGGATGACATGATGGATGCTGAAGATGGCGAGGACCAACCGCCCGCCGATCCGTCTACCCAAGCGTAATGAGAATGAAAGAGGCTGTGGCGACAGGGGATCCCTGCTGCCACAGCCTTTTTTAAATGTGTAAGATGACCCTGGCGATCTGGAAATAGATCAGCAGGGAGACCGTATCCACGATCGTGGAAATGAAGGGCGTCGCCATGACGGCCGGGTCAAAGCCGATTCTGCTGGCTAGAATCGGCAGCATACAGCCCACGGTTTTCGCGCAGATCACGGTACAAAGCAGCGACAGGCAGATCACCAGCGCCACAATGGGCGATATATCTGGGTTTTGCATCAACCACCCGTCCACCAGCAGAAGTTTGACAAAATTACAGGCTGCCAGCACCGCACCGCAGAGCACTGCCACGCGGATTTCCTTCCACACCACCTTGACCCAGTCGCTCAGGTGAATTTCACCCAAAGACAAGCTGCGGATCACGGCAGTCGAAGACTGCGTGCCGCTGTTGCCGCCCGTACCGGTCAGCATGGGCATGAAGGCAGACAGAGCCACAAAGGCCGCCAAGGAGTCCTCAAAATTGGTGACAATCAGGCCCGTAAAGGTCGCGGAGAGCATGAGAATCAGCAGCCACGGCGCGCGGGCGCGGAAGGTCTCCAGCACGCCGGTGCGCAGGTAAGGTTTATCGGTCGGCGTCATGCCGGCCATTTTTTCAAAGTCCTCCGTGGCTTCTTCCTGCATGACGTCCATGGCGTCATCGATGGTGACGATGCCCACCAGGCGTCCTTCGGTGTCCACCACGGGCATGGCCATGAAGCTGTACTTGGCGAACATTTGTACGACGGTTTCCTGGTCCTCCATCGTGGCAACGGAGATGATATTGCTCTCCATAATGTCGGAGAGGCTGTCCTCATCCTCCGCCAGAAGCAGGGTGCGAATGGAGATCGTTCCGATTAAGGTCCGATCCTCCTCCGTGATGTAGCAGGTATAGATCGTTTCTTTGTCCACACCCGTGCGGCGAATGCGCTTAAACGCCTCACCCACTGTCATATGCGGACGGAGCGAAACATACTCTGTGGTCATGATGCTGCCCGCGCAGTCATCGGGGTATTTGAGAATTTCGTTGATCATCTTGCGCATTTCAGGGTCGGCCTGCTTTAAAATGCGCTTGACCACGTTGGCGGGCATTTCTTCGACAATGTCCACCGCGTCATCGACATAGAGTTCGTCGACAACCTCTTTGAGTTCATGGTCCGAAAAGCCGAGGATCAAGAGCTCCTGCGCTTCCGGATCCATTTCGACAAAGGTTTCCGCGGCCAGTTCCTTCGGCAGGAGCCGAAACAGGCGCGGCAATTTTTCTTGCTCGATCTCGCCAAAGATCGTGGCAATATCCGAGGCATTCATCGTGCTCAAAATATCTCGGAGGGTGGCGTACTTCCTCTCCTCCAACAGGGCGGAGAGGGTACCTTCCAGCGTGATTATACGCTCTGACATTGGTATCTCCTCCCAGCTTTGCTTCCTGCAAAGGGCGAGGCCCTTTGCTGTTTAGCAGGAAGTAAGACACGTCGTAGACCAAATTTACACCATGCGCAGAACCAGACAAACACAGTCCGCCATCTGCACACACTTCCGCCTTCGGCCTATCCATGTGCCGTTACTACCGCCTGCGTCCATCTTGTTCCACCTCACTTATAATTTGTTAGTATAGACATACCTTTATATTATATGTGACAAAGCCTGAATTGTCAATCATCCGCAGCGGATTGGCTCCATTTCCCCCGGTTCTGTGTCACCGCAGCAGTTTCTTGCGACAAATAGTCTGGCAGCGCAAAAAAGAGCATTCACGCCATCGCAGCGTGAATGCTCTTTGTCAAAGCGATGTGCCATCCGGATCAAGTCGTCTTAGCGGTCAACCGCACGCAACGCAGCACTTATTTCTTTTCAACATGGGACACAATCATATACGCATCCCCTGCTTTTTTGAGCGTCAGTATGGCCTTATCACTCGTCAGGGTGACCGTATCCCCTTTGATTTCTCCGCCTGTGCAGAGAAACATACCGGGGCCGAAGTCGCTGGCATAGCTGTAATAGCTTTTATACGCATCAGAGTACAAGGCATTGCCCTGATTTTTCATATCCTTCAGGCTCACACCCATATAGCGCTGTAAATACTGATCCACCGTGTCGTAAGGGATACGCCCGAAGGGCACGGGAGAGTCCTCAATGCTGTTAAACGGCAGCTTCATACCCGCCTCTCTTAAGGACGCAATTTCAGTTTCATCCGCTGCCGTGAGATAGCTTTCTCTGGGCATATAATAAACAAAGCTGCCCATATCCATCTGCTCTGGTGTTTCATAATAGGATCTAAAGAAATGCGTGATGGGATTGAGCACCATATCGCCCTCCGCCTTCGGCACCGAAACACGAAGTTTCGTATCGGCAGGCAAAAGATCTGTAAATGCAGCGTTCACCGCATCAATTTGCTCTTGGGTCAGCTTCTGCCCCTGTTCTGTTGAAGGCTTCTGATCTTGATCGGTTGCGGGCTTCTGTACCGGGTCTTTCGTCTGGGCACAGCCAGTCAAAATCAGAGACATGCACAAAACGAGCCCTAAAAACGTCAATGCTTTTTTCATAGCAATTCCCTCCATTTCAAGCCATCGTTAATATCAATATTTTTACCAAGATTGATAAAATTATGTTTGTTTTGATATTTTTTCATGTTATCACATGGCCTTTTTGATTTCAATATTTTATTTTGCTAAGCTTTGAGCGGCGAATATGCAGACAAAACAGCGGGTAGCTGCGCCCCCTTCTCCGCCAGGAAAGAACATTTGCTTTCGCGTTTCGTGTGCGTTATAATATTGAGTCGAACCAGGCAAAACAGACAGAGAGGGTGAAGCAGTGGCTATGAAGCGAACGCGCGTTTACTTGGCAATCATCATCGGCATCGCGCTGCTTTGCGCGCTCGCCCTGCTGCTCATCAGCCGCAGCCGGCGGGATGGCGACCGGGTGGAGGTCCTCCAGGGTGGTGAGCTGCTCTATACCCTGCCGCTCGATCAAGACACCGAACGCACCATCCCCGGGAAAAACGGCGGTGAGAATACACTTATCATTCAAGACGGGGCGGTGTGGATGGCCGCCGCCTCCTGTCCGGACCAGATCTGCGTCCGGCATGGTCCGAGCAAGCAAACCGCCGACCCCATCACCTGCCTTCCCAATCAGTTGACACTTCGCGTGATCGCAACCGGCGGCTCAGACCTGGATGGGGTGACAGGATGAAAAGCAAACAACTCACTCGCATCGCCCTTTTGACCACCATCGGCCTCATCCTCTTTGTTGTCGAAGCACAAATCCCGCTTCCGCTGCCCATTCCGGGGGTGAAGCTGGGCTTATCCAACGTGGTCATCCTCTTTGCCATCTGGACGATGGGCCGCAAGCAGGCTTTCGCCATCCTGCTGCTGCGCGTTGTGCTGGGCAACTTTGTCGTGGGCAATCTCGCGGCCATGCTGTATAGCATGGCGGGCGGCTTGTGCTGCTTTTTGCTCATGGCGCTGCTGCGTCCGCTGTTTTCCGATAAACAGGTCTTTCTGCTCAGTATCTTTGGCGCGCTGGCCCACAATGTCGGGCAGTTGACGGTCGCCATCCTCATCACGCAGACGGTCGGCCTGCTGGTCTACGCGCCGGTCTTGCTGCTCTCGGGTATTGTCACCGGTTTTTTCACCGGCCAGTGCGCCCAGGCCGCCATCGCGCACATGCAGCGCATCGCGCCGCACTCTGTTAAATGAAAAATCATCCGCTCTCTTTTGGCCCTTGTGCCCAGCAGAGAGCGGATTTTTTGGTTCCCTGTTCTTTTTATTGTCACCCATTTATAAATTTTAAGTTGACAAAAGGAGCATCCACTGCTACACTGTGACAAAAAGAACAAGCAGGAGGAAAGCCCATGTCCGGCACACAACACCTTACCCGTACCCGCACACTCACGTACATGGCTCTGAGCGTCTCTCTCATTGCCGTCTGCACCTGGATCACCGTTCCCTTCACCATTCCCTTCACGCTGCAGACCTTTGCCATCTTCACCATCCTGGGCCTGCTTGGGGGAAAACGGGGTACGCTCACCATCGTCTGTTATCTGTTGGCCGGTTGCGCGGGGCTTCCCATCTTTACCGGCTTTCGCGGGGGCCCGGCAGCCCTGCTGGGTAATACCGGCGGTTACCTGGTCGGTTTTATCTTAATGGGGCTTTGCTACTGGCTGCTGACGAAGCTTTTCGGCCAGGCTTTGCCCATTCGCATCACGGCGCTTGTGCTCGGCTTATTGCTGCTCTATTTGTTTGGCAGTCTCTGGTACCTTTTTGCGTACAGTACGGGCACCGGCCAAGCAGGCTTTTGGAGCGTGTTAACGATCTGCGTCTTTCCCTTTGTCATCCCCGATCTTTGTAAACTGGCGCTTTCTCTCATCCTGGTGCGCCGCTTGCACAAAGCGCTTCGGCTTGACACGTAAAAAAACGTGGCATTGCCGCCGCGCTTCCGTTATAATGGGACGAGAACAAAAGGAGGCGCGCGGGGTATGAAAGTGAAAGATCAAGTTTTGGCGGCCCTGGAGGCCAACCGCGGCACGCATTTATCCGGCGAAGCCTTGGCCGGGAAGCTCTCGGTCAGCCGCAACGCCGTATGGAAAGCCGTGCGTCAGCTGCAGGAGGAAGGGCATGAGATTCAGGCTGTCACGAACCGAGGCTATCAACTCGCCGCGCACAGCGACCGCTTATCTGTCCAAAGCATTGCCTGTCACTTAGATGGTCTACCCATCGCGCCGCAGGTGTTTGCCTCCCTGCCCTCCACCACCACCCACCTCAAACAACTGGCCGAAGCCGGCGCGCCGGAGGGCACGCTGATCGTCGCTGAACAGCAGACAGCCGGATACGGCCGCTTTGGCCGTCCGTTTCACTCGCCGCCGGACGGTGGGCTTTATATGAGCCTGCTGTTGCGGCCCGGCTTTCCGGCGCAGGATACGCTCTGCATCACCACCTGCGCAGCCGTGGCCGTCTGCCGGGCGCTCGAGCGGCTCTGCGGGGTGAAGCCGGGCATCAAATGGGTCAACGACCTCTTTTTAAACGGAAAGAAAATCTGCGGCATCGGCACGGAGGGCGCGCTTGACTTTGAGAGCGGCGGCGTGCACTATGCCATCCTGGGCATCGGCATCAACCTCTACCCCTCTGCGCAGCCCCTGCCGCCGGAGATGCAAGAGATTGTGGGGACCGTGCTGGATCGCGCGCCGCAGGACGGTGCGCTGCGCAGCCGTCTGCTCGCCGAAATCATTCGACAATTTTGGGCGGAGTACCCGCGCCTGCTTGAAAAACGCTTCTTTGAGGATTACCGCGACCGCTGCTTCGTGTTGGGCCGATCTGTCACCATTCAACGCGGCGGCGGCAGCGAAACGGCACAGGTCCTCTCCCTCGCCCCGGACTTTTCCCTGCGCGTGCGTTTGGAAGATGGAAGAGAGGAGCTGCTCTGCTCCGGTGAGGTGAGCCTGCGTCCCGCACCATGATGGGCCTGCTGAATCCCCTCTTTTTACCAATTTCACACAGACTTCCCCAGCGTTTTTTGTATCGTTCACACAATATTTACGATTCGTTCCTTGACTGGTCACGCCATTGCTTTATAATACAGAATAGCAATACTGCTATTCCAATGCGCCGAAATACCCAATATCTGGGTTGGCGCGATGATTTCATTTTTTGCGGCGCTCCCGCAAGTCCCTGGAGATGATGCCAATTGACCAGTCGTTTGAAACACTTTATGATGACCCGATCCGGCTTCGATGCCCTCTGCCTGTTCCTGTTGCTGCTGTTTTTCCTGTTCCGCTTCGTGGTTCGCATCACCGGATTTATGCCCTTAGCCATTCCGGCCTATTTGATCTTGGCTTTTGCCCTTTTTCGCTTCTTCTCCTCCAACCGTGAGCGGCGGCAAGTGGAAAACGGCCGTTTTCTCGCCACGCTCCACGCCGCCGTGCATTGGTTCCGTTTCCGCCGCACGACGCGCTTTGATAAAGAGCATCGCTATTTCAAATGTCCGAATTGCCACCAGCCTTTGCGTGTACCCCGAGGTAAGGGCAAAATTCAGGTCACCTGCCGCATGTGCGGCGCGCAATTTGAAGAAAAATCCTAACAAAAAAGATGCTGCCTGTGAATTTCTCATCAGGCAGCATCTTTTTATCATGACAGCGTGTGTTACTTGCCCACACAAAAGCGTTCAAAAATACGCAAGGTGATGTCTTCGCGCAACTGGCGACCGGTCAGCTCACCCAAAGCGCACATGGCCTCCTCAGTGTCAATGAGCAACAAATCCGGCGGAGTACCGTCGCGCAGGCCCTCCAAGGCGCGCAAGATCGCGTCGCGCGCTTGCTGCGCCGCCGCCTGCTGCCTGACATTACTCAGGAGTGCCTCACCGGAGAGCAGGTCCCCCTGTGGAAACAGCGCGCCCACCGCCTGCTCCAACTCCAAAAGCCCCGCGCCCTCGCGCGCACTCAGACGGCAGACGGCGGAAAACCCCTCACCCACCGCCTCGTCGGCAAAGGCCGCAGGCAAGTCCGCCTTGTTAAGCACGCAGATGCGCTGCGGTACATGCTGCGCCAGGGCGATGGCCTCATGATCCTCCCGGGTAAGCGGTTGAGAGGCATCCAAAACCAGCAGGCAGAGCGCAGCGCCCTGCGCCGCCTCACGGCTGCGTTGTACGCCCAGTCGCTCCACCTCATCGTCCGTCTCGCGCAGGCCCGCGGTATCCACCAGGCGCAGCTGCACCGCTCCCAACAGCACCCGCTCCTCCACGGTGTCGCGCGTGGTGCCGGGCAGATTGGTCACAATCGTGCGCGCGTAGCCCGCTAAGGCGTTGAGCAGCGAGGATTTACCCACATTCGGCCTGCCCAGAATCACGCAAGGCACGCCGCCTTTGATCTGCTTGCCGCGCCGTGCGCTTTGCAGCAATTGATCCAGGGCGGTCAGGGCCGCGTGCAGGGCCGTTTCCATGGTCTCCCGGCGGAAGGGATCAATATCCTCGTCGGGGTAGTCCAGCACGGCATAAAAATGCGCACAGAGATCCACCAGGCCACTGTAAATTTCCTCAACCCGGCGCGAGAGTACGCCGTCGAGCTGATACGCCGCCGCCGACACCGCCGCGGGCGTTTCCGCCTCAATGAGATCAATGACCGCCTCGGCCTGCGTCAAATCCAACTTTCCGTTTAAAAACGCGCGGCGGGTGAATTCACCCGCTTGCGCCTGCCGCGCGCCCGCGGCAAAGAGCGCTTCCAACACCAACGCCAAGGCCATAGGCGAACCATGACAGTGCAGCTCCGCCCCTTCCTCACCGGTGTAGCTGTGCGGCGCCTGAAAATAAACGGCCATACCGTGGTCCAGGAGCCGCCCGTCCCGGTCGTGCAGTTTTCCATACACCAGCTGCCGCGCCGGGTAGGTCATGAGCGCCTTGCCACTTGCGGCAAAAAAGACCTGCGCCGCTGCCGCTACCGCGCCCGGCCCTGACAGACGGACGATGCCAACGCCACCGGAAGCGGGTCCTGTGGCGATGGCTGCAATCAAATCCGTCATAATTTGCCCTCCTCAAATTTTGTGGAATCCGCCGTGAAAGTTGCCCTTGACAGCCAACTTTTTCCGGCGCGTATGCACTGCGCGTTGCACAGCCTTATGTGGATAACTCTGTGGACAATGTGCAAAACCTCTGATATGGCGGCTTTCCATTTTCCCTCTGTCTTTCTTGTCTTTTCCTCTCTTTGTGCATAAATCGGTGTTCCATGCATCGTCAGAACGCACAAAGAAAAACAATAGCGTTACAAGCCATTACAGGCTTCGATTTTTTTCTTACAAGTTTTCTCGCATTTACGATTGCGCCGGGTTCCACAACGCCTGCGGGCAGGTTTCCACCGACACGCCTGTGTAGTACCAGGTGAGGATATCCCGATAGTTTTTCCCCTCCTTTGCCATGGTATTGGCGCCATACTGGCTCATGCCAACCCCGTGGCCAAAACCGGTCACCTGGAACACCACTTCCTCTCCGCTCACCGAAACGGTAAAGGTCGCCGAGCGCAACCCATAGAGCGTGCGCACTTCCGTTCCCTTGACGGACACGCCGCCGATCGTCATGCGCGACACGCTGCCGCCGTTCGTGCGTTCCGCCTCGCCAAACCAGGCGGCAGGGTCGCCCTCGAGCACAGCTTCGGCATGCGCGCCCAGGAAGGTGTTTTTAAACTCTTCGGTCGATAAGCGCACCTCACTGTGATAGTTGGGCACACCCTCCCCTTCTGGGCTCTTCACGCCCACCAGGTAGGGCACGCTGTTCCCCCAGACCTGCACGGCGTCCACTGTCTCCTCAGCGGAGCTGGAGTGGAACAAGGCGCTGATGAGCTGGTTGTCGTATAAAATCACCTCGTTGCCCGTCTCGGACACGGCGCGCAGGATTTTTTGCGTGTTCTCTCCCGCCTTGTCGCCCCAGTTCTGCGCGGCCTTTTCCGGCGTGATGTAAGCCTGGCAGCAGCGATAATCGCCGCAGACGTCGGCATCCGGGTGCTTCTGATTGGTCCACTGGGCGCGCTGCATGGCATAGGTGCGCGCGGCGACGGCCTGCGCCTTGAGCGCCTCCGCCTCAAAGCCGGCTGGCATCTCCGCCGCCACGACGCCCCACAGATACTGGTTGACGTCTACTTCCTTGATCTCCTCGCCCAGCTGTACGCGCAGGGTACGCCCGCTGTTCAAATCCTCCATGCGTAGCTCCGGCGTGTTATTCTCCTTGTTCGCATCGCCTTCGCTGTTTCCTTTTGAAAGCAGCAGCAGCGGCACGAGAAACAGCAGCATCACCAGCACCACGGCAATGAGTATGGTTTTTTTCATGACCTGTCTCCTTTCGGCTTGTCCGTTCATTCTATGCGCCAGGCACGGGAAAACAGAACCCTTTCTCTTTCTATCTACACTTTGCGGATCACTTTTCCGTTGCTGTTGCGCGGCAGAGCATCCACAAACTGCAAGTCCCGAATCTTTTTAAAACCCGCGCAGCGGTCATTGTGAAAGCGCAGCAAGGTCTCCTTGAGCGTTTCGGTCGGCTCGTAGCCTTCTTGCAAATGCACCAATACCTCTATGCGTTGGCCTAGCGCCGCGTCCTCCTGCCCGCGCGCTAAGCATTCATACACCGCCGGATGTGCCGAGAGTTCGTTCTCAATCTCAAAGGGGCTCACGCGGTAGCCCTTGGTTTTGATCAGACCGTCGGCGCGCCCCACATAATACAAATAGTTATCTGCATCCCGCCAGCCCTCGTCGCCGGTGTGGAAGATATCGCCGTCCCAGAGCGCGGCGTCGGCGTCCGGGTCCTCAAAATAGCCCGTGAGCAGGCCCACCGGGCGGCGTTCGCCATGCGCGGCGACAAGCACAATTTCACCATGCTCACCGGGCTTGGCGAAGCTGCCGTCCTCTTTTAAAATCTCCACATGGTATTTGGGCAAAATGCGGCCCACCGAACCCTCACGCGCCCCGCCGCGCTTGGAATTGGCGGCGATGAGCCCGGATTCGGACTGCGCATATCCCTCATAGAGCCGCTGGCCGGTCTGCCTCTGCACAGCCTCGGCCAGATCGCGCGTGAGTTTTTCGCCGCCGACTGCATAGCAGCGAATCGAGGAGAGGTCATATTGCTCCATGCCCGCCGCCAATAACTGCCGATACACCGTGGGCTGGGCCATCATTGAGGTGACGCGCACGGCGGAGAGCTGCGCGAGGATTTCGGCAGGGTGAAATCGCTCGTAGTCGTAGACAAAGATGGCGGCCTCGCAGAGCCATTGTCCATAAAACTTCGTGCCGCAGACCACCTCCCAGGCGGTGTTGCCCGTGGCGAAATGCAAGCTGTCCGGGCCGTTATCCTGCATGTAGCGCGCCCCCAAAAAGGCGCCAAGCGTAAAGGCATGGTCATGCAGTACGCCCTTGGGCTTGCCCGTCGTGCCGGAGGTAAAATAGAGCAGGATGGGTTCATCCGCCCGGGTCTGCACGCGCCCGGACCAAGCCGGTGCAAGCGCCACGGCCGCGGAAAAGTCCTCAAAGCCCTGCTCCGCGCCGTGCACAGTATACAATTTGTATAATCCAACCTGCGCCGCGGCCTGCCGCACCCGCTCAGGCGTGCCGACTTCACGCGTGCAGATCATCGCCTTGGCGCGCGAGGCGCGCATGCGATAGGCAAATTCCTCCACGGAGAGCAGGTGGAACACCGGCGAGAGGATCAAGCCCAACTTATGCGCCGCGAGCGCGATATACCAGTACTCGTAATGCGTCTTCAGACTGACCATCAGCACATCGCCGCGCGCGAGCCCCATGTCCATCAGCACCTGGGCCGCTTGTTTGCTCAGGCGGCAGACGTCGGAAAAGCTAAGGTCCCGCTCTGCCCCGCGGTCGTTGCGCCAGAGCATGGCGCGCTTGTGCGGATACTGCTCCGCCAGAACATCCACCACATCATAGCCGAAATTAAAGTTGTCCGGAAAGGAAAGCTGCGCGCCCTTGAGCAGGCCCTGCGCGTCAAATTCCTCCCGATAAAAGCGTTCATAAATCATGCTGTTTTCCTTTTGCTGCGCCACGGTTCGGCCAAGCGGATGCAAGGCCGCCGCAGCGGATATTTGGCAGAACTTATTATAGACAAACCGCGTACACTTGTCAAAAAATATTCTCTTTCTTGCAAAAATGCAGGATTGGTTTATAATGATAGTCAGCAGAAACGCCAAGGACAAAGGAGCAAGGGATATGGAACAAATTTTAATCACCGGGGGCACCGGTTTTATTGGCTCCCATACCTGCGTGGAACTGATTACGCGCGGTTATGACGCCATCATTGTGGACGACCTGTCCAACAGCCGTATTGAGGTGCTGGACGGCATCGAGGCCATCACCGGCAAACGGCCCACATTTTATCAGTGCAACGTCGCCGATGAGCCCGCGCTGGCCGCTGTGTTCGCCGCGCATCAGATCGACGCCGTGATCCACTTTGCCGGCTTCAAGGCCGTGGGCGAAAGCCACGAAAAACCGCTGGACTACTATGACAATAACCTCAACAGTACGCTCACCTTGCTGCGCTGCATGGCGCGCTTTGACGTGCAGGCCATCGTGTTTAGCTCCTCGGCAGCGGTCTATGACGCACGCTCCAACGCGCAGATGACCGAAAGCGCCACGCGTTGGTGTACCAACCCCTATGGTTGGACAAAATTCATGTCCGAGCAGATCATCCGCGATAGTGCGGCGGCCAACGCCGCACTGCGGGCGGTCCTGCTGCGCTATTTTAACCCCGTCGGCGCCCATGAGAGCGGCCGCATCGGCGAGGCGCCCAACGGCGTGCCGCAAAATCTCATGCCCTTTGTGACCCAAGTGGCGGTCGGTCTGCGTGACCGATTGAGCGTCTTTGGCGGCGACTATGACACCCCCGACGGCAGCTGCGTGCGCGACTATATTCACGTAGTCGACCTGGCCATCGGCCATGTGGCCGCGCTGGACTATGCCAAACAGCATTGCGGCTGCGCGGCCTTCAATCTCGGCACCGGACACGGCATCAGCGTGCTGGAACTGGTCAAAACCTTTGAGGAGGTCAACGGCCTTCGCATCCCCTATGAGATCGTGGGCCGCCGCCGTGGTGACGCGCCCATGTATTATGCCGACACCGCAAAGGCCGAGCAGGCCCTTGGCTGGAAGGCGACGCGCACACTGGCCGACATGTGCCGCTCGGCCTATTATTGGCAAACAAACGGCGCGCGGGCGCTGTTCCCCGAGAGCGGGGGGCAGTGAGATGGACAGCAAGTGGTTGGAAATCATTTTCAACGTGAAAACCGCGGACTTAGATGCGCTGTCCGGCCATCTGATCAACAACGGCGCGCCCGGCCTTGTGGTGGAGGATGAGGCGGAGTTCCACCGCTTCTTGGAGGATAACCGTCAGTATTGGGACTATGTGGACGATGCCCTGCTCGAGCAGATGCGCGGCGTCTCACGCATCAAACTGTACGTAACCGACGACGCCGACGGCAGCGCGCAGCTGGCCCGCTATACAGACGGACTGAGCCTTCCTTACGAGACCCACCCCCTGCAGGAGAGCGACTGGGCGCACAGCTGGCAGAAGTACTATCACCCCATGCCGGTGGGGCAGCGGCTCTACATTGTGCCCGATTGGGAGCGAGCGGCTCCCATCCCTCCAGGGCGCGTACCGCTCTATCTCAACCCCGGTCTGACCTTCGGCACCGGTTCGCACGCCTCCACGCGCCTGTGCTTGGAGGGACTGGAACAACACCTCGCGCCGGGCGGCAGCGTCCTCGACCTGGGCTGTGGCAGCGGCATTCTCTCCATTGCCACGCTGGTTTTGGGCGCCGGTCTGGCCGTCGCGGTGGACATTGACCCCAAGGCCGTGGGCGTCGCCTATGAAAATGCCGCGCTCTGCGGCATCGGGAAAGACCGCTACGACGTGCGCGCGGGTGATGTGCTCACGGAAAAGGTCCTCTTTGCCTCCCTCGCGCAAAGACGCTATCAGTTGGTGCTGGCCAATATTGTAGCCGATGTCATCATGCCCCTGTGCGCGCCCGTTCGAGATCTGTTGCAGCCGGGCGGCACCTTCATCTGTTCCGGCATCATCGACACCCGCAGCGCAGAGGTCGAAGCCTGCCTGCAACGCGAGGGCTACGCCATCATCGAGCGGCGTGAGCAGAGCGGCTGGATTTCTCTGGTGGCGCGGCTGGCGGACACGTGAGAACACCATATCTCATCATAAAAAACAGAGCGAGACTGCCTATACCGGCAGTTTCGCTCTGTTCATTTTTGTGTGTTTATGATGGCGTCTCGGCCTTAAGCTGCTTGGCGAAGGCGACATACTCCTTGGCATTTTTGAGGTTCGCGGCGATCTCCTCCGCAGAGAGCGCACGCTTGACCTTAGCCGGCATGCCGACCACCAAACTGCCGGGCGGCACCTGCATCCCTGCCGGCACCACCGCACCCGCGCCGATGGTGGACCCAGCGCCGATGACGGCATCGTCGAGCACCACCGCGTTCATGCCGATGATGCAGCCATCCTCCACCGTGCAGCCGTGCACGACCGCGCCGTGACCGACAGACACGTTTTCCCCGATGCGAAGGGCATGTCCGATATCGCCGTGCAGCATGCAGCAATCCTGCACATTGGAGCCGCGCCCCACGGTGACCGTCATACCCACGCCGCGCAGGGAGGCATTGGGCCAGACATTGACGTCCTCAGCCAGCGTGACCGATCCGAGCAGCACCGCGCCGGGCGCAAGGTAGACCGACTCATGAATAGTTTGCATGCTTTTGCCTCACTTCTTCAAAACGCGCACGCGCACCACCTGATCCAAGGTCTCCAGCGCGGCGCGCACTTCATTTTCAACACCGTCCACATCCGCGATCAGATAACCGTAAGCGCCGCGCTCCTTGCAGACAATGCCGCTCACGCCAGTCAGGCGGGCGCTCACCTTTTGCAGCATCTCCGCATCGGCGCGGTAGATCACACACAGGCGGCAGGCTGTATTCCATTCGGCCGTTAAGTTCGGCAGGTTGACGGAATTGACGATGTTACCGCTCTCCAGGTATTCGCGCAGCTCGTCAGCTGCCATCATGGCGCAGTTTTCCTCGCTCTCCTCGCTGGAGGCGCCGAGGTGCGGGATGGGCACCACGCCCGGCACCAGCGTGATCTCGCTGTCGGGGAAATCGGTCACATAGGCGGACACCGCGCCGCTTTCCAAAGCGGCCTTCATGTCGGCGTTGTGGACCAGTTCGCCGCGGGCCAGGTTCACGATCCGCACGCCCTTTTTCATCTGCGCGAACGCGGCGGCATTGATGGATGCGCGCGTCTCAGCCGTCATGGGCAGGTGCAGGGAGATATAATCGGACATGGCGTAGAGCTTGCCCAGATCCGCCACCTGACGCACGCGCGGATCCAGCGCCAGCGCAGCCGACACAGACAGATAGGGGTCATACCCCACAACGTCCATCCCCAGCGCAACGGCGGCATTGGCCACCTGCACACCGATGGCGCCCAGGCCCACCAGGCCCAGTGTCTTGCCCAGGATTTCCACGCCGGCAAAGGCGGCCTTGCCGGTCTCGACCACGGCGGCGACGTCCTCGCCCGCCTCGGCCTGCTCCCGGACCCACTGTATCCCGCCGGCGATGTTACGCGAGGCGAGCAGCAGCGCGCAGACCGCCAGCTCCTTCACCGCGTTGGCGTTGGCGCCGGGTGTATTGAACACCACGATGCCCTCCTCCGCGCAGCGGTCCAGCGGGATATTGTTCACACCCGCGCCCGCGCGGGCAATGGCCAGCAGCTCAGGCGGGAAGGCATAGTCGTGCAATTTGGCCGAACGGACCAAAATGGCCTCCTCACGGTCAAAGGTATCGCTCACGGCAAAGCGGTCGTCGGGCAGACGGCTCAGACCCTTGGGCGAAATTTTGTTCATGGTCTTGATATGAAACATGGCAGCAGTCCTCCCGACTCAGTTATTTTTGTCAAACGCGCGGATGAAATCGCAGAGTTTTTCCACGCCCTCGGTGGGCATGGCGTTGTAGATGGAGGCGCGCATACCGCCCACATTGCGGTGACCCTTGAGGGTGGTGAGGCCGGCGGCGGTCGCTTCCTTCACAAACTTGTCGTCCAGTTCTTCCGAAGCGGTACGGAACACGACATTCATGTCCGAACGAGAGCCCTTCTCCGCCGGCGCGGTGAACAGGCGGGCCTGATCCAGCGTCTCATAGAGCATGTTGGCTTTGTTCTTTTTGAGCTTCTCCATTGCGCCAACGCCGCCGAGATCCTGCAGCCAGTCGCAGACCAGGCCGAGGATATAAATACACCAGCAGGGCGGGGTATTGTACATCGAGTCCTTGTCAATCATGGTCTTATAGCTCATCATCAGGGGGGTGTAGGGCAGCTCGCCGCCCGCCAGATCTTCCCGCACGATGGCGATGGTCAGGCCCGAGGGCGCCAGGTTCTTCTGCGCGCCGGCAAAGATGATGCCATACTTGGACACATCCACCGGGCGGGACATGATATTCGAGGACATGTCGCAGCACAGCGGCACGCTGCCCGTCTCGGGGACATACTGCCACTCTGTGCCGTAGATGGTGTTGTTGGCGCAGTAGTAGAAATACGACGCATCCGCAGAGCGCTTGAGCTGCTCCTGGGCGGGAATATAGACATGGTTGCGATCCTCAGACGAGGCGGCGAGGTTGATCTCACCGTACTTTTTCGCTTCCTTATAGGCAATGGTGGAGAAGTTGCCCGTCACCACATAGTCCGCCTTACCGGTCTTGCCAATTAGGTTGAGCGGCAGCATGGAAAACTGCGCGGACGCGCCGCCCTGCAGGAAAAGGATCTTATAATTATCCGGAATTTGCAGGAGGGAGCGGAACTTCGCCTGCGTATCGTCAAAAATCTTCTGAAAGGCTTTTGATCGGTGGCTCATCTCCATAACCGACATGCCCGAACCACCATAATTGGTAATTTCGGCGCCGGCACGGGTCAGCACTTCCAGCGGGAGCATGGAAGGGCCTGCAGAAAAGTTATAAACGCGATCTTGAGTTGCCATGTGATACCCCTTTCTTTATCCTTTACGTGAAACTGGCTTTTCGATTCTAAAGCGCAAAAAAACATTCGTTCTCCACAGAAAAACGATCATGATAATATGGTATTATAAAATAGTTGACTGGCCACTGTCAAGGAAGGAAGGGGCGCAGGATTTAATTTTGTGAATTAGTCCAATTTTCCCCCAGGGGAAGCAGGCCGCCTTGTTGCAGGAAACGTCTTTTATACTTCATTTGGGCGTAGTTTAGTACGCGGTGCAAACATATGGCGTCCGCGCTGCCGCCGATCACACCGACCAGAGGAATACCCTGCACAAACTTTAAATACAGCAGATGGGACGCCAGCGCGTTGGCCGTGCGGCGACGCTGGCTCTCCTCCGCGTCGTTGAGCAGCACCCCGCGCAGCAGCGCATAATCCAGCGCGGCATTGGCCGCACGGAAGGCCTCGCCCCGCAGCAGCGACACCTCGATCAGACGCAGCATAAACTGCCGCTCCTCTATCGTATGGCAGGCAAAGCCATAGATCATCGCCAATTCATATAAACTGCGCAGCATCAGACCGCAAAAGAGCGGAATGTCCGGCAACCCGATGCCCAAGAGGCCCAGAATGCCGCCTTCCGCGCCGGCCAGCAGCACATGACAGGCCCCGCTCTTTTTGGCACGCCCCGCAAAACGCCGGATCACGCGCCCTTCGGGCTGTGCGGCCAAAAACGCCTGGCGCGCCTCCTGGCGCAGCGTCTCTCGCGCGCAGCTTTTTTCGATCAAACCTCCGCCCTGGGTAAACACCAGGGAAAAGGCCTTGCCAAAGGCCAAAAACAGTGATTGTTCCAAAAACCGCGGCACCCTGCCCTCTAAGAGCCGATCCACCGCGGACGGCTGCTCCAGCAGGCGTTTATAAAGCAGTCGTTCCTCTTGCCGCTCCAGCTTTCGCATGGCGCGTCGTGTTGCGGCGCTGCCCGGCTGTATGACCATCGCGTTTGCCCCCTTTCCGCTTCGTCTCTTATTTTCTATGCGACGGCACAGAATAAAATATCTGAAAATGGGGGCCGTTTGCGTAAACTGTTTGCATTTTTTGGCCGTCTGGTGTAAGATACCAAAGAGAATTTTTGCCTCAACCCTTTAGAAAGGAGTGCTCCGGCATGCGATATAGCTATGAGGACTATCAGGAAAGCGCGGCCTTTTTGCGTGAGCGAATCGGCAGCTTTCTGCCCAAAGTGGTGATGGTTTTGGGCTCCGGCCTGGGTGACCTGGGCGATTTGGTAGAGACGCCCATTTTCGTCCCCTACGCCGATATTCCGCACTTTGAAGATTCCACGGCGCCGGGTCATAAGGGCCGTCTGGTCTTTGGCTGGCTCTCGGGCCGCCCCGTCGCGGTGATGCAGGGCAGAATGCACCACTACGAGGGCTATTCCTACGAGGAAACCGTGCTGCCCATCCGTGTGCTGCGCCTGCTCGGCGCGGATACCCTTCTTGTCACCAATGCCGCCGGCGGCGTCAATGAAAGCTATCACGCGGGGGAATTGATGCTGATTCACGATCAGATCAAGCTCTTTTTGGAATCCCCGCTGCGTGGCGCGAATCTCAAGGAGTTCGGCCCGCGTTTCCCAGACTCTTCCTTCCTCTATACCCCCCGCTTGCAGGAGCTGGCCCGCACCGTCGCCAAGGAGCAAGATCTTCGCTTGCGCGAAGGCGTGTATATGTACTTCCCCGGCCCCCAGTATGAAACGCCGGCGGAAATCCGCCTGGCGCGCCTGGTCGGCGCGGACGCGGTTGGCATGTCCACCGTACCGGAGGTCATCGTCGCGGGACACTGCGGCATGGAGGTTTTGGGCATCAGCCTGATCACCAACATGGCCGCCGGCATCCTGCCCCAGCCACTCTCGGAAGAAGAAGTGCTCACCGCAGCGGCAGAGGCCAAGGAACGCTTTGCCGACCTGATTTTATCCTGCCTGTCCCGTCTGTAAGGAGGGTTTGCCATCAAAACATTGTTTTCACATGCCACCGTGCTCTGTATGGACCCGGGCGACAGCATCCTCAAAGACGGCTTTGTCGCCGTGGATGGTCAGAAGATCAGCTACGTCGGTCAGTCTGCCCCGTCCGGGCCCTTTGATCAGGAGATAAACGCCCGCGGCAAACTACTCATGCCAGGCCTGGTCAACGCCCACACGCATATCCCCATGGCGCTGCTGCGCTCCTTCGGCGGCGGCTGCGACCTGCACACCTGGCTCAACGACTACATTTTCCCCACGGAGGCGAAATTGGACGAGCGCGCCGTGCGCGCCGGGGTGCAGTTGGCGTTGGCGGAGCTCATCGCCGCGGGCGTCACCACCATCGCGGATATGTATATGTTCTGCGACGCGATCTGTGACGAGGTCAGCCGCGCCGGCCTGTCGGCCAACATTTCGCGCGGGGCCACGCTGTTCACGCCCGAGTTTGACCCCGCCACCCATGCCGATTATCAGGCAACCCTGCAAATGGCCGATCAGTGGCATGGGTATGGAGACGGGCAAATCCTCATTGACGCGAGCATCCACGCCGAGTACACCTCCCGGCCCGCCGTCTGGGAGGCCATCGCCGCACTGGCGCAGGAGCGGCAGTTGGGCATGCACGTCCACCTCTCGGAAACCCGCACAGAGCACGAGGCCTGCCTCAAACGCTATGGCAAAACGCCCGCGCAGCTGTTTGATTCCTACGGCCTGTTTGCCACGCGCAGCATCGCCGCCCACTGCGTCTGGACCCGCGAGGACGATTGGGCCCTCCTAGCCGCGCGCGGCGTCACGGCCATACACAACCCGGTCTCCAACCTCAAACTCGGCTCCGGCATCGCGCCCATCGCCGCCATGCACCGCGCGGGCGTTCGCATCGCCTTAGGAACCGACGGGGTGGCCTCCAACAACAGCCATGATCTGTTTGAAGAACTCAAGCTGGCCGCGCTGCTGCCCTGCGGCGTAGAGCAGAACCCCACCGCCCTATCCGCGATGGACGCCCTGCGTATGGCAACCGTCAACGGCGCCGCCGCCCTGGGCCGCCACAGCGGCTGCATCGCAGAAGGCTACACGGCGGATATCATCCTGCTGGATCTGTCCCGGCCGCACCTGACCCCCGCGCACAGCATCCCAGAGACCGTGGTCTATGCCGCGCATGGCAGCGATGTGGTCATGAATATGGCGCGCGGCCGGATCATATACCAAGAGGGACGCTATTTTACCTTGGACCTGGACCGCATGCAGCGCGAGGTCACGTTGTATGCCCTGCCGCTGCTTTTTGGCTGATCCATCCACCAGGCGCGCTCTCACGGCCGCACCCACGGCTATGACAGCACGCGCACGTTACAAACGGGAGGATTTTACCTTTGAAAGAAACGCCTCAGAAAAGTACGTTTTTCGGCGGCGTGGCCATTCTGGCCATCGGCATTGCCGTGGTCAAGGTCATCGGCGCCTTTTACAAAATCCCCATCGCCAACATTTTGGGCGATGAGGGCAACGGTCATTTCAGTAACGCCTATATCGTCTATAACCTTCTGCTGATGATCTCCACAGCAGGCCTGCCCATCGCCCTGTCCAAAACCATTGCCGAGGCCAATACCTTCGGCCTGCGCAATCAGGTCAACCGCACCTTCCGCGTGGCGCTGATGGCCTTTTTGGTGCTGGGTTTTGTCAGCTTTGTGGTCATGTTCCAAATGGCCGAGCCGCTGGCACGCTTACAGGGCGACGCCTTGGCCGCCGTTGCGGTGCGCGCGCTGGCGCCCGCCTGCTTCTTCGTCTGCATCATCTCCGCCTTCCGGGGCTACGCCCAAGGCCACGAGAATATGGTGCCCACCTCGGTGTCTCAGATTATCGAGGCCGCCGGCAAGCTGATCATCGGCGTGGCGCTGGCCTGGTATTTCATGAAGGTCAACGCCGGCACGGAGGTGGCCGCTGCGGGCGCCATCTTCGGCGTGACCGCCGGCGCGGGCATTGCCCTGCTCTTTCTCATCAGCAACCACTATAAACACCGCATCCGCGGTCAGGTGGAAAGCCCCGACGTGCCCGACTCCAACGGAAAGATCCTAAAACGCCTGCTCATCATCGCCGTGCCCATCACCATCGGCGCGTCGGTCGTGCCCATCACCAGCTGGCTCGATACCTTCCAGGTACAGAACATTCTGCGCGATGTCATGAACCTCGAGGGCGCGGAGTTTTATAAGGCCGCCGGACAGATTGACCCAGCGGTTGCCGCGTTCGGCTCTTACCAGAAGGCGTTTAACGTCTTTAACCTGCCCTCCTCCTTTATGGTCGCGCTGACGGCCTGCATCATCCCGGCCATCTCGGCCTGTCACGCCAAGCAGGACGCGATCGGCACGCGCGCGATCTCCGAGTCCTCTCTGCGCGTGGGCACCCTGCTGGCTCTGCCCGCAGGCATCGGTTTAACGGCCCTGGCCGCCCCGATCATGCGCCTTTTGTACGCCGACACGGACCACAGCGTCGCCGATCCGAGCATGATGGTCTTTGGCATCGCCTCGGTCTTTGTCTGCCTTATGTTCATCTGCAATTCCATCCTGCAAGCCAGCGGTTTTGTCAACCTGCCCATCATTGCCATGGTCATCGGCTGCGTGGCCAAGCTGCTGGTCAACAACGCGCTGGTGCGCATCCCGGCCATCGGCATCGTCGGTGCGCCCATCGGCACCCTGGTCTGCTACCTGCTTGTCTCGGTCATTGAATTGTTCATCATCAAGCGCATCATGCCGGAGCCACCGCGTTATGGACAAATTTTTATCCGACCGCTGATCGCCGCTCTGATCATGGGCGCCGGCGCCTGGGCGACCTATGGCCTCACCGCTAAAATCCTGAGCATCATGCCCGCCTTCACCGTCGTAACCGACGGCGTTTCCGCCCTGTCCGGTATGGGCAACGCCCTTGCCACGCTCTTTGCCATGCTGGTGGCCGTCGTGCTCTACGCGGTGCTGATCGTCTACTTGAAGGCCATCTCACGTGAGGATTTGCAGCTCATGCCCAAGGGCGACAAAATTGCTTCGCTTCTGCGCCTGAAAGACTAAACCGTCGAAAAAACGGAAAAGTTTTCATGTTTTGACGAGCAAAAGAGGGAAAAGTCGTAAAAATTTTGCGTTTTTCACCCAAAAAGGCAAATTTATTCTTGTAGAGAAGGAAAACATATGGTAGATTTTAAACAGAAGGATTTTTATACCGTGTCTGATCTGCGGGAAATTGTCCGCCTTTTGCGTGCACCGGGTGGTTGCCCTTGGGATATAGAGCAAACCCACGAAAGCATACGGCGCAATTTTCTGGAGGAGGCCTACGAGGTCGCAGAGGCCATCGACGAAAAAAATCCGGAGCACTTGAGAGAAGAGTTGGGCGACGTGCTGCTGCAGGTGATGTTCCACAGCCGCATGGAAGAAGAGGTCGGGCGCTTCGACTTAGACGCTGTGGCCGACGGGATCAGCAAAAAGCTGATCTTCCGTCACCCACATGTCTTTGGCGATGTGCAAGTATCCGACGCCGGAGAAGTCCTGTCCAATTGGGATGATCTGAAGCGCCAGGAAAAAGGCCAGCAGACCCATGCCGATGCCGTGGATGCCGTGGCGGGTAGTCTGCCCGCGCTCTGGCGCGCCGAAAAGATACAAACGAAGGCCAAAAAGGCCGGGTTTGACTGGCCGGATGTGACAGGCGCCCTCGACAAACTGGCCGAGGAGCTCAACGAACTTCGCGACGCGATCCAAGAGGACAGCAATCAGGAAGAGGAACTGGGCGACCTGCTCTTTGCCGCTGTGAACGTGGCGCGCCACCTTTCCTGCGATCCGGAAGACGCGCTGCACAAAGCCTGCGGCAAGTTCGCCGCGCGCTTTCGCCTCGTGGAAGCACAGGCAAGCTCAAAAGGGCACACGCTCGAGCAGCTCAGCCTATCCGAGCTCGACGCGCTCTGGGCCAACGCGAAGGCAAACCTTCGCGAAGCACCGCCCCCACCAACGAGAAGACAAAAAGGAAGTGTACACACATGAACAAAGCAGAACTGATTATGGCCGTGGCCGGAGAGACCGGACATAGCAAAAAAGATGTCGAAGCCATGCTCAACGCCACCATGCAGGTGATCACCGACTCCCTGGCCAAGGAAGACAAGGTCCAGATCGTCGGCTTCGGCTCCTTCGAAACCAAACACCGCGCCGAGCGCATGGGTCGCAATCCCCGCACCAAGGAGGATGTGCTGATTCCCGCCACCAAGACCCCCATTTTCAAGGCCGGCAAGGCCTTGCGCGACGCCGTTGCACCCTAAATAGAATGTAAAATGCCCCATACAAAAGAGGCTGTCAAGGGAAGAAACTCCCCGGGCAGCCGCTTTCTTTTGCTACCTGATGAGAAAAAGACAAGGTGATGAAAAAACATGCAGGAAGGTAAACATGAATTTCGCAGCGGTATGCACGACGGTATTCCCATCGCATTGGGTTACTTCACGGTCTCGGTCTCGCTCGGCATTGCGGCGCGCAACGCCGGTCTGACGCCCTTCGAGGGCGGCCTGATGAGTTTGACCAACATGACCTCCGCCGGGCAGTTTGCCGGTATGACGGTCATCGCCGCGGCTTCGGGCTATCTGGTCATGGCGCTGATGCAGCTGGTGATCAATGCGCGGTATCTGCTCATGTCCTGCTCGCTCAGCCAACGGCTCGACGCAGGCGTGCCCCTATCCCGGCGGCTGCTGCTCGGCCTTTGCGTGACGGATGAAATTTTTGGCATCTCTATCGCCAGGCCGGGCCGTACGCTCAGTCCGCTTTATCCTCTTGGCGCCTTCTCCGTCGCCTGTCCGGGCTGGACACTTGGCACCATTTGCGGCGCGATCATGGGCAATGTCCTGCCCGAAAGACTGGTCAGCGCGCTGTCGGTTGCCCTGTTCGGTATGCTCATTGCGGTCTTTGTGCCGCCATGCCAGAAAAACCGCGTCGTGGCTGTTGCCGTGCTGTGCGGTATGGCAAGCAGCTTTTTGTGTACGCTGATCCCGCTCATCCGCGATTTGTCGGAGGGCACGCGCTTGATTGTGCTCACGGTTCTCATCTCTCTGATTGCCGCGCGTCTATTTCCCATCAAGGAGGACACGGCAGATGCAGCATAACGCCTATCTCTACATAGCCGTGATGGCACTGGTGACCTACTTGATCCGCGTCTTGCCGCTGACGCTCATCCGCCGCGAGATCAAAAACCGCACGCTGCGTTCCTTTTTGTTCTATGTGCCCTATGTCACCCTGGCGGTGATGACCTTTCCGGCCATGCTCTACGCCACCAACAGCCTTTGGTCCGGGCTTCTGGCCTTCGTGGCGGCGATCCTTGTCGCCTTACGCGGCGGCAGCCTGATCCATGTGGCGCTGGTCGCCTGCGCCTGCGTCTTTTTCCTGGAGCTTATCTTCGTATAGAGCCCTTGCATCCCGCCGCAAAGTGGCGTATCATAGAGAAAAAAGACTGTGACAGGAGGCAATGCCCCATGTATGAGTTGTTATGTAGCCCGGGCCGCATCGGCAGCCTGACCCTGCCCAACCGCACGGTGATGACGGCGGCGAGCTGTTCACTCTCTGGCGAGGGCGGCGTCATGACCGAGGACATGATGGCCTATTATGAGCGCCGGGCGCACGGCGGCGTGGGATTGATCGTCACCGAGATGGTCTGCGTGGACGAGCGGCACGGCCGACTCTTTCCGCATGAGCTCACCGCCACGCGTGACGAAAACATCGCCGAATTTCAAAAGCTGGCCGATCGCGTCCATCCCTACGGCACGAAGATCTTTGCCCAGCTGTTCCATCCCGGCAGCAATGGCGACCCCGCGCTCAATCCGGACGGGCTCATCTCCGTCGAGCAGGCTCAGGGCAAGAAACACGGCACCGCCCGCGCCGCCACGGAGGAAGACCTGGACGAACTGGCAGAGAATTTTGGGCGCGCGGCAAAACGCATCCAGCGAAGCGGCTTTGACGGCGTGGAAGTACACGCGGCCCACCATTACCTCATCCACAGCTTCCTCAGTCCCGTGACCAACCACCGCAGCGATGCCTTCGGCGGCAGCTTTACAAAGCGGGCCGAACTCTTGCGCCGCATTGTCGCAGCCATCCGCCGCCATTGCGGCCCGGCTTTCCCGTTGATGGTGCGCGTGTCTGTGGAGGAATACATCGGCAAAGACGGCTATCACGCCGACGCGGGCGTAAAAATCTGTCAGCTGCTGGAGCAATGGGGCGTAGACGCCATTGATGTCACCGCCTCCGGTACCAGCAGTAAGCTCAGCCAGAGCATGGAGCCGATCACCTATCCGCAGGGCTGGCGCAGGCACCTGATGCGCGCGGTCCGTCGGGCGGTCTCCATCCCGATTTGCGGCGTCTCCATCATCCGAGACCCGGCCTATGCCGAATACTTGCTCCAGGAGGGCTACACCGATTTCATCGGCAGCGTGCGCGCCTTTCTGGCCGACCCCGATTGGCTGCACAAGGCCAAGAGCGGCCACGCGGCACAGATCGTGCGCTGCATCTCCTGCATGTCCTGCCTCCAGATGCACAACCGGGTCGGACGGATCAGCTGTGCCCTCTGCCCGGAAACCGGCATGGAAGCGCAATTGCCTGCCCTGCCGCAGGACGGCGCCAGGCGGCGTGTGCTCGTCTTGGGTGCCGGTCCGGCGGGCCTGGAGGCCGCGCACCGCGCCGCCGCGCGCGGTTTTGCCGTGACGCTGTACGAAAAGGACGATGCCGTGGGCGGCCAGCTGCGTCTGGCAGCGGCCATTCCGCGCAAGGAAAAGATGCAGTGGCTCATGGACAGCCTCCTGCGGCGCTGCGCACAGAGCGGCGTCACGCTTCGCCTGTCCTGCCGCCCCACAATAGAGGAGCTGACGGCACAGCAGCCTTACGCCATCCTGGACGCCACCGGCAGTGTGCCTCTGATTCCCGATACCATCGAGGGCCTTAAGAGCTCACCGATCGTCTGCACGGCCGCTGAAGTCCTCGCCCAGAAACGCCTGCCGCAGGGTGAGAGCATCGTGGTGGTCGGCGCGGGTATGACGGGCCTGGAGGTCGCGGAGCTGCTCAGTGCGCGCGAGCGCGACAACGCCGTGGTCGTCATGGATGAAAGTGCGCGCATCGCCCCCCAGGCGCTCGGCTCGAATCGCAACGTGGTGACGGCGCAGCTGGAGCTGAACAATGTCGTCTTGATGCTCTCGCGTCGCTTAATCAGCGTGGGGCAGGACCGCATTTTCCTGCGCGATGTGCAGGACGGGGAGGAGTATATTTATCCCTGTGACCGCGTGGTCCTCGCCATGGGCAACGCACCCCAACGGCCCTACCCGGACGCGCTTTCCGGCATTTGTACGCATTATATGCCGCTTGGCGATGCCGCCGATCCCTCTGATATTTGGCACGCCATCCACGATGCTGCGCTGGCGGTGCGCCGTCTGTAAGCGCATGCGTTCCGTTTTCTTACATGCAGCGATATAAAAAACACCTGCCTGATGCTTTGATCAGGCAGGTGTTTATTGTTTATATTGTTGTGCCGCGCCGGCGAGGGCCAAAGAGATGCAGTACCAGCATGTTCCGTCCGCCTGCGGGTCACTCGAAGCCACATAAGATGCCCAGGGGTAAGTCTCCCGCAACAGCATCAGCTCCGGTCCGGAAAGGCGAAGCTCCCTTGTGGTTCGACCTTCACTGAAGGAATCCCACAAAAAAATATCAAACCGGTCTCTCTTGCGCGCCATGTCGACACTCCCTCCAAAAACCGAGCACATGCCCGTTTTCTCACCTTCCCATTGTAGCGCAAAGCAGCGAAAAGGTCAACAGGAATTGAAGGTTTTACGGCAATTGACGGGAAAAATCAGCGAATTTGTCCGTCCCCGCGCACCACGTATTTATAGGCCGTGAGTTCGTCCAGACCCATGGGGCCTCTGGCGTGCAGCTTTTGGGTGGAGATGCCCATTTCACAGCCGAGACCAAACTGGCCGCCATCGGTAAAGCGGGTGGAGGCGTTGATATAGACCACGGCGCTATCGACCATGCGGGAGAAATAGGTGGCGTTTTCCGGCTTCTCGGTCAGGATCGCTTCACTGTGACCGGTGGAGTGCGCGTTGATGTGGTTGATGGCCTCGCGCAGGTCGGAGACCACCTTGATGGTCAGGATGTAGTCGAGAAATTCGGTGTCATAATCGCTATCATCTGCGGGCGTACCCTGGATAATTTCCGCCGCGCGCGCATCCAAGCGCAGCTCCACTGGCGTCAGCCCGCCCATCTTACGACGGCTGACCAAGAGGTCATGCAGCATGGGCAAAATGGTGGGGGCCACGGTCTCATGTACGAGGCAAACCTCCATCGCGTTGCAGACCGACGGACGGCTGAGCTTGGCGTTTTCCAGGATGCGCAGCGCCTTATCCAGGCGCGCGTGTTCGTCGACATAGATATGGCAGATCCCGGTGCCGGTATGGATGCAGGGCACCTGGGCCTCCTGCACGCAAGTCTGAATGAGCGAGGAACCGCCGCGCGGGATGAGCAAGTCGACCAGACCAACGGCGTGCATCAATTCCTTCGCACTCTGTCGGGTGGTGTCCTGAATCAGGCAGATGAGCGTCTCGGGCATCTTGTGGCGGCGCAGCGCGTCATGCAGCGCATCCACAATGGCGCGGTTGGAACGATAGGATTCCTTGCCGCCGCGCAGGACGCAGACATTGCCGCTCTTGAAGGCCAGGCTGGCCGCGTCTGAGGTCACGTTCGGGCGGCTCTCGTAGATGATCGCGATGACACCCAGCGGCACAGCCATTTTCTTGAGCAGAAGGCCGCTCGGCAGGCTGCGGCTGCCCAGAATCTTGCCGCATGGATCCGCCAGGGCCGCCACGTCGCGGATGCCCTTGGCCATATCTTCGATCCTCGCTTGTGTCAGCTGCAGGCGGTCAATCATGACAGGTGAGATGGTATCGCGCGCGGCCTCCACATCGAGCGCATTGGCCGCCAAAATGTCCTCACTGTGCTCGTTTAAGCAGTCGGCCATGGTCTTGAGCACTGCGCTCTTGGTGCTGCCGGACAGTTCACCGAGAAAATACTTCACCGACTGCGCTTCCTGCAGCAGTTCCTGTGTGGTCATGGGATTCATAGAGAAGCCTCCTTATTTTTACCCCAAAATTTACTGCCCACGCTCTTGCCTTCGGCGATGTCATAGAGCAGGGCGGGATTCGCTCCGTTTGCAATGATCATGTCGCAGCCGGCCTCCACACAAATGCGCGCGGCCTGCAGCTTGGTGGACATACCCCCGGTGCCAAAGGCGGAGCCCGCACCGCCCGCGGCGGCGCAGAGTGCGGGGGTCAGTTCATAAATATCGCGGATGAGCTCCGCGTCCGGCTGCGTGCGTGGGTCTGCACTGTACAGCCCGTCAATGTCGGACAACAGAATCAACAGATCCGCGCCGATGCTCTCTGCCACGATGGCGGCGAGCGTGTCGTTATCCCCGATCTCGATCTCCTCGGTTGCGATGGTATCATTCTCGTTGATGATCGGTATGGCGCGCAGCGCAAGCAGGCGCTGCATGGTATTTTGAAAGTTGCGGAAACGGTCCGCATGCTCCACATCCGAGCCGGTCAAAAGGAGCTGGGCAACGGTATGGTTATGCTCTGAAAACCATTTGTCATAGGTATACATCAGCTCGCACTGACCCACCGCTGCCGCCGCCTGCTTGGACGGGATATCCTCCGGTCTATGCGACAGACCCAGTTTACCCACGCCCATGGCTATGGCCCCGGAGGAGACCAAAATCATCTCATGTCCGGCATTTTTCAGGTCGCTGATGACCCGGCACAGGTCGCTGATTCTCCGAATATTCAACAGGCCGGATGGGTGCGTCAAGGTGGACGTTCCCAACTTGACGACAATACGTTGGGCGGTTTCTGGCATACTCTGGCCCCCTCTGGTCGGTTTGGCGCGGACGCACCAAAATTTGCCGCGCGACAAGCAAACCGCAGCGACATGGCTGTCATTCACCTTTGATTATAATATATCCGTCATGGGGTGTCAATGAAGAAGCACGGCGGACGGGCAATCGCTGCCATCTGAGCGCAAGGCAGAAGATAAAAGAAGTCCCCGCCGCGGCTGCGCCAGGCAGCCGCGACGAGGACAGGCAAAACATCGTATCAAAAGAAGGACTTAGACATCCATGCTGAACAGGCCGCACATAGCGGGGCCGCCGCCGACACACATGGAAGCGCCGCCGATTTTCAGGCCTTCGCGCTTCATCTCGTGGATCATGGAGACCACGATACGCAGGCCGGTACAGCCGATGGGGTGACCCAGGGAGATACCGGAACCGTTGCGGTTAACCTTGGACATATCCAGCTCCATGCCGGCTTCTTCCTTGAGCATACGGCCGGCGCCCAGGAACTGCGCGGCAAACGCCTCGTTGATCTCCCAATAGTCCACATCGTTAAAGTTCACATTGGCAGCCTTGAGCGCCTTGGGAATGGCCTTTGCAGGACCGAGGCCCATGAGGCGGGCGGGCACGCCGGCGCTGCAGATGTGCAGGACCTTTACCAGGGGCTTCAGGCCGAGTTCCTTGGCCTTGTCCGCAGACATCACCACCACGGCGCTGGCCGCGTCGTTGACGCCGGAGGCGTTGGCAGCGGTGACCACGCCTTCCTTCACGAAAGCGGGCTTCATCTTGCCCAGGGTCTCCATGCTACAATTGCGGATGGGGTGCTCGTCGGTGTCGATCTGCACGTCGCCCTTCTTGCTCTTGACGGTGACAGGCACGATTTCTTCCTTAAACTTGCCGGCGTCGATGGCGGCACAGGCGCGGTTATGGCTCATCACGGCCAGCTGATCGCACTCTTCACGGGTGATGCCGTACTTGGCAGCCACGTTCTCGGCGGTGACGCCCATGTGGCCGGGGGTCAGCTCATCAAAGAGGGCATCGTGGATCATGGAGTCATAGATGGACGACTCGCCCATGCGGTAACCCAGGCGGGCTTTGGCGAGCATGTAGGGGGCATTGGTCATGCTCTCCACGCCGACCACCAGGCCAATATCGGTCTTGCCGCAGGCAACATGGTCACAAGCAATTTCCAGCGCGCGCATGCCGGATGCACAGTTCTGGTTGACGGTCACGCCGCCGATGTGGTCACCCAAACCGATGCGGGCGCCCACCTGGCAAGCGGGCAGGGAACCCTGCATGCCGGCCAGCACTTCACCCATGACGATCTCGTCGACGATCTTGGCATCAATACCGGCGCGGCGGATGGCTTCGGTGCCGGCGGTGATCGCCAGGTCACGGGCGGAGACATCCTTGAACTGGCCGGACATCTTGCCGATTGCGGTACGGCAAGCGCTGACAATGACAACTTCTCTTGACATAAAAACGTCCTCCTGTTATTACATTTCTTGCGTATTTAGGGGCAAATAAATGCATTCCATTTGTATTCGCAAACATACGTTTTCATTATACACCACTTTTAAGACATGTCAAGAAATTTACACCGCGAGAGGCTGCTCCCATCGCGCTGCACGGCGACTTTGCGCGCAAATGACCGGCAGCCTGATAAGCCGGCCTGCAAAACCGGGAAAAATGCAAATAGAGACTTGTTTTTGCCGTAAATTTGTGTAGAATAAGAGAAGTAGTGAAAACACTTTACTACTGAATTTGCAGGAGAGGAAGCCTGTTTGCTTATGAGTATCGTGCCCGAACAATATCAAAAAGCCGCGCTGGACTTTGCCTTGGATTTGGCCCAGGAAGGCGAAAACTTTCCCAAAAAAATCTTGGGCCTGTTGGACAAGCATTTTGGCTTTCGACGCAGCATCTTCTTTCCGCACAGCGCCTCTCTGTTCGCCACGGGGCACAACAAGCGTGGCGCCGCGCTGAGCAACTACATCACCTATGGCATGAGCTACGGCCCTATGTATGACTACAAAGATCATGTGCACAAGGATGATATCTTTCACTACGCCCGCCTGCCCGCCCATTTGCGGCACCGGCGCGTCCTGTTCACCGACGATCTGCTCTCTTTCTCCGACTTTGAAAAGTCCCCCTTCGGCGCCCATATGATGGCGATGGATATGTACTATCAGGCCTGCCTCTACCTCTACGCGGGCGATCGCGTGATCGCCTCGATCGCGCTGCTGCGCGCGCAAACCGAGCGCCGCTTTGACGAGGATGAACGCGCGCTGCTTGAATATCTGGCGCATCTCATCGAATCCAACTATCAAAGCTTTTTGGCCCAGAGCAGCGAGGCCCGCTTTTTGGATGGCTTCCATCTGTTCTTTCAGGACATGAAGCTGGGCGCGGTGATCTTAAACCAGGACCTCACCGTCGTGCAGGCCAATCCGGCCGCGCGGGAGATCAGCCATCTGTTCTGGGAGCATTTTCGCAACAACCAGAATCACTTTCTGCGCAGCAATTATCGCGGCGAAGAACAGCACCGCGAGGTGCAGACCATGGTCAACGAACTCAGCGAAAAGCTGACCGCGCCCGGCGGCCTGGGCAACGGCAGTCTGACGCTCAGCTCCGTGAGCGGGGAGATCACGTTTTTCCACACCGCTTTCCTCGCCACCAACGCCACCGGCGCCATCTCAACTTGGCACATCCTGACGCTGACAAACAAACCGAAGCAGCTGCCGCAAAATATGGGCCACCCCTACAACAGCCTGACCCAGCAGGAACGGCGCATCGCCTACTTCCTGACCAGCGGCATGAAAAACGAGCAGATCGCCGAGGAGCTGCATATCAGCATCTACACCGTACGCACGCACATCGCGAATATTTATAAAAAATTCGAGGTGGGCAGCAAAATTGATTTGCTCATGTGTCTGCAGCCCTACCTGCAGGAAAAACTGTGACCGACTTACTGGATAAACAAACAGCCCGCCGTGCAGATCTGATCTCTGCGCGGCGGGCTGGCCTGTTTACTTTTTGATGAGCTTACCGTTGACGGCAATGTGGTCTAAGCCGTTGGCGTGGTAGACGAAGGTGAGCTCCTGTTCCTCGCCCAGCACGTCCTTAACTGCCTGGGCCATCCCGGCGCCAATTTGCTCGATCTTCTCCACCGGCATGGGGCCGGCCTCTAGATTCACCACGTTCATGGTCGGCGCCTGACAGGGCAGACCGTTTTTGTACACCGTCTCGTACTCGGTCACATAGGTGCCGATATCCGGGCCTTTGATGACGGCGGCGGTTGCTCCATAGAGCTTTGCCACCAGGGTTTCCTTCACTTCTTTGTCCATTTTGGGGATGTGCAGATACATACTGGGCATGGTTACGTTTCCTCCTTTATCTTGGACACCACCCACAGAGGGCGGATACTCCTCACTCATCCTTACGGCGCAACTTTTCCTTGTTGCCCTGCTCGTCCACGAAATAAATATTATCCAGGTGGGCGGTCAGGCTTTGGCGGAAGGAGGCCAGATACTCCTCGCGCAGCGTTTTGCGCTCCGCCGTTTCCGCTTCGCTCAAGCCTTCAGCCTTATGCTTGCGGGCCAGGGCGTTGAGCCGTTCGATGCGTTCTTCTGTCATGCGCCTGTCCTCCTTTTATACATAGCGGTCGATCTCCAAAACAATCCGTCCCTTTTTACTTCTTCCGGCGGCGGCATGCAGTTCAAATTTACCCAGGCCGCGGCAGGAAAATACATCCCCCGCGCAAACGGCCTGGTCGGTTTTTTCACAAGGACTGTGGTTGCGCTGGATGCGCCCGGCCCGGATCAGCTCCGTTGCCCGGCTGCGCGAGAGCGAAAAGCCCGCGGCAACCACGTTATCCAAGCGCAGGGAGGGCACCGTATCTCGCACCCGCTCCACCTGCCTTGCCGGCGCAGAAAGGTCTTTGAGCGCCAGCGGCGCCAGACGCACCGGGTAGCGGCCCACAGTCTCCCACTGGCTCTCCACCAATTTTAGGCTTTCACGCAGTAAAATCAGCTGCGCGCCATCCGTTGTCGGCAAAATATCACCGCATTTTTCCCGGGAAATCCCCAGCCCCATGAGCGAACCCAGATAGTCGCGGTGCGTCAGCTCCGCCATGGGCGGCGCCGTCGCCGTCAAGGCGCACAGCGGTCCATCGTCTCCATACGCCCAGTGTTCCGCCTCGAGCCAATCCGGCAAGAACAGACAAAGTTTACGCTCTGCCCCGGCATAGCCGCCGCAAAAGACAAAGCGCACGCCGCGCAGGCGGGAGAGCATCCTGCCGGCCTCCGCCTGCTCCTCGGCGGTTAAAAAGGCGGTGCTGGTTGGCATATCGCGCGCGGCGCTTTGCGCTTGCTTGTCCAGCACGCGCGCCAGGCAAAGGCGCAGATCCGGCTGGGCGGCATATGGCGCCAGGCACTCCTGTTTTGTCACATGACCACCCCCTGCTCTGATGGCACTCACACGGTATTGTTTACATTTTTAGTATATCTTTTCCGACCAGTGCTTGTCAACCGCCAGAAAAACGGGTATACTTAGTAAGCGTTTTCCCACGCACTGACGATACCTAACCTTGTCTGAGGAGGATACCATGCAGCCATTACTGTTCGTCTACAATCGCCACGCAGGCAAGGACCGGCATTGGGCCGGCCTGTCCGACATTTTAAATACCCTCACCGCTGAGGGTTATCTCGTCACCGCCTATCCCACACAGGCCCGTAACGATGCCAGTGAAATTATCACCAGCGTCGGCGCTTCTTATGAGCGCATCGTGGCCGCCGGCGGCGACGGTACGCTCAACGATGCCATCACGGGCCTTCTGCGCCTGCCGAATCCCCCGCCGCTGGCCTGCATCCCGGTGGGCAGTACCAATGACTTTGCCAAAAACCTCTCCCTGCCGAGCAGCCTGCCGGAATTGGCCGCCATCGCGGCGGGCGGCGTGCCGCGCCCCTGCGACGTGGGCACGTTCAACGGACGCCCCTTCGTCTATGTGGCGGCGTTCGGCGCGTTTGCCGATGTCTCCTTCAGTACGCCGCAGAGCACCAAAAACCTGCTCGGCTACGCTGCCTATCTGCTCGAGAGCGTCAAGCGGCTCGGCTCGATCAAGCCCTATCACATTTGCGTGGAGCACGACGGCGAACGCTTGGAGGGTGACTTTATCTACGGCATGGTGAGCAACACCAGCTCCGTGGCGGGCCTGACCAATTTCCCGCCCGGCAACCCGCAGCTCGACGACGGCCTGCTGGAGATCACGCTCATCTCCCAGCCCAAGGATTTGATCGAGTTGGAGCACTTCGCCCGCACCCTGCTGCTCGGCAATCCGGACCCGGATAGCCCCATGCTGCACCTTGTCTCCGCCAAGAGCGTTCACATCACCTGTGAGCAGGAACTGCTCTGGACCTTGGACGGGGAAAACGGCGGCTTGCACGCGGATGTGGACGTCAAGGTCCTGCCAAAAGCCTTTACCGTCATCCACGGCGCCTGAAGCCAAGCATATTTTTGCATTTTTGCTGTATATTTTTGCAAAATGCCTTGCCACCTCGCACTTTCTTGTGTATAATTTCTTGTGCAAAGGGTAGGTTTTGATACTTTGCAGAAAGTGAGGTTTATTATGAAAAAAATTCTTTCGATCTCTCTGCTTCTCTGCCTCTGCCTGGGCCTTTTGGTCAGCTGCGGCAAGAAAGAGACGCCGCCTGCCACCGGTGGAGATACGCCCACCACCAGCGACACTGGCAACAAGGTGAAGCTCGCCATCCTCGAGACGGAATATGCCGTGGAGGATTACGCCGCAGCCATCGCTAAGAATAACACCGAACTGCTCACCCAGGTCAATGACGCGCTGGCCCAACTCAAAGAGGACGGCACCCTGCGCGCCATCGTAGACAAATACATCTCCAACACCCCGCACACCCTGCAATTCCAGCAGAATACCGAGGGTAAACCCCTGCTGATCATGGCGACCAACGCCGCCTTCCCTCCCTATGAGTATTATGAGGGCGACAAGATTGTCGGCATCGACGCCGAAATCGCTGCGGCCATCGCCGATAAGCTTGACCGCAAGCTGCAAATCGACCATATGGAGTTTGACTCTGTCAATGCCGCCGTCCAGGCCGGCAAGGCAGATATGGGTCTGGCCGGTATGACTGTGAATGAAGAACGTCTCCAAATTGTCAACTTCTCCGAACCTTACGCCACCGGTATCCAGGTCGTCATCGTGCCCGAAGGCAGCGATATTAAGACCGTCTCAGACCTGACCGGCGCCCAGACGCTCATCGGCGTGCAAAAGGGCACCACGGGCGACAGCCTTGCCAGAGAAGATTTCGGCGATGATCGCGTCAAACAGTTTGCCAACGGCGCAGACGCCATTCAGGCCCTGATCACCGGCAAGGTGGACTGCATCATCATTGACAACGAACCCGCCAAGGCCTTCGTAGCAGCCAACAACGGCTGATAGCCACACAATTTTTACCATAACTGTATGCCGATAGGGGCGGAGATTCTCCGTCCCTATCGCTGTGATTTTTGATGCACAGGAGGCGATGCACTCTTGGAGTGGTTCGAGAAGTTTCAGTCCGATTTTATCTTAAACTTTGTACAAGGCGACCGCTGGCGTTATCTGTGGACCGGCTTGGGCAATACGCTGAAAATCACCTTTTGCGCGGTGATTTTGGGCATCGCCATCGGCGTGCTGATCGCCATCGTGCGCTCTACATATGACAAAACCGCCGCAGAGATGCCGCGCGGCCCGGCGCGCTTTTTGCTTGGCTTCGGTAACCTGCTCTGTCGTCTCTATCTGACCATCATCCGCGGCACGCCCGTTGTGGTGCAATTGATGATCATGTATTTTATCATCTTCGCCTCCTCGCGCAACAGCCTGATGGTTGCCATTCTGGCCTTCGGCATCAACTCCGGCGCCTATGTGGCCGAGATCGTGCGCTCGGGTATCATGTCCATCGACAAGGGTCAGTTTGAGGCCGGGCGCAGCTTGGGCTTTAATTACGTTGCCACCATGCGGCATATCATTTTGCCCCAGGCGTTTAAAAATGTCCTACCCGCCCTGGCCAATGAATTTATCGTGCTGCTCAAGGAAACCAGCGTAGCCGGTTATGTCACCATTCGCGATCTAACAATGGGCGGCAATATCATCCGCAGCACCACCTATTCTGCTTTTTTGCCCCTCATTGCCGTCGCGCTCATCTACCTGACCTTGGTGATTTTCTTCACCTGGCTGGTCAACCGACTGGAGAGGAGGCTGCAAAACCGTGACCACTGATATTCTCATTGACGTGAAAGACTTAGAAAAGCACTTTAAAGGTGGCGCCATCCGTGCGCTCGACGGCGTCTCCGCTCAGGTCCGCCGCGGTGAAGTGGTGGTGGTCATCGGCCCTTCTGGCAGTGGTAAGTCCACCTTTTTGCGCTGCCTGAACCTGCTCGAGCGGCCCACCGGCGGCACGATTCACTTTGAAGGACATGACATCACCAATCCCCGTGCCAACATCAATTTACATCGACAAAAGATGGGTATGGTCTTTCAGCACTTTAACCTGTTTCCCCACATGACCATTCTCAAAAACCTGACCCTCGCGCCGATGAAACTGCTCGGGCAGTCGCCGAAGCAGGCTGAGGAGCAGGCGATGAAACTGCTCAAACGCGTGGGCCTTGACGACCGCGCCGGCGCTTACCCCAGTCAGCTCTCCGGCGGGCAGAAACAGAGAATCGCCATTGTGCGCTCCCTGTGCATGAACCCCGACGTCATGCTCTTTGACGAACCCACCTCCGCGCTCGATCCGGAGATGGTCGGCGAGGTGCTCGAGGTCATGAAAGAACTCGCCCGGGATGGCATGACGATGGTTGTCGTCACGCATGAAATGGGTTTCGCCCGCGAGGTGGGCGACCGCGTGATCTTCATGGCCGACGGTAAGATCGTCGAGGAAAATACGCCTGAGCTGATCTTTACGCAGCCGCAGGAGGAGAGGACGAAAGGCTTCCTCTCCAAAATCCTCTAATCTTTTTCAAAATCAAAAGGACTGTTGTCTGACTGTGATGTTCCACACTCAGACAACAGTCCTTTTTTGCGTTTAATCCACCGGCCTTGCCCAGCCGCGTGCGTGCTCCACGGCGCGGTGCCAGTCTCGCAGCAGGGTTTCCCGCCGGGTTTGGGGCATCTCGGGATGGAAGATACGGTCGCGCCGCAAGAGCGTCTTTAACTCCGCTTGATCCTTCCAAAACCCAACGGCAAGCCCCGCAAGGCCCGCCGCGCCAAGGGCGGTGGTCTCCTGCAACACGGGCCGCTCCAGGGGTCTGGCCAGAATGTCCGCCTGAAATTGCAGCAGGAAGGTGTCCCGGCTTGCGCCGCCGTCGGCCTTGAGCACGGTGATGGGCATGCCGGTATCCTGCTCCATGGCAGAGAGCAGATCCGCCACCTGATAGGCAATGGACTCCTGTGCCGCTCGGATGATATGGTTCCGATTGGTGCCGCGCGTCAAGCCCACCATGCAGCCGCGCGCGTACATATCCCAATGCGGCGCGCCCAGGCCCGTGAAGGCGGGTACCAGGTAGACGCCGCCCGTATCAGGCACGCGCCGCGCGGCCTCCTCCGCCTCTCGGCTCTCCTCTAAGAAGTGCAGTTCATCACGCAGCCACTGTATCACCGCCCCGCCCACAAAAACAGAGCCCTCCAGCGCATACTGCACCCGGCCGTTTAGGCCCACGGCGATGGTGGTGAGTAGGCCGTTTTGACTTTCTGCGGCCCGGCTGCCGGTGTTCATCAGCAGAAAACAACCGGTGCCATAGGTGTTCTTCGCCTCGCCGGCGGAGAAACAGCCCTGGCCAAACAGAGCCGCCTGCTGGTCTCCGCAGAGGCTGCCCACCGGGATGCGTTTGCCTTGCAGCACAGCCTCGCCGTAGTGCGCGGCAGAATCCCGCACGACAGGCAGCATGCAGCGGGGAATGTTCAGCGCACGCAGCAGCGTCTCATCCCAGTCCAGCCGATGAATGTCGTAGAGCATCGTGCGGGACGCATTGGTATAATCGGTGGCATGCACGGCGCCCTCGGTCAGCTTCCACAACAGCCAGCTGTCGACCGTGCCAAAAAGGATCTCTCCCCGCTCGGCCCGCGCCTGCGCACCCGGCACCTGATCCAGAATCCAGCGGATTTTAGTGGCCGAGAAGTAGGCATCCGGCACCAGACCCGTCCGCGCACGGATATGCGTTCCTAAGCCGTCACGACAGAGCGCATCCACAATGGCCGCGCTGCGGCGGCACTGCCAGACGATGGCCGGGTGTATGGGGCGGCCTGTCTCTCTCTCCCACAGGATGGTTGTCTCACGCTGGTTGGTGATACCGATGGCGGCAATCTCCGTAGGGCTCGTGCCGCTTTGCGCCAGAAGCTCCATGGCCACGGCATACTGGCCGGACCAAATTTCCATCGCGTCCTGCTCTACCCAGCCGTCCTGCGGATAGCTGCTCACCAGTGCTTTTTGCGTCTGGGCAATCAGGCGCTGTGCATGGTCAAAGAGCAGCGCGCGTGAGCTGGTCGTGCCTTGGTCCAGCGCCAGAATATACTTTGCCATCTTGCCTTTCCTCCCTTGATACAAAGCAGGGGCGCAAGATGCGCCCCTTTTGTTGTCCGATGCAATTGTGCTGCTCAGGTCGCGGCCTCGCCCCGACAAAACTGCTCAAAGGTGTCGGCCGACATGGTCTCATGCTCAAGCAGGTAGTCCGCCACCCGGTCCAGGATCTCTCGACGCGTGGCCAGGATCTTTTCACAGTGCATATACGCGCCGTCTAGGATCCGCTTGATTTCTTCATCAATGATGCCGGCGATCTCCTCGGAATAGACGCGCCCTTGCGTCATGCTGCGGCCGATAAAGACCTCATGCGCATCGTCAAAGACCATGGTGCCCAGACGCTCACTCATGCCGTACTGCGTCACCATAGAGCGGGCGATGGAAGTGGCGCGCTGCAAATCGTTCGATGCGCCGGTGGAGCTGTCGCCGAGCACCTGCTCCTCCGCCACGCGTCCGCCCAGCAGAGAACAGATACGCTCTTGCAGCTCTCGCTTGGAGCGGTAGGGTTTATCCTCCTGCGGCAGGGAGATGGTCATGCCACCCGCGCTGCCGCGGGGTACGATGGTAATTTGATGCACAGGATCCTGGGTCTCCAGCTCCCGCATCACAATGGCATGCCCGGCCTCATGATATGCCGTCAGGCGTTTGGCATGGTCCGGCACCACGCGGCTGCGCTTTTCCGGCCCGGCCACGACTTTGATGACCGCGTTTTCCACGTCCTGCATGCGGATCACAGGCAGCTTTTGGCGCGCCGCCAAGAGCGCCGCCTCATTCATCAGGTTTTCCAAATCCGCACCGGTGAAGCCGCTGGTCGCCTTGGCGAGATCAGAGAGCTTCACATCGTCAGAGAGCGGCTTATTCTTGGCGTAAATCTGCAAAATCTCCTCACGGCCGCGGATATCGGGCAGGCCGACATAGATCTGCCGATCGAAGCGGCCCGGACGCAACAAGGCCGGGTCGAGGATATCGGCGCGGTTGGTCGCCGCCATCACGATGACGCCTTCATTGACAGCGAAGCCGTCCATCTCCACAAGCAGCTGGTTGAGCGTCTGCTCGCGCTCGTCATGGCCACCGCCAAGTCCCGCGCCGCGCTGCCGTCCCACCGCGTCAATCTCGTCGATAAACACAATGGCAGGGCAGGTCTTTTTGGCCTGGTCGAACAGGTCGCGCACGCGCGACGCGCCCACGCCCACATAGAGCTCCACAAAGTCAGAGCCGGAGATGGAGAGGAAATTGACGCCGGCTTCCCCCGCAACAGCCTTGGCCAGCAAGGTTTTACCGGTACCCGGCGGGCCGACCAGCAGCACGCCCTTGGGAATGCGCGCGCCCAAGGCCATGAAGCGATCCGGGTCGCGCAGGAACTCCACGATCTCCTGCAATTCCTCTTTTTCCTCATCCGCGCCGGCCACATCGGCAAAGTTGACCTGCTTGCCTGTATCGACCAGGGTACGCGTGCGCGCCTTGCCAAACTGCGGCGCACTGCCGCGTCCGCCAACGCCCCCGCCGTTTTTGATCTGCCGCAGGGTGATGAAGTACCAGATCAAAAAGACCACAAACAGCGCAACCAGCACCAGCAGCACCGTCATCATCCACGAGCCGCTGCCACCTCTGGGGTATTCGTAGGCGCGGATGATTCCCGCCTCGTATTGATCCACAATCAGGGTATTGAAGTCCTCATAAAAGAGAGAAAAGTCGTAGATCGGATGGGTCACCACTTTTTTCCCATTGATGGCTTCTTTGAGTTCCAGCGAGACGCTGTCCTTATCCGCCTTGAGGTAGACCACCGACTCCGATTCCAAAAGCTCTCGGATATCACTGTATACCAAGGTTTGTTTGTCATTCTGCCGCAAAAACGCAATCACGGCAAAGAGGATGAACAGCACAAACAGGCCATAAAATACATCTCGGACAATTCGTTTCTTCAAAAAGCAGTCACGCCCTTTCTCTCAACTCTCTTTGTGCAGCTATCAGCTGCTGTATATCTCCGGCTTTAAGATGCCCAGATAGGGAAGATTGCGATATCGTTGATCGTAGTCCAAGCCGTAGCCGACCACAAATGCATCCGGAATTTGAAAGCCGGTGTAGGCCGGTCTGATCTCTTTTTCCCGCCGCTCCGGTTTGTCAAGCAATACACAAACATTTAAGGAGGCTGGCTGGCGGGCAGCCAACATGGGCAGCAGGCGATGCAGGGTATTGCCACTGTCTAAAATATCCTCCACCAAGAGCACATGCCGCCCCGCGATATCGGTCGACAGGTCCAGACGCAGGTGAAGTAAGCCCGAACTCTGTGTGCCCGCGCCATAGGAGGACACGGAGATGAACTCCACGCAAATCGGCAAATCCAAACGCCGCACCAGATCGGCAAAAAACACAAAGGACCCCTGCAGAACTCCCACCAGCAGCAGGGCCTGCCCGGCATAGTCGCGGTTGATCTGCTCCGCCAGGCGCTTTACGCAAGCGGCCAGCTCCTGTTCCGTGAACAGGATTCTCTCGATATCCTCGTTCATCTCTCAAGCATCCTTTCCGCTGTCTTTCTCCAGGAAGCAAAGCGCGAGCGCCTGCTCACCCGGCTTGGCCAGACGCGTCCGCTCGGGGCCAAGCCCCGCCACGGCAATCAGCCCCGCCTCATCCGCAAGCACTGGGACACATTCTCGATCGCGTCGCGGTATCTTTTCTTCTATCATCAACTTTTTCAGGGTTTTGCCGCAGCGCCCGGGTAAGCTCAAATAGTCGCCTGTCTGCCTGGCGCGCAGCTGCATGGGCAGCTTGATGGCCGCCTGCGAGAGATAACACATCGTCTTTTGCGCCGCTGCGTCCGAAGGACAAAGGCAAGGCCTCAGACGCAAGGTCCAGTCCCCGCAGGAAAATGACCCTTCCATTTGGGTAATCTCCAGAGGTTCCAAAGGCGGCAGCGGTTCGTTGAGGTGATCCCAGGCGATGAGCAGATCCCCATACACCCGCTGCACCAGTACGCCGCCCGGCAAATGCACCGCGGCGGCGGGATCCTGCCCATTGGCAATCACGAGGACAGTGGCCAGATGCACCGCGCCGACCGGCGGCGCTTCGATCTCCGCCAGCATGCGTCGCAGCACACGCAGCGCCACCGCACGCGGCAGCCCGGCCAGGGTTTTGACCTCGATCACCAGCCCATCCTCGGCGCGCTTGGCGGCGCGAAAGGCCGTCATGGCCTGCGCCTCCAAAAAGGCTTCATCCTCCCGCAGTCCGCGTATCGTCGCGGTGACGGCAGTGGTCAGTTGGGGGTTTATCTCACGCAGCAGCGGCAAAATCTCGTGGCGCAGACGGTTGCGCGTCAAATTGGTGTCCTGATTGGTGCCGTCCTCCACAAAGGGGATCTGCCCCTTGGCGACATAGGCCTCCACCGCGGCGCGCGCCGTGGTGAGCAGCGGACGGATCAGCTTCCCGCGCACCGGCGCAATGCCGCCCAGTCCGCGCAGACCTGTCCCACGGGTGAGGTGGAGCAGCATCGTTTCCACATTGTCATCGGCATGATGCGCCGTGGCAATGCGCTCAGCGCCCAACTGCGCGGCGGCCTCCTCTAAAAAGGCGTACCGCATATCCCTGGCGGTCTCCTCTATGCCGCGCCCGGTCTGCGCGGCGGCCTGTTTCACATCGCCTTGTCCGGCGAGAAACGGGATGCCCAAGTCCCGGCATACCTTTTCGGCAAAGGCCGCGTCGCGCGCGGCTTCTTCTCCGCGCAAACGGTGGTTATAATGCGCGGCGCAGAGGGTAAACCCAAAGGGTTCCTGCAAAGCCAACAGCGCATGCAGCAGCGCCATCGAATCCCGCCCGCCGGAGAGCGCCAAAAGTACCCGCCCACCACGCGGCAGCATGCCATACTCCAGGCAAAGCGCACGGATGGGTGGTAAAAATTCAATATTCGTCATCGCCATGCCTCCTCTCCAGAGAGGAAAACGCGGTGAATTCCGGCAGCCACTGTAGCTGCACGGTACCCGTCTCGCCGCGGCGGTTCTTGGCGATGATGCACTCGGCGACATTGTGGTTATCGCTCTCTTTATTATAGTAGTCCTCACGGTAGAGGAACATGACCACGTCCGCGTCCTGCTCGATGGCGCCGGACTCACGCAAATCCGAGAGCATCGGGCGTTTGTCCGCGCGCGACTCGTTGGCGCGCGAAAGCTGCGATAAGCAGAGCACTGGCACGTGCAGTTCCTTGGACATGATCTTGAGCGCGCGGCTGATGTCCGAAACCACCTGCTGCCGGTTCTCGCTGCTGTACCGATTCGAGTTGCCGGCGGACTGCATGAGTTGTAAGTAGTCAATGATCACCAGACCCAGGTTATCCACGCGGCGGCACTTGGCGTTCATATCCGCGACGGAGAGGGTCGGATTGTCGTCTATGAAAATATTGGTCTTGTTGAGCGAGGCTGCCGCCAGACTGACCTTATCCCAGTCGTCCTCGGTCAGCTTACCCGTTGAGAGGCGTTTGCCATTGACAAAGGCCTCGCTGGCAATCAGGCGGGAGGCCAACTGCTCCCGACTCATTTCCAGGGAAAAGAACACAACCGTCTTACCCGAGTACTTGCCCGCATGTAAGAGCACGTTGAGGGCGAAGGAGGTCTTGCCCATACCGGGGCGCGCGGCCAGCAGAACCAGCTCCGCCGGATTCAGCCCCGTGAGCGCCAGGTCGAGATCCGTCAAACCGGTCTCCAGACCGGGGATGGCCGAGTCGCTCGCCGCCAATACGTTCAACTGGTCAAACACCTTGATCAGCACAGAGGAGATATGCTCCAAGCCCTTGGGGTTACGGCCCTGTCGGATGGCATAGATCTTCTGCTCCGCCGCTTCGAGTACCGCCGCGGCCGTGTCTGTGCCCTGCTGTACCAGGGCGGTGAGCTCTCCCGCCGTCTCTGCTATGCGGCGCAGCAAGGACTTGTCCTTCACGATGGCAACGTATTCCATGACGTTGGCCGCCGTGGGCGTCACATCCATCAGCTGTAACATATAGCTGCGGGAGCGGTTTTCATCGTACAGACCATTTTGCCGCATCTGCTCGAGTACCGTCACCGGATCAATGGTCATGGAAAAATTGAACATGCTATACATGGTGTCATAGATGTTGCGGTTGACGTCCAAATAAAAATCATCGCCCCGCAGTGATTCAATCACCGTGGGGATGCAGCGCGGGTCAATGAGCATCGCGCCAATGACCGACTGCTCGGCCTCAATGCTGTGCGGCATCTGCCGCAGCAACAGATCTTCATTCACCCCAATCTCCTCCTCTCCTGCCATATCAAGCTTGGGTGCCCCCAAGCCCCTTTCTCTCTAAAAACAATCCCGCACCCTGCCGCTCCATACCCCGCTACCGATTGGTAGTTTTCAGCATCAAAAAGGAAGCACGCAAAACCCGGTAGCCAACGCATCGAAACGACATCTGCCCGGGGCTCCGCCGCTTCTTATTTTTCCTCAGCGATGACGAGATAAATCGTACCACTCACCTCATGGCCCAGCTTACAGCGCAGCTCAAAGGTTCCAAAACTCTTGATGGGTTCTTCCTGCACGATCTTCGCCTTGGCAATCGCTATCCCAAACTGCTGCTCCAGCGCCTCGGAGATCTCCTTCGACGTCACCGCGCCAAAGAGGCGTCCACCCGATCCGGCCTTGGCCGACAGCTTAACCACGCAGCCCTTCAGCTTTTCGGCAACGGCCTGCGCCTCCGCCTTTTCCTGTTCCATCTGCGCCTTTTTGGCCTTATCCTGCATGACCATCTTATTCATGTTATCCGTACTGGCTTCCACGGCCAGTTTTTTTGGCAAGAGGAAGTTACGGGCATATCCGTCGGACACCTCTACCATCTGGCCGCGTTTTCCGTGGCCTTTCACATCCTGCTGTAAAATCACCTTCATGATCTATATACCTCTCTTTCTGTTATCAGGCACGGCGCAAAGGGCGCGCCGCTTTTTTTATTCATCCAAATACGCGTCAATGGCAGCCTTGAGCGCCTGCTCGGCCTCCGGCAGCGTCATACCCTGCAACTGCGCACCCGCGGCGGCTGCATTGCCTCCACCGCCCAGGCGTTCCACAATCAGCTGCACATTCACCACACCAACCGACCGCGCCGAGAGCATCAGCGTGTGCCCATCCATCGGCGAGAGGACAAAGGCCGCCGCGATATCGGCAATGGTGATCATCTCATCGGCAGCCTTGGCGGCTGTGACACGATCGGCCGTTTGATTGCTCACGGCTATGCTGATCCCTTCGCGGTACAGTTTGGTATGCTGCACAATGGCATAACGGGCCATTGCGCTCTCCCAATCGGATTGGAAAAACCGCCGGACCGTATCGGTATCCGCGCCGGCACGACGCAGGTAGGCCGCCGATTCAAAGGTGCGTCCGCCTGTGCGCAGCGTAAAGTTTTTGGTATCCAGTACGATGCCGGCCAAGGTCGCCTCGGCTTCTTGCCGGCTCAGCTCACCCGGCGACAACAGATGCTGCATCAGCTCCACCGCCAGCTCACTGGCCGACGACGCATAGGGATCCTCAAAGCTCAAGGTCGGGTTTTCAATATAGGTTGCCGCACGGCGGTGATGGTCCATGACAACCACGCGCCCGGCGCGCTCGAGCAGCGACGGCACCTGCACTTGTTCCGGTCGGTTGGTATCCACGACAATGAGCAGCGTCTGCTCGTCCACCAGATCCAACGCTTCCTCCGGCAGTAAAAAGGCATCCTCATAGGCCGGCATTTGCAGGAGTTTTTCGATCATCTCCTCCGCCGGGCATCGCTCTGCCTCACGCACAATATAGGCGGGCAAGCCCTTGGCTCTGGCAATGGCAGACAGACCCGCCGCCGCGCCGATCACATCCATATCGGGATGACGATGCCCCACAATGACCACGCGCAGCGCACCGGAGAGCAACTCCTGCAAGGCGTTGGCCACGACGCGGCTCTTGAGCTTACTGCGCCGCTCGGTCTCCTTTGCTTTGCCGCCAAAGAATTGATAAGCCTCCCCGTCGCGCAAAACCACCTGGTCTCCCCCGCGCGAGAGCGCCATCTCCATGGACATATTCGCATTTTGGAACAGGAGCCGCAGCGACGGTGCGTTCTTCGCGATGCCGATGGAGAGCGTGGCGGTAATCTCATTGCTGCCGCGCACCTCCCGCGCGGACTCTAAGACCTGGAATCGCTGCCGTTGGATCTCCGCCAGATGGGACGCTTCAAACACGAGCAGGTAATGCTCATGGTCATAGCGGCAAAAGATGCCCTGCATGGGTTCGGCCCAGGCGCTGATGCGTTTATTGAGTTCACTGAGCAGCACCGATCGCTCGCTCTCATCAATGCCGCGCATGAGGTCGTCATAATTGTCGATCAGCAGGATCGCCGCCACAGGACGACTGTCCAGATACTGCTCTTTGGCCGCGGCGTAGGGCGTGATATCCACCCAGTAGCAGATGGCCATTTTTCCGTCGATGAGGTTGCCATATACCAGGTACCAGGCTTCATTGACCAGTACCGGTTCCGGCGCGCGCCATTTGCCGTCGGTCAGCCAGCGGTACTCGAAATCAGGGACCGCTTCTGACAGTTTTGTATCAAACAAGTGCTCCGGATGTCCGGCCAGGGCCAAAAACCGGTTGTTTGACCAGATGATTTCCTCCGTCTCCGGCTGAAAGATCACCATAGGCAGCGGCGCGTTTACAATGGTGCCGCGCGTGGCGGACTCTAGGTTATCTTCCCGGTTGCGCATGTACTCTGCCATGTCCCGGTTGCGCCGCTCCAGCGAGGTGCGCAAAAAGGAAAACAGCACCAGGGAAATGACCGCTTCGCCCAAGGCCAGCGGCGGGTTAAACAGCATGGTTAGGCCGGAGAAGAGCAATGCTATGGCAAACAAAAACAGATAGCCCCATTCATCCGGCACATGCCTTCGTCGTTTCATACCGTATTTCCTTCCTCAAGGACTAAGAGGGTGTCTCCTCTTGTCTATCTGACCCGCTGATGGGGTCGTATCGCAAAAGAGCGCGGCGGCGCGGGCGGCAAACGGCGAAAGGCTGCCTCCCCGCGGGCCACCGGACGTCATTTTGTCTCAATGGCTATTACTCCAGCATAGCAGAATTCCTTGTAAAATACAAGGGAAGGGCCGATGAAATCAGGGATGCAGGGTACAAAAATGCATTTTTTTACGCCTTATTTTGTTTTCCCACGGGTCTGACCGTACGCATACGGCTATACCACACCCAGCTGAGCACATTACCCGACAAAAGGATGTTGCCGCACAGGTACAGCCAGAGCATCATCACCACGACCGACATCAGGGAGCCGTACACCAGCGAGTAGCGCGTGGAAAAGCTGATGAACGCGGAGAACAGCACCGAGGATGCCACCAGTGCAAACGCCGAAAGCGCACTGCCGGCCATCAGCGGCACGCCCGGCGTCCCGCGCGGCGCGGCCAGCCGCGACATGAGCAAGAGAAATAAGAAAAACACCAAAAACAGAACCCAAAAGCGCAGGCTGCGCCAGATGGTGAAAAAGGGCAGCACCTCAAAATACAGACCCAGCCAGTTGGCGAGCCAGTCTCCCGTGACGATCACGCCGATGGAGATATAGATGGTCAGCAGCAGGCCAACGGGAAACAGGATGCTGATCAGAATTCCGCGCAGACCGCGCAGCGGCTTGCCTTCATACACCGCCGCGAGCGTGTTCATCATGGTGCGAAATGCCGCCGAAGCCGAGGTGAACACCGCCACCACCCCCGCAAAGAGCAACGCGCCTGACTGATTGCCGGATATATAAGAGAGGTAGACCTCAATGGCATCCAAACCGGCCTCCGGCACAATGCTCTCCACCAGAGAATAGACCTGGGCGGAGTCCAGATGCAAAAGGCCCAAAAATGCATTCACGCAAATGAGCAGCGGGAACAGCGTCAAGAGCAAAAAATAGGCCAAACCCGCCGAAGCGCGGGGAATCTGCTTTTCAAAATAGAGCGAGACACACGCGCGGATAAAGCGCACGGCTCGATTGTTCCAAAGACGCTGCATGGCACTTTCCTCTCTTTCCACCGAAAACAACTGTCATATCCCGCGCCGCGCCCTCATAAAATGGGCAACATACGGGAGATGATAATTTATGGTAAACACGCACAAGACAAGCCCTTCCAAAAACCACATCCTGCGGCGCGCCACGGCGCTGTGTCTGGCCTTGTTTGGCCTTTGGCTGTTGGGCCTGGCCATGCCGGGCACGACGCTGCTGCAAAGCCTTGGCAGCAACGCCCGCGTGGTCAGCGCCGCGCTGACCGCTCAGCTGGGTTCCGGCGCCGCGACAAGCGACAAGGCGGCTTCCCGCCCAGCCTGGGCCAAGCTGCTGCTGGGTGAATCGGCCCTACTTGCCAACTGGCAGGAAAAAGGCGAGCAGACCTTGGATAGCGAAGGCAATGAAACCGATGACGGTGACAATCCGCCCCCCGCCACACAGAATCAAATCGTTGAGAAATCCTTTAAAGTCACCGATGAGGCCGGTTACGCCCGCGCCGATGATGTATACATCCTCAATCGTACCGAACTGCCGCTTGACGTTGCCGCCGTGGCGGCCATGTCACCCGGGATTACGCTGAATAAAAGTGACGCGCCCCAAATCCTCATCATGCACACACATGGCTCCGAGGCCTACACCCAGGACGGCAATGATGTCTACGAGGAGAGCGGCACGGCCCGCACAACCGATCTCAACTATAATATCATAAGAGTGGGCGATGAAATAGAGCGAATTTTTACGGAAATGGGTTTTTCCGTTCTCCACGATCGCACCTTATACGACTATCCGGACTACAACGGCGCGTATGACCGCTCACGCGAGGCCGTCAAGCGTTACATGGCCGAGAACCCCAGCATACAAATTGTTTTGGATGTCCACCGCGACGCCCTGGTCGGCCAGGACGGCACCGTCTACAAGCCGGTCGCCGAGATCGACGGCGCCAAAACCGCCCAAATTCTCTTTGTCATGGGCAGCAACGACGGCGGTCTGGACCACCCCAACTGGCAAAACAACCTCAGCCTGTCCATGCGTATGCAGCACCGCATGAATATGCTCTGGCCGGGCCTGGCCCGTCCGATCAACCTGCGCGCCTCGCGCTTTAACCAGCAACTGAGCAAGGGCTCGGTCCTGGTCGAGGTCGGCGCGCACGGCAATACCCTGCAAGAAGCCCTGGCCGGGGCCAGGCTCTTCGCCCGCTCCGCCGGTCAGGTCTTACAGGAACTGCAAGAGTGATATCCCACAGCGAGCAACACCAATCAGGATACGGAGGCTGACAAAGCCTCCGTATCCTTTTTTTGCTGCGCTAGCTTGATACTTCCACCCATTAGAACACGCGCCGACCATCCGGCAGGGCCTGCTTCACGTCCATGTAACATCGTCCTTCGCCTATCGCTGCCGCGAATCCCCGGAGGGGTACAGCATGATCCATCATTTGCCCACCGCCATCGAACCTTCCCATCCTGATCAAAGCAGTGACCGGCCCCCGTCCCGGGCGCAGCCGCAGGCCTTCATGTTGTCTGGATCACAGCGGATCGCGGGCCCTCATCCGCCTCTCGCGCAACAAAAAAGGAACGAGAGGTCATGCCTCTCGTTCCTTACCTGGTTTGATTGTGTGATCAGGGCAGATACGCCTGCGGGTTGACCGGCTCGCCCTTGATGCGCAGCTCAAAGTGACTGTGGCTGCCTGTGGCGCGACCCGTGGCGCCCATGCCGGCAATCGCCTGACCCTTGACAACGCCCTGACCCGCGGATACTTGCAGGCTGGAGTTGTGTGCGTAGTATGTCTCCCAGCCGTTGCCGTGGTCAATGATGACCAGATTGCCATAGCTGCCCTTATAGCCGGCAAAGGTCACAATGCCATTGTCCGCCGCGGACACCTGGGTGCCATAGCCGTTGGCAATATCCAACGCCTGGTGGAAATCGCCGCCCATGAAGGTGCGGTAACCGAACGGCGAAGTGATCGTCCCCCGGCAGGGCCAGCTGAGTGAGCCCGTGCTGTAATACAGCGGGCGCGCCTTGGTGCCGACGGCTTTGACGGTCTCGGTTGGTTCTTTGATGGTCTTGCGCGCCAGAATCTCCTGATACTGCACCTGGCCGTTGAGCAGGGTGTCCTTGGCCTCCACTTCTTCCAGACCGGCCTGGCCATTCTGCAAAAGGCGGACTTCTCCTTCGTACATGCTCGCGTCCTTCACTTCACGCACCGGGCTTTTCACGCTGCGCCGCTCGGTATACTGCTCCACCGTGCAGACGGAAAGACGCGGCAGGTTCTTCTGCACGCGGATCATCTGCCCTTCGAGCAAGCCGTCCTTGACGCTGAGCTTGGGGTTTGCTGCCAGCAGCGACTCTATTGTCATGCCATGCGCGGCAGAAACCGCGGCAATGGTATCGCCCCGCCGCACTTCATAGACCGTATCGGCAGTCACGCTCTGCCGCAAGGTGGACAGGAGCCCATCCTTCTTCAAAAACGCCTCATCTTGCGGCACATATTTGCGCGTGATGCGGGTCTCGTTGGCAAAGAAGCTGTTTTTGGTGTTCGCACCCACATAGGGCTTTTCAATCTCTGTGAGCACGTTGTCCAGCGTTTTCTTATCCGCCGCCGCGCCCACTTCTTTCCCATCCACGGTCAGCACATAGGCCTGCTTGATATCGGGCACCGCGGCGTACAGGGCCTCGGTCATGCCGGCATAGCTGAGCAGGTCTTTCTTGGCGGCAATCGTCAGACGGAAATCCGCCTCGGCCGTGATTTGATACTGCTTGCCCAGGATGTGCTCCAGCTGCGCCTGCACCTGCTCGGCGGTCTGCTCGACAAAACTGCGGCTTTGTACCACGCCCACCGGCACCCCGTCAAGCACCAGGCGATAACAGGGCGTATACAGCGCCAGCATGACAAACAAGGCCCCCAGACTGATGCTCAGCGCCAAAAAGGCCAGCGCCGCATGCAGCGGATGTACCGCACGCCATTGCTCTTGGCGTCTTAACAATTTGGGTAAGACACGCTGCCGCGGCATGGCAGTTTGTTCCTCTATTTCCTCTAGTAAGTGTAGTTGGTTTGGCATGTGTTTCCCTCCAATGGTACAAATGAATATCATCTCGGTAACAGAATAATTTACAAAGATTACAATTCAGTAACATGTGCATCATACACCTCTTACCCCTCTCCCGTCAAGGCTTATTTCTATTTTTGTATAATTCTTACAATATATGGACATTATCCCTCCGCTCGATTTCTCCAAAATACGCCCTATTTCGATATATTCACAAAACTATTTACAAATTGTAATATTTCGAGTATGATAATATCCACCCTGTATCATGACGCGAAGCACGCTTTCTTCGCTTGAGAGGTTGTGTCAGCCATCAGTACGAACTTCTCCCGCTCTCTGTCCTTTCTGCGACAGGAAAAGGCCGTTTCACAAAGGCAGGCCGCGCAAGAACTGGGCGTCTCGCAGGCCTTGCTCTCTCATTATGAAAACGGTATCCGAGAACCCGGCTTCTCTTTTCTGCTGCGCGCTTGCGACTATTATCATGTGTCCACTGATTTTCTGCTCGGCCGGACGCTGGTGCGCAATGGCGGCGGCAGCCCGGATCCCGGCGCGCCCGTAAACGAGGCGCAAAGCCGGGAGGACAACAACCCGTCGCTGTATGCCTGTCACCCTGTCAAGCAGTCTTTGGACCTGTTGCTGTCCCTGCTGGCCGGCGTGCAAAACGACGAGGTCCTGCGCGCGGCCTGTCACTATTTGAGTACGGCGATCTATACCCTCTTTCGGCATATCTATCAGACAGAGGGCAGCAATAGCCAGGACTTGTTTTCCGTCCCCTCTTTGAAATTCTCGCTGGGTGCGGCCAAAATGGATATGCTGGCCTCCGAGATGGCGTATCTGGAGGCCTTGCTCGCCCATGCGCGGGACAAAGGCTTCTTCCCGCCCTTGAGCCATGAGGCGCTCACGCGGGATTTTGCCGCGCAGTACCAGGCCCTGCTGACGATCATCCACGCAACCGGCGAACGCATCAACCGCCAACTGGACGATCATCAGAACCAAGCCTGACGATCTCAATACATATCTATATAAAGGAAAGGCGCTGCCATCATTTTCGTGGCTGCGCCTTTTGGGGCTTGTGGAGCGCCCCTAATCTGTGATAAAATGTTTTACTTACTATTTTAAGGTAAGGATTCTGTATCGAATGCTGATGCCCTTTTCGGCTTTGGAGGTAGCGCGCTATGTATGATCAATCGAAAATCCGCAACTTTTCCATCATCGCCCACATTGACCACGGTAAGTCCACCCTGGCGGATCGTCTGCTCGAAGCCTGCAACGCCGTCTCCGCCCGTGAGATGGAAAATCAGCTGCTCGACAACATGGATTTGGAGCGCGAGCGCGGCATCACCATCAAAGCCCGCGCGGTGAAAATCCAGTACCAGGCCGCGAATGGCGAAACCTATACGCTCAACTTAATTGACACCCCGGGCCATGTCGACTTTAACTATGAGGTCTCGCGCAGTCTGGCCGCCTGTGAGGGCGCGATTCTGGTGGTGGACGCCTCGCAGGGCGTCGAGGCGCAGACCCTGGCCAACACCTACCTGGCGCTGGAGCACAACCTGGAGATCCGCCCGGTGATCAACAAGATCGACCTGCCCGCTGCCGACCCGCAGCGCGTCAAAACGGAAATTGAAAATGTCATCGGCCTCGAAGCGCAGGACGCCCCCGAAATTTCCGCCAAGCAGGGGCTCAATATTTCGGCCGTCTTGGAAGATATCGTGCAGCACGTACCCGCGCCGCAAGGTGACCCAAACGCGCCGTTTAAAGCCCTGATTTTTGACAGCCAATACGACGCCTACCAGGGCGTTGTGGTCTACTTCCGCGTCATGGAAGGCACGCTGCACCGCGATACGGAAGTGCGCATGATGGCATCGGGCGCGGAGTATAAAGTCATTGAGATCGGACATCTGCTGCCCATCGGCTTAGAGCCCTGCGCTTCGCTCTCGGCCGGCGAGGTCGGTTATCTGACGGCCTCCATCAAAAACGTGGCCGATACGCAGGTGGGCGATACGATCACCACCAAGAAAAACCCGGCCACAGAGCCGCTGCCCGGTTATCGCCCCGCCCGCTCCATGGTCTACTGCGGCATCTACACCGAGGACGGGTCCAAATACCCCGACCTGCGCGATGCCCTGGAAAAACTCAAACTCAACGACGCCTCTCTCTCCTACGAACCGGAATCCTCCGCCGCGCTGGGCTTCGGCTTCCGCTGCGGTTTCCTCGGCATGCTGCATATGGAGATCATACAGGAGCGTTTAGAGCGCGAATTTGACTTGGATCTCATCACCACGCTGCCCTCCGTCATCTATCAGGTGACCAAAAACGACGGCAGCGATTTCTCCGTCGACAATCCCCACAACTACCCCGACCCCGTCCACATCGCCGAGGCGCGCGAGCCCTTCACCAAGGTCTCCATCATCGCCCCGCCGGACTTTGTCGGCAACATCATGCCCATGTGTCAGGACCGCCGCGCGGAGTTTCGGGATATGCAATACCTCGACAGCAACCTCGTTGAGATGCACTACGAGATGCCGCTCAATGAGATCATTTATGATTTTTTCGACGCCCTCAAAGCCAACACCAAAGGCTACGCCTCCCTGGATTATGAGCTGTCCGATTACCGCCCCAGCGATCTGGTCAAGGTTGACCTGCTGCTCAACGGCGACAAGGTGGACGCGCTCTCCTTCATCGCCCACCGCGACAAGGCCTACACCAGAGCACGGCGGATTTGTGAAAAACTCAAGGAGAATATTCCCCGTCAGCTCTTTGAAGTGCCCATCCAGGCGGCCATCGGCGGCAAGGTCATCGCCCGCGAGACCGTCAAGGCCATGCGTAAGGATGTGCTGGCCAAGTGTTACGGCGGTGATATCACCCGTAAGAAAAAGCTCTTGGAAAAGCAAAAGGAAGGCAAGAAGAAAATGCGCACCCTCGGCACCGTCCAGCTGCCCACAGAGGCCTTCATGGCCGTACTCAAGCTGGACGAGTGAGTCTGCCGCCTGAACCCATACAAAAAACGCCCGAACGAAGGTTTTCGTTCGGGCGTTTTGTTTTCCACACCGCACCGTCTCATTGTGGATAGTCCATCTCTGCCCCGGGTGTCCATACACAAAAGAAGAAACAGGGAAAGGCCGGCATTGCTGCCGGCCTTTCCCCTGAAGGTTAAAATGAAAAGAAGCTTTCGATCTCTTGCACGCTTAGTATAACAAGAAGATATTAAAAAACAAGAGCACACTTGTTACAAAAGATTTAAATCTCCTTCTTTAAAAGGTAATTTACGGAGCGACTGGAAAAATGTTTGCAATTCCTCCAGGCATTCTGCCTGCAAAATCCCGCCGCGCAGCTTTGGCCGATGGCGAAAGCCCTCCTCAAACAGGTTGAGCACAGAGCCGCACGCGCCGATGCCGGAATCCTTCGCTCCATAAAACACCTCCGGTATCCGGGCGCTGATGATGCCGCCGGCACACATGGGGCAGGGCTCAAGCGTGACATACAGACGACAGTCCGTCAGCCGCCAAGCGCCGAGCGTCTGGCAGGCCTGCCGAATGGCGAGCAGTTCGGCATGGGCCAGCGCGTCGCCATCTTCCTCCCGGCGGTTGCGGCCGCGGCCGATGATGACATCTTGCCGCACAATCACGCAGCCAACAGGCACCTCGCCCGCGGCCGCGGCCTCTCTGGCCAACAAGAGCGCCTCCTGCATATAATCCTCGTGGCTTCGGGTCAAAGCGGACACCCTTTCTTTTGTACATTTTCTTCAGTTTACTCCCATTTCTCCCCTGAGGCAAGCTGTTTTTCAAAGAGCATGCCACGCAGCGAGACACCCTGCGCCTGCAAAGCGGATAAGTAGAGCACGATGCCAAAGAGCAACGCCGCGCATCCACCGCCGGTGAGGCTCATACCATCACGCAGCAGCACGCTGTACAGCAGGCGCGAGCAGGATGCAGCCAGCGCCGACGCCAAAATGGGCGCGGTAAAGCACGCAAACAAGGAGAGTGTGAAGCCGGTCTCCCTGGCGAGCAAACGCCAGCAGAGGTACGCCCCCAGACCGGAGCTGATGACATACGCCCAGCCAAAACCGGCCAGCCCAATGTCCGGGCGGCCCACGGTTGCAATCGTCAGCACGAGCTGGACAGCGTCACACAGCAGCGCAATCTTTGCCGCCGCCGCCTGCCGCCCGAGGGCATTCAGACAGGTCCCCAGGATGCTCTGCCAGGAACAGAGCAGCACGCCCAGGGCCAGGATGCCCATATAGTCTCCCACGCGCACATCTTTGTATAAGGCCACCCCGAGCCGCGGCCCTATCACGGCCAAGAGCGCCAGCGCGGGAATGAGGATGAGGTTGGTGGCGGCCATCGCGCGGCGAATACGCCGCCGGATATCCTGCTTGCGGCCCAGCGCCAGCGCCTCGGAAAGTTTTGGCGCCAAGACCAGACTCAACGCGCCCAAAAAAGCCGTCGGCAGCACCAACATCGGAATCGTCATGCCAAACATCACACCAAAACGCGACATGGCCTCCGACAGCTCCATCCCGCCCTGCACCAGCAGCCGCGGCACCAGCACCGCGTTGGCAGAACCAATTAAATTGCCCAGCAGCGCCGTCAGGCCCACCGGCGCAGCAATGCGCATCATGTCGGCGCGGATCACCGCCGCGGCCTTTTCCGCGCCGCATAGACGGCCCACCGGCCCCAGATGACGGCGAAAAAGGATGGTCTGCGTGACGGCCGAAAACACCTCGCACAGTACCATGCCCAGCACAATGAGTCCCACAATGCGCTCCGGCCCGCAGGGCAGGAAGCGACGCAGCAGGGCGATGATGATAACGGAGCGCAAGAACTGCTCCACCAGCTCCGTCAGGGCGGCAGGGCGCACCACACCAACCCCATAAAAATAATTCTTCTGCACATTCTCTATGCCGGTGAGCAGCAGACAGGGCACCAAAAGCAATAAACCCAGCTGCGTGCGCGCATCCCCCAGCAGATAGACCGAGGCGGCGTCCGAGAACAAAAGCAGCAGCAACAACGGCAGGGAAATCAGCAGAAAAAACAGGCGCAAGGCCGTGTTGCGCAGCTGCCATACCACACGCGTATTACCCAGCGCCTGGTGCTTGGCGGAGAGGTAGGCCACCGCCGAACACAAGCCCACCGAGCTGAGCGAGAGCAGCACCGAGTAGACCGGCATGAGCAGCTGATACAAGCCCATATTTTCTGCCCCGATGAGCTGTGAGAGCACGATGCGGTAAATAAAGCCAACCACCGAGGATATGGCGCCCGTACAGGTCAGCAAAAACACCCCGCGAAGGGCGGAAGGTCGATTCATAGGCCAGTCACCGCCTCCTTTCCTTTCATCTTATGGACGCGTTGGGAAAAACATTCCGCTGTCCCTGTTTCGCGCGCACGGCGCAGCGAAAGCAGGCGGATTTGACAAAAAAACGCAAAGCAGGTATAGTGTTTCTTTGGGTTTACCAATTGTCGGCAAAGGAGCGTCGCGTATGATCGCCACCATATTAAATTGCGCCCTCATCCTCATCGGCAGCTTGTTGGGCATTCTCCTGCGTAAGCGCATCAGCGCGCGCTTTACCTCCATCGTGATGCAGGCGCTCTCTCTTTGCGTGCTGGGCATCGGGCTGACGAGCGCGCTCAAAACGGAAAACACCCTCTGCGTGATCGTGTGCATGGTGCTCGGTTGCCTGCTGGGCGAGGCTTTGCGCATTGAGCAGCGGCTGGATCACTTCGGCGATTTTTTAAAGCGCAAGCTGCTGCGCGGCAGCACGGAAGGCAGCCGCTTTACCGAGGGGTTTGTCAGCGCCTCCATCCTCTACTGCGTGGGGGCCATGGCCGTCATGGGCGCCATCGACGCGGGCGTGCGCGGCGACTATGCGCTGCTGATCTCCAAAGGCGTCATCGACGGCGTCACGGCCATCACCTTCGCCGCAGTCTTAGGCATCGGCGTCGCCTTCTCGGCGCTGCCTGTTTTTCTGTACCAAGGCGCGCTGACGCTCCTGGCAACGCTGGTATCGGCTTACCTGGCTCCGGCGGCGCTTTTGGAGATGAGCGCGGTCGGCGGTTTGATCATCGTCGGAATCGGCTTCAACCTGCTGCAAATTGGCGAAACAAAAGTGAAAGTGGGAAACATGTTACCCGCCATTTTTCTTCCATTTCTTTACCTGCCCCTGGCCGATTTTCTCACCGCAAAATTTTCTCTCTTTTTCTGATTATTCTATGTAAAATGTAAAACACATCAATTATAATTTGTGCAAAACATCAAAAGCTTTTTCTTGTTTAATGGTATTTTTTGCAGTATACTATAGGGTGAAGATTCATGAGTGGACCTTTTTCCACTCTACTACCGTTTCGTTAGGAGGAAAACACATGGCATTTGTTGAACTCACACAGGTGGGTCACGTTGGTATCCTGACCATGAACCGCCCCGAAGCCCTTAACGCGCTTTCCAATGCCGTCTTTCAGGATCTGATCAAGTGTTTGGACGAAGTCGAGCGCAACGACGATATCTATGTTTTTATCATCACCGGCGCGGGCCGCGCCTTTGTCGCCGGCGCCGATATCAGCGAAATGACCACCATGAACGTGGCCCAGGGCAAGGCCCTGGCCGACCTTGGCAACTCCGTCTACCTGCGTATTGAAAACATGGAGAAACCCTCCATCGCCGCCATCAACGGCTTCGCCCTCGGCGGCGGCTGCGAGATGGCGCTCTCCTGCGATATCCGTATCGCCAGCGATAAAGCCAAATTCGGCCAGCCGGAAGTGGGCCTGGGCATCATCCCCGGCTTCGGCGGCACGCAGCGTATGGCCCGCATCGTCGGTACCGGACATGCACTCGAGCTGATTTTGACCGGCAAAACCATTGACGCGCACTACGCCTGTGAAATCGGCCTGATCAACCGCGTGGTCCCCTCGGACGAGCTGCTCAATGAGGCGCTCAACGTGGCCGAGACCATTGCGCGCCAGGCCCAGTTGGCCGTGCGCTCATCCAAGCAAGCCGTGCGCCGCGGCATCCAGTGCGACATGGACACCGCCGCCACCTACGAAGCCCTCTCCTTCGCCATCTGCTTCGATACCGAAGATCAGAAGGACGCGATGTGGGCCTTTGTGGAAAAGCGCAAGCTGGAAAACTTCAAAAATCGCTGATTCTTTTGTTGTTTCATAATACCTATTTTTATTTTCTGATATTTTAGGAGGATTTTTTTGTGATGATTCATAAGGTAATGGTTTTGGGTGCCGGCACGATGGGCCTTGGCATTGCACAGGTGCTGGCTCAGGCCGGCAAAAAGGTCATTGTTCGCGATTTGAACGATACCATTCTCACGGGCGCCAAGGCGCGCCTGGTGGGCGATCAGGAAAAGCTCGTTGCCAAGGGCAAAAAGACGCAGGCTGATATGGACACGATCGTGGGCAACATCTCCTTTTCCACAGAGCTCTCCGCCGCTGCGGACTGCGACCTGGTCATTGAGGCCGCCATCGAAGTGCTGGATATCAAGAAGCAGCTCTTTTCCGAGCTGGATAAGGTCTGCAAGAAGGAGACCATCTTGGCGTCCAACACCTCCTCCACCTCCATCACTGCCATCGGCGCGGCCACCGGCCGTCCTGACCGCGTGCTGGGCATGCACTTCTTTAACCCCGCCACCGTCATGAAGCTCGTGGAAGTCATCCGCGGCATCGCCACCTCCGACGAGGCCTTCCAGGCTGTCTATGACCTGGCCACCGAGATCGGCAAGACCGCCATCGAAGTCGGCGAAGCCCCCGCTTTCGTGGCCAACCGCATCCTGGTGCCCATGATCAACGAGGCCATCGGCGTGCTCGAGGCCGGCACGGCTTCCGCCGCTGACATTGACACCGCCATGAAGCTCGGCGCCAATCACCCCATGGGCCCGCTCGCCCTCTGTGATCTCATCGGCCTGGATGTCATCCTGGCCATCATGGAGACCATTCAGTTCGAAACCGGTGACCAGAAGTACCGCCCCGCCCCCCTGCTGCGCAAGATGGTGCGCGCCGGCATGCTGGGCCAAAAGAGCGGCAAAGGCTTCTTCGAGTACAACAAGAAGTAAGACGCCCTTTACACAAAACAGCATCCCCCACCCTGTACTGATTACAGGGTGGGGGATTTTTGTCGTCTTTTTTGCCATCAAAAAAAGCTGCCTTGTATTACACAGGGCAGCTTTTATTATAAGGCTTTTTTGAGTTGGTTGACATCTTGACGCAGCAGTTTGATCTCACTCTCATGCTCTCTGAGCGTGCCGTCGATGATATCCATATCTTCATCGGAAGGCAACTTACGCAGCACTTCCTCCAGCTTTTCGAGCACTAAGTTGAACTGACCCATGAATTGAGACTCCAGCATAACCGCCGCGCTCTTCATAATGTCCGACTGAGCCTTGTCGATCCGGGTGTCAACCCGCTCCGTGACCCGGTTTTCAGAGGCCGTAATCTCGCCGCGCAATTTTTCTTCCGAGGCCGTGATCTCGCCGCGCAGTTTATCTTCCGAGGCAGCGATCTCACCGCGCAGTTTTTCTTCCGAGGACTGGATCTCACCACGCAGCTTATCCTCCGTGGACTTTATCTCGCCACGCAATTTGTCCTCTGTGGACTTTATCTCGCCACGCAATCTATCCTCCGAGGCAGCGATCTCGCCGCGCAGTTTATCTTCCGTCAAAGTCAGTTCTTCGCGCAATACACTGCGCACAGCAAGAAGGTCATCATTGGTCATCATGGCATGTCCCCCTTTACAGAAGAAATCTTTATATTCTCTGTCCATCATAACAAATCAAGGGTCAGTTGTCCAGTATTATTTTGACTCGATTGGCATTGGAAACCTTCTAAAACCCTTGAAAAAAATCATCAAAGCTACAATCAAAAATCTTACGAAAAGCTGAAAGTTCACTCACACGTATATTATATGATCCGCTCTCAATGTGAGCATAAAAATCTCTTGACATGTCAACTTCCATCAGTTGAAGTTTGGCTGCCACCTGCTCTTGTGTTAAGCCCACTTTTAATCTCTGTTCGCGGATATTTGCGCCAATGCAATAATCTTGTTTGATTTTTTGTTCCATCGGCGCACCTCCCTCACTCAATATATGTGGTATACCACAAGTTACTATTGATTATACCGAAAATAGTAGGTATAATTGTGTGGTATTACACATAATTGATCGGAGGCTTATTCATTGTGAAATGGGATAATTCAATCCTCACAATTAAAAATATTTGCGCTGTACTCACCAGCGTATGTATACTCGGTATCGGCACGTTTCAGGTAACCAGTGTGCAAAACTTCTCTCCCGCACGTTGCGTCCTCTGTTATGATAAAGATTTAAACATATATCACGCGCCCTGCGTGATTGATTTAAGCACCGGCGATCTGTTTGAACTGGCAATCTATGAACGTGGGCCAATGCCAGGTGAGCTTGCCAGCATTTAAACGATGAATCACAATGTCTTTCGCCTCGCTCGCAATGGCAATGGTCTGACTATCACCCGCATGAAACAGCGTCAGCGTTGCCTTGCAAATGTTTCGGCCCCGGCATACGCGCAGCCAAATACCAGCAAATTTTGCCCATCCTGCCGCACACTGTTGCGCGCGGCTGCGCCCCAAGGTCTCGCCATACTTGATCTGTACGATATGGACAATCACAAGGTCTATCCGGTAAAAATCGGGGCCTCCTATACCATTCGTGACTATACGGTCACCGTCACAAGAGAGGATCAATCGTATCGAATTGAAGCAAGCGCGCATTTATTTTAAGCATGCTTTTGCCATGTATTGTGACAGGAAGCACAAAAAGAGGACTGCCGTATTGGCAGTCCTCTTGCAACATTTGATTTCAGTTTGGCCTATACAAGGCTATCCAAAATAGCCTGCAAAAAGACCTCGGAAAACACGAGTTCATCCGGAACCGCCACTAAGTTTTCACAAGGTGGCAGCGTCCGGGCAAGCGACTGGGGCGCAAAGGCCCGCGCCGCCGCCAGGAGCATACCGGCATCCATTGTGCTATCCCCCGCGGCAAAGTAATCACGCGCGCCGAGCAGCGCGGCAAGCCTCGTAGCCGCGCCGGCTTTGGTCATCTGCTTGGGTATCACATAGATTTTGACGCCCTGCGAAAAGACGCTCACCAGTTCCGGGTCCAACTGCGCGCGCAGCCTTTCTTCGGTTTTTAGCGGTTCTGCGCTTTTGCTAAACAGGAAAAGTTCATGCAGAAAACGCACTTCGAAGCTGCGGTCGGGATCTTCTTCGAGCAGCGCGACGGCGCGGCTAAGTTCTGCCTCGGCATGGGCGATCAGCGCACGCGTCTGCGCGTACCAGGCCTCGTCCACCTGCCCCTCACGCAGCAGCAGCCCGCCGTTGCACACGAGCGCGAAGTCCGGCGGCGTCTCGCCCAGTGTAACGCGCGCATACTGCACCGGTGTGCGCGCGGTGGTGGGCACAAACAGCACCCGCTCACACACTTGGGCCAGCAGGGCCTGGGATTTTGGCGTCATGTACGAGATCATCTCACCCTGATAGCGCTCCACCCCCACGCGCTGCGGGTCGAGGAGACGGCGGTGGGAGTAGATCAGCGTATTGTCGAGGTCGCAGAAAAAGATCTTCATGCTGCTGTTTTTGCAGCGCTCCGCACCACCAGTTTTCTGAGCATATCCACCGGAATACACAGGAAAGCCAACACGAACACCAGAATCCAGCCCTCAATGCCAAAGGGCACGCAGGCAAACATGTTGCTGATCCAGTGCAAGGCAGGGATGGGCAGCAGGCTGACGTTGATGATGGCGGCCTGGATGAGAATGATGCCGAAAAAGACCTGCAAGAAGCCGGGGTTCTCACGCAAGCCCTGAAAAATCTTGAGCGAATTGTTGCGCACATTGAAGCCGTTGAACAGCGCGCTGACGATGAACAGCACGAAGTAAGCCGTCAAATGCTGCTCCTGGGTCGCGAAGAAGGATGCAAAAAACGGCAGCTTTAAAAATAAGAAGCTCATAAAGGTAAACCAGAGGCCCATCGTGACGATCTGCGCCATCATCGGCTTACTGACGATATGCTCATCGCGCGCGCGTGGTTTTTCCTTCATGTACTGCAGCAGCGCCGGCTCGTTGCCCAGCATGATGGCGCCAAGGCCATCCATTACGAGGTTGACAAAGAGCAAGTGCGTCACCTTGAGCGGCTCCTCAATGCCAAAGAAGGGGGCGATCGCGCTGACGATCACCGCCGCCACGTTGATGACCAGCTGGAATTTACAGAACTTGAGGATATTGTGATAAATCGTTCTGCCGTACCAGATGGCGTCCTTGATGGATTTGAAGTTATCATCCAGGATGACGATTTTACCGGCCTCCTTGGCCGCTTCGGTGCCGCTGCCCATGGCGAAACCGACGTCCGCGCGCTTGAGGGCCGGGGAGTCGTTCACGCCGTCGCCGGTCATGCCCACCACCAGGTTCATCTCCTGGCACAGGCGCACCATGCGCGACTTATCGGTCGGCAGCGCGCGCGCGATGACGCGGATCTGCCGCATGATGGCCTTGATTTCCTCATCGCTCATGGCGTTCAGGTCGGTGGAGGAGAGCACGCGATCCGCTTCACTGTGGATCAGGTCGGCATCCTTCGCGATGGCCACCGCCGTCTCCAAGCGGTCGCCCGTGATCATGACAACCTGAATGCCGGCTTCGCGCACTTCTGCGATGGCTTGTTTGGCCTCGGCGCGCACGTCGTCACGGATGCCGACCAGGCCGATGAGCACCACATCGTCGTTGACGTTGTTTTCCGTCAGGGGTTTTTCAGAGTAACCAAAAGCCAGCACGCGCATGGCCTTGCCGGCCAGTTCGTCAATCTTGCGGTTGACGGCCGCCAGGTCCAGCGTGTGTACATTGCCGCCCACATCCAGGTAGCGTTTGGCCGAGGCGAGCAGACGCTCCGGCGCACCTTTGTAAAAGGTCTTGCCGCGGCTGTCAATGTGGGCCTGGCTGAACTTATTGGTGGAGTTAAAGCTCTGCTGTGCCGATACGACTAAACTTGCATCGGCGTGCAGGGCCTGGTAGGTCTGCTCGCCCAAAAACTTCATCAGGGCCTGATCGGTCGCGTTGCCGCCGACCACGCGGTGCGTGGCGTCGAACATGGTCTGGGTGTTCTTGCCGATGGCGAGGCTGACCAGGTCTTTGATCTGGGCAAATTCATCCAGCCGTTCCAGCGGGATGGAGTTGCCGTCCGCCGTGAACAGATCCACCACCTCGAGTTTTCCCTTGGTGATGGTGCCGGTTTTATCGGAAAAGAGAATGTTGAGCGCGCCCGCGGTTTCAATACCCACGGCCTTACGCACGAGCACATTGTGTTTGAGCATTTTGCTGGTATTCTGCATCAGAACCAGCGAAATCATGAGCGGCAGCCCCTCCGGCACCGCGCAGACGATGATGACCACCGCCAGCGAGACCGCGCGGATGATATCCTGCAAAATCGTGGCAAAATCCGCGGAGAAGTAGGGCCCGATGCCGCCCGCCAAGAGGACGAAATAGCCGAAATAGAGCAGCGCAATGACGATGCCGCCAATGTAACCAAACATGGAGATCTGCTTGGCCAGCGTGGAGAGTTTGACCTTCAGGGGGGAGTCAGGGTCATCCTCCTGCATTTCCTCCGCCATTCTGCCCATCATGGTCACCAAGCCGACCTTGCGCACATCCAGAACGCCTTCGCCGTCAAAGACGACGGCCCCGCGGAACAGCGAGTAGGCATCGACAAAGGTGTTGCCCGTAATGTCGTCCTGGAGCTGCACGCTCTCGTCGGCGGCAAACTTTTTGCACTCCTCCGCCTCGCCGTTGAGCGCGGAGTTATCCACCCGCAGGTCACCGGCGATCAGGATGCCGTCGGCGGGGATTTTATCGCCCGACTGGAGCAGCACCTTATCGCCCACCACGATATCGTCCGAGTCGATGACGGTGATCGCGCCGTTGCGGTAGACCTTACTCTGGTCTTTTTTGGTGTTTTCCTTCAGTTCACGGTACTTGCTGTCGCTCGCGACACCTGTCTTTGCCGTCACGATGGCCACAATCAGCACGGCCACGATCGTGCCGACCGGTTCGTAAATCTCCGCGTAACCGAAGATGAACATGCCTATCATCAGGACCGTAATGGCCAAGAGGATGCGGATCATGGGATCGCCGAAGGTTTCCTTAAACTCTTTCCAAAACGTCGTCGGTTCGGAGTCCGGTATGGCGTTGGAGCCATGCTGCTGTCTGGAGGTCTCGACCTCTTGTTCGGAAAGTCCGTTATACTTTATCAATTGCGTGTTTCCCCCTATGCCGGAAAAGAAGAAGAAACCACGGCCTTACGCTGGCTTCTCCTTCTTTTTGCTTATGCTGTTTCTGATCGCCGCTTACAGGTAGCGGTTGGCCATTTCACCCAGGCCGGGGTCATTGGTGCCCTGGCCGATGGCGCTGAATTTCCATTCGTCTCCATGACGGTAGACCTCGCCGCAGACCATGGCGGTCATGCCGGAATAGTCCTCGGTCAGGTTATACTTGAGCATTTCCGTGTTGTTGCGCGCATCCACGATGCGAATAAAGGCATTTTTAATCATGCCAAAATGCTGCTGGCGCTGCTTGGCCTGATAGATATTCACAACCACCACAATGCGGTCATACTGCGCCGGGATCGCGTCGAGATTGACCATGATCTGCTCATCGTCGCCGTCGCCCGCGCCGGTTAAGTTATCGCCCATATGTGCAACGGTTCCGCTGGCGTGCTTGAGGTTGCCGAAATAGATCAGGTCGCCCTTGCCGCAGAGCTTTCCGTTTTGCAGCAAAATGGCGGAGGCGTCGCAGTCAATGGGCTGCGGCTTCGGCGCAAAAAAACCCTTCTTCGCCGGCTGCGCCTCGTCCCAGCCCAGGCCGATGATCAATTTGGATAGGCTGGCGCCCTCTTTGGATAGGCTGACTTTTTGTCCTTTTTGCAAGCTAATAGACATCGTGTTTGTTCCCATGCATCTAAGGCAGCGCGTTGCGCTGCTGCTCTTTCATTTGGGCCGCAGGGAAGGGTGAGCGGCATGGTTCTCCTTGTTTATGTATTTCCCTTGCGGCTGATTGTGCCGGTTTTTATTCTGCGTCGATGCCGTAATTGGCACAGAGTGCAGCCAGGCCGCCCTGGTAACCGCTACCGATGGCGTTGAACTTCCACTCTCCATTGTTGCGGTAAAGCTCGCCGAACACCACGGCGGTTTCGATGGAAAAATCCTCGCCCAGATCGTAACGCAGCAACTCCTCGCCGCTGCGCTCGTCAACCATGCGGATGAAGGCGTTATTCACCTGACCGAAATTTTGCCGTCTGGTCTCCGCGTCGTAGATGGTCACGGTAAAGGCAATTTTCGTGATGTGCTCCGGCACGAGGGCCAGTTCCAGCTTGATCTGCTCATCGTCGCCGTCGCCCGCGCCGGTGAGGTTATCGCCCATGTGCGCGCAGCAACCAGAGTTATGCCGGACATTTCCGAAGAACACAAAATCCTGCTGGTTGGAGACCTTGCCCGTATCGGCAAGCAGGAAGGCGGCGGAGTCCAGGTCAAAGTCAGCGCCGGTGTCAAAGCCATTGACGTCCCAGCCCAGGCCGACGACCACGTTCGAAAGGCCCGGCTTGTCCTTACTGAGGCTGACCTTTTGCCCCTTTTGTAAGCTGATTGGCATAGTAATATCCTCTCTTTATGCGACTTCGATGCCGAAGTGATTGCACAGCGCGGCCAGGCCGCCCTGGAAGCCGCTGCCGATGGCGTTGAACTTCCATTCGCTGCCGTGCCGATACAGTTCGCCGACAACCACGGCGGTTTCAATGGAAAAATCCTCGCCCAGATCGTAACGGATCAGCTCGGTGTTGCTCGACTCGTCCACGATGCGGATAAAGGCATTGGAGACCTGGCCGAAATTCTGGCGTCTGGTCTCCGCGTCATAGATGGTAACGGTAAAGGCGACCTTGGTGACGTTGGCAGGGATTTTGCTCAAATCCACCTGGATCTGCTCATCGTCGCCGTCGCCCTCGCCGGTGAGGTTATCGCCCATGTGCTTGACCGACTCGCTGCCATGGATCAGATTGCTGTAAAAGATAAACTCTTTTTCCGTGGGGCACTTGCCGTTCTCGCCGAGCAGAAAAGCGGCGGCGTCCAGGTCAAAGCCTGCGCCCGAATCGAAGGCATTCACGTCCCAGCCCAGGCCAACCATCAGGTTTTTCAGTCCCGGGTTCCCCTTTGTCAAGTCCACTTTTTGCCCTTTTGATAAATTGATCGGCATTGCTTGTTCCTCCTTATGATTGGTCGCTTAGACCTGTTTGTTTGGCATTTTATATTTGGCGTTGAACTCTGTTTTGATGGCTTCTAAGCGCACCTGATCTTCCGCGCGTTTTTTCTTGGCCTCGTCTTGGATCTGACGGGTCTCGTCGATGCCGCTGACGATGGTGCGCCAGGTCTGCTCCAGGGTTTCAATCTTGATGGAGCTGTTGCCGGCCAGGCGCGCGGTTGCCTTGGATTGCTCGACGGTGTTCTGCGCATTTTTGAGCAGCATTTCATTTGTTTTTTCGTCGAGCGCGCTCATGGCTTCGGCCTGGATTCTCTGCCGTTTGAGCATGATGGCCTGTGCCAACGCCTGCTTGAATACCGGCAGGGTGATGATGAAGGCGGAGTTGATCTTGCGCACGAGGTTCATGTTGCTAAAGGCCATGGTCTTGATCATGGGGACCGATTGCATCGCGACGCTTTCGGCCATGCGCAGGTCCTGCACCCGCTGCTCAAGCAGCATCAGGGCCTGTTCCATGGTCTGGACTTCGAACTGGATGGCGGAGTCGCCGCCGGCCTCGAGCTCACGCCGCCGCTGCTCGATATACGCCGTCAGCTCCTGGCAGCCCTGCTCGCCGGCCAAGATATATTTCACCAGCTCATGGTAGTAGTTTACGTTGGCGTTGAACATATCCTCGAGCTTACGGTTGGACTGCTTGATCTCGGATTCATACTGCTTGAGCTGGACATAAATTTTGTCCACCTCGCCGCCCAGGGTGTTGTATTTCTCCAAAATTTTATCCAGCTGCTTTCTCATGTTGCCAAAGAGCTTGGAGAAGATGTTCGGGTTTTCGCGGATTTCTTCGATGTCGAACTTGGACATGATCTTGGCGAGCGTCTCAAGCATCTTGCTCGAATCATCCAGCTGCGACATGTTCATGCTGCCGAGCACCACGTCGGAGGCCTTGGAGATCTCCTCCGCCGCGCCCGCACCGAAGGAGACGATGGTCTCCATGTTGTTGACTTCGATCTGGCTCACCAGCGCGTCCACCTCCGGCGATTTGACCAGCTGACTGTTTAGCTGCTGCCTGTCGGACACAATGTCGTACGCATTGACCAGTTCCATCTCGTTTGGCGCGGCGGCGTTTGCGTCCACCTGTTGCACCTTTCCAAAGTCCAAGCCCATTCTGACATCTCCTTTATCTGTTTTATTCACTTCGCCCGTAGCCGGGCCATAGGCGCCTGGCGCCTCAGCCTTTGCCAAAGAGCCGCTCGCGCCAACTGGCGCGCGCCGCGCCGGAAACGGTACGAAAATCCGGAATCGGCACATCGTACAGGTAGGCCCCGATTTGATGCTCCTGCATGATCTTTTTCGTAAAATGAAATTCAACGGTCTGATAACCGGTCGGCACGAAAAACAACACGTCAAACCCCGTCAGGTGCAAAAACGCGGTGAGAATGGCATCCTCCGCCGGCATCGCCTGCTCCAAGGTGTTGATATAAATCAACTTGGGGTTTTTCTTCGTAAAATCAAACTGTTGCAGCAACCGCAGCAGTTCCTTTGGCAGGTTCAAAACCGTCGCGACGATGGTGTATTCCATGCCGTTTTCAAAGGTCCCTTTGATCAGCCGCTGCTCGAGCAGCAACTGCAGCTTGTCCAAGATGTGCGCCTGTATCTCCTCACGCAAGAAGGCGTAGGGGTAGGCGCGGTGGCTTTTGATCTTTTCCTTTTGTAGCCGTCCGTTTTTGAGAAACTCCGTGGCAAAGGCCTTTTGGGGGTTCGGCTCGTCCCAACGGCAGCAGGGCGGATTTTTGACGATCATCGTATCTTCCGTCTCCAGCGTCTTGATGCCCGACCAATAGGACGCCGTCTGACTGTCTTTCACACCGGAGACCTTGGCAAAGATGGTGGGCAGCGTCACCGTGTTGGCCACAACGCCAAAATTCGGCCTATATTTCAGTTCCTGATCCCATAAAATCGCGATCTCCTCATAGGTCGTTTGCAGCGCGACTGAGACGGCTTGCTGATACTGCTGGTTCCGATACAGGCCGGAATCCTGATACAAAACGGTATCGAGCTCCCGTTCGGCATGAAAGGCAACGGTTCCGACGCGCATCTCCCCCTCGCCTGTTGGAAAGCGCGTGAGGCAGAGCGACTCGTCAAAGCGCTTTTCAAAAAGCCGTGCGTCCTGCAGGCAGCACTCATCGGCCAGGTCCGGGCAGAGGATGAGCACATCCACCGGCAGATCCGCCAAAAGCCGCAGAAACAGCGCCTCGTATTCGGTTCGGCAGCCGCCCAAGTGAATCAGGCAGGCGATATCCGACGCGCGCCAGCCGGAAAACAATGCACTCTGATACCGCCGCAACCAAGCGAGCAGATAAACCGCCTGGTTCATCTGTTTATTCAGCTGCACACCGTGATGCGCAGCCTGCTGCGTCATCACCGTCACGAAGGCCCTCACCATGAGGCTTTGCAGTTCCGGTTGCGACGTGAACTGAATATTACCGGACAGGTCAAGCAGCATTTGTTCAAAACCAGTGTAGTGTTTCCGCCGAATGGCCGCGATCTCCTCGGGGCTCGGGACGGGTATCTGCCCCTCTATGATGACCGTTTTACGCTTAGCCTCCTTCAGCGTGAGGGAAAAGCGGTACAAGTCACCAGCGTAGGTCAGCTTATCCGCCGCCCCGCGCAGGCGCAACAGACAGTTGTAAAACAACTGTGTATCCTCGCCGCGCGTCTGCGGGATCTTTTGCACATCCTCCAGGCCTGCGCCCGTGATCCAGGCATTGGTGCAGGCTTGCCGCTTCGGCGGCGCGCCGAACAGTGTTTGCTGCCGCGCCTGCTGCTGCTCCCTCCGGCGGATGAGCGCCACGCCGTAGTCCTCGGGAAAAACCGTCGCGCCATCGCAGGGATAAGGCAGCGAAAACGAGGAGCCGGGGTCCGCCTTCTGATAGGCCGCTTCCCCCTCCGTCTGCAAAAGCACCACGTCACAGCCCGACCGGGCCAAGAGGGTCAGCAGGCGCAATTCGTAGGCGCTCGCGCTGCCGTCGTATAGAATTTTAGGCAAGTCGTCCTGGCCCAACTGCTGTAAAATCCGCTCAAATTTATAGTAAAGCCAGCACATAAACTTGATATAGGCGTTTTTGAGGATATTCTCATTCTTGCCTTCCCGGCGCAGCGCGTCCAAGCTGTCATACAGGGCGGCGGCCACGTTATTTCTCTGGGCCTCTCCCAAACGCGGCAGCCATTTTTTCAGGCCCGCGCTGATAAATGCGGGATCCATTTGGAAGGCGGTCCCCATAATCTCCTCATAATAGGCGAGGTTTTTTTCATCCGGGTTGGGGATACGCCCCTCTATCACAATACCCCTTTGCCTTGCCTGCTGCTCGTAGCGTTGGAGGAAGGCGTCCATCTGCTCCTGATAAGCGCTGAACCGATAGCAGTACACAAAGGGCCCGCCTCGGGCCGAGAGCGGGTCAAAATAGGCTTGCAGGTTTTGCAGTGTCTTTCGCTCAAACATAATGTAACCCAATCGCTTTCACGCTCGGCTCCTCTTGTCCTTCACATTGTCACTTTCAATATAGCAAAAGCGCCAAGGTATTTCAACAAAATTCGCCAAAAATTCATATTTAAACCTCGACCAAATGTATCCTTTCTCTATTTGACAAAGCCCCGGATAAAGGGCAAAATACTCTGATGCCCGACGGCCAAGTTCAGATTCTGCCCACGGTCTATGCCGGCGGTGCTGATGCCGATGACCTCGCCGTACATGTTGAGCACCGCGCCGCCCGAGCTGCCGGGTGAGATCGGGGCGGTGAACTGAATCATGTCCACCTCGTCAAAGCTGCGAAAGCCGGCGATGATGCCGTCCGAGACCGAATTGAACAGACCAAGCGGACTGCCGATGGCCACAACCTTTTGCCCGCGCACCAGCGGCCTTGCCCCTTGATAGACCGGCAACGGACGAAGCGGACGCGCGATGCGCAGCAGCGCCAGGTCGACAAGCGCGTGGGTTTTGATGAGTTCGCTCGTTTGATACACATGCGGGTCATCCTCCACATGCACCGAATAGGCGCAGCCGCGGCAGGCCACATGATGATTGGTGAGGATATAACCCTCCGCGCCCACCATGATGCCCGACCCGCCGGACACGGACTGCCCCGTTTGGTCATGCACGGTGATCATCACGATGGAGGAGGCGAGCTGCGCCAGCTGCTCAAAGGCCAGCTCCTGCCGTCCGTCCGGCCTGCTGCCCTCTCCGCTTTTGCTCACCGTAAGAAGCGGCGCGCGCGCAGCAATGTGCGCGTCTTTCGGCCGGCGCGGCCTGTCAGGTCTGCGAATATCCACCTTGCCTGCCGCAGTAAGGCCCTGTCCGGCGGGTTGGGGCGTTCGATCGACAGACGATATTTGGCGCGTGCTGTCCATCGCCGCAACGGCGGGTATGACAGGCTCTCCCGCCGCGCCCAGATGCACGACAGCGGAGAGGGCGAGCAAACCCGCGTCCAGATCCAGCGGCCCGCCGGGCGAGAGGATCGCTACATCCACACCGATCAGGGTGAGCAGATAGCAGAGCAAGTATTCCGCCTTGCCCACCGAACCCGTCCAAACGAACTTACCCGGCGCGCCTGCCTGCCACGCATCCAACAGCGGGCGCAACGCGCCATCCAGCCAGAAAAGCAGCTTGCTGAGCAGATTGCGTGTCATGGAGTCGGTCGCGCCGGGGCTGTATTGGACAAAGCTTTGTTGTATCTGACGCAGCGCGGCGGCCAGCAGCGGGCCCAGCGGCGTTTGCTGCGCCGTGACAGAAAGAGACGGCGCGGCGGCGGGATGACGGGTCCAACGGTCATAGATCTCCAAGACGGCCGCCACATCCTCCGGCTGACACAAGCGCGGCAGCGCGCCCAGCCGCAGATAGGCGCCCTGCCCCCGCGCCTGTCGCGCGCACAGCAGCGCATCCATATCCGCTATGTCTTGCAGGTAGTTTTCATTGCAGCCAATCAGGCGCAGAAAGTAGACGTCCTTACAGTCGCCATGCAGCCCGCCTGAAATGCCGGCAAAGGCTGCCATGGAGGAAAGCGGCAGCGCATTGTAGCGCAGCGTCCACGCCGTTTCACACATATCTTCACCTCCAACAAGCCTCACGCATCCGCCATGCCGGCAATGATACCGCAGGCCTTATAGTTGCGCAGCGGATAATACGAAACCGGCACCTGTTTCTCCTGTGCCAAGCGCAAAATGTGATCCAAAGACGCATCCTGCCGACATGACTGCGCAATGAGCACCTTCCAGGGCACGCGCCGCAGCAGCACCCGCGTCGTCTCCCCGATGCCGGGTTTGATGAGGTTGCGGTCGGTTACGCCGAAGTCCAACGCCAACCGCAGCACTTCTTCCAGTCCGCTCGTCTCGGGCGCGGCGGTATCCGGCGGATTGTCCTTGGTAAAGCAGTTGCCGATGGCCGTCAAAAAGGCCTCGGACAGATCTTCTTTCTCCAGCTGCGCGTAGTAGAGCGCGCCGTGAAAGTCCCGGGGGCCGATGATGTCATCACGCAAAAAGGTGCGGCTCACCAGGCCCGACACCGTACAATTCAAACAGGAACTCGGAATGAGTATATCGCGGTGCGTACCGCACAGACTCGTCACGTTGGCAGGGTCGGCCACAACGGCCAGCTCCGCGCGCAGGCCCGGAAAGTCCAGGACGCTTTTCTTCAGCTCATCCAAGATGGCCCCTTTGCCAATCCAGCCGTCCACAAAGAGCACGTCGCGCGCATCATGTCGATGCAGGATGTGTGCGATGGCGTTGCGGTCTATCCCCCGCCCCCGGATGATGGAGATGGAATAGTGCGGGGCGCTTATGCCGTAAAACGCGGAAAGGTAACGCCGCAGCAGGATGCCCACAGGCGTCCCCGCCCGCGCAAGCGACACCAGCACCACGTTTTTACCGCGCGCCTGCACCACGCGCTCTGCCAGACGGCCCACGGCGTGGGCGGTGGGGGCCGCGTAGTCGCGCAGCGCCTGCCGATAGGCGGTCATATAGGCTTCGCTCGGCGCGTATTCCACGGGCAGCATCTCACTGTAATGCCGCCCCGCCCGGATCTGCCTCTCGCGCGATTCGGCCTGCTCCGGCTGCACCTGGCCGGTGATATCCTTGAGCAGCAGCGTCACATCGTCCGGTCGATACGAACTTCTCACTTATCACACCACCTGATCACATGAATGCTCTCGTTCCCGGCCTGGCGCAGGGCGGCCAGGAGGCTTAAAAGGCCCGCCGTTTGCTGCGCCGGCGCGTCGGTCACGACAAAGACCTCATCGTAAGACGAGAGCGCGTAGAGGTAGGTCTCTCTCTCCGCGTCGTAAAGGCTTTTGAGCGCATGGCGGACATGCAGCGGATAGTCCTCCTGCGCGCTCACCTCCATGGGGCTTCTGGTCGTCGCATGAAAGAGAACCGACGCACCCAGCAGCTCCATCTGCGCCGCCAGATAGAGACCCGGATACATGAACTCCTCCGTTCCCACCACCAAGACGCGGGCACCCGGCCGGAGCGGATAGTCCTCCTGCACGCGCTGCCAAAGCATCGCGCAGGCCGCGCCGTAGGCCGGCCCGCTCACCAATCTGCGCGCGTCCAAACGGCCCGGATAGCCGCTGCAAGCCACCGCTTCTGCGGCGGACAGGCTCGCCACGCGGTGATAGGCGCCATCGTTCGGGTAAGCCAGTATGCGGGTATCAAAATCGCTGTAATCCACACGTTGCAGGGCATAGAGCGCCATGTCGCGCTGCGCAAACCTGTCCAGCGCCAGGGGCGGCATGCCGCAGAGCAGGCAAGCCGCACCATAGCGCAGGCCCGGCCCGCAGGCAGCCTCCAAGGCCTGCACCAGGTTCAATATGGTGTTACCTGTCGTCAGCTCATCTTCGGCAAAGATCACGCGGTCAACCGACGGCAGGATGCACAGCAGATCCTGCCGGTCGAGTTTTTGCTCGGTGGCGTGGCTGTGCGCCTCGGTGAAGTAGAGGTAGTCGCGCGCCGGGACGCACTCGCGCGTGGTTTGCAGGTAGGGACAGCCGAGCGTTATCGCAAGCGCCGCGCCGATGGCTGTGGCCGTTTCGGCAAAGCCGACCACCAGCACCCGCTCCGCGCCAACCTGCGCCCGCACCAGCGCCGCCAAACGGCCAAACTGGCGCAGCGCGGCACCCGGCGGGGCGGGCAAATGCTTGCCTTGCAGCGTATTGATAACCAGGTAGCCGCGCTTGTTGTTGTTCTCGCGTCTGGCCACCCGGACAAGATCCTTCTCTAAGTACATGAAACCCCCCACCTTGTCACAAATCCCGTGAAGCTGACGATGATACTTGGCAAAACGCGGCCGCTCCGGCCGCTTTCCGGCTATTATACCACAAGATTCGACCGGTTTCCACCATGCTTGTTCTGGACTTTTTTCTGCCTGCCCCGGTATATTTTTCACAAAATAAAACGACACGGCCGCGCCATGCTGTCATGGTCCGGTCGTGCCGTATTCGTATCTTTTATGCCGTTTCAATGACGGTGTAGCGGCGGTCCAATTTTTCGATCAATCTGGCGATGCAGCTCTCATCGCAGGAGGCCAGAATCGTCGCGCCGCGCTCTCTGATGGCGGGGCTACAATTGGCGGGCGCAAAGGGTTCGGCGGAGATATCCAGCATAGGGATATCGTTCTGGCCGTTGCCCACGCAGTAAATATGCTTACGCAGCACGTTCAGATGCTCGGCCAGCCAAAGCACCGCGCTGCCCTTATGGCTGCCCTTGGTGGTCAGCTCCAACAGGTAGGGATTGGAGAAGATCACCTCATAATGCTCCTGCCAGTGCAGGCGCATGTCATTTTGCACTTCCAACAGCAGGGCATGATCCTCATGCTGTAAAATGGCCTTTGTCCAAGGCGTCGGCATTTGCTCAATCGGGCACGGCAGACCCTGCAGGCCCGCGCGCGTCAAATGCCGCTCGGTGATGGCGTTGGGGTTGTGGACATAGACTTCCTCGCGGCAATAGGCCTCAAACCCCAAGCTGGGAAAATGGCGGCACACGCGCGCCATATCCGCCACAATTTCCGGCCGCAGCAAGCGTTCACAGAGCATGGTTTCCGTGGCAAAATCATATATATTCGCGCCGTTTGACAGGATCACCGGCGCATTCACGAGCAAATCTTCCCGCTGCATTTGTATGGCAAAATTGCGCAGGGAGCGCCCGGTGGAAACGGTAAAGAAGCCGCCCTCGGCGATGAAATAGCGGATGGCCGCTCGATTGTCCGGGGAAATGCCCCGGTCTGCACCGTACAGGGTTTCGTCATAATCGGTCGCCAGCAGCACACCGCTGAACTTACCCAAAGCACCTCACTCCAATCTGCATGATGGCCCTCATCTGTTCTTGGGCACTCTTTTTATTATAGCGTCTGAGGTCGCCACTTGTCAAGATGACGGTACCGTTTTCCAGAAGAGACGGTTGCCCGAGATCTCTGTGCGCAGCCTGCCCTGGTCCAGCAGGTGGGACAGGTACGCGCGCAGCGTGCTGCCCGAGAGTGCGTACTGCTCCATGTCCAGCGAGAGGCCAAAGTGATCAAACAGCTTGGCAAGCAGTTCCTCAAAGCCCATGCCGGAGCGACAGAGAGTCAAAATGAGCGACATGAGCTGCTCCACCTTTTGGCGGTTGGCCTGCAACATGGGCTGCAAGTCCTCACAGGGCGCCGCGTGCGCGGGAATGAACAGGCGCCCGGTCAGGTTTTCCAGCACATCCAGGCTCTGCAGATACTCCTCGGGGTCATAGAGGTAAGGGATGTGGTACTTCTCCAGCACCTCTTCACTGGTGAGCGCATCGGCCAGGAACCAGATTTCGTCGTCCGTACAGAAGGCGCTCATCGCCATGCTGTGACCGTCCAGCCGCACCATGGTCATACCGGCAGGCAAGACTTCGGGTGTGAGTTGCTGCACATGGCTGCTCTGCGCCATCAAAAATTTATGGCACAGTTCCTTCGGCGGGCAACCGCCAAAGAGCAGCGCAGGCTCCAGAATGGGGTACTCCATCACCACGCGGTCCACGCCTGCGGCGTAGATGGCGCAGCCGGTCTTTTCCTGCAGGTAGCGGTTACCTCCGATGTGGTCAGCGTGAAAATGCGTGTTGAGGATACGGTCGAGCGTCCAATCTTTTTCTTCCAGAATGCGCAAAATCTTTTTTGCCGCATCCTTATCGTTTCCGCTGTCGATTAAGCAGACCTTGCCGCCGCCCATGTCATAGACGCCCACCTTCGCCGGGGACTCGATATAATAGGTGTTCTCTCCCACCCAAACCAGTTCATACATGCGTCGCTCACTCCGTTTCTCCGCCGAAGCGGTTTAGTTTATGCAAAAGTCTCTCAAAATAGTCCGGCAGCGGGCAGGTCAGGGTCACGCGTTCGCCGCTGCGCGGATGCGTAAAGGTTAGGCGCCGCGCATGCAGGCACTGACCCGCAAGGCCCGGGTAGGGCTTTTTCGCGCCATAGACCATATCGCCCAGGACCGGATGGCCCACGCTGGCCAGGTGCACGCGGATCTGGTGGGTACGTCCCGTCTCCAGGCGGCACTGCAGATGCGAAAGGCCCGGATAACGCGCGAGCACCTTCCAGTGCGTGATGGCGGCGCGCCCCTGTCTGCGGTCGATGGCCATGCGTTTGCGGTCGCGCGTGTCCCGGCCGATGGGGGCGTCGATGGTGCCCTCATCCTCCCGAAAGCCGCCGACCACGATGGCCTCATATTCCCGGTACAGGCTATGATCCTGCAGCTGGGCGGTCAGGGCGAGGTGGGCGCTGTCATTCTTGGCGACGATGAGCAGACCAGACGTGTCGCGGTCAATCCGATGCACGATGCCCGGGCGCAGCGCCCCACCGATGCCGGAGAGCGAATCCCCGCAGTGGTGCAGCAGGGCATTGACTAAGGTGCCGTCCGGATGACCGGGCGCGGGGTGGACCACCAGTCCGACGGGTTTATTGATCACAATGAGATCCGCATCCTCATAGACCACATCCAGCGGCAGGTCCTGCGGCAGTGCCCGGCACGCTTCCGGCTCCGGCAGGCGCACGAGCAGCGTATCGCCCGCCGTGAGCAGATCCTTTTTGCGCAGCATTATGCCGCCGCGCGTCACTTCGCCTGCGTCCAGAAGGCGCGTGGCGGCGCTGCGGCTGAGCCCCTCCACGCAGCGGCCCAAAAACTGATCTGCACGCTCCCCGTCGCGATCCGCCACCAGCGTGCGCGTCACGCGTCCGCCCTCTTTTCTTCCGTCAGCGCATCGGCGCCTGTCCCGGCCGTTTGTTTGCGCCAAAAAAAGAGTATGTACACCAGCAGCAGCACGCCGCCTATCGTCACGCCGATATCGGCCACGTTGAAGATGGCAAAGCGCACAAAAGTCGTCGAAAACATATCCACCACATAACCCAAAAAGACGCGGTCAATGCAGTTGCCCAGCGCCCCGCCGAGCAGCAAAGCCATGGATATCCGCGCCATCGTATGCGGGAAGTAGTCCATCACCAGAAGCGTCAACAGCGCCAGCGAGGCAATGCCGGAGATGAGCGCCAACAGCCAGGTGTGCTGCGAAAAGAGCGAAAAGGCCGCGCCGGTATTCTGGACGTAGGTCAGCTCCAGTACGCCGGGCAGGAACGCTTGCGTCTCGTGCAGCCCCAGGTTCAGCTGCGTCCACTGTTTGACCAGCTGGTCGGCTAAGACCCAGAGGATGGTCAGCAGCAGGAAGCGCCAACCGATGCGTTTTCTTTTTGTCACAGGTATCTCCTCACAAAAAACAAAAAAGCCAAGCGCCTTGACTTTTTTGGCAGGCAGGGGCAGATGCGATCTGCCCCTGCGGTGGTTTGATTGTTTGCGTTACTGCAACACGGCGGCGCAGCGCGCGCACAGACCCTCGGCATTCACCGCGTCAAAGTGATTCCAGCAGCGGGGGCATTTCGGCGCAGCAGATTCCCTAACGCTGATCTGCACGGGGATCGCGCCTTCAAAGCGTTCGCCCTCGCCGGGGCCCTGTTGCAGCGCCACTTCCGAGACGATGAACAGCGTGGCAAGCGGCAGGTTTTGCAGCATCGCCAGGTCTTTCTCCGTTTCCGTCCAGATGGTCAGCGCGGCATCCTGGTTCTTTTTCACGCCGCCGGCCGCGCGGCTGTTCTCAATGGCCTTATTGACATGATCGCGCAGCTCAACCAGCGCGCGCCAGCGCGCCTGCTCCTGCTCGGGCAGCTTCCAGCCCTCCTGATAGGTCGGCATATCGTGAAACAATACGCTGTCATCTTCGGCCGACGCTTCGTGCGGCATCGCCGCCCAAATCTCCTCACTGGTGAACGCCAGGATGGGCGCCAGCAGACGGGTCAGGCCGTCTAAGATATGATAGAGCGTCGTCTGCGCGGCCGCGCGCGGGGCGGGCGCGTCACAGTACAGTCTATCCTTGATGATATCAAAATAGAAGTTCGACAGATCCACCACGCAGTACTGATAGATCAGACGATAGACCGCATGGAAGTCATAGACTTCATAGGCGGCGTGGGTCTGGGCCACCAATTCGTTGAAACCGTGCAGGGCGAAACGGTCCAGATCCAGCAGCTGCGCATAAGGCGTACACACCTTTGCATCAAAGCCGTCTAAGTTGCCGAGCATATAGCGGGCCGTGTTGCGGATCTTCAAATAGGCCTGCGAGAGCTGCTTCATAATTTCCTTGGAAATACGCACATCTTGCGTAAAGTCTCCCGAGGAAACCCACAGCCGCAGCACATCCGCGCCGTAATCTTTGATGATTTCCGCGGGGGCAACGGCGTTGCCGGCGGATTTATGCATGGCCTTACCCTCCCCGTCCACGGTCCAGCCGTGCGTGACGATCTGGCGATAGGGGGCGTAGCCCTGGGAGGCGATGCAGGTGAGCATAGAGGATTGGAACCAGCCGCGGTATTGGTCGCCGCCCTCCAAATACAGGTCAGCCGGGCGGGAGAGCTCGGGCCGCGCCGCACAGACCGCCTCATGCGAGGAGCCGGAGTCGAACCAGACATCCATGATGTCCGTCTCCTTGGAAAAGCCCTTGCCGCCGCAGTGCGGGCAGGCAAACCCGGACGGAACCAGCTCATTGGCATCCTTTTCAAACCAGATATTGGAGGAGTGCGCGGCAAAGAGCTCCGCCACATGTTCGATGGTTTCAGGCGTGACGATATGCGCGCCGCAATCGTCACAGAAGAAGATGGGGATGGGTACGCCCCATTTGCGCTGGCGCGAAATACACCAGTCGGACCGCTCGGCGATCATGGCGATCATGCGCTCCTTACCCCAGTCGGGTTTCCACCAGATTTCTTCGCAGGCGGCGATGGCGGCCTCCTTGATGCTGTCCACCGAACAGAACCACTGCTCCGTGGCGCGGAACACGATGGGGTGTTTACAACGCCAGCAGTGCGGGTAGGCGTGGACAATGTCCTCTTTTGCCAGCAGCATGCCGCGCTGCTCGAGCACGGGGATGATGGCTTCGTTGGACTTAGATAGGTGTACGCCATAAAAAGTCTCGTCCGTGAGCACGCCCTTGGCATTGACCGGCACGGGGGTGCCGATCTCGGTCTTGCCCTCGTCGTCATATCTCTTGCAGATGGCAAAGTCATCCGCGCCGAAGCCGGGCGCGGTATGCACGCAGCCGGTGCCGGCGTCGAGCGTGACATGCTCGCCGCAGAGCACGACCGACTCCTGTTTGGCAAAGGGGTGGCTGGCGCGCATCAATTCAAAAAAGCTGCCTTTTTCTTTCCCCACAACGCGGGTGTTTTCCAGCTTGGCGGCTTTGCAGACCTCCGCCACACGCCCTTCGGCGATGATATACACCTCACCGGATTCTGCCTGTAAGAGCACATAATCAAGCTCGGGGTTGAGTGAGATCGCACGGTTACCGGGCAGGGTCCAGGCGGTGGTGGTCCAGATGACGAAGGAGAGTTTGCCCAGGTCGCCATACTGCGACAGCTTGCCCAGATCGTCCTTGACGGGGAACTTGACGTACAGAGTGGTACAGGGGTCGTCCTGGTACTCAATCTCGGCTTCGGCCAGGGCCGTCTCGTCGGTATAGCACCAGTAGACGGGCTTGAGGCCTTTGTAGATATACCCCTTGGCCGCCATCGCGCCGAACACGCGAATTTGCGCGGCCTCAAAATCATTGGTGAGCGTGATATAGGGGTGATCCCAGTCGCCTATGACGCCCAGCCGCTTAAACTGCTCCCGCTGACGGTCAACAAAGGAGAGGGCATAGTTCCGGCACTGGTCACGAAACTCCGGCACGGTCATCTCGCCAAACTTGATCTTTTTATTCTTCATGATCGCCGACTCGACCGGCAACCCGTGCGTATCCCAGCCGGGTACATAGGGCGCATAGTGGCCGGACATGTTTTTATAGCGTACAATCATGTCCTTGACGATTTTATTCAGCGCGTGACCGATGTGCACATCGCCGTTGGCGTAGGGCGGGCCGTCATGCAGAATAAACTTCTGCTTACCGGCGTTCTTTTTCATCAGCCGCTCATAAATTTTCTTTTCCTCAAAGCTTTGCAGCATGCCGGGCTCCCGCTGCGGCAGGGAGGCGCGCATCGGGAAATCGGTTTTGGGCAGGTGTATGGTTTGGTTGAAGTCTGTGGCCATACCTTACTTCTCTCCTTCCGGGGGCAAAAGGCCCGGTTTCTATCTTTCTTCCGCGCATCCTCCGCCCTGCCAAACGCCAAAGCAAGGGCGACACCGGCGCGCGGCAGATCCCTTCTCATAACAGGGAACGGAACCTGGAACCGGACTAGCCGGGCAGGCTCCGTTCATAAGCTGCGCAATGTATGCCGCCTTAACGCCAAAGGGCGCGACAGGCGGACTTATGTATCATTCAAAGCGATAGTCTTTACCAAACTGCAAGCGGTCAAAGACCACGGTATCGGAATTGACTTCCTCGGGTTTTTCTGCTTCTTCGCCTTCGGCGGCTGTGTCCGTCTGCTGAACCGTAATGGATTCCAGCTCGGCGTCAAACTCCGACACGATTTGCGGTTTTTCCTCGACCTCGGGCTCCGGCGCGGGCGCACTGTCCTCTGCGACGGGTTCCGCGGCTTCTTCCGGCTGCTCCTGCTCGCTCTGTACGGCGACAGGCTCCTCCGCTGCGGGCTCCTCGCTCGCAGGCAGCTCCTCGTCGATCAAGTGGGAGACGCTCTGCTCAATCGCCTTGACCGGATCGCCCTGCGGCAGATCTTCCGGGATGACCGTCATATCCGCAAGGGTGCCGATGTACTCAAGCTCATGCGAATACAGCTCCTTCAAGCGGTTGAGGTATGTCGTCGTCGTTTCGCGCGCGGCGTTCAAGCGCGCTTCTTCGCGCGCGACATCGCGGTTGATTTCACCGATGCGCTGCTTGGCCTCCGCGTCTGCTTTTGAGATCGCCTCGACCCGCTGCACTTCGGCTTCTTTGACCATTGAGTCGGCCATTTTTTGCGCGGTGAGCAGGGTTCTTCTCATCGCGTCCTCGGTCGCGCGGTATTCTTCGAGTTTTTCCGCCAAGACCTTCATCTTACCTTTTAATGCAGCGTTTTCCTTATAAAGCGCGGCATAGTCGGCAATGAGGATATCCAAAAAGGCATCCACTTGCGCCATGTTGTAACCGGCGCCAAAGGAGGCTTTTGTAAACACACGGGATTCGGCTTCCTGAGGGGTTATCATAGTCGTTCACTCCATTTCTCCGAGATCATGCGCGCTTTATTTCTTCTATCTATGTAGGGCGCTTTTAAAAAAACAAGCCGTTATTTTCCAACTCATCGAGCAGGTCGCCCTGAATGTCGACATTATAGGGCGTGATGATAAAGGTGGAAATGGCGACCTTCTTAATTTGCCCCTCATTGGCGTACGCAACGCCGGAGAGGAAATCCAGGAGGCGGCGGGCAATGTCCTTATTGGTCGATTCTAAATTAAGCACAACCGTGCGCTTATAGCGCAGATGGTCGGCAATTTCAGACGCATTTTCAAAACGCTCCGGCTTGACGAGCACAACCTGCAGCTGTGTGGTTGTGTGGATGTTGACAACCTTATTGCTACGGCGATCCAAGTCGCCAAAGGATGATGAGTCCCGCTGGCGTTCCTTGCGCGGCGGTTCCTGAAAGGCCTCCGGCTCGTCATCATACGCCTCGTAGTCATCCTCCGGCTCGTCTTCGTAAGGATGTGCCAATCGTTTTAATTCGTCAAGAAATCCCATCCTGGTTCCCCCTCCATTGTATCGGTTACGCCTTTTTTGCTGTGAGGACGGCTCGTCCGCCCAGCGATTTTTCACATTTTTTGTATCGGTGGACGTGCGCCAAAAATGGCCGTCCCGACACGAACCATCGTGGCCCCTTCTTCAATGGCGAGGGCAAAATCTCCACTCATACCCATAGAGAGGCAGTCTATATCAGACTTATTATCCCTTATTTTATCCTTCATGTCAACAAAAAGCTGACGCATCTGTGCAAAATATGCCCGCAATTCAACTTCGGGTGCGGTGGCCGGCGGAATACACATCAGGCCGCGCAGGCGCACATTTGTCAACTGCACGGCGTACTGGGCCAGCAGCAGCAAGCCTTCCGGCATCACGCCGCCCTTGTTTTCTTCCCGGCCAATGTTGACTTCCAATAGCACATTTTGGCAAATTCCGCAGCGCTCGGCTTGTTTGTTAATTTCATCCAAAAGCCGGGGCGAGGACACCGACTGAATCAGCGAGACTTCTCCCACCACCTGCCGCACTTTATTCGTCTGCAAATGGCCAATGAAGTGGATCTGCGCGCCCTCGTAAGCCTTATCCTCCAGATGCGGCAGCATCTCCTGCACGCGGTTCTCTCCGCAGACGGTGATGCCGGCGGCAATGGCGTCGCGGATGGTCTGGCTGCTCTGGGTTTTGCTGGCGGCGATCAGGGTGATCTCTTGCGGGTCTCTGCCCGCGCGTTCGGCCGCGGCTTTCATTTCGTCTTTGATTGCTTGAATGTTCCGTTCCAATTCTTCCCGCTGTATACTCATTTCTATCGAACCACCTTTCCCTCATAGAGTTCCGCGGTTGTCAGGATGACCTCGTCTCCCGAGCGCAGGACACGCTTGTCTTTTTTGCTGTCCTTGACCTCCAAATTCGGGACAACAATATAGTCGTCCTTGTCATCATCCACGATGTTGACGGGTTTGAATTCGGCGCTGAACGCCGCGACGGTATAGACACCGGCCACGCCGTCGTCACGCACACGCAGGGCATTTTTGGGGATGCGGATGCCCTCCTCGCTCCGAAAGACCACCGAGACGGTCTGCTCGCGCAGGTTGATGATATCGGCCAGGTTCTTCTTGGAGCGCAGCACGACCACCGCCTCTCCTTCCTGTACATATCCGATCTGTTCCACCGAGACGGGCACCGCCTCGGACAAAGAGGCCAGACGCACAGAAGGCGCGCCGTTTTGCTGAAAGAGCGGAATATCTTTTTCCTGCACAATCAGCGCCATATACCAGGCCGTAGCGGTTGCCACCTTGCCGACCGCGCCGTCATTGGACTGCGGCGTCTGCGAAACCAGCGCGCGCAGATCTTTGGGTGTGATGTCGGTGAGCTTAGACGGCTGGAACATCGCCTCGTAACCGTCCACGTAGGAGGAAAAGATGCCGGAGGCCGTCGTATAGATGATCTCCGCGTCCTGGCCGACCTGATCTTTCATCTCCTTGAGCTGCGCGTCCAGCGAGAGCACGGCCATGCCCAGTTCACCCGCGGCGGCATCAGAGGAGATGTTCTCCCGGCGTAAAATCAACTTTTTATTCAGGTCCGACTGGCGGCTGAGGCGGGAGAAGTCCCCGCGGGCCGCGCTGGTCTGGATATCCACCAGGGAGTCTTTGATCTGCGTTTCCAGATTGCTTCCCTCGAGGGTGTCGTCGGCGGTGGCGTACACGGCCTGTTCTTTCTGCCGCTCCAACGCGCGCAGCTGCTCCTGCTTGAGCAGGGCCTCCTGGCTGCGGTAGGAGATGGCGGCCACCTGGCCGGACGCTGCCTTTTCCCCTTCGTCAAGCTGATAGCTGACCAGCCCGTCGGCAGAGCCCAGGCGCGTTTCCTCGCGAAACACCCAGCTGCCCAGAGAAATGCTGTCCTCGACCACGTCGCTGTATACCATCACCATCTTGTGTGGATTGCTCATCGACTTAACGCCGGACAGCACCAAATAACAGACGATCGTCAGCAGCAGCAGGCCGATGATCACCTTGCCCAGAATTGTATCTTGCTTCATGTGTGCGCTCCTTCGCTTCGGGACAACTCACCCAACGCGGCGCGCCCGTCTTAGGCCTCGCCCTGGTCCAGGGGTACGGCGGTTTCGGGCACGATGGTCGAGATCGCATGCTTGTACACCATGTGCTGCTTGCCGTCGCCCTGCAACAGCAGCACCACATAGGGATCATAGCTGTGAATTTGCCCTCTTAATTGAAATCCGTTCATGAGAAACAGTGTCACCTGTGTGCGGCTGCGCCGCATGCCGGCCAAAAGAAAATCCTGTAAACCTGTCTTGTTTGTCTGCATAGTGATGCACTCCTTTTTCTTTTTATGACACTATTCTAATCCCCCTTGATGCAGGTAAGAAATCGAATTTTGTAAGGCGTCGTTAAAATCAGGGACTTTATCCCATATTTGCCAACGAATATCCTTCCAGCGTCGAAAAAAGCTCCGTTGCCTTTTGGCATACTGTCGGGATCGCAATTTGATTTCTTCCATCGCTGCATCCAGCGGCGCGTCATGTTCCAGTGCGTCGAGCAGTTCCTTATACCCAATGGCCTGCATGGCCGTGGCCTCACGCGGCACGCCCAAAGCCATCAGCGCGCGCACCTCCTCAACCAGCCCCGCGGCGACCATCTCATCCACCCGCGCGTCGATGCGACTGCGCAGATCCGCCCGTTCGGCAAAATCCAGGCCGATCACCAGGCGCTCATAACGCGGCGGCGCCGCGCGGCTTTCGCTCTGGTGGGCAGAGAGCGGCCGCCCCGTTTCGTAAAATACCTCCAAGGCGCGGATGATGCGTTTTTCGTCGTTCGGGTGCAGGCGGGCGGCGCTTTGCGGATCCAGCAAGGAAAGGCGCTGCATCAGCGCGGGCAGGCCGTCCTGCGCGGCTTCCGCCTGCAAACGCGCGCGCACGCCGGTATCCGCCGCGGAGGCGGCGAAGTCCTGCCCGCGACACAGCGCCTCCATGTACAGCCCCGTGCCGCCCACGATGACAGGCTGTTTCCCGCGGGCGAAAATATCTTCCACACAGGCGGTGGCTTCCCGCACATAACGCGCCACGCTGTAATTCTCATCGGGGTCGGCAACAGAAAGCATATGGTGACGGATCCCACTCTGCTCCGCCTGCGTGGGTTTGGCGGTTCCGATATCCATGCCGCGATAGATCTGCATGGAGTCGGCGGAGACGACTTCACCGTCCAGGGCGCGGCATAGCTCGATGCCCAGGCGCGTCTTACCGGAGGCGGTCGGCCCGCAGACCAGTACTAATTTTTTCTGCATTCCGGCAAAACCCCTCACGCGCGGCCAAAACGCCGCTCAAGCTGCCCGCGTGAGAGGGTGATGGCAACCGGCCTTCCGTGCGGGCAGGTTCTCACCTCGCCCGCCATCACCGCCTCGGCAATCACCGCCAGTTCCGCGGGTGCGTTTTTCTGCCCACCCTTGACCGCAGCCTTGCAGGCAATGCTGTGCAGCACATTCTCCCGCAGCGTTGCCGGGTCCAGTCGCACGCCGGCTAAGAGCAATTTGGCCAGATCCAAGAGGCTTTGCTCGGCCTCGTCCGGGCTGATCGGCTCGGGCAGTTGGCGCAGCAGGAGCACATCCCCACCAAAAGGCTCGATGAAAAAACCAAAGTCCTCCAAGAGCGTCTGATGCTGCAAAAGAGCGGCATGTTCTTCCGGTGGGAACCGCAGCGTCTGCGGGGCGATCAGAGTCTGCGCCATCGGCGGCTGCTCACTGCGCTGCAGACGGTCGAAGTTGAGCCGTTCATGCGCCGCGTGCTTGTCGATCAAAAGCAGGTCGCTTCCCTGCTCCACCATAATATATGTATCAAACACCTCGCCCACAATACGAAAGGCCTGCTTGGCATCTTCGTCGTGCGTCACCAGCGTTTCTTGCACAGTTTCCACAGCGGGCGCGGCAGCCGCGCGCGGTGGCGCAGGCGGGTCGCTCGGCTCGGATGGGGGCACAAGAGGCGTCGCTTGTTCTTCCCTCCGGAGGGGCGCTCGCGGCGCGACCGCCGACCCTTTGTCTGCAAGCGGTTTTTGCGGGGCCGCCACCGGCTCCCGGTCTAACTCCTGCTCCGGCGGCGGGACGAAAATGCCTTTCGGCAATGTGGCTGCCGCGCCGGGCGTCTGCCCCCAACGCTGCATGATTTGATCCGGGTTGGCCGCATGCACAAGCGGCGTTTTCTGCTGCATGGCCACCACGCCATCCCGCAACACAATGCCGCTCTGCTCCGGCGGAGCCTCAGCTTTCGGCTGCGGCGGCAGCGTGATCACCGGCGCGGCAACCTCCAGCACAGGGTGCTGCCCCATGCCCTCCAGGGCGGCGCGCACGGCGTAATGCACCGCGTCAAAGATCTTGCGCTCATAGAGGAACTTCACCTCCGTTTTGGCCGGGTGCACATTCACATCCACCAAATTCGGGCGCAGGGTAAGCTGCAACACGCAGGCCGGGAATTTGCCCACCATGCGACTGTTGCGATAGGCCTCCTCCACGGCCGCCATGACAAGCGCGGAGCGGATGGGTCTGCCGTTGAGCATAAAATGTTGATAGGCGCGCGTGCCGCGGCAGCAGGCGGGCATTGAGATAAAGCCTTCCACCAGCGCGTCCTCTCCCTCGGCGCGCAGCGGCTGCATGCCCAGGGCCAGGTCTCTGCCAAAGACGGCGTAGAGCACGGTGCGCAGCTGTCCGTCGCCGGGCGTGATAAGCTCCTGCTTGCCGTCGCGGATGAAGCGGACGGAAACCTCCGGGTGTGAGAGGGCGGCGCGCTGCACCACGGCAAACACCGCCGCGCCCTCAGAGGCGTCGCGCTTCATGAATTTCAGGCGCGCGGGCGTGTTAAAAAAGAGGTCGCGTACCACCATGGTCGTACCTTGTGGGCAGCCGCTCTCGCTTCGATCCCGCAAGACGCCGCCCTCCAAGACCAGCGCAACACCATAAGGCTCCGCCGCCGTGCGGGTGAGCAGTTCGACACGCGCGACCGCCGCGATGGCCGCCAAGGCCTCACCACGAAACCCCAGGGTGCGGATGCTCTCCAGGTCCCGCGCGGTGGCGATCTTCGAGGTCGCATGCCGCAAGAATGCCGTCTCGGCCTCCTCGGCCGCAATGCCGCTGCCGTTATCCGTGACGCGGAGCAGGCGCATGCCGCCGTTCTGGATCTCCACGGTGAGCTCCGTCGCCCCGGCGTCAAAGGCGTTTTCCATCAGTTCTTTTGCAACCGACGCGGGCCGCTCGACCACCTCGCCCGCGGCGATCAGGTTGGCCGTATGGGCATCGAGTTGCCGTATGTTTGCCATTGTTACGCACTCACCTCCTGACAGCTTGCGTACCGCACTATATTATAGTTCTTGCTTGAGTTCGTAGAGCAGATTCAACGCCTCAATGGGCGTAAGCGTTTCGGGCGAGGCATCGCGCAGGCGATGCAGCACCTGCTGCGCCCGGGCATCCACGGCCGGGGCAAGGGGCCTATCCTCCCGCAGCGTGAGCGGCGCAGCCGGCGCGGCCGATTCCAGCTCACAGAGGATCTCACGGCTGCGTTTGACAACCTCCTCCGGCACACCGGCGAGTTTAGCCACCTCCACGCCGTAACTCTGATCCGCCCGACCGGGCAGAATTTTACGCAGAAAGACAATTTCATCGCCCCGCTTTTTGGCCGCGATGTTGAAATTTTCCACGCCCGGCAGTTCATCTTCGAGCGCGGTGAGTTCGTGATAATGCGTGGCAAAGAGCGTCTTGGCGCCGAGGCGTTTCGTGTCTGCGCAGGTTTCCAGCACCGCACGGGCAATCGCCATACCGTCATAGGTGGAGGTGCCGCGGCCGATCTCGTCCAAGATCAGCAGGCTGCGGCTGGTGGCGTGACGCAAAAGCTCGGCCACCTCGCTCATCTCCACCATGAAGGTCGACTGACCGCCGGCTAAGTCGTCGGAGGCTCCAATGCGCGTGAAGATGCGATCCACCACGCCGATGCGCGCGGCCTTTGCCGGGACGTAGGATCCGATCTGCGCCATGAGCACAATGAGCGCGACTTGCCGCATATAGGTGGACTTACCCGCCATGTTCGGCCCCGAGATGATGGCCGCGCGGTGGGCGCCTCCGTCCATGGCCGTATCGTTGGGCACAAAGAACATGCCGCCGAGCATCTTTTCCACCACAGGGTGTCGCCCTTCCGTGATTTCCAGGTGGGAGCTCTCGTCAACCGTCGGGCGGCAGTATCTGTTCTGCACGGCAGCTGTGGCCAGAGCGCAAAAGACATCCAGTTGCGCCACCTGCGCGGCGGCCTGCTGAATCCGCGCCACGTTGTCCGCCGCAGTCGTGCGCAACTCGGTAAAGAGGGTGAACTCCAGGGCGGAGAGCCTGTCCTCTGCGGAGAGGATGGTGTGCTCCATGTCCTTGAGCTCTTGCGTGATAAAGCGCTCGCAGTTGGCCAGGGTCTGCTTGCGGATATAATCCTCGGGGACTTGATCGTAATATGATTTTGAGACTTCCAGATAATAACCAAAGACCTTGTTGTAACCAATCTTCAAGGATTTGATGCCGGTCTTTTCCTTCTCACGCGTCTCAATGGCCGCAATGATGCCGCGGCTGTTTTGCAGAATATCACGCAGCGCGTCCACATCGGCGTTGTAGCCGGCGCGGATGATGCCACCTTCCCGGATGCCGAGCGGCGGCTCGTCCACAATTGCCCGGGAAATGAGGTCGCGCAGCTCGGGCAAATCGTCCATGCCGGCTTTGATCTCGGCCAGCAGCCCCTCGCACTGCTCACCCAAAAGATTGCGCAGACCCGGCAGACGTGAGAGTCCCTGCACCAGCGCGACCAGCTCCCGCCCGCCCGCGGAGCCATAGGCCACGCGACCGATCAGTCGCTCCAAATCCGTGACATCCCGCAGGGCGCGCAGCAGTTCTTCCCGGCGCACGCTATCGGCGATCAGGGCTTCCACCGCGTCCTGCCGCCGGCCAATCTCCTCGGGTGAGCGCAAAGGACGCTCCAGCAAGAATCTGAGCAGCCGCCCGCCCATGCTTGTGCGCGTCTGGTCGAGCACCCACAAAAGGCTGCCGCGCTTTTCCTTGCCGCGCAGCGTTTCGCAGAGCTCCAGGTTGCGCCGCGCGCTGGGGTCGAGCTGCATGAACTCGCCCTCGGAATAATAGCGCAGGCTTTGCAGGTGCGACAGTTCGCATTTCTGCGTCTGCTGTAAGTAATTGAGCAGCGCGCCCAGGGGTCCGAAGGCCGCATAGAGCTTCGGCGGCAGCTCTACCAGGTTCTCGGCAAACTGTTTGCCGCGATCTGAGGCAAAATCAGTCTCCGGACGCAATTCCACGCGGCACTCGCGCCGATTGCGCAGCGCATCGAGCAGACGCGGCACCGCTACCCCCGGCGAGAGCAGCACTTCGCTCGGGCTGTATCGCTCCAGCTCGGCCAGGGCCTGGCTGCACCAGTCCTCGTGCGGCGCGGCGCTGAGAAAGACTTCGCCCGTGGAGATATCCGAAAAGCACAAGCCCAGCCCGTCGCTGCCCAGCCAGAGGGCGGCGATGTAATTGTTGCGGCCATCCTCGAGCATGGAGGGATCGAGGACTGTGCCGGGCGTGACAACGCGGACAACCTCGCGCTCGACCAGACCTTTGGCCTTGGCAGGGTCCTCGGTCTGCTCACAGATGGCGACTTTATAGCCCTTGTTGATCAGGCGCGAGATGTAGGCTTCGGCGGAATGGTAGGGCACGCCGCACATGGGCGTGCGTTCTTCCTCCGGTTTGTTGCGGTCCCTGGTGGTTAAGACCAGGTCGAGTTCTTCGGCGGCCAGCTTGGCGTCCTCGAAGAACATCTCATAGAAATCACCCAGGCGGAAGAACAGCAGACAGTCACGGTGTTCTTCTTTCAGGCGCAGGTATTGCTGCATCATGGGTGTCAGTTCAGCCATGTGTCACACTCTCTTTCTATATTTGTCTTTGTGTTAAACATCACCCGAAGGCATGGACGCCTTAGTCCGTCGCCTTGTCCAAGCTTCCGTAGAGCGCCCAGGTGGTCGCGCCCGTGATGCGCAGCGGCAGCCGTTTGCCGATCAGCGCTTGCGCGCCCTCGACATGCACCAGACGGCCGCCCGCCGTGCGGGCTGTCAAATTGCCGCGCTCGTCCTGCCCATCAATCAGGCAGGGGTAGACGCCGCCCACATAGGCCGCATGCTTCTCGGCGGAGATGGCGTTTTGCACATCCAGCAGCTCCTGAAAGTGCCGCCGCTTTTCTTCCGCGGGCACAGGGTCGGAGAGCTTCGCCGCGGGCGTCCCCTCGCGCGGGGAAAAGAGAAAGGTAAACAGCGCGTCAAAGCGCACGGACTCGATCAAAGATAAGGTCTGGGCAAAATCCTCGGCGTCTTCCCCGGGAAATCCAACGATCACATCCGAGGTCAGCACAATATTCGGGATCCGCGCGCGCAGCGCGGCAATGAGGTCTAAGTAGCCCTCCCGCGTGTAGCCCCGGTTCATGGCGCGCAGCACGCGGCTGCTGCCCGACTGGAAGGGCAGGTGCAGATGGGGCGCGATTTTTTGTGACGCGGCCATCACATCAAAAAGACGCGCCGAGGCATCCTTGGGATGGCTGGTCATGAAGCGGATCAAAAAATCGCCTTCGATCTGATCAATCTGTGCAAGCAGGCCGGCAAAGTCCAGCCCGCCGTCCAAATCTTTTCCGTAGGAGTTGACGTTCTGGCCGAGCAGCGTGATCTCGCGGTAGCCTTCGGCGGCCAGGCTTTTTACCTCGTCCAAAATCTGCTCCGCCGCGCGGCTGCGCTCCCTGCCGCGTACATAGGGCACGATGCAATAGGTACAAAAATTATTGCAGCCATACATGATGGAGACCCAGGCCTTGAGCGCGTTCTGCCGCACCACAGGTAACCCCTCGGCAATGGCGCCGTCTGACGCCTCATTGGCAAACACTCGCCCGCCCTCCCGCAGGACCGAGAGCAGCAGCTCGGGAAACTGCCAGAGCTTATGCGTACCGAACACCAGGTCCACATGCCGAAAGGACTGCTTGATCTTGTCCGCCACATGCGCCTCCTGCGCCATGCAGCCGCAGACGCAGATGAGCTGTTCAGGTTTGCGGCGTTTGGTATGGACCAGCGCGCCGATGTTGCCAAAGACCCGGTCCTCGGCGTGGGCACGGATGGCGCAGGTATTGAGCAGGACCAAATCGGCCTGATCTTCCTCGCTGGTAAAGCCGAAACCCATGCGGGATAAAAAGCCGCGCAGATGCTCCGAATCGGCTTCGTTTTGTTGGCAGCCATAGGTATCTACACAGGCCAAACGCTCGCCCGACCTGCAGTCAAGCAATTGCCTGACTTCATCGCAGGCCAGCAGCTGCCGCTGCACATCTTCCTGGGAAATCTTCGTCATCTCTTGTCTCAAAATCAAACCTCCGCGTGGGCCAGACTGACACGATACTTGTGATAGGTTATTGTATCATTTTATTCTCCGGAATACAAGCTCTCCCATTACCCAGGAAATAAATTCCCTGCCCGCGCTTTGATAAATTGCCTTGACTAACGCGGCAAGGTCTTATAGAATAAACAGAAAAACCGCGCCCATTCGACCATGACATGACAAGGAGGCCTTTCCATGACCCGCACCAAAGCCACGGCCCTGTTTTTATCGCTGCTGCTCTGCCTTGCGCCGCTATCGGTCGGCGCGGTCAACGACACGGCACCGTCCGCCTCGCCCAAAGATCACGCCGCCACGCTGCTCTACGAGCTTGGCCTGTTCCGCGGTGTGGGGAACTTAGCCGACGGCTCGCCGGACTTTGCCCTGGATCGCAAGCCGAGCCGTGAGGAGGCCGTCACGATGCTGGTGCGCCTGCTCGGCAAAGACGCCGAGGCGCAGAGCGCCTCCTATACCCACCCCTTTTCCGATGTGTCGGACTGGGCCAAGCCCTATGTTGCCTATGCTTACCAGAACCGCCTGACCCTCGGCACGGGGGATACCACCTTCGGCGGCAGCGACGCGGTCAACACCGCGCAGTATCTCACCTTCATCCTGCGCGCACTGGGGTACAGCTCGGAGTCTGACTTCCACTGGACCGCGCCCTGGGAGCTCTCCGACGGACTGGGCATCACCTTTGGCGACTATACCGCCACCACGCGCAACTTTGACCGCGGCGATGTGGCCATTCTCTCCGCCTCTGCGCTCGCCGCGCCGCTCAAGGAAACGGATGAGACCTTACTCTCCTTCCTCAACAAGTCCGGCGCGCTGGCCAAAGACGGCCCGGTGCTCTTAAACCTGGAGGTTGTCTCCTGCCAGAAAAACAGCATGCGCTTTGCCTTTTTCCCGCTCGCCGGTAGCCCGCAGACTTACAAGAGCTTCCGCCTGGATCAGGTGATGGTGAACGGCCTGCCCGTCACCATCGAGCAGCACGAGACCAACGAGGCCGCCAAGGCCGCCGCCAGCTCCATCGGCATTCTCTATCCCGACTGCTTTAATTACAGCGTCCTGGCTTATGACGAAAAGGCCGCGCAGGACGCCGCCACGCACAAAACAAGCATCGGCGGCAAGACCTTCCCCGTCCTGGTGTTCACCTTCGAGGGCACCGGCACGCTGCCAAACGGCGACACCGTTAAGGAAGCCTTTTCCGAAGCAGTCTATATCGACGGCTACGGCGAAAACGGCTGATGGCCCCCTGCTAAAAAATAGAACGTGGCCGCGAAACGACTGTGTTTCGCGGCCACGTTTTTGCTCTTTTAGCCCTTTTTTCTCCCCGCTTGCTGCAAATAGCGGAGGGTATCTTGCAGGCTCAGGCAGTTGGCATAGCGCCCGGGCCACATCCATTCGTTATAGTAGCGATAACTCTGCGCGCCGCTCATAAAGGCATTGTCCGTGGTGGTATTGCCCCCCGCGGGCACGAAGATCGAAAAACCGTGCTCAAAGGCCGCCTTCACGCTCGCATCGACGCAAAATTCCGTCTGCAAGCCGGTGATCATCAGTTCCCTTTCGCCTTGCTCGCGCAGGTAATCCAGCAGGCCTGTTTGCACGAAAGCGCTGTTGGCACGTTTATCAAAGACCTTTTCCGCAGCGGCAGGGGCGACACGCTCATGGATCTCAAAACCCGCCGCGCCCTTTGTGATGGCCTCACCCGGGCCGTCGTCATGCCGCAAAAAGATGACCTCAACCCCGTTCGCGCGCGCGGCGGTAATCAGTTGCTCGACGCTGGAGAGAAAGACGTCCGGCTGATACAGCGCCTCATTGACAATGCCTTTTTGCACATCTATGACCAGTAAGACCATGCTCCGCGCCCCTTTCCCGATTCATCCACATTCTTTTACTCAGTATAGAATAAGAGAGGTCATTTCACAAGCTTATCATACATAATTTCACGGCCACAATTTATAATTTAAAAATTTCTTGCGATAGGGGGATTGCAAGCACCTTAACAAACAAAATTGTTTCCTGTATAATAGTCTCGGCAGAGAAAGGAGCCGACATATGGAAAAATTCAAACACTTTAGTCTGCGTGTTGACGCGGAGACCCTGCATAAGTTTCATTACATTGCAAGATCAGAATGCCACTCGTCGAGCGCCAAAGTGCTTCGCTACATCCGCAGAAGCGTCCAGATCTATGAGGACAAGCACGGCAAAATTGATGCAGAGGATATCAAGCCCGCTTTTTTACAAAAATACTGACGCCGCAGCGCGCGCAAAAACAGAGCGGATGGCTACATGCCATCCGCTCTGTCGGGTCTTCACACTGATTTACCTTCAACGGGCCACGCGCTCGCGACTCTCACGGCGCAGGCTTCTGTTGATTTCCTCCCCGACGGACTCGGAGCGGTTTCTGATGCGGGCAAAAAACTTGGCAATTTCACAGATCAGCAGGGGCGCTAGCGCCAGAAGCGCCACCGTCAGCCATTCCGAACGGTCCAGCGGCACAACGGCAAAGATACTCTGCAACGGCGGCAGGCACAAAACCGCCATTTGCAGCAGCAGCCCCACGCAAAAGGCCTTGTTCATCGCGGGGTTACTCGTCACGCCGATTGAAAAGAGCGACTGATCCTCGCTGCGCACGTCGAAGGCGTGGACCAGCTGGGAGAGCGTCAGGGTGGCAAAGGCCATCGTGTTGGCCACGCGCTCGCCGCCGAGATAGACATAACCCAAGTAATAAGCCAGCAGCGTCAGGCCGCCCACCATCACCCCCTGCCAGAGCAGCCGCAGGGAAAAGCGGCGGGAAAAGAAGTTTTCCCCCGCATGACGCGGCGGTCTTTGCATGATGTTGTCCTCCACCGGCTCCATACCCAGCGCCAAGGCCGGCAGGGAATCGGTCACGAGGTTGAGCCACAAAAGCTGCACGGGCGTGAGCGGCATTTGGGGGAAATGCAGCACCGTCGCCACGAGGATGGTCAAGATCTCCCCAATGTTGCACGAGAGCAGGTAGTGGATGGCCTTTTTGATGTTGGCATAGATGCCGCGGCCCTGCGCCACCGCCGCCACCACGGCGGAAAAGTTATCATCGGTTAAGATCATATCCGACGCGCTCTTGGCCACATCCGTGCCGCCCTTACCCATGGCGCAGCCGATGTCCGCTGCCTTAAGAGCGGGCGCGTCGTTGACGCCGTCGCCGGTCATGGCTACCACCATGTCCCGCTTTTGCCAGGCCTTTACGATGCGCATTTTATGCTCCGGCGTGACGCGGGCAAAGACGGAAAAGCGGTCAATGTCCTCCTCGAGCACCTCCTGGGGCAGAAAGTCCAGATGCTCGCCCGAGATGGCCAGATCGCCGGTGCGGTAGATGGATAAATCCTTGGCTATGGCCATCGCCGTCGCCTTGTGGTCGCCCGTGATCATCACCGGGCGGATGCCCGCCGCGTGGCATTTGAGCACCGCCTCGCGCACTTCGGGGCGGGGCGGGTCGATCATGCCGGCCAGGCCCACGAAGGTGAAGTTTTCCTCCTCAATCTCGGCGGGTCTCTGGTCATAATCACGGTAGGCAACGGCCAACACACGCAGCGCGCGACCGGCCATTGCGGCGCTTAAGTTACCCACCCGCTCCCGCTCGGCCGCGCTCAGGGCGATGACGCCGTGTACGCTCTGCAAACTCGTGCAGTAGCGCAGCACCACCTCCGGCGCGCCTTTCATCGCCACGCGGAAACGGCCGTCGGGCAGTTTATGTAAGGTGCTCATGCGCTTGCGGGTGGAGTCAAAGGGCAGCTCGGCATAGCGCGGCAGCTGCTCGTCCAGGGTTTGTTTCAGGATGCCCTCTTTGGCGGCGCAGTCTAAAAAGGCGCATTCTGTTGGATCGCCGACAAAGGCGCCCTCCTCCTGCGCGCCCACCCGCGGCGCGGCATTGTTGCACAATGCACCCAGGCGCAGCAGCGCCAGACGCATGCTCTCCTGCGCGGGCCAGAGCTCGACGATGCTCATGCGGTTCTGCGTCAGCGTACCGGTCTTGTCCGAGCAGATCACCGAGGCGCAGCCGAGCGTCTCCACCGCCGGCAGGCGTTTGATGATCGCATGTTGCTTGGCCATGCGCGAAACGCCCAGCGCGAGCACGATGGTCACAATGGCGCAAAGTCCCTCCGGTATCGCCGCAACAGCCAGCGAAATGGCCGTCATCAACATGTCCAGCATGGGCCGCTGCTGTAAGAGCCCCACGCCGAACAGCACCGCGCAGACAAGCAGGCAGAGAAGCGAGAGCGCCTTGGAAATTTCCGCCATCTTCCTCTGCAGCGGGGTGTCGACGGCCTCCTGCTGCAAAAGCAGGTCGGCAATGCGGCCCATCTCCGTCTGCATGCCGGTTTCGGTCACCACCGCGACGGCGCGCCCGGCAGTCACCATGGTCGCGGCGATGAGCATGTTTTTTCGGTCGCCCAGCGGCGTCTCGTCTCCCAACACGCCCTCGGCCCGCTTCGAGACAGGCAGCGATTCACCCGTCATGGCCGATTCATCCACCATCAGCCCCTTGGCGAGCAGCAGGCGCGCATCCGCCGGAACAAAGTCGCCCGCCTCCAGGTGGATGATATCGCCGGGTACCAGCATGGCCGTATCCAGCCGCTGCAACAGCCCTTCCCGCAAGACCCGTGCCTGGGGCGCGGACAGTTTCTCCAGGGCTTCAAGCGCTTTTTGCGCGTTGTCCTCCTGCGAAATCGAGATGCAGGCGTTCACCACCACGATGAGCAGAATGATGCCGGCATCCAGCCAATCCTCGCCCCCGCCCACAACGACAGACAGCGCCGCCGCCACCAGCAGCACCACGATCATCGGGTCTTTCATCTGCGCGAAGAAGCGTCGGATCAGCCCGACCGGCGCCGGTTTTTCCAGACGGTTTGGCCCATAGCGTTCCAAACGCGCGGTGGCCTCGGCATTGCTCAGCCCCCTTTCCTCACGCACGGAGAGTTCCTCTAACACCTCCGCCGCTTCCTTCGTATACCACTTTGTCATATTGACTTGCCCTCTTTCCTTGCCGGTTTCTCATCCAGCATACGGGACTTGTCCGCACGATTCATAGAAAATCTTGTTGCCTTGTCCACAAGATTTTAAAAAAAGAGGGCGGCCCTGCGTGGGCCGCCCTCTGATCGTGTATTTTGTTGGGGTTATTGCGCCGGTGGTGTCGCCTCGTCGGGATTCGTGCCACCTTCTGGTGTTGTGGTGCCGTCGCCTTCGGGTGGCGTGGTGCCGTCACCTTCGGGTGTTGTGGTGCCGTCGCCTTCGGGTGGTGTGGCGCCGTCACCTTCGGGTGTTGTGGTGCCGTCGCCTTCGGGTGGTGTGGCGCCGTCACCTTCGGGTGGTGTGGTGCCGTCGCCTTCGGGTGGTGTGGTGCCATTGTCGCCACCGTTCTGGCCATCTTCCTCATCCTTGGGCAGCGCGGCTTGCACGGTCTCGCGGTACTTGATCAACTTCTCATAAAAATCCTTCACATCAAAATTATCGTACGCCTCGGTGGTCTTGACCTCGATGGCGTCCAATTTTTCTTGATACAGGTTATCCATTTGGATGCCATACCATTTCTCCTGGTATTTCACCAAAGTCTCCTCATCTTCCAGGGGATCCAAGCGCAAGATGATGTGATAGCCGTAGTCGCTTTCAATCACGTCGCTCACGGCGTTGTAGGTCAGCGCCTTGGTGCCTTCTTCAAACTGAGGCACCATGCGGCTGGTGAAGTCCACGCCGTCGGGATTGGTGGAAAAGAGGTAGCCGTCCGGGTTGGATTCCAAGCCGGTATCCTCGCTGTTTTCTTTCATCAGCGTGTCAAACAGGGTGACAGGATCCTCCGCCGCACGCAGCTGCGCCAGCAGGTCATCCGCCTTTGTCTTCTGCTGCGCGATTTTGTCCGCGCTGTATGCCTTACCGTCCACGGCGGGGTCCTTGGTCAGCAGCAGGATATGTTTGGCTTTGAGAATGCCCTGTTCTTCCATGTAAGTACGGATGGTGTCCTTGGCGCCGTCGAAGCGTTTGCCCTCACCGCAGAGCGCTTCCTCAAGCTTCAGGCTCATGGCGCTCACTTCACTGATGCGCTTCATGCCCTCTTCGGTCAGGCACATGGACTTGAGGTAAGCCAGATAGGTCTCCTCCCCGCCGGTGCCTTCCACGGCCTTGGCGCGTTCTTCTTCGTAGGCCTTTTTATCCTCGGCGCCCAGCTTGACGCCCTCTTCCTTGGCCAGCTTACGGATGACCCAGAAGGATTTGACGGTTTCAAGCGTCTCGTTTTTCAAATACTCCTTGGGCTTCATGCCGTCTTCGAGTTCTTCGTCCCAGTTGATGCCCTGGTTGCCCATCATTTTATACATGTTATCAATATAGTCCACGTTGCGCGCCAACCAGAACAGATAGTCCTCGGCGGTGATCTTTTCGCCGTCAAGGGTGGCAAAGACCGTCTTTTTACTGAAGCCAAACGCCTCCTGGATGGGATCTTCCTTAGATTGACCGCAGCCGCTCAGGACCGTGACCAGCAAGGCGGCGCTCAACAGAAGGGCCCCTGCCCGTTTCAAAATTTTCATGCATTAACTCCTTTTGCTTATGTATCCGGCATCAGGCGATGCCGTTTCCCGCTTGGGATGTAGAGTAGTGTATCACGCTTCGTCGCCGCTGGCAAGTCCTTCCTCCTGCACGGCGGCATCTTGCGCGGCGTCGGTCTCCGCCTCGGCTGCGGGTTCTGGCTTAACGTCGGCAACGGCGGCCACCGCTTCTGTTCCCTCAACCGGCGCAGCCTGCTGCTCTGGCGCGGGCGCGATTTCCTTCTTGATCTCGCGGATGAGAATGAAGGGCGTGAGCTGCTTTTCCTGCCCGGCGGGGTTATCGCCGATCATTTTTTCCAGCGTTTTGATGCTCTCGTGCAGGATAGACGCCTTGCCCAGCACTTCTTGCGCCAGGGCGTTGGCGTCGACAATCATCATCACAACGCCGGTTTTTTCATACACTTCGTCGCAGACGCCATTCGGGTTTTCCGGGATGCGGATGCCCATATGCGCGTACTCCTCGATATCATGGCCGTAAAAGCCGTCCAGACCCGCGACTTCCGGGCCGGTCAGGCGGTAAAAGGTACCCTTGACGCCGCGCAGCTTATCAAAGCCCGCGCGCACAGCCGCCCAAAACACCCGAAAAGCGCCGCAGTGGTTGATGGCAAACTGCATTTTGTAGGGTACGCCCGCGCCGGGGCCGGCAGAGGTTTGGTGGACAAATTTACACAGAATTTTCGCAAGCAAAGTGGGCCGCACCTCATGCTCATGCACCACGCGGTTTTGGCAGAGCGCAATGATCTTTTCACTGCAGCTCAAAATATCGCCCGGTTGATAGAACGGCAGCACATACTCCCGCACCAGGGCCACATAGTCGTCACCGAGGTTGACAAAGCGGGTCTTAATGGCGTGGCGGTCAAATTGGCGATCGCCGACGGCGATACGCACAGCCTTACCTTCGTTTGCGTAAAACTCCATATTCATTTGCTCCTTTATCTGTTGTGTAAACTCTTGTCGCAATCTGTCAGAGAAAATGACGCAATGCGCCTGGGATATCCCAGACGCATTGTGCCGCTATTCACGGAGCCATTTCCGGCGCCATTTCTATTGTGTCGCTCCGGTCTAATTGTTCTGTCAGCATAACACGTTCATATTGCTCAGCTTGCGTCTCGAAGTCAACCCCCGGGTGCAGGCCGAGCTCTGCCAAGACCTTGAGGGTCGCGGTCGAGTCCGTTTGCACCGTGATATTTGTATCGAAATAGGCGGGGGCATTGAGACCGGCGGGCGGGGGTTCTTTGCCGCTGAAGCTGAATTTGCTGGGAATATTCTCCCTATTATACTCCCCACGGAAGCTAAAGTAAATCCTCAAATCATAATTTGTTTTCATGCTTTCTTCATTATAGAGCAGATCTTGGCGTCCAATGCGCCCGGCTTCGAGATCCTCGCGCACAGCCCGGTAGACGCGCTGGCCTTCCTCGACCGTCAGTTTGCGCGTGGTGCTCGAGTAGCCCTTCCCATTGCGGTCTGCTTTCAGTTCACCGGGCAGTTCCAGGGAGGTTTCAATCAGGTCTGCCGTTTCCGTACTGTCGGGCAGGGTCCGCTGCTTACGGACATCCAAATTGTTTTGCAGCTTTTGATACAACGTCGCCGGACTGTCGTCGCGCGCTAAGAACTCCTCATAGATAGGGATCACATAGTTGCGGGAGAACACCGAGCCGTCAAGCATGACATAGCGCAGGTTCACGCTGTTGATGGTTCTTGTTTGATAGCGTGATGCATCGCGCCAATTTTCTTTCTCGAACCGAGACAGACACGATTCTATTTCCCCCTTCTGCTCCACCAGCGCCCGATGCAGGGCCAAGGCCTGCGCCGGATCGACGTTCTCCAGGTCATAGATGGAAACGGAGGCAATCGCACTCTCGTTGGGCAGTTTTTTCTCGTAACCGCTCAGGTCATACTCCATACCCAGCAGCAACGCCGAGAGAACCAGCAGCAGCACCAGGCAGCCCGGCCAGCCTTTTCGCAGCACGCGCACGGTCTTGCGCAGCATGATCTCCGCGGCAAAGTAACCGATCGCGGCAAAGACCAGCAAGGCCAGCAACATAGGCCCAATCTGACCAGTGCTGATATCTCCAAAAGAGTATGTCACCCTCACGCCGTATACGATCTGATAGAACAGCACGCCAAAGGACAGCCCCGCGCAGACGGCCACGCCATACTTAAAGACCGGCCGCAGGAAGGAGACGGTGATCACCTCGCCGGACAGCTCCAGCTTGCGGCGGCGGTAGATCAGATAGGCCAGCGCGACCATAAAGAGGGCGGCCACGGCGTAAATGCCCACGCTGGGTAGACCATGCAGCACAACAAGCCCATCGCCCGGCGGGTCGAGATCGGTCGGATAGGTATAACCCAGGCCATTTGAGTTGTTAAGCCCCAAAGCTCTAAGCGGGGAGAGCCACTTGCCCAGCCAGCTGACCAGCGGAATGGTGCCACCGCTGTACCCATAGACAAAGGTAGAGAGCACCGTGTCAATCATGACCTCCAGCGCCATCGTGAGTATGCTAAAGACCCCGTAGAGCACGGGCAGCACCAGAATATGCCCCGTGACAAAGGCCATGAGCGTGGCAAAGGAGAAGAAGATGAAGTTGAGCGCGCTCTGCACCAGCAGCCATTGCAGCAGGGGCTGTATCGTCACCGCGCCCAGCGCGGCCTCCACGCCGAGTCCGACCAGAAAGGCCAGGATGTTCGGCACAATCAGAAACAGCAGGCCTGTGATATAGTTGGTCGCAAACAGCGTGCCGCGTGAGAGCGGCAGGGCGTGAATCATCGAGACCGAGCGGTTGTTATAAAGGTAGGACCAAATGGCCATCGCCGCAACAATGGCGGCAATAAAGGCGACCCAAAGGGCAGCGTCGGCAGCGAATGTGATGATATAGTTGTGCAATTCTTGCAGCACCGGAAGCTGATACGTCATGGCATTCTGCGCCTTTAAAAATAGGATCAGCGGGAACAGGATCAGCAGCAGCGCCGTGTAAGACACCCACAGGGGTGCAAAGCGTCTGGTCTGCTTTTTAAACAGCGCAACATTAAAGAACGAGTTCGCGGACCGCATAGTCCTCACCTCCCAGCTCATAGATAAAGATTTCCTCCAGAGACAGCGGCAGCGCGTCGAGCACGACCGGTGAGAGCGCGCGCAACTTGGCCGTGACCTGTTCGGTATCGCCACGGATGATCAGCGTCAACACGCGGCCCAGCTCAGAGCGGTGCAGAATGGACAAATCCTCCGGCATGGCGGGCACTTCCCCGGAAAAGGCCAGCTGATATTTGCTCACCGACTCCTGCAAGGCGGACAGAGACCGCTCGAGCAGCACGTGCCCCTTGGACAGGATGCCCACATGGTCACAGACGTCCTCGAGTTCACGCAGGTTATGCGAGGAGACCACGACCGTCGTGCCCTCCTCGGCCACGTCCTCCATGAGTAGGCTCCACACCTGACGGCGCATCACCGGGTCCAGGCCGTCCACCGGTTCGTCGAGCACCAGCACCTCCGGCCGGCAGCACAAGGCCAGCCAAAAGGCCGATTGTTTCTGCATGCCCTTGGAGAGCCGCCGAATGGGGCGTTTTTCGTCTACGTTTGAAAAGATATCGCGCAGCGCCTCGTAGCGTTTCATGTCAAAGCGCGGGTAAAAGCCTCTGTAAAAACGCATCAGGTCGCGCGTGGAATCTGTGATGAAATAATACAGATCATCCGGAATATCCGTGATGCGCAGTTTGGCCGAAGGATTCTCAAAAATCGGCACACCCTCGAGCAAAACCTCGCCCGCGTCCTGGCGGTATACCCCGGTGATATGACGCAGCACCGTGGACTTGCCCGCGCCGTTCGGACCAACCAGGCCATAGATGGAGCCGTGCGGCACATGCATGCTCAGGCCATCTAAGGCTTTGACTTGATCAAAGCTCTTGTTTACTTCTCTTAGCTCAATCATGTCCCTTCTCCTCCATTTCCGTCAGACGCAAGGACAGCTCCGCCGCCGTGACGCCCAAATAGATCAATTCCGTCGCCGTTTTTTCAAACTGTGCCATCAGCGCGCTGCGCCTGCTCTGGTTCACATCGCTGCGCTCTGCGGCAAAGGTGCCTTTTCCGACCAGGGTGTAAACATACCCCTCCTGCTCCAGCGCCTCGTAAGCGCGCTGTATGGTATTCGGATTGATGGTCAACTTGGCCGCAAGCGTACGCACCGACGGCAACTTCTCACCCGGCAGGATCCCGCCACTCATGAGCAGCTGGCGCAGACCGTCGCGCACCTGTTCGTAAATCGGCCTGGAGTCCCGGTAATTCAGTTGAATCATACGCCGTCCCTCCTCTTTGCTTCGTGTACTGCGTGTATTAACATGATTAGTACATGTTCACTATACCCCACCGTCAGCTCTTTTGTCAAGCCTTATATACTTTCTTTAGAAATTTTGCAAAAACATTGATTTTATAGGTGCAAAGGAGGAAAAGGTTTGTTATAATATAGGAAATGTCATCAACCGTCTGTTCGGAATCTACCTGCGCAACGGTTGTTTTTTTGTCATGTACAAAACACAGGAGAGGGATGTCACTATGATTGCACACGGAAAAAATCTGAAAATCTTCTCGGGAAACGCCAATGTCCCCTTTGCGGAAGCCATCTGCAAAGAATTGCAGCTGCCTCTGGGTAACCTGGAAGTGGGTCACTTCTCGGACGGGGAGAGCTTTGTCTCCATTTACGAATCCGTCCGTGGTTCGGACGTTTTCATCATCCAATCCACCTGTACCCCCGTCAACGACAATTTGATGGAGCTTCTGGTGATCATTGACGCGTTCAAGCGCGCCTCCGCCGGGCGTATCACCGCCGTTATGCCCTATTTCGGCTATGCCCGGCAGGACCGCAAGGCCAAACCGCGCGACCCGATCTCGGCCAAGCTGGTGGCCAATCTGCTCACGCGCGCAGGGGCCGACCGCGTCCTGACGATGGACCTGCACGCCTCGCAGATCCAAGGCTTTTTCGATATCCCGGTGGACAACCTGCTCGGCAGCCCGCTGTTCCACCAGCATTTTTCCAACCTCTTTGGCATGGACGATGACAATACCGTCATCGTCTCGCCCGATGTCGGTTCGGTGGCGCGCGCGCGCGCCTTTGCCCAAAAGCTCGGCATGAACCTCGCCATCGTGGACAAGCGCCGTCCGCGCGCCAATGCCAGCGAAGTGATGAACATCATCGGTGACGTGCGCGGCAAGCGCGCGATCCTGCTCGACGACATGGTGGACACCGGCGGCTCGCTGTGTAACGCCGCGCAGGCGCTGGTGGAAGTCGGCGGGGTGACGGAAGTCTATGCCTGCGCCACGCACGGCGTACTCTCCGGCCCTGCCATTGATCGCATCCAAAACAGCGCCCTGAAAGAAGTTCTGTTCCTCGACACCGTTCCGCCCCGCCCGGATGTTTCCTGTGATAAAATCAAGTATATTTCCGCGGCGTCCATGTTCGCCGAGGCCATTGAGTACATTTACGAAGAAGTGTCCGTCTCGCGTCTGTTCCTGTAAGGGCGGCGGCATCTTTTTCCGTCTTTTCGTTCTATACCTAAGGGTAACAAGGTCTAATGATATAAAAAACCGGCGAAGCCTGGCTTCGCCGGTTTTGATTGGAGCATCTTCACTATGTTTGGCTTGAAAAAAAACATGGGCGGGGTGGATTTCCTGCTGGTCGGCCTGGGTAACCCGGGCCGCGACTACGAGCAAACCCGGCACAACGTGGGCTTTCTGACGGTGGACGAGTTGGCCGAACGCCACCATGTTCCCGTCCAAAAACTCAAATACCGCGCCCTGACCAACACCATCACAATGGATGGCGCGAAGGTCTTGCTCATGAAACCCGTCACCTACATGAACGTATCGGGCGAAGCCGTGGGCGAAGCGGCCCGCTTTTTTAAACTGCCGCCGGAGCGTATTCTTGTCATCTCCGACGACACGGATCTGCCGGTCGGCAAGCTGCGCCTGCGCCGCCGCGGCAGCGCGGGCGGCCACAACGGCCTGAAAAGCATCATCTCTCACCTGGGCACGGAGGACTTTCCCCGCGTCAAAATCGGCGTGGGCGGTAAGCCGCACCCGGATTACGACATGGCCGACTGGGTCCTGGGCCGCTTTTCGGGCGACGACCGCGCGCGCATCCGTTCGGCCATCGGCCAGGCCGCCGACGCCGCCACGCTGATCATCACCCACGGCATGGACGAAGCCATGTCCCGCTTCAACGGCTGAAGCGGAGCCATAACCGCAGATTGTTCTCACACCGCATTGAGGAGCCTGTATGAAACGACTCATCGAAGCCTTACACGCCATTCCGGAATTGGGCGCGCTGCTGCAAGCGCTTGACGGCGCAGGCTGCCCCGTCGCCCTGTCCGGTGCAACCACCGGCACCCGCGCGCCCATCGCCGCCGCCGTACACCGCGCCTTTCAGAGCCCCGTGGTGCTCGTCTGCGCGGACGAACGCGAGGCGCAGGCGATGCTGCCGGACCTAGAGGCCCTCACCGGGCTGACGCCGGCCTATCTTCCCGCGCGCGACTTTTCCTTTCACCCGGGCACCGCCTCCCGCCAATGGGAGCAGCGCCGCCTGGGTCTTTTTCATGCGCTTTTATCGGGCGAGGCGCCGCTTCTGGTGGTCACGGTGGAGGCGCTCTTACAGCGCTGCATCCCGCCGGAAACCTTCACCCTTGCCCGCCGTACGCTTGACGCGTCGGGCCGCTACGCGCTGCCTGAATTGGTGGAGCATCTGGTCGCCATCGGTTACACCCGCTGCGAGCAGGTGGAGGGCGTGGGCCAGTTCTCCCTGCGCGGCGGTATTTTAGACCTGTTTTCCCCGGGCGAAGCCGCGCCGGTGCGCGCGGAGTTCTGGGGCGATGAGATTGATTCGCTCTCCTATTTTGAACCCGGCACACAGCGGCGCAGCCAGCGCGCGGAGCAGGTCACGATTCTGCCTGCCGCGGAAGCCATCTTTCTGCCGCCGGATAGCGGCGCGACACCGCCGGACCGTCTGCTGCCCCAGATCTACGACACGTTCTGCACCGCCGCGGACTATCTGCCCCCGGAGGCCATGCTCCTGCTCTGTGAAACGCCGCGCCTGTTTGACCGCGCCAAGAGCTACCTTTGGCAGCTGGAGGAAGATGTCAAGACGCTTCTGGAAGATGGTCTGCTTGCCGGCGCGCACGCCATCTTTGCCCAGAGCGTCGAGGCGCTGTTTGCCCGCCTGTCTGACTTCCCGCTCGTCTACTTAGACGCCTTCGCCGCCTCCCACTACCCCATCGCGCCACGCAGAGAGCTCTCGCTGCTCGCGCGGCAGCTGCCCGCCATGACGCTCAGCATGGAGACAACCGTGGAGGATCTGCTCCAATACCGCCGCGAAGACTACGCCGTGCTCATTTTCGTGGGCACGCAGCGGCGCGCAGATCAGCTCCAGAGCGCGCTGCGGGAAAAGAGCCTGCGCGTGGCGGTGGATTACGAGCTGCATGATCTGCCCGAGGGCGGGGATATCACCATCGCTGTGGGCAGCCTGGCCGCCGGCCTGGAATTTCCCTCCGGCAAACTCACTATCCTCACCGAGGAGGGCGGCGTGGCCCCCACGCGCAAAAAGAGAAAGACCGGCAGCAGCAACCGCCAAAAGCTCGAGAGTTTTTCCGACCTGTCGCCCGGCGACCTGGTGGTGCATGAGCACCACGGCATTGGCCGCTTTTCCGGCATGGTCAAGATGCAGACCGACGGCGTGGAGAAGGACTATGTCAAGCTCCAATTCGCCGGCACGGACGTGCTCTATGTCCCGGCCATTCAGCTGGACCTTGTCTCCAAATACATCGGCGGCGGCGAAACCAGCGAACAGCGCAAGCTCTCCAAACTGGGCGGCGCCGAGTGGGAAAAGGCGCGTACCCGCGCCAAGAAAGCCGCCAAGGACCTGGCCAAAGGCCTGATCAAGCTCTACGCCCAACGGCAGCGGCAGCCGGGCTTTGCCTTTTCGCCCGACTCCCCCTGGCAACGGGAATTTGAGGACCAGTTCCCCTATCCGGAAACGGATGATCAGCTGCGCTGCGCCGAGGAGATCAAGCGCGACATGGAGCGCAGCATTCCCATGGACCGCCTGCTCTGCGGTGATGTGGGCTATGGCAAGACGGAGGTCGCCTTCCGCGCCATCATGAAGTGCATATTAGACGGCAAACAGGCCGCTATCCTGGCGCCCACCACGGTGCTCGCCCAGCAGCATCACTTAACGGCCAGCCAACGCTTTCGCAGCTTTCCCATCCAGATCGAGATGGTCAGCCGCTTCCGCACCGCCACGCAGACCAAGGAAATCCTCCGCCGCACCGCCGAGGGTAGCGTGGATCTGCTCATCGGTACGCATAAACTCCTGCAAAAGCAGTCCGTATTCAAGGACCTCGGCCTGCTGGTGGTGGATGAGGAGCAGCGTTTCGGCGTGACGCACAAGGAAAAACTCAAGGAGCTCTTTCCGCACGTGGACGTCTTGGTCCTCTCCGCCACGCCCATCCCCCGCACGCTGAATATGGCGCTGTCCGGCCTGCGCGACATGTCCACCCTGGAGGAGCCGCCGCACAATCGCCGCCCCGTGCAGACCTACGTGCTCGAGCATGATTGGAGCCTGCTCGCCGACGCCATGCGCCGAGAGATCGAGCGCGGCGGGCAGGTCTACTACCTGCATAACCGTGTGGAGAGCATCGACAGCTGCGCCGCGCGCATCCACGCCCTGCTGCCCGACGCGAACATCGCCGTGGCGCACGGCAAGATGGAGCAGGAAGCCCTGAGCGATATCATGCGTGACATGCGCGATAACGCCGTGGATATCCTGATCTGCACCACCATCATCGAAACCGGCGTGGATCTGCCCAATGTCAACACCCTCATCGTCGAGGACGCCGACCACCTGGGCCTGTCCCAGCTGCACCAGCTGCGTGGTCGGGTGGGGCGTTCGGCGCGCCGCGCCTTTGCCTATATGACCTATCGCCGCGGCAAAGTTTTGACCGAGGTGGCCGAGCGCCGCCTGTCAGCGATTCGCGAATTCGCCGCCTTCGGCTCCGGCTTTAAGATCGCCATGCGTGATCTGGAAATCCGCGGCGCGGGTAATCTGCTCGGGCCGGAGCAATCGGGCTTTCTGATGAGCGTCGGGTATGACATGTATCTGCGCCTGCTGGAGGAGGCCGTGCTCGAGCAGCAGGGCCTGAGCACGCCCAAACAAACCGAGTGCGCCGCCGATTTGAGCGTGGCGGCTTCGATCCCCGATTCCTACATCCCCTCACCCGAGCAGCGCATGGACGTCTACCGCCGCATCGCCCGCATCCGCAGCGAGGAGATGGCCGACGATATGCTCGACGAACTCATCGACCGCTACGGCGAACCGCCGCGCCCCGTCAACAACCTCATCTCCATTGCGCTGCTGCGCGCGATGGCCGCGGCGCTTGGCATCACGGAGATCGCGCAGAAGCAAACGCTGCTGCGTTTCTTGCTGCCGGAACCCGACTTTGAACGGGTGTCCGCCCTCTGTTCCCAGGAAAAATACCGCAGGCGTCTGCTCTTTTCCGCGGGCGAAAAGCCGCACCTCGCCCTGCGGCTCAAGGCCGGTGACGATATTTTACGTCTGGCGCGTCTGGTTCTCACCGATTTCGCCGCAACAAAGGCCGATTCGCCCGCATAAAGACAAGTTTATGTAAAAAAGTCATTCCTTTTTTCCGCTTCCTGTTGTATACTTTAACTATCGTTTTCTGTTTGTTTGTATCAATTTTTAGGAGGTTTACTCGTCATGCAGAATGAAGTCTATGTGGTCAGCGCGTGCCGCAGCGCGGTCGGTTCCTTTGGCGGCGCACTGAAGGACGTCTCCGCCGTAACGCTCGGCGCGGCCGTCATGAAAGAAGCGCTCGCGCGCGCGAAGGTCGAGGGGCAGTGGCTTGATGAAGTCATGTTCGGCAATGTGCTCGGCACCGCCTTGGGCCAGAATGTCGCGCGCCAGTGCCTGATCGGCGCCGGCATCCCCATGCAAGTCCCCGCTTACACCATCGGTATGGTCTGCGGCTCGGGCCTCAAGTCCGTCATCGAGGGCGCGCGCTCCATCAAAGCCGGAGACGCAGACCTGGTCCTGTGCGGCGGCACCGAGAGCATGAGCAGCGCACCCTATGCCGTGCCCGCCGCCCGCTGGGGCGCACGGATGAACGAGACAAAACTCGTCGACGTCATGATCAAAGACGGCCTGTGGGACGCGTACAATGACTATCACATGGGCACCACGGCGGAGAATATCTGCGACCTCTGGGGCCTCACGCGTGAGGAGCTCGACGCCTTCGCCCTGCGCTCACAGCAGTTGGCCGTGGCAGCGGTGGAGAGTGGCCGCTTCGATGACGAAATCGTACCCATCGAGGTCAAGAGCAAAAAGGGCACCACCCTTGTTGCCAGGGATGAATACCCCAAAGCAACCTCCGCCGAAGCGCTCGCCAAGCTGCGCGGCGCCTTCCCCACCTCCGCCGATGGCAACTTGGATAGTGTTACCATGACCTTTGACGCCAACAAATTAAACCCCAGCCAGGGCCAGGGCGGCCGCGTCACCGCGGGCAACGCCTCCGGCATCAACGACGGCGCAGCCGCAATCCTGCTGGCCTCCGGCGAGGCCGTGCAAAAACATGGCCTGAAGCCCCTCTTTAAGCTTGTCTCCTGGGGCCAGGGCGGCGTGGATCCGAAGATCATGGGCATCGGCCCCGTGCCTGCCTCCCGTCAGGCGCTCAAAAAAGCCGGCCTCACCATAAACGATATTGACCTCATTGAAGCCAACGAGGCCTTCGCCGCCCAGTCGGTGGCCGTGGCGCGTGAGCTCGACTTCGATATGGAAAAAGTCAATGTCAACGGTGGCGCCATCGCCATCGGCCACCCCATCGGCGCCTCCGGCGCGCGCATCATCGTCTCCTTGCTGCACGAAATGCAAAAGCGTGATACCGCCAAACGCGGCCTGGCAACGCTCTGCATCGGCGGCGGCCTCGGCGTTACCGCGATCTTTGAAAAGTGCTGAGTAAGGGGTAAATGGCCAAAACAATTTACTCAGTGGCACGATTGCCTGTATTTGTAGCGGCATACTGTTCGGCACCCTCTTAACGCTACACTTCTAATGACGCTTACATTCGGCAGGTGATACCGCTCCCACATGGAGGTATCGAAATGAGCAAACGAAACCGTTATCTACTCATATGCCTCATACTCTTACTGGGCGGCGCGGTTCTATTTTACCTGTACACGCCGCGTCCCATCGTCAGCGACCTCGACAACAGCCGCATCTTCTTACTCATGTACAACCCCGCTTTCGAGCAGGACGAGAACCGAACCGAGCCCTTTCACATCAACGCGTATGATGAAAAGGCCGTTTTGGAATGCCTGAGCCGTTATACGGAACAAAGAACTTTCCGTAAAAGCAACGGTTTTGGGCAAATCAATATGCAGTTTCACATCATACTGTCCTCAGGCAATACGACAAAAACGCTCGTCCTGGGTAATGACAAAACGAACTATCTCACCAAGGACGGAAGCACGTGCTACCGCATCAAAGATGGCGATGCGCTCCGAGCGGAGTTGATGGAGATCATTCAGCCGCCGCCCGTGGACCTCTCCGTCTATCACAATGTGGAACTCAACACCACCTTGCGCCTGGGCATGTCGAAAAAAGAGGTGGAGCAGCACTTGGGCCCTGGTACCTTTTTCGACCGTGAAGCGCTTTTGAATGAACTAATCCCGCAGCGCAGTGAACTGGAAAGCAGCGGGATCGGCTCACCAAACACGCTCAGCTACTACACCAATGGCACGGCGGAAAACGGCAACTACATCTTCCTCACCTACGAGCAAGATACACTCGTCGGCTTGACCGTGTGCCCGCCCACGGCGGAAACGCCCTTGACGGCTTCTTCCTGGCAGAATCCCTTTGGCCTAAGCTACGGCGATCGCCGTGAGGACATTATGGCGGCCTGCGGCGAAGCGTCCGCCACCATGGAAAACATGACGCTTGGCCCCTACGACTTCACCGATCTCATCTACTTCTATGATGCAAAGGGCGCCTTACTCGAAGACCAGAAGGGCGCGGCGGTCATGATAGAATACTTGGTCGAGGAGCAAAGTAACACCTTGTTTTCCTATAACCTCTACCGCGTGGGTACGCCATAACAAAGAAGCAGGCTGCGGGCGTCCCCAGCCATCATACAAAATAAACCGCGGCGCGTTGGGCAGTCTCTTTACCCAACGCGCCGCGGTTATGTTTATCTATGTTGAATCTGCCCATCTATCCCTGCGGCGGCGCCACGATCCAGCCGCTGCCGAGGACGCGGTCGCCGTCATAAAAGACGGCCAACTGCCCCGGCGTGGGCGCGCGGGCGACATCTTGCAAGTGTAGGCGCGCCCCATCTTCCACAAAGTGAATGCTTGCGGGGTATTCGGCCTTGGAGTGGCGGATGCGCAGGTGAAGGGTTTGCCCGTCGATGATCTCGGCCAGCGGGTTGAGATCTTTACAGTAGACCTCAGCCGAAAACAGGTCGCCACCGTCGGAGAGCACGACCTCGTTTGTTTCCGGCCGCAGGGCCGAGACAAAGAGACGATGCGCCGCAGGCAGGCCCAGGCCGCGCCGTTGGCCGAGCGTATAGTGGTGGATGCCTTTGTGCTCACCCAATACCTGCCCGGCCGCGTCGACAAAAAAACCCGGCGGCGGAGTCTGTCCGCGCCGCTCGAGCCAGGCGGCATAGTCGCCGTCTGGGATGAAACAGATCTCCATGCTGTCGGGCTTCTCCGCCACGGGGATGCCAAACTCCCGCGCCAATTGACGCACCTGGGGCTTTTCATAGTCGCCCAGGGGAAAGAGGATGCGCGGCAGCCAGGCCTTGGGTAAGCGCGCAAGCATATAGGCCTGGTCATTGCGCGCCATGCCGCGGTGCAAAAAGGCTTCACCGCGCGCGTCGCGCACGATGCGGGCATAGTGCCCGGTGGCGACAAAGTCGGCGCCCTGTTCTTCCGCCGCCCGCAGCAGGGAGGGAAACTTGACCGCCGGATTACAGCGCGCGCAGGGGATGGGCGTGCGCCCGGCCAAGTAGTCCTGCGCAAAAGGCCCACAGACGAACTGCTCTAAGTCCGCCTGGATATTCGTCACGGAAAAGGGCAGGTTGTAGCGCGCCGCGACGGCGCGCGCGTCCTCCGCGCCACCCTGGCCGATATCCAAATAGTGCGCCAGGACGCGGTAGCCCGCCTGTTGCAGCAACACCGCGGACACGGCGGAGTCCACCCCGCCGGAAAGCCCCAGCAGCACGCTTTTTTGCCCATTCACGAGAGCGTTTCCGGTCTGGCCAGCGTGGGCGCGCCGCCGCCGTCCACCGCCACCAGCTTCCCCACATCCATGAGGTAGTCCAGATAGGGGCGCAGGTAACGCTCTAAGTAAAAGGCGCGGATCGGATGGCCCTCGGCCAGGCCCAGGTCCTGGTTGACGGCGGCGTAAATCTCACAGAGCGAGCGCGGCCCGGGCACGTGCCGCAGAAACAGGTCCAGCACCTCGTCAATGAAGCGCAGATTCTTCTCTCCCAAGTCCTGCAAGCTGCCCTCACGCACGCCCAGGTGGGAAAAGAGATAGGTCTCATACTGCGACTGCATGAGGATATGTTTGCTGCGGATATCCTCGGCCAGATCAAAGACAAAGGGGACCTTGGCGGCTTCCAGTTCATCCTCGGTCATCAGACAGTCCCCGGCAAAGCAGACGCCGTCCGGCGTGATGATGCAGATATGCGCCGGGGAGTGGCCGGGTGTGTGGAGAATCTCAAACTCAGCCCCGGCGAAGTGGATCTTCGTCTCGTCGGGGGCAATGGGGTAATCGGTATGGCAGATCACATCGCGCAGACGCTGCTCCGAGTCGAGCAGGCCGGGCGAAAAGGTGTACAGATGATTGCGCAGGGCCACGCGGTCACGGCACAGCTCCGCGTCCTGCTTGGGCATCGCGACGAGCGAGCCGTATTTATTTTTAAAATATGAGCTGTTCTCATGGTGGTCATAATGCATATGCGTCACCATGACTCCCGCCGGGTGCAGGCCCGCCTTGCCCAGCGCCTGCTCGATGCCCTCCCGCTCATTACGGCGGCCCGGATCCATCAAAATACAATTTTTTTCATCCACGCGGTAGACTGGCATCAGCTGCCTGCCCACCAGGTAGTAGGTGTTTCCCTTGACCGGTATCAGTTCCACAGTAAACCTCCTCTAGTCCGGGTCGTGCGATTGGCACGGTCCCTCTTTTTCTGTTTTTTGTCGCTCTAAATGAATCATCAAAGCGGTGAGATCCGCCGGGGAGACCCCCGAAATCCGCCCCGCCTGACCCAGGCTGCGCGGCCGCATCTGCGCAAGCTTCTGCCGCGCCTCCAGGCGCAGCCCCTCCAGGGCCGTATAGTCCAGATCGGCGGGCAGCAACCTGCCCTCTAAGCGGCACAGTTCCTCCACCTGGCGGTGTTGTCTGGCGATGTAGCCCGCGTATTTGATCGAAATTTCCACCTGCTCGGTCACCTCCGCAGGAAGATCCGGCCGCTGCGGGTCGAAGGGGGCCAGGTCGTCATACGTGAAACGCGGACGGCGCAGCAGATCGGACAGGCGCAGTCCATTTTTGGCCGGCGGCTCCCCCCGACTTTCCAATAAAGCATCCAGCGCCGCGCTCGGCGCCAGGCCGCAAGCATCCAGGCGGCGGCATTCCGCCGCGACGGCCTGATACTTCTCCTGTACCCGGCGGTAGCGCGCCTGGCTGACCAGGCCGATTTTGTACCCCAGGGGCGTGAGCCGCTCGTCGGCGTTGTCTTGCCGATGCAGCAGGCGGTATTCCGTGCGCGAGGTCATCATGCGGTAGGGCTCCTCGGTGCCTTTGGTGACCAGGTCGTCAATGAGCACACCGATATAACCCTGGCTGCGGTCGAGCACGAAAGGCTCCCGCCCCAAAAGGGCCAAGGCTGCGTTCACGCCTGCCACAAAACCTTGCACCGCCGCCTCCTCATAACCCGAGGAGCCGTTGAACTGCCCCGCGCCATACAGACCCTTCACGCGCTTATGCTCCAGCGTGGGCAGCAGCTCTGTGGGGTCAACGCAGTCATACTCGATGGCATAGGCGCAGCGGGTCATCTCCGCCTGCTCTAAGCCGGGCAAGGTGTGCAGCATGAGCAGCTGCACCTCCTCCGGCAGGGAGGAAGAAAAGCCCTGGATGTACAATTCGCCGGTATGTAGGCCCATCGGCTCCAAAAACAGCTGATGGCGCGGCTTGTCCGCAAAGCGGGTCACCTTATCCTCAATGGACGGGCAGTAGCGCGGGCCGATGCCCTCGATCACCCCGGAAAAGAGCGGGCTGCGGTGCAGGTTTTCCCGTATGACGGCATGGGTTTTTTCATTGGTATATGTGATATGGCAGACCGCCTGATTGTTCGGCGGCGCCGTGGTTTCAAAGGAAAACGCAGTGGTGACCTCGTCGCCCTCCTGGCATTCCAGGCGCGAAAAGTCCACGCTGCGCGCTAAGATACGCGGCGGCGTGCCCGTTTTAAAGCGGCGCAGCGTCAGGCCGAGATCCCGCAGGTTCTCTGTGAGGGCGCGCGCGCCGAACATGCCGTCGGGTCCGCTCTCACGCGTCACTTCGCCGACGATGGTCCTGCCGCAGAGGTAGGTGCCGGAACAGATGACCACCGCGCGCACGTCATAGGTCGCGCCGGTGTAGGTGCGAACGCCGGTGACGCGGCCCTCCCTGGTCAAAATTTCCGTGACTTCGGCCTGTTTCAGGCTGAGGTTTTCCTGCTCCTCAAGTATCTGCTTCATCACGCTCTGGTACAGGCGGCGATCCGCTTGGGCGCGCAGAGAATGCACCGCCGGGCCCTTGCCGCGGTTGAGCATGCGGTACTGGATGCAGGCCTGGTCCGCGGCTTTGGCCATCTGTCCGCCCAGCGCGTCAAGTTCACGCACCAGGTGACCCTTGCCCGTGCCGCCGATGGCCGGGTTACAGGGCATATTGCCCACGGCATCTAAGTTGATGGTAAAGCAGATCGTGGACAAGCCCAGGCGCGCGGCGGCCAGAGCGGCCTCGATGCCCGCGTGGCCTGCGCCGATGACGGCAACATCTACGCTTCCTGCGTGGTAATTCATGGTCTTTTGGCTCCTTTAAACGGCCGCGCGCAGGATCACCAGCGGCAGATCCGGACGATTGAAAAGGCGAAAGGCGGGGAACTGATCGCTCAGTCCGCGCGAGACGATCATGTCGCCATACTCAAGCGCATAGCGCCCGGCGGTATAGTGCGGCAGAAATTCGCGGTGCGGGCCGATGAGCCCGTCGGTGAAGGGCAGGCGGACTTGCCCGCCGTGCGCATGGCCGGCAAGCGTCAGATCCACCTGTGCCTCGGCATAGGTTTCATAGCGGTTATTGCGGTGGGAGAGCAGCAGCTGATAGGTCTGCTCACCTTCCGCCTCACGCACCTGCTGCGCCAGTTCCGGCACCGTTTTCTGATCGGCATGGCCGTTTAAATCATCCGCGCCAAGCAGCGCGAGCTTTTGCCCTTCCCGCTCGAAAACGACATACTCGTTCGAGAGCACCTGCACGCCGTTTGCGCGCAAAAGCTCCTTGAGTGCAGGCACATCCCCGGCCGCCCATTCGTGGTTGCCGGTCACATAATAGGTCGGCGCGATGGCCGACAGGCCCTTGGCCAGGGCGGGTACCATATCAAATTGTTCGGTGTCATGCACCAGGTCGCCGATCAGGGCGATGATATCGGGCTTTTGCGCCGCGACTCGCTTGAGCAGGCGCGCGTTTCCCTCGCCAAACTCCGCGCCGTGTACATCAGAGAGCACGGAAATGCGAAACCCGTCAAAGGCCGAGAGGGTGATCGGCTCCTCAATGGTCTCCTCCGAGATGGCCGTTTGTTCAAAGTAGAAAAAGCCGACCAGAAGAACAAGAACCAGCAGCGTGCCGAAAAGACGCCGCGAACGCCCGCGTCGCCGTTTGCCGTTTCGCTCAGTCATGATCCAGGTAGAAAGGTTTCATGAGGCTCGGCTGCTCCGTGGAATCCTTTTGTCTGCTGCGGGGCCCCTCCACCGTGGGGATACGGCGACGCGGGCCACGGCCGGCAGCGGGCTTGGGATGCAAGCCCTGCTGTTGTGCGCGCGCAGCCGCCGGCTTTTTCGCCTGTTTTTCCGCAATGTGCGCGGCAGCCGCGCCGCCGGTCGGCTTGGGCTTGCGGCTCTTGTTACGGTCGGTCGGCTTGGCATCCGAAGCCGCCGGGCTTTTGGCTTGCTTTTGTTCGCCGCTTCTGGGTTTGCGGGAGGCAAACAGGCGCGCTGTGGCGTCCATGATGACCTCGCCTTCCAAGGGGTTGCGGCTGGACAGGATGGTATCGGCCTTCTGGGGGGCGGCAGCCTGCTTTTTCGGCGATACCTGCTTTTTGGCGACGAAGACAGGGCTCGCGCTCTGTTTTTTCGGCTTGGCTGTTTGCGCCTTTTCCATACGACGCTCACGCGCGGCGGTGCGGGCCTCCTCGTCGTCCGGATTGATCACGCGGCCCTTTTTATCCCGACGCACGGCCTCAAATTCCTCCATGGGGAAGTCGTGCCCTTCGATGCGCGGCACGGCGCGGCCCAGCAGGGCCTCAATCCCACGCAGCAACGGCTCCTCGCTATGATCGCAAAAGGAGATGGCCGTGCCGCCGCGGCCGGCTCTACCCGTACGGCCGATGCGGTGGATATAGGTTTCCGGCACTTCCGGCAGGTTATAGTTAAAAACATGGGACAGTTCATCAATATCTATGCCGCGCGCGGCGATATCCGTCGCCACCAGCACCTGCAGCTTGCCGGACTTAAAATCCGCCAAGGCGCTCTGCCGCGCGGTCTGCGACTTGTTGCCGTGGATGGCGGCCGCCGCCACGCCACCGCGCACCAGCTCACGCGTGACCTTATCCGCGCCGTGCTTGGTGCGGGTAAAGACCAGCGCGCTCGGCACCTGCTCCCGCGCCAGAATCTGCGTGAGCAGGGTGGTCTTATTCTTACGATCGAGCAGATAGACCTCCTGCCTGATGACCTCCACAGGGGAAGACACAGGCGTCACCGCCACGCGCACCGGATCCTGCATCAGAGAGTCCACCAGTTCGGTGATCTCCGGCGGCATGGTGGCGGAGAAAAACAGGGTCTGCTTCTTCTTCGGCAGCAGGGCGATGACCTTTTTCACATCGTGAATAAAGCCCATATCCAGCATGCGGTCGGCCTCGTCGAGCACAAAAATCTCGACGGCGTCTAAGCGGATCAGCCCCTGATTGCTCAGATCGAGCAGGCGGCCCGGCGTGGCCGTGAGCACATCTATGCCGCGGCGCAACTGCTCCACCTGCGGCGCCTGGCCCACGCCGCCGAAGATCACGGCGCATTGCAGCGGCAGCTCGCGCGCGTACTCATGCAAATTCTCATCAATTTGCAGCGCCAGCTCACGCGTGGGCGTTAAGATCAGGGCGCGCACCGCCTTGCCCGGCTGCTTTTTTTCCGCCAGACGCTGCAGCAGCGGCGTACCGAAGGCGCAGGTCTTACCCGTGCCCGTCTGGGCGCAACCGAGCACATCCCGGCCGGTGAGCGCCGGGGGGATGGCCTTTTCCTGAATGGGCGTCGGTTGATGATAGTTGCAGGCGCGCAGGGCGCGCAGAATCGGCCCGTTAAGGCCAAGTGATTCAAAATTCATATAGTTTGGTTTGACATCCTTTCCACTTGGTTCTGACAAAAGGTGGGCAGACGCGCGGCGTTTACACCCCGTCTTTCTGCTCCTCCTCCATGAAATAGCTCGCCTCCATGTCCGACACGGACAGGGCAAAGGCCAGCGGGTATTGTGACAGCGCACGGCCTACCATGCGCGTATCTTCCGTGCCGGAAAAGCCCATGTGCCAGCGAATGGCCATCGCTTCCTCCCGGTTCAGGCGCAGAAAGCCGTTGACGATATAGACCGATTTCTCGCCGTGGCCGTAGGGCAGGGGATCCTCAAAGAAAAAGGTTGGCACGCTGCGCCATTTGCCGTCCTCCCCCTTCACATTGCGGCTGCCCGCCTGGTAGCAGCCGACCTTGCACACATCATGCAGCAGGGCGACAAGCGCGACGGTTTCCTCGCTGTACTTGAGGCCGTAGATCTCCTCCACGCGCGTGCGCGCGAGGTAATCGACCAAGCAGTGATAGACATTCAGGCTATGGTCACACAAGCCGCCGGCATAGGCGCTGTGGTAACGCGCGGAGGCCGGGGCGGTGAAAAAATCGCTCTTATTCTCCAAATAATCCAACAGAGCGTCGGCGCCTTCACGGTGTACGGTGCGTTTAAAAATTTCAATAAACTCTTCTTTTCCGGGCATCTTGCGGCCTCCTTCACGCTATCATACACGATATTTTGTCATGTACTGTTTAGTGTAGCACATCTGCGTGCGATTTTCACGCATTTTTCCGCTTTTGTACAAAAGATTATGCATTGCCTGATTCTTGGCGTCAATTATACCAATATAAAACGCTCCACCGCCTGCGCCACGCCGTCGTTTTCGTTCGTCTCGGTGAGATAATCCGCAAGCGCTTTGACTTCATCGGTGGCGTTTCCCATCGCGACGGAAAGGCCCGCCGCCTTGAGCATGGCCAGGTCATTGCCGCTGTCGCCCATGGCCATCACTTCGGCGCGCGACGCGCCCAAACGCCCCGCCAGATGCAGCAGCGACGCGCCCTTATCCACGCCGGCGGCCGTGATCTCCAGCGCGCGCGGGGCAGGCTGCACGACATGCAGCCCGGGCATCTTTTCGAGCGTTTTGCGCAGCCGCGCCGTTTCCTGCGTCGTGTCCGGCATCACAAAAAATTCTTCCAAGCCGCGGCCTGCGGCCACAAAAGCCGCCGTATCGGCGATGATACGGCGCGTCTGTTTGACATAGGTCGGCAGGAAGGTATTCTGGGGACTCTGCGCGATCAGGCGTTCATAGACCCAGCCCTCGGCGTGGCCGACCCCGTCACAGAGTACCTCAAAGGCCATCTTTTCCTCCTGCAGCATCCGAAGCACGTCCAGGCTCTGCGCGACGGGGATGAGCGTTTCACGCACCACCAAACCCTCTTGCATGTCCCGAATCGTCGCCCCGTTGCAGGAAATGATATAACGCACAAAGGGCAAATCCCGCACCAGCGCGGGGATGCCCTCATGCGGGCGGCCCGTCACCGGGACGATCGCAACACCCTGCTCGTACGCCCGTTCCAAGGCTGTCATGGTCTTGCCACCGATGCGCTTACGATCGTCGAGTAAGGTGCCGTCCAAATCCAAACCAAGCACACGAATGTGCGGCATAGGCCTTCTCTCCCCTTTCGTTTCTCCCTCCATGGCGGTGCATCTGCTCTTGCATGCTTGGCTGCACTGTGATATCCTTGTGCAAACAAAGACGCGCGCCATCAGGCACCGCAAAAGGAGTGTTTATTTTGCCTATTCTATCTTCCGTCACCGAATTGATCGGCCACACGCCGCTGCTCGCGCTCTCGCGCTACGCCGCCCGGGAAGAGCTTGCTTGTCAGCTGCTGGCCAAGCTCGAGGGCCGCAACCCCGCCGGCAGCGCCAAGGACCGCATTGCGCTGTCCATGATCGAAGCCGCCGAAGCCGCCGGTCTGCTCTCCCCCGGTGCGACCATCATCGAGCCGACCTCGGGTAACACCGGCATCGGTCTGGCCGCCATTGCCGCCGCGCGCGGCTACCGGCTCATTCTGACCATGCCGGAGACCATGAGCGTCGAGCGGCAAAAGCTGCTGCGCGCTTACGGCGCACAGCTGGTCTTAACCGAAGGGGCCAAGGGCATGCAGGGCGCGCTCGACGCCGCCGCCGCCCTGGCCGCCGAGACGCCAGGCAGCTTCATCCCCGGCCAGTTCACAAATCCCGCCAACCCCGAGGCCCACTTTCGCAGCACCGGCCCGGAAATCTGGGCTGATACGGACGGCCGGGTGGATGTTTTCGTCGCCGGCGTGGGAACCGGCGGCACGATCAGCGGCGTGGGTAAGTACTTAAAGCAGCAAAAGAGCAGCGTACACATCGTCGCGGTGGAGCCCGCCGGTTCCCCGCTGCTCTCCAAGGGCCAGGTCGGCAAGCATGGCATACAGGGCATCGGCGCCAACTTCGTGCCCGATACGCTCGACCGCAGCATTTATGACGAAATCTTACCCGTCACCGAGGAGCAGGCCTTCGAGGCCGCCCGCGCGCTCACCTGCGAGGGGCTGCTCTGCGGCATTTCCGGCGGCGCGGCGCTGTACGCCGCCACGCTTATGGCGCGCCGCCCGGCCTTCCGGGATAAGTGCATTGTGGTTCTGCTGCCTGACGGCGGGGAGCGTTACCTCTCCACCGCGCTCTATGCAGAGCCGTAACACCAAACAAGTCACGCAGCACAGCCGGGAGACAGTTTCTGTCTCCCGGTTTTTTTCGCCCGCTCAGCGGGCTGCGATCAGTGTTTTCAGGCCCTTCACCAGACCCTCGGCCGAGAGATGGTACATCGGGATCAGATCAGAAATGGCACGGATGGTCGCCGCGCCGTAATCGTAGGGCCAATGCTCCTGCGGAATCGGATTGAGCCAGATCAGGCGGTCAAAGCGTTTGCGCAGGCGCAGCAGCCACTGGATGCCCGGCTCGTCGTTGTTGTGATCGTAGAACACCGAGCCGCCCGCGCGGTACAGTTCCGAGGGGGCCATGGCTGCGTCACCCACGAAGATGACCTTATAGCTGCGGTCGAGCTGCGTGAGTACAGAGAGGGTTGGCACCGTCTCGTCGTAGTACAGATTCGGCTTTTCGTACAGTTCCTCATAGACGCAGTTGTGAAAATAATAGGTCTGAAGATCCTTAAAATGATTCGCGCGGTCCACCGCCTGAAACAGCTGACTGCACAGGCGCGCGTAGGGACGCATGGACCCGCCGGTATCAAAAAGCAGGAGCAGCTTGACGGCGTTTTTGCGCGGCTTGTCAAATTGCAGGGACAAAAAGCCCGCCTGCTTACCGGTTTCGTTGATGGTGCCCTCCAGGTCGAGCTGGTCGCGCGGGGCATCCTCCTGCACGCTGAACTGGCGCAGGTGGCGCAGCGCCATCTGGAACGAGCGCAGATCGAGCGTATTATCCTCGCGAAAATCGCGAAACTCCCGCGCGGCCGCCACCTGCAGGGCGTGGCGCTTGCCGCCCTCCCCGCCCACGCGGATGCCCGTTTTGGCGTAACCGGAATGGCCGAGCACGGAGGTGCCGCCGGTGCCGACCCAGTACTGGCCGCCGTCATGGCGCGCGTGCTGCTCCTCTAAGCGTTGGGCCAGCATCTCGCGCAGCTTTTCCAGGCCGAAATTGGTGCGCGCGTCCACCTCGTCCTGGTCATAGGGTTTCATTTCTTTGGGTTCGTGCAGCCATTCGTAAAAGGCCGCGGGAATATCCTCCACGTGTTCAACCGCTTCAAAGTAAGTCAAAAACACGCGGTCAAAGTCGTCAAAATCGGCCTCGGTTTTGATCAGCACCGCGCGGCAAAGGTGATAAAAGCCCAACAGGCTGTTTTCCGCCAGGCCTTTTGCGAGCGCCTCCTGCAGCGTCATCCATTCGTGAAAGCTGACAGGAAGCCCCTGCGCGCGCAGCAGATAGAAAAAGTCAAGAAACACCGCCCTGCCTCCTCACCAGCGCACGCCTTTTTTCCCCTTCGTCTGTTGACGAAACGACAGTGCGTTTAAATCCTCCGTCTTTTTAAGCAGCACGCCCGCAAACGGCAGCTCCTGCTCGATGCGCTCCGGCGTGATGCCGCCGATGCGCAGCGCCTGCAGCCAGTCGAGCAGTTCCGAGGTGCTGGGCGCTTTGGCGATATTCGGCATTTCGCGCAGTTGATAAAACGCCGCCAGAGCCTGCGCGAGCAAGGCCTCGTCGAGCTGGCCATAATGCGCCGCGACGATCTCCCGCATGAGCGTTTCGTCCGGAAAGGCAATATAGTGGAAAATACAGCGGCGCAGGAAGGCATCCGGCAATTCCTTTTCCGCGTTGGATGTGATGATCACAATGGGACGCTGCCGCGCGCGCACGGTCTGCTGGGTTTCGGGGATGTAAAACTCCATCTTATCGAGCTCCCAGAGCAGGTCGTTGGGAAACTCCAAGTCCGCTTTGTCAATTTCGTCGATGAGCAAAATCACCTGCTGCTCGCTCTCAAACGCCTCGCCGAGTTTGCCGGGTTTGATATAGCGCGCGATATCGGAGACCCCTTCCCCGCCGAACTGACTGTCATACAGACGCTGCACGGTGTCGTACACATACAGGCCGTCCTGGGCCTTGGTGCTTGACTTGATATTCCAAATGAGCAGCGGTTTGTCCAGCGCTTCGCTGATCGCCTGGGCCAGCATGGTCTTACCCGTGCCCGGCTCGCCTTTGATGAGCAGCGGTTTGGACAGGGCAATGGCGATATTGACACTGCGCAGCAGCGCCTCCGACACCACATAATTCTGACTGCCGGTAAATTCTTTCATCTATAATAACCTTCCTTCTTCCGCCCGAAAAGCGAAGCCGCGCGGATCTTTTCACAATTACCCCTTAGTATACCACAGTTTGCAAAAAAAGTCACCCGCTTTTCCGCACGGCCGGATCCGCCTTACTTTACCAGCCGTGCGCGCACCTGCGTGGTGTTGACAAGCGCGCCAAAGGGTGCTACACTTTTTTCATTAAGGAGTTGGTCCAAGTGATAGGCACACTGTGCAGATTGACCCAGGAAATGAGAAGGAAACGCCGCTCTGTGCAACGAACACCCGATGAAGCATTGTACAGAGCTTTTGATCCGCGGTAGGTTTCACTTCATCGGAAGGCAAGCGGCTCTGCGCCCAAACGGCACAGGGTTTGGTTTGTGCGCCTTCCGACTGTGTACCTCGCTGCGTTTGAGGCTGTGGATGATGGTTCATCCGCAGCCTTTTTATTTATGATAAAAAGGCTGTGACACCAAGCGGTGCCATAGCCTTTTTTTCTCGTTTTGTGAGGTATTGATATGTCATTTTTTAAACAACAAGACGCCGTCTGGACACAACAGATCCGACGCTTTCTCACCGCGCAGACCATTTCCCTCTTTGGCTCCTCGCTCGTGCAGTACGCCATTGTCTGGTATGTGACCCTGTCCACCTCGTCCGGGCGGATGCTCACCATCTCCACGCTCTGCGGCTTTCTGCCGCAAATTTTGATCTCCCTGTTTGCGGGCGTTTGGATCGACCGCTATGACCGCAAAAAGATGATCATGTACGCCGATGCGGCCATTGCAACAGCCACGCTCATACTGGCCGTGTCTTTCTTCCTCGGTCAGGACAACATCTGGCTCCTGTTTGCCGTGCTGGTGGTGCGTTCGGCCGGCACGGGTATCCAGACACCGGCTGTGGGCGCGCTCATTCCGCAAATCGTACCCCAAGCGTCTCTCATGCGCATCAACGGCATCAACAGCACCCTGTCCTCGCTGATGATGTTTCTCTCGCCGGCGGTCAGCGGGGCGATTCTTTCGGTGGCCTCTCTGGAGCTGACCCTCTTGATCGACGTTGTCACCGCCGCCATCGGCCTCAGCCTCACGGCTACCATTCGCGTGGCGGCCTTGCCGGGCAAGGCGCGCGGCGAAAACCCCTACCTCAAGGATATTCGGGCCGGGTTTCGCTATCTGAAAGAGAACCGCTTTGTCCGAAGACTGCTGCTCTTTCAGCTGTGCCTGCTCTTTCTCATCAGTCCCTCGGCCTTTCTCACGCCGCTCATGGTCAGCCGCAGCTTTGGGCCCGAAGTCTGGCGGCTCACGGCCAGTGAGATGACTTACAGCCTCGGCATGGTGCTCGGCGGGCTGCTCATCGCCACCTGGGGCGGCTTCAAGACGCGCACGCGCACCACGCTCTTGGCGGGGCTTTTCTACGGCGTGCTGATGATCGGACTGGGCGCGGCGCCGCTTTTTCTGCTCTATCTTGCGTGCAACACGCTCATCGGTATCACCGCGCCCTGCTACAATGCGCCCATCACGGTCTCCATTCAGGAGCGGGTGGCGCCGGATTTCCACGGGCGGATTTTCAGCTTTATGCAGGTGTCCACCTCCTGCGCCCTGCCGCTTGGCATGACCCTCTTTGGGCCGCTGGCCGATCAGATGCCCGTGCCGAACATTCTGTTCCTCTGCGGCGCTCTGGTGGCGCTGCTGTCGCTCGGTATGCTGATATCACGGGCCTTGGAGCGCTAAGGGACCATATGGCGCCGCTGTCGGCGCAACAAGGGGCAATACGCAGCAGGCTCACCGTCTGTCCGGCTGCGTATTGTCCTTTTCCAGCTGCCTCTCGTGCGCATAGCGGATCACGGCGTAAAAACAGAACACGAGTAGACCGGTATACACCCAACTTTCCGCAAACTGAAGACCGAAACCATTGGGCAAAAAATTTTTGGTAAAAAAGTGCAAAACAAGCTGCACCGCAAACACCACCGGCGAGCAGACGGCGATCATCCGATAGCGGCCAATTTGTTTGTGGTCCAAGGGGGATGCGCCTTTGAGCAGCGCGCGGTTCACTTGCAACAGTTTGAGCAGGATAAATCCAACCGCGAGACTCTGGATCAGAATTGTGATGAACACTGAATTGAACACGCCGATGAGACCCTGCGTCCCGACAAGCGTATCCGCCAGCGGATTGACGGCGGATAGTGCGCGCAACAATTCGTTTACCTGCGCGGCATCCATAAAACTGAATGAAACTATCCCAAAAATAAACAGCAGTGACACGAGCGACAGCGCAATAACAGCGATCCAAAGCAGAAAGTTGAGCACGCGGCAGATCTTTTGCATTCTTCCAAACGCATACGTCATAGTTTTCACTCTCCTTTTTTTCAGTATAACAGAAAAAGCAAGAATAATCTACCATCTTTTCTTTTTTTATTGCCGTTTTCACCAATCGAACGGTGTTATTTGATTCTAGTTTCGTCATTTTTTACCAAACTGTCGGCAAGTTGTTTTTTCCACACAAAAAAAGTGCGCCTTCAGTTACCTGAAGGCGCGAGATGCAGGAGAATGGAATGAACGATGTCATGACGGACAAGCTCTCTTGTCCATAACCAGCATACCGCGTTTTCCATCTTTTGTCAAACGCTAACTTTGTCTACTTTTGTCGAATGCCTCTCTGGTGAGATTTTTAGTAAAATTCACAAATTTAGCGTGACTTATTTGTATTGATGTGCTATACTACGAACAAAGAGAAGGGTCGTTTGACGCTCTCTTTTTCCCAGCACAGAAAGGAGCTGACAAGTATGAAATTTACGTTTTCAGACAAAAAGGTTCACATTCCCGATCGCGTCCATGCCTACGCCGAGAAAAAGGTCGGCAAGCTAGATCGCTACTTCAAAACCGAAGCCGAGGCTGCCTTGGTCTTCAGTGTTGAAAAAGGGCGGAATCAGCTGGAGGTCACCATTCATTCCGGCTCCACCATCATCCGCGTCGCGGAGAGCACCTCCGATATGTTTGCCACCATTGATACCGCCGTCGCTTCCATCGAGCGGCAGCTGCGCAAAAACAAGGCCCGCCTGGAAAAGCGGCTGCGTAAAGAAGGCTTCGATCCCCTGCCCGACATGCCGGAAGTGGACTTTGCCCCCGCCGCTGAGGAGGAACCGGAGGGCGAATTCCAGATTGTCCGCTCCAAGCAGTTCTTCTTCCGCCCCATGAGCGTGGACGAAGCCATTTTGCAGATGAACCTGGTGGGCCACACCTTCTTCGCTTTCCGCAACGAGGATGCGGGCGGTGTGTTCTCGGTGGTCTACCGCCGCAACAACAATGGCTACGGTTTGATTACCGATCAGCCCTGAGTTGCCAAAGATTTTATAAAACAAGCGGCCTTACCATATTGGTAAGGCCGCTTTTATCGTTCGCTTTGTCACTTCGCCTTGCGCAGCGTCTGCTCACCCATGTCATCACGCAGCAGCTGGTACAGCGTCGCGGCCAAGGGCACGCTGAGCAACATGCCGCCGATGCCCATAACGCCGCCGCCCACGGTGATCGCCGCCAGCACCCAGATGCCCGGCAGACCAATGGACGCGCCCACCACGCGGGGGTAGATGAGGTTGCCCTCGAGCTGCTGCAACACAGCAATGAAGATCAGGAAAAACAGCGCCTTAATCGGCACAACCGTAAAGATCATGAACGCGCCGACCGCCGCGCCTATATACGCGCCGGCCACGGGGATCAGCGCCGTGAAACCCACCAGCGCGCCGACCATGTTGGCGTAAGGGAAGCGGAACAGGATCATACCCAGGGTACACAGCGCACCCAGGATGACCGCTTCGGTCACCTGGCCGACGATGAAGCGATGAAAGCTATCGTTGAGCACAAAGACCACATAACGCAGGCGGGCAAACCAGCGCGGCTTCAAATAATGTCCGCTCACGCGACGGATCTGATCCACCAGACGCTCTTTCCCGGCCAGCAGGTAGATGGAGAAAATCACGCCGACCAGCACCGTCACCAAGGCGGAGAAGGTCCTTGAGATGATCACCGTCATCGCGCCCATGGCATTGGAAAGACCCGAGGCCAGCACATCCCACGCGCGCTTCATCAGGCTTTGCCAGTCCAGGTTGACATTCCCCACGATGGATTCAATCTGCTTCATCCGTTCGGCGTCGACATTCTGCTCCACCCAAGCCACCATTTCGTTCCAGGCAACGGGAATCTCATTCGTCAGCAGCTGTACGCAGGCGATCAACTCGGGTACAATCAGGTACATGACGCCGATGATAATTAAGACCAAACTGGCAAAGGCCAGCAGCATGCACACGGGCCTGCGCATCTTACGCACCACGCCCCGCTCGCTTCCCGGGAAATAGCGCTCATAGGTGCTCATGAGAATATTGACCAGGTACGCAATGGCGAAGCCGAACAAGAGCGGCGTCGCCGCGGCCAAAATACCCAACAGCAGACTCGAGACATTGTTCCAGTAGTAGAAGATAAAGGCCAAGACCAAAATCGCGCCGCCGATGCGCAGCAGCGTATGCCGATCTAATTTCATAGCACGCCTCCTCTTGCGCAAAACCGGACGCGACGGCTTTGCTTCTGCCGCCGCGTCCACTTTTTACATTCTATTGCGTATCATAGCAGATATTTTTGCAAAGCGCAATCGCGATTTGTGGAAAACGAAATCAAAGGTCTCAACCGCCGACCTCTATGCCGCGCACCACGTTAAAATCATCCACATAGAGCGTCATGCGATCACCAAAGGCCCGGGCGGACGAGAGCGTCACCCATTTCCCGGTGGTGCGGTTATAGCACGCAACCTCGTCGCTCACGGCGTAGCTCACACCGGCATAGTAGACCGAACGCTCTGTCTCCCAAGCGGCGTTTTTCACGCTCGGGATGGGCTTGAGTTCCGCCGTACCGGCCACTTTTGTCCCTGCGGTATCTGCGGCGACCCCAATCCAACTGCTTCTGGGCATGTATTCTATCTCATAGGGACCGTGCGCACCGGTGGCGTTGTGGACGGTGATGCGGTTGATGGTCCGGCCATGATCTTTCTCATCGTCCGGGTCATCGGGCGGGATGTGGAGCGAGCTGTCTGTGTAGGTGCCGTAGGTGAAACGGTCGCCGGTCACATTGTCCAGCACGAGCAGGCCGATTTTTCCGCCGTCATAAAAATCCGCGTAGAGAATCTGTTTGGCGGGCACCTCACTCAGGCGTATCTCATCCAAACTGATGGCCGCCACCGCGCCCTTGCCCGCACGTTCAAAGAGCTGCACGTTGGCCGAGAGGCTGTACTTGCCCAGTTGGCGCGTGGCCACGTTGAGCGTATCCGCCCCGCTGTTGTCGCTGCGCAGAGGGGACAGGCTCAGATAGTCGGCGCGCTGGCTCGATACGCGCACCAACTCGCCCTGCACCAGCTTGACATCGCCGTCATACTTGCCCTTAAGCACCAGGCCGTCGAGCAGGGTGACCGTTGCGGTACCGTCCGCCACCTGCGCAACGCCGACCGCGTTATGGCTCATTTTGATGGGATTCACGACGCCCGCCACCTGCGCATCCTGCGTGAGCAGAAGCGTCACCTGCTGGCCGAGTTTATAGGTGGATAGATCGGACACAGCCGCGGGCAGCACCTCAAAGTCACGGCCAAACACGGAAATGCTCGTCGGCGCTTCGGTGTTCGGATAGGCGTTGTTATAGCGGCCGGTCAAACGGAAGGTCGAAACGGTCACGATATTGTCCGCGGGGTTATAGGTCGCAACATCGTAGGCGCGCAGCGCCGCGGGCGTGACGATCTCGCCGCGGCGGTAGATCCGATAATCGTTTCGTCCGCCGGTCAGCGCCTTGACGCGGCTGTCATCCCCGTCGCGTTCGATCACGATGGCGCGCGCGGCGGCGCTCTCACCAATGAAGATCAGCTCCACCTTGTTGTTCTGGCCGACATGCAGCGTCACCCGCGTCCCGCTACGCAGGTTCACAAAGGCTTCCCCATACGTCGTTTCCTTGCCCCGGTCATAGGTCTTGATCGTCGCGTTGACATCATAGCTTTTTCCCTGCAGGTCGATGATACTGCCCGACCGCGCGGAGGACACGGTGATATCGAGCGTTTTGATGTTGTCCGCGGGCAAAAAGCCAAACGCCTTACCGGCGGCATCGAGCAGCAGTGTGCCGCGCCGCCCTTGCAGCATGGTGGGCGCGTGATTGCCCTTGAGCACATGTGTACCCGAGGTGGTCTCCAGCGCGGGAGAGCCATCTACGGCGCGCGCAGTGGCGTTCATCAACACGGTATCCGTTTGCACCGTCGCGGCGATGCTCTCGGCAAAACGCTTTTCCGTGTCCTTCTGATTCGTCTGCATCAGATTGACGAACAGGTGCGCCGCCTCGGCCCGGGTCAGGGCTTCCTCGCCGCCGAGGCTAAGACCCTTGGTCAGGCCGTTTTTGGCCGCGGCGTCTAAGTAGCCGCTCGGCCAGGCGAAGCCGACATCCTTGTCCTGATAGCCCAGCAGGCGCATCAGTATGGTCACGGCTTCGCCGTAGCGGATGTTTTTTTCCGGGCCAAAGCTGCCGTCGGCAAAACCCGCGATGAACTTCTTCTCCCCCCGCACGGCCACGTTGATATAACCGGAGGCCCAGTGGGAGGCGGGCACATCGGGGAAGATGGTATAGCGCTTGTTGCTTTGCTCCGCGTCGCCCTTGCCCATGGCCACCACGGCCATCTTGGTAAACTGCGCGCGGCTGAGCGGCTCATCGGGGGCAAAACGCTGCGACGTGACGCCGCCGACGATGCCCATGGTCTGCAAAATCTCCACATACTCCGCCGTTTGGCTGTCCTCGACATCGGAAAAGGTTCCGATGCCCAGCGCAGGGGCCGCCAGCAGAAGCGTCAGCGGCAGGGCGAGCAGCAAGGTCTTTTTGAGTCCTTTCACGTCATCATTCTCCTTCATGCTATTGTTTCCCTGCGCCGGCCAAGGCATACGCAGGTGCAAGCTTATTTTTCTGCGTCAATTACTGCGCCCGCAACGCCACAACAGGCTGCAAACGCGCGGCCTTGATGGCCGGGTAGAGGCCGAAGACAATGCCCAACACCACGGCAAAGAGCACCGAACCGAGCGTGATGAGCGGCGAGGGTACGGTTTTGATCTGGAAAAACACCTGCCCACCGATGAGACTGAGCGCCATACCCAGGCCCGCGCCGATGATGCCGCCGATGCCGCAGATCACGCCCGCCTCCATCAAAAACTGCGTCACGATGGCGCGGCGCTGGGCGCCGATGGCGCGGCGGATGCCGATTTCACGGGTGCGCTCGGTCACCGTCACGAGCATGATGTTCATGATGCCGATGCCGCCGACAAGCAGTGAGATGGCGGCGATGCCGCCGAGCACCATGCTCATCATGTTGCCATATTCGGCGCTCTGATCCTTCCAGGCGTCCTGATTGGAGACATAGAAGTTGCCCTTTTGGTTTTTCATGTCCTGCGGATCACCCAAAAGGCCGGTTAAAAAGCCGATGATGCGGCTGGTGGCCTCCTTGGCCGTGGCGGCGCTCTTGGCCTTGACGGTGAAATTCGACATGAAGCTCATGTCCATCTTCAGCGCGCGCGAGGCCGTATAGGGAAAGAGGATCATATTATCCAGGGACCAGCGCGGATCGCCGTATTGGTCCTTCTTTTCATACACGCCCACCACGGTGAAGGGGACGCCGTTGAGCGAGACCGTCTGGCCGACGGGGTCGGAGAGGTCAAAAAAGTTTTTGGCCGCCTCGGAGCCCAGCACGCAGACGTTGTTGTATTGATCCACGTCAATTTTCGTCAGGTCGCGCCCGCGCGCGATCTGAAAATTATTACAGAAGGAATACTGGTGACTGCCCAGGATCAGCTGCAGCTGCATCTCCATATTCGCGCTCGACTTCACTCCAGCCACCACCGTGCCGCCGATGTTACCCTGCGGCGTGACGCCTTCGACCAGGTCGTCCATCTGCAGGCAGTAGGCGTAGAGGTCGTCAAAGACCGGCATGCCGTTATACGAAAAGGCGTTGACGCTGATCTGATTGCTGCCCATCGCCTCATACATCTCCAGCGACTTTTTGCTCAGCCCCTGCATGATCGAAACGATGGCCATGACGGCGGCGATGCCGATGATGATGCCGAGCATGGTGAGCACCGAGCGGCCCTTTTTGGTCCAGATGGACCGAAAGGCCATTTTAAACGCCTGCCAAAGCTTCATGCGCTGTCACCTCCTGACTGCGGTCCTCGACGATGCGGCCGTCGGATATACGCACCAAACGCCGCGCCGTCTGCGCCACGCCGACATCATGCGTGATCAGGATGACGGTGCTGCCTTCGCGGTTGATTTCATGCAGAAAGCTGAGCACCTCTCGCCCGGTTTTGCTGTCGAGCGCGCCGGTCGGTTCGTCGGCCATGATGATGCCCGGCGAGGTGGCGATGGCGCGGGCGATGGCCACGCGCTGTTGCTGGCCGCCGGACATTTCGGTCGGGCGGTGCTTGCTGCGGTTGCCCAGGCCCACCCGCTCCAGCGCCTCCATGGCCATCCTGCGGCGTTTGTCCGGGCCGATGCCCTGATAGATCAGCGGCAGCTCCACGTTTTCCAGGGCGTTCATGGCGTTGATGAGATTAAAACTCTGAAAGATAAACCCGATCTGCTTGTTGCGGATGAGGGAGAGCTGCGCGTCGCTGCGTTCATTCACATCAATCCCGTCGAGCAGATAGGTCCCGTGTGAGGGCACGTCCAGACAGCCGAGGATGTTCATGAGCGTCGACTTACCCGAACCGGAAGGGCCGACCACGGCCACAAAGTCCCCTCGGTCGATCGTGAGCGTGACGCCGTCGAGCGCGCGCACCTCCGACTCCTTCCCCTCGCCATAGATCTTATAAACCGCTTGCAGTTCTATTTGCATATGGTCATCCCCCTCAGCCGACCATGGTCATGCCGTCCATGCTATTATCGCGCAGGACCTGGGAGAAGACCTCGGTCCCCTCCTCCACACCCGAGAGGATCTCCACATTGAATTTATCCGCGATGCCGATTTCCACCGGCATGGCATAGTAGCCCTTATCCGGCACGCCGAGCGACGCGGCGCTCTCCACGGTGATGCTGCCCTCGGGCGCGGTGTCCGCCTTGACAAAGACCACATTGCGCGCTTCGCCCGTCTCGGGATCCGCCACGGATTTGACGCACTGACTGGGCAGCATCAAACAGCCCTCGCTCTGGCTGGCATTGATGCGATAGATGATACTGCCGTTGCTGTTGAGTCTGCCGTCGGCGTTGTCCACCAAAATGTTGGCCGGGAAGGTGGACATGCCGTTTTCAAATTTACCCGTCAAGGCGACCGATTCCACCGTGCCCATCGTGATCGTGCCGAACTGGTCAATCTCCGCCATCATGCCCGGTGAGATGAGGGAGACGCTGCGCTCGTCTATGGCGGCTTCAACGATCATCTGTGTGTTGTCCATGATGCTCATCACCGCCGTATTGGCCTGCACCGTCTCGCCGGGTATGAGGGTCAGACCGACGACGGTGCCGTCCACGGGCGCGGTGGCCTGCAGGTTTGTCAGATTTTTTTGCGCGGTCTCCAGCGCGGTCTGCGCGTTTTTGATGTTTTCCTCCAGAGAGAAAATCGCGCTGTCATTGTCCTCACCGCTTACAGATACAATGACCTGTCCGGCGGTCACTTTTAAGTAATCCTGCAAGCTCGTCGAAGTCACCTCGCCGGCGACCTTGGCCTTGAGGCTTGCCTCGCGGGCATAACTGAGCTCTCCCAGTTCATAGGGGCTGATCTCTCCGGCATCCGACGAGAGCGTCGCCGAGGCGGCGAGTTTTTCGGTCAGTGTGCCGGGGTTGTCCACTGTAATGTCAACGGAAAACAACTTGGCGCCTTCTTCCGATATGCGCTCGATCTTGTTGATTTTCGTCACGGTACCGCCAAGCTGCTGCATCGCACCCGGCACCGACACCTGCGCGCGCTGGCCCACATAGATTTTCCCTTCGTAGGCATAACTATAAAATTGGGTCAACTTCATTTTGCTGTCGTCAACCAAGCGGGCCAGCACCTGCTCTGCGGCCACCATGTCGCCTTTTTTGAGCTTGACCGCTTCGACCAGTTTGCCGGAAAACTCCGGCTTGACATTGAGGCTCTGCTTATCTTGATACAACTTCTTGAGCTGCTTTTGATAGCCCTCCAACTCTTTTTTGGCCTTGTTGACGGCCTCGCCCGCGCCGGGGCTGTCAATCTGAAACAGCACCGTGCCGGCGGTGACCTGCTGGCCTTCGCTGACAAAGACGTTTTGCACCGTGCCGCCCAGGGCGACGGTAATGGTCTCGCTGCTCTTGGGTTTGGCGATGCCGTTGCCCTCCACGACGCTGGTGATGGAGCCGCGCGTGACCACATCGGTGACCACCTGCGCCTCCCCCTTCTTGTCCTTGCCGCCCACGAAGCGCACAATGACCAAGGCAATGGCCACCAGCAACACCAACACCACGCCGCCGATGATAAAGGGCAGCTTACGGCGGCGGCGCGATCGCTTCACCGGCGCGGGATCGGGTTCTTCCATCAGGACACCATTTAACTTTGTGGCGCTTGCCTCTGTTTCTTCTGTTGTGCTCTGCTCCAAGATCCCGTCCTGCATCGCGTTCAGCTCCTTTTCAAGTTCCACTGAGTGTATTAAGTATACTAGGTTACTTATAACACCAAGCCGCGGATAAGTCAATCAAAAGTTCACTTGTCTCCCTTTTCCCGGGGAATGGTCCATTTTTATCCACATCAATTGCTACTGCGACCATAAACTGTTATTTGTTACCTTCTATTGTGGACAAGTTTTCCTGCGCTGTCAAGAAAAATCGCAACAAAAGCGCCGCCATCTTTTTCCTGCCGCAGCAAAAAAGCGGACCGTCGCCTGCTTGGCGACAATCCGCTTTCCGACAAGTATTAATTTGTGCGCGGCGTTCGGGCCGGAAACTGCCAGAGCTGAGGGCCCTGTTCTCCATCGTTGACAACGATAAACTGCTTGCCATTGGTGAAAATACTGTTGAACCCGCTCGCTATCATACCGGTATCCAAAGGTTCCGCCTGCAAACGATCGCTAAGCGAAAAAAGAGAAAGCGGCGTTTGCAACGAGATGCCGCAGACTTGATTGTCCATCGTCGCTTTGAGCCCGTGCAGCGGCATCGTCAGCTCTAGCCGTTCGATCGCGTTGCCCTGCCAATCGTATCGCTCCAAATAATAAGTACCGCCCTTGGGTATCGGCAGTCGTTTGCATAGGAAAATCCAGTCCTGTGTGACAGCAAAAGAATACAGCTGTTCACCCGGCGGCAGACGAAATGGGGTCGCTTTTTTGTCCGCGCCCCCGAAATACAGGGTGACTGGATCCTGCTCGCCCATTGCATACAGATAACGGTCCTGCGCGGCGGCGATCTCACCGCCTCTATGGTCGGCCGTATCGGCCTCAAATGTCAGCAGTGGTTCCACCATCAAATCGCTGTTTATCCTTTTGACGCCGTATGCGCCGTCTGTCAGCTCATTCCTATAAGAAAACAGTACGCCATCTTGACTGCGGCAAAACGAGACGTCCGACGCAAATTTTGTGATGGCCAAATCGTCAATCTTCCGCCTCCCATTTTCGTCGACAAAAGAAAGGGATGACGCCGCCTCTTTGCTGTCGTTATCGGTGACCCAGGTAAAGAGCACGCCGCCATAAGAGCCAATTGATGAGAGTATATGCCCAAATGCACCAAGCGGAAATTCTTTGGTCACGGACTGCTTCTCCAGATCATAAAGAACATATTTGACATAAAATCGTGCCGGCGCTTGCAGGGATTCCTCCTCGCGCGGATCTCGTTTTTCGGTATCATAGACCAGGAGTAAGAGTGTGTCTTGCACATAGTCTGCCACGACAAAGGATTCATTTGCCGCTAAGTGAAGCTGCGAAAGTTTCATCTCTTGCAAAGCCGGATCGCCATTTTTTGCAGCAGGCTGCGCGCAGCCCGCTACGACCAGTAAAAGCCCAAGCGCAAGACAGACCACTCGCTTCATACGCTCCCCCACCTTTCACAAAACCCTTAGTGCACAGCTTTCTTTATGCCTTCGCTTGTTTTCTGATCTGCAGCAGAATAAAAATCATGCTCACACCGAGCAGGATATGCCCGAGGCCCGCAATGCCGGAGATGCCGGCGTCCATGCCGCGGGTGAGCTCTGTGCCCAAAGTCTGCGTCAGGCCGCGCATCAAAAAGCCAAGGCCCGTGATATTCAGGCCGACATGATAGAGCGTCAGCACCACGCCGGTTTTCTTTTCCCGCACAAACAGGCCCTGCTTGGCCAGCACCAACAGCGCCAAGAAAAAGAACATGCCCAGCAAAAAATAATGCGTGTGCATAAATGATAAGTTCGTCACGCCGGTAAAACCGGATAGTTTTGTGTATTCGCGATAAAATACACCAAAGACCATCGCCATCAGCGCATAGACCAGCGCTGTGTTTGCCATTCGTTTTTCCATTCATTCATCCTCCTGTTTTTTCTCATCTTGCCGCGCGGAACCGAGGCGCACGGCGCGGAGCCATTCGCTCCATTACACACAATAGCTTACACGGCCACCGCTGTCAAGCTCCTATCGCACGCAGCGTCCGGTTTTTTTGACGGCGTTTCAGAACGCGCTGGTTTCTTGCTATACATATGAATCACAAAGAAACAAACGCAGCGCAGCACATGAAAAATTTAACAAAAAAACAAATGCATATAAGTTTCGGCCCTGGTTAATATATACGCAGACGACGCGGCAAGAACGTCGCGCCGATCTCTAAAAAAAATTCACTTTGAATCAGTAAGGAGAATAATACTATGGCACAGTCTAGTGGTAGTAAGAATCGTATCGTGGTCCCCGAAGCTCGTTCCGCTATGAATAAGTTCAAGATGGAAGCCGCCAACGAAGTGGGCGTCAACCTGCAGAGCGGTTACAATGGTCACCTGACTTCCCGTGAGGCCGGCTCTGTTGGCGGCCAGATGGTCAAGAAGATGATCCAGTCCTATGAGAACAACATGAAGGGCTAATTGCCTTTCCAAGTTGAACAATATGGATGGAAAAGTGCCTGCTGCCTTTTGGCGGCGGGCACTTTTTTGCATTTTTTAAAGCAGCCGCATCACCAGCCGCAAATTTGGTCAAAACGCTTGTGTCCGGTCAAGAAATTTGCTATATTGTCTCTAAGGACTTTTCCCATGGCCGGCACGTTTCCCAGCCGCCGGCCTGCATGCTAACGCCACAAGAGAGGAAGCGGCCAAAATGAAAAAGACCGTCATGATTGTTGATGATTCCCTGTTCGTCGCCGCCGAGATGAAGGCAATGCTCGAGGGCTCCGACTTTACCGTGGTCAGCCATGCGCGCAGCGGCGAAGACGCGCTCACCTACATGGCAGAGACCAAGGCGGACCTCGTCACTATGGATATCGTACTGCCCGGCATGGACGGCTTAGAGACAACGGCGCAAATTCTGCAGGCGTGGCCGGACGCCAAAGTGCTGGTGATCAGTTCGCTCGCCTATGACGACACCGTCGCGGGCGCGCAACAGGCCGGCGCAGCGGGTTTCCTCTACAAGCCTTTTCAAAAAGAACAACTGCTCGAAGCCCTGCAAAACTTAAGCGTGTAGACCCCTCGAGAAAAAATGAACATCGGCTGCGCCACGGATGATGTGGCGCAGCCGATGATGTTTTTTATGCCGATCTTGCCGCCTTTACAAACTGCCCATGACGATGCCGCCCTCATCGCGGTAAATGAGGCATTTGGTGGCGTTTTCCTTATAGATGGTGTATTCCGAGCCGATGGTCACCTTAGTGGGCGGATAGAGCTGCTCGCACTTCACCCGGCAGGCGCTGAAGTCACGCTGCGCCTCGGCCAGTTCTGCCAAAAACACCGTCAGCTCCTCCCTTCTGCCGGCATAGAGCGTGCGTTGCAGCTGCAACTGCTCAAACATCTCCAGCTTATCCGGCGGCAGGCTCACCTTTTTATCGGCCAGAAAGCTCAGGTTCTTATTCATTTTATCCAGCAGCACTTCAACGCTTTTAAGCTCATTTTCCGCCTGCGCCCTCTTTTCGCTCACGCGGGGCAGTTCACCCAGGACGATGTCCGTCTCACGGCGGCTTTGGCTGCCGATCACCTTCGCCTCCACCGAATGGGCGGCGGTGATGGTGCCGCCGATGATCGCACCGTGTTTGGTCAGCACGTGTACCGATGCGCCGCAGAAGATTTTGCCGGCGATGATGCTGTCGGCGTGCAGCTCCCCTTCACAGTATACCGTGCAGTTTTCCAGAAAGCTGGCCTTGACGGCGCCTTTGGCCTCAATAAAGCCGCTGAAATTTCCGTTCATGCCTTTGTATATCAGCACATCGCCGCCGGAGATGATATCCGCGCTTTCGACCATGCCGCGCACCGTCACGCCGCCTTCTGCCTTGACCGTAAAGCCATTGCAGACATCGCCGTGGATCACCACATCGCCGTTAAAGTAGACATTACCCACGCTGTAATCCACATTGCCCGCAATCACCAGCACGGGCTCCACATGATAGCGGCCGTCCTTTTCCGTGATCTGGCCGTCCACGCTGGCGAGCAGGCGACTTTTGTCGGCCGAATAATGCGTGTTTTTGCCGCTGGGCTCTTTGGCCGGCTTGCCGACGCGGGCGGGCAGCACCTTACCTTTGACGTCCTGACCCGCGACGCCTTCTTCCGGCGGGATGATCGCGCAGATCACCTGGTCTTTACTCAGGCAGTGAATGGCGTTGATGTTCTTAAAATCCGAGATGCCGCGCTCATCCTGGCGGATCTCAATTTCGCTGCTGAACTCCAGTTGCGGGATCACTTCCCCGTCCTTGCCGTCCACCGCCGGGGTGCCCTGGGCGACGGGGAATATCTGCAGATAGCGCTGCTCCTGAACCAATTGCGCCAGGCAGTCCTTATCGAGTCCACTGACAATCCCGGCCCCTTCCAGGCAGTCGAGCAAGTTCTCCTCATCGAGCGGCCGCCCGCCATGCAGCGGCGGAATCGCAAAGAGGTAGGCGCTCATCTGATTGCCCGCAATATAGGTCTTGCAGACAGCATCGAGTGGCGTAGGCTGCTGCGCCTCCGGTGCGGCAGCAGGCTCCTGTACGGCGGCGGCCTGGTCTGCCTCGTCATCTTGCGCCGCCTGGTCGCGGGGCTCTGCGTCGGTCTCTTGGTCCTTCTGCTGCCGATCAATGATCTCCCGCAGGCGGCCGGCAGCCTCGGCGCTGAGGGTTTTTTCAAAGGCCATGATGCCGGCCCGACGCAGGGCAAAGTCGGGCAGCGCCTGCACGGGTGCGAGTAGCCAAGCTTCAAAGCTTTGCTTATCCTGCCGCTCTCCTGATAGGACGCCTTCTTTATGGAAGAACAGATAGAGGTCATACAGCGCCTGCAAATACTGCTTTTCCGGCGGAAACGCTGGCGTCTGGATCTCTTGTAGGGTTTCTTCGACCAGCTGTGCGGCGGTCGCCTCAGCGGGCGCCTTTGTCTGGCTCTCTTTTTTCACGTATTTATCATATAAGGTAAACAAGAAACTGTTTGACTTTTTTTCTTCTTTCATAAGCAGCCCCCTCATCGCATACGACCTTTGGAAACGCGTTACCTTATTATTATTACATAATATTTTGATTTGCACAAGAACAACCTGTCGCCTTCTGGGCATTTCCATCACATTGCACACGCAGCACAGGCAAGGCGGCAACTTGGGAAGACCCTCCTCTTTCTATTTCCCTACGTTGGTACAATTTGTGCGCAAAAAAGCACCTATGGATGCAGGGTACAAAAAAGCCTGCCGCGCAGATGCCGGCAGGCTTTTGGTATGATAGACAAAAGGCAATGTGGATGAGCGTTTGTTACGACTGCGCGCGTGGGGCGGAGTGAATTTCCGTCAGCGCGCCGGTGCTCGAATCAATCACGTAGCCGTAAATGGAGACGTCTTTGGGGATGAGCGGGTGCGAGACCAAAAAGTCCACGGTTTCAAACACCGAGCTCTCCACGCAGTCAAAACCGGCCAGCCAGCTGTCAAAATCGACGCCGCAGTAGCGCGCCATATCAATGTTTTCCCGGGCAATGCCGCGTTTTAGCATACACTCGACCATCTCCTGCGCGTTGACCGATTGCACGCCGCAGTCGGTGTGGCCGATGACCAGAATGTCGTTGACTTCCAGGTTATAGATCGCGATGAGCAGGCTGCGCATCACGGAACCGAAGGGGTGCGAGATCACGCCGCCGGCGTTTTTGATGATCTTCGCATCGCCGTTGTGCAGGCCGAGCGCCGCCGGGAGCAGCTCAATCAGGCGCGTATCCATACAGGACAAGATGGCCAGCTTTTTGTCCGGATACTTGCTGGTGAGATAAGGCGTATAGGCGCCCCTCTCCACAAAATCACGGTTATAACGCAATATTTCTTCTATCATAGCAGGACACTCCTTTCAAGCACGGGGTAAAAGGGCCCGGAAAGTGCAATCTTCTCACTCACCGGGCCATTGTTATCAACTTCTATCAAAGCACGGCACGCAAAAATTCCTGTGTTCTGGCCTCTTTCGGGTTGCCAAAGAGTTCCTCCGGCGTCCCCTCCTCGACGATCATGCCGTCGGCCATTAAGATCACGCGGTCGGCCACATCGCGGGCAAAGCCCATCTCATGCGTCACCACCACCATCGTCATACCTTCTGCGGCCAGTTCCTTCATGACCTGCAGCACCTCGCCGACCATTTCCGGGTCGAGCGCGCTGGTCGGCTCATCAAAGAGCATCACATCCGGCTGCATCGCCAGGGCGCGCGCGATGGCCACGCGCTGCTGCTGTCCGCCGGAGAGCTGGTGCGGGCGGCTGTCCGCCTTTTCCGACAGGCCCACGCGGGCGAGCAGTTCCCGGGCCATTTTTTCGGCTTCGGGTTTCGTCTTCTTCTTCAGGTCCACCGGGGCGAGCATGATGTTTTCCTTGGCTGTCAAATGCGGAAAGAGGTTAAAGCTCTGGAACACCATGCCGATGTTCTCGCGCACCTTATTGATGTCCACTTTTTTGTCCGTGATGCAATAGTCATCCACCACGACCGAGCCGTCGCTGACCGTCTCCAACTGATTCAAGCAGCGCAAAAAGGTCGACTTGCCGCCGCCGGAGGGGCCGATGATGCAGACCACTTCCCCTTCGCGCACGCGCAGGTTGATGCCCTTTAACACCTCCAGCTTGTGGAAGTTCTTATACAAATCGGTGACTTTAATTTTTTCGATCATAATTAAACTTTGCCTCCACCGTTTGTGATATCACCATCAGGACGGAAATGATCGCTAAGTAGAAGAAGCCGACATAGAACCATCCGCCAAACTGATTGAATGTCGCGCCGACATAAATGTTCGTCTTGTTCGTCAGCTCCGGCAGCGCGATAACGGAGAGGATAGATGTATCCTTGATGGTGATGATAAACTGATTGACCATCGAGGGGATGGCGATTTTCACCGCCTGGGGCAGGATCACCTTACGCATGGTCTTGCCATAGCCGAGGCCCAGGCTGCGCGCGGCCTCCATCTGGCCCTTGGGCACAGCATTGATACCGCCGCGGAAGATCTCGGACAGATACGCGCCGGCGTTTAAGCTGGTGACGATGATGGAGGACTCCACCGCTGTAAAGTTAAAGCCGGGGATAAAGACCTTGATCAGTTGTGACACCCCGTAGTGGATGAACATTGCCTGCACAATCATCGGCGTGCCACGGATGATCCAGATGTAAAAGTTCGCCAGTCCACGCAGGATGGCAAAGCGCGATAGACGCAGCAGGCAGGCAAACAGGCCGATCAGAATGCCGATCAGGATACCGCAGACCGATACCCAAAGGGTCATCTTCAAGCCGGCCAACAGGAGCGGCGTCGAGCCTTGCGCGGCCCGCGCGATCCCGCTGGTCACCATTTGTACGAATTCATAAAAGTTCATAGCATCGTTCCCAACCAGATGAATTAAAGTTCTGTTTCTCTATCAGCCTGCTGCGCTTTTACGCAAAAATTTTCAGCATGGCATGTCGATATGCCATGCTGAAAACCGTATGCACGTGGCAGAGCCTGTGTTCTTACAGGCCGTACTTTGCCAAAATGGTGTCGTAGGTGCCGTTGGCCTTGATGTTCTCCAGGCCCTTGTTGAACATTTCGATCAGCTCGGGATAAGTACCCTTCTTCACGGCAAAGCCGTAGTCGACGGGGTTGATCTCTTCGCCAATGGTCTGCAGCGGCAGGCTCTGATCCTTGATGCTGAAGATCGCAACTGCGGCGTCCTCATAGCAAGCGGCGTCAATGCCATTGGTAACGGCAGCATACATGCTGGGCGAATCTTCATAGGTAGCGACGGTATAGCCGAACTCCTTCTCATGCGCCGTGGCGTAGGCGTGACCCTCGGTGCTGGCCTTGGCGGCAACGGTCTTGCCCTCTAAGCGGGACGGGCCCTGGACGTTGCTGCCCTTGGCCACGACCAGGATCTGGCCGTTGGAGTAGTAGCCGTTGGAGAAGTCAAAGGTCTCTTTGCGTTCTTCGGTGATGCTCATACCGGCGATCATGGCGTCTGCCTGGCCGCTCTGCACGGCGAGGGTGGCAGCCTTGAAGCCGACATTATCCATCTTGTACTCGAAGCCCTGATCCTTGGCAATCGCGTCCAGAATGTCCATGTCCAGGCCGACATACTTCTGGGTGGCCATGTCCATATACTCAAAGGGCGCAAAGGCGGTATCGGATGCGATGGTGTAGACCTTCTTGTCGTCGGCGGGGGGCGTCTTATTCGGGTCTTCGGTGGTGGCCGGCGCCTTGGGGCCGCAGGCCGCGAGAGCAAAGAGCATGAGCGCCGCGACACTCACGAGCGCGAGGGTGCGAAATCGATTTTTCACAACAAATTACCTCCAAATATCTTGATGATATCCCTAGTTTAGCAATAGAAATTATATCGGAAATTTTATACAATGTCAAGCAAGGCTTTGGACAAGTCCCGCAAAACAAGGATTAAATTTCCATAATCACAGGCAGAATCATCGGGCTGCGCTTGGTTTTCTTATACAGATAACCGGACAGGTCGTTTTTGATGGCGGCTTTGATGGCGGCCCAATCGACCACATGCCGCTGCTGGCAGGCCTCCAGGGCCTCCATGGCCACCTGGCGCAGCTCCTCCATAAGCTCCTCGGACTCTTTGACGTAGATAAAGCCGCGGGTGACAATATCCGGGCCGGAGATCAGGCCGCCGTCCTCGCTTGAGAGAGAGAGCACAACGACGATCATGCCGTCCTGGGCCAGATGCTTGCGGTCACGCAGCACCACGCTGCCCACATCGCCCACGCCGTAGCCGTCCACAAAGACGCGCCCGGAGGGCACCGAACCGGTGAGCTCTGCCGTCTCGGCCGTGAGCTCGATGACGCGGCCGATATCGCTGATGATGATATTTTCATAGGGGATGCCCATGGTCTGGGCCAGCTTGGCATGGGTACGCAGGTGCCGCTGTTCGCCATGCACGGGGATGGCAAACTTGGGCCGCACGAGCGCGTAGATGATCTTCATTTCCTCCTGACAGGCGTGGCCGGAGACGTGCAGCTCACCAGCGCGCTCGTTGACAACCGTGGCGCTCTTGCGGTACAGTTCGTTCACGACATTACCCACCGCGCTCTCGTTGCCGGGGATGGCGGAGGCGGAGATGATGACCATATCCCCGGCCTGGATATCCACCTGACGGTGCGTGGAGAAGGCCATGCGGGAGAGGGCGGACATGGTCTCGCCCTGGCTGCCGGTGGTGATGATACAGATTTTATCTTTCGGCAGGGATTTGATGTTGTTGATGTCCACCAGTACGCCCTTGGGGATCTCGGTGTAACCGAGTTCGGTGGCGACCTTGAGGCTGTTTTCCATGCTGCGCCCGGTGATGGCGACCTTGCGGCCGTAGCGGTGGGCGACGTTGATGATCTGCTGGATGCGGTCGACATTGGAGGCGAAGGTGGTCACGATGATGCGCTGGTCACAGCCCTTAAAGATCGCGTCGAAGCTGGCGCCGACGGCGCTTTCGCTGCGCGTATGGCCGGGCCGCTCCACATTGGTCGAGTCGGCCAGCAGCGCAAGCACGCCCTCCTTGCCCAGTTGGCCCAGGCGGGCCAGGTCCATGATCTTGCCCTTGATGGGCGTGGGGTCGATTTTAAAGTCGCCGGTGTGGACCACTGTGCCCACGGGGCTCTTGATGGCAAAGGACACCGCATCGGCAATGGAGTGGTTGGCGTGGATGAACTCCACGCTAAAGCGGCCCGCCTTGATGATCTCACCGGCCTCACAGGTGATCATCTTCACCTTGTCCATGAGCTTATGCTCCTCGAGCTTGATGCGCACCAGGCCCGCGGTCATGCGCGTGGCGTAGATGGGCGCGTTGATCGAGCGCATCACGTAGGGCAGCGCGCCGATGTGATCCTCATGGCCGTGGGTCAAAAAGATGGCGCGGATACGGCTCTGGTTCTTGATCAGATAGCTGATATCCGGTATCACCACGTCGATGCCATACATGTCATCGTCCGGAAAGCCCATGCCGACATCGACGATCACAATATCCCGGCCGTATTCGTACACGGTCAGGTTTTTGCCGATCTCATTGAGTCCGCCCAGGGAAATGATTTTTAACTTTTCTGACATACATACTCCTTATTTCATTTCAAGTGATCCCATCCACAAAGATGGGGGGCGCGAATAAACGGGCGCAACCACAACAAAACAAGGCGAACTCCCGCCTGCACCCTCGCCCTGTCCCGCGAGGTCGCGTTGCGTAGCTTTCACCCAAAAGGTTGTCTATACCAATTTGTCCGCAATCTATATAACTCGCGCAAGACCGCGCGGGTAATATCATCATCCGTGCCTTTGCACGTATCGTTGTGGCTAGTATAACACGTTACGTGCAAAAAGTATAGCCCTTTTCCTGTAAATTTAACCAGAGATGCACACGCTGCCCCCTGCAAACGCCGCGCAAGATGCTTTACAGCGTCGCGCGGCTGTGCTATCCTGATCAAATAAACCAAACGTGAGGTGAGCGCGTCATGAACATACAAATTTTCGGCAAGGCCAAGTGTTTCGATACAAAAAAAGCCCAGCGGTATTTTAAGGAACGGAACATCAAATATCAGGAGATCGACTTAATCAAAAAGGGCATGAGTCGGGGCGAACTGCAAAGCGTCCTGCGGGCGGTGGGCGGCCTGGACGCGCTCATCGACCAGAGTGCGCCGGACGCGGCCCTGCTGCGCTATCTGGCCTATGAAGAAGATAAGCTCGAAAAGCTGCTGGAAAACCCCAAGCTGATCAAAACCCCCGTCGTGCGCAACGGCCAAAAGGCCACCGTCGGCTTCGCCCCGGAGGTCTGGGGCAGCTGGACCTAAGCGGCCTCGTCTTGTTGCCGTCGCGCTGGGCGCTGCAGCGATCCGCGCGCGGCGCGGGAAGGCGCGCAGCAAAAGCCGCCCCGTTTTCTCACGGGGCGGCTTTTTCATTCGGCTTGCTGCGGTTTTTCACTTATCGCGTCTTGCTCAACATGAAAATAGGGCGGGTAGGGCGGCGCTTCGCGGCAGTCGTTGACAAAGAGCACGCGGCCCTCGTCATCCTCTTCCTCCAGCTCGACAAAGCCGGCCAGTTTATAGGTGATGTACATGATGCGGTTGCGCTCGGTTGAGATGAAATCGGCATAGAGCGGACAGCCTTCCGCCGCGCACAGGCGCACAAAATGAGTCAAAACTGCCGTCCCGACCCCGCGGGTCATCACACGGCAGGACATGAGCAGCAGACGCAGGTGCAACCCGTTTGGCAGTTTTTCCGCCAGGGCCAGGCCGATTTTACCGTAATCGCCAAACCGGTCCTTGAGCGATACGATGACAAACACATGCCGGTCCGACCCGATGAAGTCACGCAGCTGCTCGTAGGAATAGGTCACCCCTGTGGAGTTGAGTTGATGCGTGCGCACGGTCAGCTCCTCCGCGCGCATCAAATCCTGCTCCGTCACGGGCGCAATGCGCAGGTGCATGTCCAACGTCGAGAGAAAGTCCGCGTTGTCCCCGGAAAAATCCTGCTCCGCCACGCGGCGGCTCAAATCCTCGCGGTACATCTCACGCCTGCGGCGCGAATCGTCGGTGATAAAGCGCGGCACAAAGCGCGCATCGCTCAAAAGGCTCAGGTACTGTGTGTCCTCCAGCACCAGAACCTCCGGCAGGGCCGCGGCCACTTCCGCGCGCTCGAAGTCGCTGTCGTCGATGTACGCAAAGCTGTCCAGCCCCAGGTTAAGCGCCTCGGCAATGCGGCGGATGGACGCACTTTTATCGCCCCAGGAGATCTGCGGCACCAGAAACAGCGGCGCCAGACCAAAGTCCTGCAGGCGGTCCAGGGCGTCCTGCTCATGGTTGCGGCTGGCGATGGACAGGAGGATGCCGCGCTCATCGAGCGTCTCCAACAGCTCCCGCACGCCGGGCTTGAGGGTCAGCGTATCGCCCTCGAGCAGCGTGCCGTCCCAGAGGGTATTGTCCAGATCCCAGACCAGGCATTTGATCTTCTTCTCAGCCATGCTGTATCCTTTCCACCAACGCCGCCATGGCATCAATGCTCTGGAAGTTTTCCTTGGTGATCTCCTTGTTTTTGATCTTTATGGCAAAGGTCTTTTCCAGAAAACGCACGATCTCAAAGGCAAACAGCGAGTCGACAAAGCGGCCCTTAAAGAGGTCTACGTCAAAGGTGATGCCATCCGCCCTCTTTTTCTGTACAAAAAACGCTAAAATTTCTTCCCTGATATCCATGTTCCAGTCTCCTTCCAATCATCAAAGACCCGTGCCGAGAGCTCCGGCGCACAATCCAAACAGAGCGAGAAGCCCGAAAGCCCGCGCCAATGCCGAAACCGCGGCTGGAAGCCGTCGCCCAGCAGGCAGCTCTTTTTCAGCCCGGCCGCCGTCAGCCCCGTGCCCTTACGCTTCGCGCGCGCCTCCTTTGCCGTCCAAAGATCGTAAAAGAAGGTGGCATCGCGGCAGAGCGATTGTTCCTCCGCGGCAAAAAAACGCCGCGCAATGCCCAGGCAGTCGCGCGTCGTCTGCTCCTCCAGATCCACGCCCACGGGCGAGGGCGCCAGCGCGCAGACGAGATAGCCGCCGCTGTGGCTGATGGAAAGGCAGGCGTCGAACGCTTCCCAATAGGGCGCGCCGCGCGCCGTTTTCAGCAGAGGGCCCTGCGGCGGCGCCAGGCCGCAGCGCGCGGCGTAATCCGCGGCGGCCTGTACGGCCAGCTGCTCCGAGGGGCGCCAGCGGCTCAGATACAGATGCACAAAATGACCATTCATATCAGCCCATTATACAATTTCATTTAGAATTTTGCAAGATAATTTACCTGCCCCCACTTTTATGCTATAATGGTTGTCTGTGGTCGCGGGCGGCCTCGCGTCTCCCCTTCTGCTGCGTTTGATTCTTCACCTTCGGAGGCTCTCATGATCTTTTCTTCCTATGCCTTTATTTTTATCTTTTTTCCCATAACCATCGTGGGTTTTTCGCTGCTCAAACGCCTCAAGAACCCCATGCCGGTCAAGGCCTTTTTGGTGCTGTGTTCGCTCGGCTTTTACGGACAGGGTGATTTGCGTTTTTTGCCGGTGCTGCTCTTTACGGCGCTCGTGAACCTGTTTGCCGGGCGGTTTTTATCGGGTGAGGGCGGCGGCGCGGGCCTGCGCAGGTTGGTGCTGGCCCTTGCGCTGATTGAAAATCTGGGCCTGCTGTTTTACTTCAAATACACCAATTTCTTTTTGGAGAACGTCAACCGCTTTGCGGGCACCGATTTCATCCTCAAGGGCATCATCCTGCCGCTTGGCATCTCCTTTTACACCTTTCAGATCATGGCCTATGTGCTGGACTGCTACCGCCGTGAGGCGCCGGTCTATCCGCCGCTGGATTACCTGCTGTTTGTCACCTTTTTCCCCCAACTGATTGTCGGGCCGGTGGTGCGCCATGGCGAAATCATCCCCCAGCTCGAACCCGAAAATCTGCGCAAAACGGACGGCGAAAATATCATGCGCGGCCTGCTGTACTTCTCGATGGGCTGTGCGAAAAAAATCCTCATCGCCAACCCGCTCATCCTCTTTGCCCAGAGTTTTTATGCCAACATGGCGGACGGTTTTTTCGGCGCCTGGGCCGGCGTTCTGGCCTTTACCTTCGCCTATTATTTCGACTTTTCCGGCTACATAGATATGGCCCTGGGCCTCGGCCGCTTTTTCAACATCACGCTGCCGGCCAACTTTGATTCGCCCTACAAGGCGCGCAACTTCGCCGACTTTTGGAAACGCTGGAACATCACGGTGTCGGCCTTTTTGAATGAGCAGATTTTTGCCCGTCTGTTCCACTTCGGCAACGGCTTTATCCGCCTCTGCCTGGCCATCCTCGCCACCTTTGCGGTGTCGGGACTTTGGCACGGCGCGGGCTGGCACTTCATCATCTGGGGCCTTGTGAACGGTCTGCTGGTCTGCCTGGCGCACGCGATGACGCTGAGCGGTAAGCGGCTGCCCTTCCCCCTGGCCTGGGCGCTGACCTTCTTCTTCTGCATCCTGGCCAGGGTCTTGTTTGACAGCACGGGCATGACGCAGGCTCTTGCGGTCTACCGTATGATGTTCGATGTCTCGGCCTTTGCAGGTTTTGTGCCCTTCTTAGCCGCCGGGTGGCATTATGTGCTGCAAAACGCACAGACCATCGTCACGATGCTCATTGCCGCGGCCATCTGCTTCGGCTTCAAAAACAGCAACGAGATCGTCGAGAACGCAACGCCCAAGGCGCGCTACGCCGTGCTCTCCGGCCTGTTGCTGGCGCTCTCGCTACTGAGCATGAGCGGCGTCTCCACCTTTTTATATTTTCAGTTCTAAGGAGGACTTGGCATGCGCCTGAAAAAATGGTTCGCCATCTTTGCCGCCGCGCTGGTCGCGGGGGTCGGTTTGCTGGTTCTATGCAACGTGGTTGTGGATCCCTTCGGTGTGTTTGGGGATCGCTTTCTCAATAAACCCGCCTACAACATGACGCAAAATCCACGCGCGGCAAAGATCCCCTATCTGGATCAAAATTTCCAAAACTACGACTCCTATCTCATCGGCTGTTCCAAAACGGGCTCCATCTCCACCGAAAAGCTCAACGCCTATTACGGCGGCGCACGCTTTTACAACATGCTCATGTACGGCGGCGACATGTACGACATCAAGCACACCGCCGACTACATTTTGGACAACTACGCGCCCAAACGCATCGTCGTCAACCTCGGCATGGAGGAGGCGAGCGTCTACAACATCGAAAAACTGCCGCTCAAGGACGGCATGCACACAAAAGTCGGCGGAGAGCCCGCGCCCCTGTTTTACCTGCGCCGCCTGTTCGCCCACCCGCAGTACAGCATAGACAAGCTCGCGCACCGCAGCGGCTACCTGCCTTCGGCGCAGAGCGTGTTCAAGGTAGAGACCGGGGATTACGACAAACGCCTGCGTGATACCGAGTATCTACCACCGCCGGAGAGTTATGCGCAAAATGATGAGTTCACTTACGCGCACGGCGGGGTGCGCTTGACGGAAATTGACCGTCTGGTTTCTGACATTGCGGCGCTCAAGGCGCGCTGCGAGGCGCAGGGTGTGGGCTTTCTGCTGATCCTCTCCCCGCTCTACGTGACCGAGGCGGACTCCTACACCGCAGAAGATTACGGCAAACTGTTCACCGCGCTGGCCGACGTGACCGATTTTTGGAGTTTTTCGGCCTACTCGCCCGTCAGCGCGGAACCGCGCTTCTTTTATGACAGCTACCACTACAAAAACGCAGTCGGCGACATGATGCTTGCGCGGATTTTTGAAGACGCGTCGGTCTATATCCCGCCAGACTTCGGCAGCTATGTGACCGCACAAAACGTCGCCGCTTACACGGAGCACGCCACGCAGCCGAAACCGGCGCAGACGCTGGATGCCAAGCTGCCGGTGCTGATCTACCACGGCATCGGCGACGAGCAGGGCAACGAGATGATCGTCTCACCTTCGGCCTTTGAGGCGCAGCTTAAGGCCCTGGCCGACGCGGGCTACACCACCGTCTCACAGACGCAGCTAACGGACTTTGTGCGATACGGGACCCCGCTCCCGGCGCGCGCCGTGATGATCACCTTTGACGACGGGTATGAAAACAACACCTCTCTTGCCATGCCCATCCTGCAATCCTACGGCATGCAGGCGACGGTCTTCCCCATCGGCGCCCTGTATGACACAAAGCTCTACACCCCCAACTACCCCCACTTTACCACAGAGCAGGCCCTTTCCATGATAGAGAGCGGCGTATTTGATATCGAGAGCCATTCCTTTGACCTGCACCGGCCAATGGCCGACACACAAGACGGTTTGCACCGCGGCAATGTGCTGCCCCTGCCGGGTGAGAGCGAAGCGGACTACCTCGCCGCCCTGCGCGCCGACTTTAGCAGCCAGCTGGCGCTGTATGAGGCGGCAGGCCTGCCCAGGCCGTCGGCCTTTGCCTATCCCTTTGGTATCACGAGTCCCTTTTTTGAAGTTGTCTTACACGAGCAAGCTTATTCGGCAAGCTTCACCACCGATGAAAAGGTCAACACCCTCGTGGCGGGCCTGCCGCAGAGCCTTCTGGGCCTCGGCCGGCTTTGGGTGTACAGCGACACGACGCCCGACGCGCTCTTGGATATGCTGGATTGATCTAACCCGCCGCGCCTTTGCTGCGTGGCGGGTATATAGAAAGGCCGCCCCGAAGAAACGGGGCGGCCTTTTTGTACATCGACAGAAGCCGCTGCGCAAGGCAATAGAAAGACCGCAGGCCCGAAGGCCTGCGGTCTTTGTGCTTTACGTTACATCAGTCTTACGACTTTTGTTTCGTGTGGCAGGTTCTTACTGCTTGAACCAACCGGCCTGATCAGCGTTATCCAGATCAACGTCGCTGAAGCCCAGTGTGCCATACAGATAGGTGTTTGCGGGAACAGCAGAACCGGCTGCGATCACGATGGATTCAAGACCATCATTACCAGCATCAGTCTGAGCCTGACCAGTGGTCTGGTACCAGGTGTCCGCAACAGCAGCATCACGGCTTTCCAGCTTCATCTCAACGATGACGCCATCCTTGGGATTTGCCAACACAGTTGCGACAATAATGCCCTTTTCAAAGTAAACATTCGTCAGCGTCATGTTGCCAGCAGTCGGAGTCGCGAAGTTAACGGCTGCTTCCACATTGTTCATAAATCTGTAGTTGGTGTAGTTTGCCTTCACCGCAGCTTCTTCAGCAGTTGCATCCTTGCCATACAGGGTGATGGCAGACAGCACTTTGCCGGTGATGACGACATTTGTGGTTCTGACGTTGTTGTAGTTAACAATTCCATCAGCAGTGACAGTGCCGTTACCGGTGATAGCAGCGTTGGCGGTCAGCTCACCAGCAACAGTCAGCTTGCCGTTGACCACAGAAGCGGCGGTCACTGCGAGCTCGCCTGCATTAAAGGCAGCGCTAGATTCAACATTCAAGCCAACGCAGAGAGCAGTGGCATCCACGGTCACAGTGCCATTGCCACGGACCTGCATCAGGGCAGTAGTGGCCATGCCATTGTCGCCCTTAACATTGAGGGTGCCGTAAACATCGACTGCGTCCATGTTAGCTGCGCCCTTGACGTTGATGGAAGCAGCGGTGGCAACAGACAGAACATTCTGTGCGGAAGCCGCGCCAGTGGTAGTTGCGGTGAAATCTCCGCCAACATTCACTGTGCCCTTAACCTCGACGCCCTCAAGAGATTTGGTCGGCAGGGCCAAATTGCCGTCTGTGTTCAAGGTTGCATTTGCCTGCACGGTGAAGCCTGCAGGTGCAGTCATGTTGCCCTTAACAGTCAGAGTCTTGTGCTGGGGCACTTCTGCCAAAGCAGCAGATGTGGGAGAGTAGTCGCCAGTGACAACAACTTCAGTTGCAGTCTTAAAGGCTTCCTTCACGATGCCGCTATCAGCAGCAATTTGAGCTGTGCTGATATAGGTCTTGCCACGCTCGAGGATACCCTTGTCGGTGTCGAGCTCCTGAACAATCAGCTTAACCTTATCGGTAGCGGAGTTGACCAGGTAGTAGCAGTTGTTCCAGTTGTTCTTGTCCTGAGCCTTCAGGATAACATCGCCCTTATCGTACTGCTTGTCGTGGCTGTACACGTTGAGGATGGTGGTGTCTGTATCGAGCTTGTAGTCCTTGTTGTCCAGAGCAACCTTGTTCATGCCTCTGTCCACGCCAGTAACTCTACCGGTAACGACCTGAGCAAGCTCAACGTCCTTAGCAATTTCGGTTTCACCCTTCTTGCTGCCGGTCAGGTTATAGGTGATGATGTCGCCCTTGACGAAGGGAGTGATGCTGCCAGCGGACTTCTCGGTGTAAGTGACCTCTTCCTTGCCATTCCAGACAGTGAAGTTACGGTAGGTTTCGCCGTTGTCAGTGCTGGTGGAACCAGTGCTGACCAGGAAGCCATACTTTGCGCCGGAGTTGATTTCGGGCAGCTTGTCGGCCTTGATGGTTGCCAAGGTGACATAGTCGAAGGTGTTGATTTCGTCGAGCAGAACGCTGGAGCTGCCCGCGAACTCAGTGTTGCTGTAGTTGTTCATGAACTCAGCGCCGAAGAAACGCTTTGCGTCACGGCCCAGGGTGTCAACAACCAGGATCACCGCGTTCTTGTCAAGCGCACGGTTTGCGATCTTCTCGTCCTTGTAGCCGATGCCGGTAGCATAGCTCTTGTGGCCGGCCGTGTTGTTGTCGCCAACGATGGTCAGTTCATAGTCGCTGCCATCGAGCTTATAGGTGTACATACCGCCAAGCTCAATGTTGGAAAGATCGGTGACCTTCTGGCCATTGACCTTAGTCACGTTGATTTCCTTCTTATCGCCGTCAATGCCGAAGATGGCCTTGGCTTTGTAAGAAATCTTGCCGCCATAGATGCTGGGATCCACGGCCTTGTCATAGATGGCCAGAACAGTTCTGGAGTACGGCTCAGCCTCAGTGACCTTAGCGAAGTAGATATAGCTGCCAACAGCAACGTAGCTGATGGTGTCGCCAGCCTTGAGAGTGGAATCGGACATGTTGTCATACCAATTGCCATCAATCTTGACTTCCTTAGCTTCTTCACGGATCTCGGTGATCTTGCCGGTCTTAGTCTCCAGCTTGGTGACGGTCTGCATATCCTTGGTGGTGGCATTGGCTTTGTAGTAAGCAACAATGTCATCAGCCTTGATGCCGTCATAGGAGTTCAGGTCGTTGACCTTGATGCTGCCGGCAGAGTTCTGGGCGGTGCCCTGACCAACGAAGCTCACGGTCTCGCTGCCAACATAGGTGACCTTCTGGATGCTGAAGGGGATCACGACGAAGAAGTCGATCTTGCCGTCGTCGTTGTTGTCGATCAGCTTCACGTTGAAGGGATGTGCGGACAGGGTGTCAGGAGTACCAAAATTCCAAATTTCAGCAGTGTTGCTGCTGCCGCTGTCAGTCATGTAGATGCCTGCATTATTGTTGTAAGCATACATGCCTTGGATGCCGTTTATGCTGCCGGTGATCTTCTCAGAAGCAGCAACCTTGTAGGTCTCGTCGCCGAACTTCAGGCTGTTGCCCTTGATGTCGTACTTGCCGAAGTCAGTCATAACGCCTTCTGCAACCACAACGCTGTCCTTAGCGATGATGTCGTAGACGCTATCGGTACCACGGTTGTAGATGGGTCTGTTGTTGGCGTCAACGTTGTTGTCCTTGTTGCAGAACATAGCGTTGACATTCTGGCCAATCAGAGCGGAGTAGTCGGTAGCGGACCACATAGTGGTTTCGGTGCCGTTTTCATCCACAATGGTGTAGCCATACTCGTTCTTCTTGCTGTCGTAGGAAACAGCATACATCACGCCGATGAACTCAACCAGCTTGTAGTACTTGTTCAAGACGGTCTGGTACACAGCGCTGGTGTTGCCAGCTGCGCCGGAGATGATGATGTCCACTGCCTGCTGCTGGGAAGCCAGGCCGGTGTTGGTGTTGCCGGTCAGACCAGCGAACTCGTACTTGACCATGGGGGCCTTGACGAAGTTGGCGATCATCTGAGCAGCGTTGTCGCGGTTGATGGCGACGTTGGCGTTGATGCCCTGGATGCCATCATACAGGTTCTTGCTCTGAGCAACTCTGTTGATGTTCAGAGCCCACTCGGCATTGTTAGCGAACTTTTCGATGTCGCTCTTGTAGCCGAGAGCAACCAGGCACATCTTGGCCAGCTCGGTGCCGGTCACGTTTGCGTCGGGCTCAAAGATCTGGCCGCCGCGGCCCTGCACGAAGCCAAAGTTGACGGCATACTCGATGTAGCCCTCAGCCCAGTGGCCCTTACAGTCGGTGAAGGTGCTGGATGCCACATAGGTGGAATCGAGCTTGGGGTCGTTGCCGCCGTTCAGGGCGATCACGATCATTTTAACAGCTTCTGCGCGGGTGATGTTTGCGGTGGGCTTGAAGCTACCGTCGGTGTAACCATTGATGATGTTCAGGGAAGACATCTGCTCAACAGCCTTCTTGTTCACGATGTCTTTGTCATCGGTGAACTTGGTAGCTCCGGCGCCGACTACGATCAGGCTCATCATCATAGCAACGGCCATGATCATCGTCAGCACTCTCTTGAGATTTCTCATTCGAGGTTTCCTCCTTCAAATTTTTCGAAAGTTTCGACCCCCACTCAACCGGCATACATATCACGGCATGCCCTGGCGATATCTACGCCGGGGGGAGGGGTCTATTCCTCCGTGGGTATCACTATAGCAGTCCTTCGCTTTTCTGTCCATAGGATTTTTGGTTTTGTAATGTAACTGAAATAAAACAGGGGCGAACTGCCGTCCACCCCATGTTTTTCCGCTGTATTCGTAACAAAATGATATCAAAATCGACACAATCTGGCGTTTTTTTCTTCACTTGGCAGCATTGTGCAAGCTTTGCTCTTATGCGTCGCGGCTCGCCATGTAACAAATCAGATCGACGGTTTTCGAGGAGTAGCCCATCTCATTGTCGTACCACGCGACCAGCTTAACAAAGGTCTCGTTGAGAGAGATGCCGGCCTTGGCGTCGAAAATGCAGGTGTGGGTATCGCCCAAAAAGTCCGACGAGACGACCTCCTCCTCCGTATAGGCCATGATGCCGCGCAGCGCACCCTCGGAGGCCTTCTTCATCGCGTCACAGATCTGCTGGTAGCTTGCGGGCTTTTCCAGGGACGCCGTGAGATCGACCACGGAGACATCCAGCGTCGGCACGCGCAGCGACATGCCCGTGAGCTTGCCGTTGAGCGCGGGAATCACGCGGCCGACCGCCTTGGCCGCGCCGGTGGTGGAGGGGATGATATTACCGGACGCCGCACGGCCGCCGCGCCAATCTTTTTTCGAGGCGCTGTCGACGGTTCGCTGCGTGCCGGTGATGGCGTGGACGGTGGTCATGAGTCCCTCGCGGATGCCAAAGGTCTCGTGCAGCACCTTGGCCAGCGGCGCAAGGCAGTTGGTGGTGCAGGACGCGTTGGAGACCATCGTCATCTCGGGGCGGTAGTCCTCGTGGTTCACGCCCATGACGAAAATGGGCGTATCATCCTTTGGGGGGGCGGAGAGCACGACCTTTTTCGCGCCGCCGGCCAGATGCGCTTTCATCTTCTCGCTGTCGGTGAACTGGCCGGTGCTTTCGACCACATAGTCCGCGCCGACCTCGCCCCAGGGGATTTCGGCGGGGTTTGCTTTTTGAAAAATGCGGATTTTTTGACCGTTGATGATCAAACAATCGCCCTCGGCACGAACTTCCCCGGGAAATCTGCCGTGCATGGTGTCGTATTTAAAGAGGTAAGCCATATATTCCGGGTCCGCACCCATGTCGTTGATGGCGACAAACTCCACATCCGGGCGGGTGATGCCTTGCCGCAGCACCAAGCGGCCAATGCGGCCAAAGCCGTTGATTCCGATTTTAACCTTCATAATGCAATCGCTTCCTTCCGCTTACTATTAATATGGCATACCCCCTCGGCTTGTCCGCCGACCAAGCACACCACGCTTCATTATACTGCATATTCGCGGAAATGGAAGGGCATTTTTTGAAATGTTTTCGCTTTTTAATCAGTATATCTTTCGACCGTGGGGGCCTGCGCAATCCTTTCGGCTTCCTACATGGCTTCTCTGTTAGAAGGATAGAGCGAAATGCGAAAGGGGATGGCGCTCTCGCGCAGGCACTGACGTATAAATACATGAACCGCCGTTGTCAGATCCAAGCCAAGTTCGGCAAACAGCTCGTCCGCCTGTTTTTTCAGCTCTGCATCCATGCAGATGTTTATATCTGTCGTTTGACCGTCCATAGTAAGCACTCCTTTATGATAGTACATTTAATATATCAATAGCATGAAGAAATGACAAGCCGTACTTTTTATTTCATTTCTTTGTTTTTACTCAAGCCCGCCAAATAATCAAGACTTACATGATAGAATTGAGCAAGCTGAATGGCGACGTTGAGAGGAATCTCTCGCTCACCCGTTTCATATCTGGCATAGGTAGTTGTGTGCATGAAAAGCTTTTCGGCCAATTTCTTTTGACTTAGATCAGCATCTTCTCGTAAATCTCTGATTCGTCCATATGGCATGATCGTTTCCCTCCTGTCAGGTAACTAGATATTGACAGGATACACCGTATGGTGTTAAATTATCTGGCTTGAACTCCAAATGGTGTCCGGTTCATATGTATGCCAAAGAGGATGCGAATTTTAATCGCATCCTCTTTTCTGCAACGTATTTTCATTTTACTGCTTCATTCATTTTCGAGATCAGTATAATATTTTGCAAGCATGATTGCAAGAATAATAATTCTTTTATCTGCTCGTTATTAGTTTATCCAAGTCCTCCAGCTCTATTTTGCCATGCTCCAGCTCAAATTCTCTGATACATTTATGAATGATATTCGCAATCTGCTTACTGCTGGAACGATCATAAAATTTCGCAACATAATGAAATTTCCGCAGAGTCTCTTCACTAAGTCGAATACTTATATGTTTAGTACGTTCCATTTGTAGCACCCACTTAACTTGCACTTATTTTCTACTATCCTACGGCAATAAATGATAAAATCCGCCAAAACGCACTAAGATTAAGCCTGCATTATTTTTGCGTTTCCAATATTCCTACGCAAAATTGCTTCTTATTGAAAAAGAACAGCCGTTTTGCTATCCTTTACATAGCAGTCTCCAGATTCAATGGTCAGTGACCGGCTCCCCGCCCTCCTTTCTGTTGTTTTATTTTTTGCCCCGCTTGTCGAATTATGTCGAATTTCGCCGGCCCGAACAAAAACCCTTGCCACACAGGGGTGGCTACGATAAAATAGGAAGGAATGAGTCACTATGTCATTCGATCACACCCAACTACATCTTTTTTTTGATCACTTCCCCGAAGCCGTTCTTTTTGTGGAGGATCAAACGATCATCTACACAAACGCCGCCGCGAAGGCCTTGTTGCCGCAAGGCGACGCCTCGCTTGCGCCGCTGCTTGCGCTTTTGTCCGAAAGGAGCAGCGCGCCCAGCGTCACGCTGGCCGGCGCGTCGTTCACCGCCACAGCCACGCAAGTCGCGCAAGGTCAGCTGCTGATACTGCGGCCAAGCGCGGCCACGCCCCCGCCGCTGTCGATGGCGAAGGTGCCGTCGCTGCTGCGCGGACACTTGAGCAACCTGATGGCCACCAATGAGCAAATTGGCCAGCTGCTTGCCAAGCAAACCGACCAGGACGCCGCCCGCCGCCTGATGGCCACGCAGAACCAGGTCAGCCACCGCATCCTGCGCCTGGCCCGGCAGATGGAGCTCACGCAAGAGGATTGGGAGAACGACTTCCCAAAAGACACCGTCAACCTCACCGACCTCTGCCGCCGCCTGAGCCGTGAGCTGGTGGAGCGTCTGCTGCCGCCCAGCCCGCAGTTGGCCACGCAGATTGAACCGGCCTTCCTCTTTGTGGTCGGCAACCGCAACCTGCTGGAGCAGCTGATCCTCTCGCTGCTGTCGAACGCGATCAAATCCGCGGGCGAAGGCGGGCGGCTGGAGCTAACGCTCAAAGCGCAGGGTAAGCGCGTGCTGCTCTCGGTGTGGGACAACGGGCCGGCGATTCCGGACGACCGTCTGGCGCTGCTGTTTTCTCCCCAAGACACGCCGGGTCTGCCCCGCCCGCAGGAGGGCACGGGGCTTGACCTGTGGATTGCGCAGCGCATTGCGCTCTACCACGGCGGCGTGATCATGGCGGGCAACCGCGGGAAAGAGGGCACCGAGTTTCTGGTCTCGCTGCCGCTCACCCCGCCGAAACAGCTGCGTCTGGACAGCCCACCCCCTCCGGGTACGCCGTCCGACTTCTCCCCGCTGCTCACGGGGCTGTCGGATGTCCTGCCGCGCACTGCCTACTACTCGATCGACGAGTAAGCCCTAAGCCCTACGCTGCGTAAGATATCATCTTCTTACGGGCGAAATTTGATGAAAATAGGTGACAACTCATGAAGGTTTCTTCGCGCATGGCCGGTATTGTCAGCATCGGAATAGCCACCCTGATTTTTAGCTGTATGGAAGTCATGCTTAAGTTGCCACCTGTCTCCGGCGTGTTTCACCCTATGCAAATCACGGTGGAGCGATTTTTCATCGGCGGTCTGTGTTTGATCCCCTTTGCGGTTGTCTCGCTGCGCAAGAAGAAGGTTCGCTTGCGCGGCGAGCATCTGCGCGCGTTTGCTTTTACGGGTCTGCTCTGCGTGCCGCTGAGCATGGTGCTCTTTCAACTTGCAGTCAGCTATGGACAGGCCAGTGTGGTGGCCGTGCTCTTTAGCGGCAACCCGATCTTTGTCACGATTTTGGCCTTTCTGCTCCTGCGCGAAGCCATACACTGGAACAACGTCTTAGCGCTTGCGCTGGAGGTCTGCGGTATCCTCGCGATCATCAATCCATTTTCCGGCGAAAGCCAGGTCAATCTGCTCAGCGTGGCGCTGGTGATCATCAGCGCGCTGCTGTTTTCCTCGTACAGCGTGTTTGGCAAACGCCTCACGCGCGAATGCGGGGGCCTGGCGGTCACTTGCATGAGCTTCCTATTCGGGGGTGCGGAGCTGCTTATCCTGCTGCTCCTGGGCCATCTGGGGCCTGTGGCGGCTATATACGAGGCGATCGGCCTGTCGATCTTCGTGGATGTGCCCTTTTTTGCGGGCATCAACGCGGTGACGCTGCCGTATTTCCTGTTCATCTGCCTGATCAACAGCGCAGCGGGTTATGTGTTCCACATGTTGGCGATGGAGAAAACCGGGCCGCATATGACCAACCTGATTTTCTTCTTTAAGCCGATTATCGCGCCGCTGTTTGCCCTGGCGCTGCTCGGCGAGGTGATTACGACGAATATGATCGTCGGAATCCTGTTCTTCCTGGCCGGCAGTCTTTCGGGTATCATCCCCACGGTGCTGCGCAATAAACGAGAGGCCCCGGCCGTCGCGCCACCCGCCGAGTCGGCAAACACAGACTGATGTTTTCCCATTGCCCAAGAGGCGCTGTTCGGCCTTCTTGGCAACAAAAAAGCCCGGCCATGATTTCTCATGGCCGGGCTTTGCTGCTTGCTTAAAAGATATCGGGATCTTTGTCCGTCTTGTCGAGCAGCTGCGGGGCGGGGGCGTCCGTCCGCTCGCTCTCGCCCGCGTCGTCGGGCTTCTTCTCCTGCACGCGCAGACGCGGCGGGATCCATTCGCGCTCTTGTTTCTCCTCCGGCGGCTCGGCGGCCTCCTCGGGGTCGCGGCCTTCCAGAATCGCCGTCAGCTCCGCGCCGGTGATCGTCTCCTTCTTGAGAAGATACGTCGCGATCTCGTCGAGCAGCGCGCGGTTTTCTTGCAAAAGCTTCACCGAGTCGTCATGGCAGCTGTCAATGATCGTGCGGATCTCGTGGTCAATATCCGCCGCGGTATCCTGCGCGCAGGTCAGACCCATGCTGCCGTCTAAGAACTGATTCTGTATCGTCGCCAGGCTCATCATGCCGAAATGATCGCTCATGCCGTACATCGTCACCATCTTGCGGGCCAGATCCGTGGCGCGTTCAATGTCGTTGGCTGCGCCGGTGGTGCGCGTTGCGAACACGACCTCCTCGGCACAGCGCCCCGCCAGCAGGACGCGGATGCGGTCGTAGAGTTCGTCGCGGTCCATCAAATACCGCTCCTCCTCGGGCGTTTGCATCGTGTAACCCAGCGCGCCTTGCGTATGCGGCACGATGGTGATTTTCGTCACCGGTTCCGCGCTCTTTTGCAGCGCGGCCACCAGGGCATGACCCACCTCGTGGAAGGCGATCAGACGCTTTTCCTGCTCCGTGAGCACGGTGCCCTTTTTCTCCGCGCCCGCGATCACCTGCTCAAAGGACGAGAGCAGGTCGCGCTGGTTGACCGCGTGCCGGTCCATACGCACCGCGCGCAGCGCCGCCTCGTTGACGAGGTTGGCCAGGTCCGCGCCCACGCAGCCCGCCGTCGCCTGGGCGAGCTTGTTCAGATCCACATCCTCCGCCAAGCGGATTTTGCGCGTGTGTACCTGCAAGGTGGCCAGACGGCCCGCCAGGTTCGGCCGGTCCACGGTGATGCGGCGGTCGAAACGTCCGGGCCGCAACAGGGCCTTGTCGAGCACTTCCGGCCGGTTCGTCGCCGCCAGGACGATCACGCCCTTGGTGGGATCGAAACCGTCCAGCTCCGCCAGCAGCTGGTTGAGCGTCTGCTCACGCTCGTCGTTGCCGCCCATGCGGTTATCACGGCTTTTGCCGATGGTGTCAATTTCGTCAATGAAGATGATGCAGGGGGCCAGCTTTGCGGCCTCTTTAAACAGATCGCGCACACGCGACGCGCCTACGCCGACAAACATCTCCACAAAGTCCGAGCCGGAGATCGAGAAGAAGGGAACCCCCGCCTCGCCCGCCACGGCCTTGGCCATCAAAGTTTTACCCGTACCGGGCGAGCCGACCAGCAGCGCGCCCTTGGGCAGCTTCGCGCCGATCTCGGTATACTTCTGCGGACTGTGCAGAAAGTCGATGATCTCCTGCAAGGACTCCTTCGCTTCGTCCTGGCCGGCCACGTCGGCAAAGGTGATGCCCGTGCTGCGCTCCACATACACCTTCGCGTTGGCCTTGCCCACGCCGCCCAGGCCGCCCATACCGCCGCCCATGCGGCGCATGATGAAGAAGAAAAAGCCCATGAGCAGGACAGCGGGCAGCAGGTAGGTAACCAAAACCTCGAAAAACAACGAGCCCTCCTCCTGCATCTGGAAGGCGATCTTTACGCCATGTTCCTCCAGCAGCGGCATCAGGCGGTCCGCCTCCTGCTGTTTGGAAATGGCCGCGGACACCAGGATCTTTTGCTGCGAGCCCTGGAGCAGCTTACTCAGCGGCGTCTTGGTATCTTCACTTTGCGCCGGTTCTCCTTCGGTCTGTTTGAGTTTGATGAGGTAGCGGTTCGGCTGCACCTGTACCTCGTCCACCTTATCCTCGGCGATGAGGCTGATAAACTCACTGTAACGAATTTCTTCCGTCTGCTTCTTTGTCATCTGCGAGAGGACAAAGTTGACCAGCAGCGTGATGATCACGGCCCACAGGACGGCCGAAAAAATCATATTGCGTTTTTTGGGTCCCTCCGGACCTTTATTCTTATTTTGATTTGCACTCAAGGACGTGTCCTCCTGACATTTTCCTCGTGATTTCTCCCATCGCAGACCGGCCCCGCGTTTACGGGCGCTTCCGCTAGTGTATGCGCGATTTGCCCGGCTTATCGCCAAAACTTGTGCGCCTGGGGTTTTTTCCAATCGAGTAGGGATAAATATACCATACGCCCACCTGAAAAGCAAGGAAGGGGCATGTAAATTTTCTATAAACGACGGTCTTTGCCGTTTCGCCGCCTCACAGGAAAGATTCTGCATTCTTCACGAAAAATTCTTTTTCTTCCGCGCGTTTCATGCTATACTGATCTTTGTCTGGACTTGTCCATGAAAAACGGCGCGCGCTGCGCCGACTTGACAGGAGCATTTATGAAAGAACAAAAGCAACCGCGTGACCGCAGCAGCCTGGAAGAAGCCATCAATGACGGCGTCATCGAAGGCCGCAACGCCGTGATCGAAGCGCTGCGCACGGGCACGCATATTGATAAAATTTTTCTGCTCAAAGGGGAGACCGACAAAACCCTGGGCCACATCGCCTCGACCGCGCGCAACCGCGGCGTCGTGGTGGTGGACGCCGACCGCAGAAAGCTCGACGGCATGAGCCGCACCCACGCCCACCAGGGCGTCATCGCGCTGGCCGCCGTGCGCGAGTATGTCTCGGTGGATGATATCTTGCAGCGGGCGCGCGACCTGGACCAGGCGCCGCTGGTGGTGGTCTGCGACGAAATTTCCGACCAGCATAACCTCGGCGCCATCATCCGCACAGCCGAGTGCGCCGGGGCGCACGGGCTCATCATCCCCAAACGCCGCAGCGCGGGCCTGACGGCCATCGTCGCCAAAACCTCCGCTGGCGCGGTTTCGCATCTGCCGGTGGCGCGGGTTGCCAACATCAGCGCGCTGCTCAAAGAGCTCAAGGACGCGGGCCTCTGGGTTTTTGGCGCGGACGCCGCAGCCAAAACCGATCTGTACCAGGCTGACCTGCGCCTGCCCGCGGCCATCGTCATCGGCTCGGAGGGCGACGGTATGGGGCGGCTTGTCCGCGAACATTGCGACGTTCTGCTGCGCATTCCCATGCACGGGAAGCTCAATTCGCTCAACGCCAGCGCCGCCGCCGCCATTGTGCTCTACGAAGTGGTGCGGCAGCGGCTAATCTGAACCGAACAAGGAAATCAGGTGATCGCATGTCAGACGAAACGAAAACCCCAGCCGAGGGCGACTTTTCCCTCGATGATATTTTATCCGAAGTCTCCCACTGGACGGAGGGCGCGGCGGACGAAGCACCCGGCGCGGCTGTTTCGTCCGGCGAAGATCCGCATGAGCCTGATCCAAGCGCGCCGGACGATACGGAACCTGCCGAAGCGCCCACAGCCCTCGGCAGCATCGTGGTGCTCAACCCGGGCCATATGGCCGCGCAGGACGATGAGGACGAACAAACAGAGGACGACGAGGACGCGCCAAGCGATGGGGAAGCGGCGCCAACGACACCCGTGCCCGATAACCTCATCGTCTTTACCCCGCCCGAAGGCGCGGCCCTGCCGGAGCCTGAACCGGAACCCCCACCGCCGCCGCCGCAAACCATTCGCGAAGCCGCCACGCGCGCGGCGCAGCAAGCCGCACACTGGGCCGGCGCGCAAAAAGAGCGCATCCGGCTGCCCAAGAAGGGCAGCCGGGACGAGGATGAGGACGAAATCGTCAAAGCCAAAAAGCCGCCTCGTCCCGCGCCGCCGCCCCCGCCGGATACGCCGCCGCGTGAGCTGGCCCGCCAGTACGGCGAAGGGCTCTTGGCATTGCGTTGGCAGACGATGGGTGCGTTTTTATGCGCGATCGTCCTGCTGGTCCTGGCCGCCTTCGGCGGACTTTCGCTGCCTTTGCCGGACAGCCTGAAAAGTCCAACGACGCTCACCTGGATCTCGCTCATCCCCTTCGCGCTCTGCCTGCTCTGTGCGCATAAAGTGCTCACAGAGGGTCTGGCGGACCTGCTTCGCCTACGGCCCGGCATGCACAGCCTGGCGGCCTTGGCCGCGCTTTTTACCCTGGCCGATACGCTCACCATGCAGCTGGTTCACCTGCGCGCGCACTCTCTGCCGCTGTTTGCGCCGGTCTGCCTGGTGCTCGCCTTCTCGCTCTGGGGCCGGCACAGTAAGCAGCGTCAACTGCGCAGCGCCTGCCGCATTGCCGCCTCGGCCGCCGCACCGGATCTGATGACCGCCGAGCCCTCGCAGTGGAACGGTAAGCCCGTCTACCGCCGCCGCTTCGGTTCCATCACCGGCTTCGGCAGCCAGATACAGGAGCCGGACGGCGCTGAGCGTCACTTTGCGCGTATGGCGCCGGTCCTGCTGGTCCTCTCGCTGCTGCTGGCGCTCTTGATCGGGGTGTTGGGTAAAAAGCCCCAGCTGCTGCTCTGGGCGCTGTCGGGCATGCTGACGGCCGCGGCCACCCTAAGCGGCTGCCTTTGTTTCAGTTTGCCCTTCTCCTCGCTCTCGCGCCGCCTGTCCACCCTGGGCGTTGCGCTGGCGGGTTGGCCGGGCGTACAGGCCGGCAAAAAAGGCGCGGGCCTGCTTGTGGAGGACAGCGACCTGTTCCCGCCCGGCTCGGTGGAGCTGGTCAGCTACCGCGTGTTTGGCAGCTATGACCACGCAAAGGTCATCTCCGTCACGGCTTCCTTACTGCGCGCGGCTGGGTTTGGCCTGGACACCCTCTTTCACACCTTGATGCGCACCGATGGCGGCACTTATGTCACCGCCACCGAACTCGAGCTGCAAAATGAGGGCATTTCGGCCCATGTCGGCGGGGAACCCGTTCTGGTCGGCACGCTGTCTCACCTCGCGCGCATGGGCGTCAATATCCCGGCGGGCGTCCGGGTCAAAACCGGCCTGTTCTGCGCGATCAACCTGCGCTTTGCCGGGCAGTTCATTCTGGAATATAAACTGCACAAGAGCGCGGGCGCGGCGATGGAGCTGCTGCTCGGCAGCCGCATCACCCCCATCCTGATCGGCCTGGACTTTAACCTCGTACCCCCGGTGCTCAAACGCCAGTTCCGCTTCCCCTGGGACAAGATGGCCTTTCCGGAGATCAGCCAGCGCGCCAAGATGCAGCGCGCCCCTGTGCCCAGGGAAGCCAAGCTTGTGGCGCTGCTCTGCCTGCAGGGCCTGGCCCCTGTGGCGACGGTCGCAACGGGTACGCAGCGGTTGCAGACTGCGGTGCGGTTGTGCGCGGTGCTCGCCAGCCTCGGCGCCTTCTTCGGTATCCTGATCGCCGCCTACTTAAGCGCCGCCGCGGCCTTCTCCTCGCTCACACCCTGGGGCATGTCGCTCTTTCTGATCAGCTGGTTTTTACCGACCATTCTCATCTCCGGCTGGGTCAATCAATTTTAATTTTGATCGCTTAAACAAAATAAAAGCCAGGCGACTGAGATCGCCTGGCTTTTTTTGCTTTTATGTTAGTATACCACCACGGTGGTGTAGATCGGGATATTGTCGTACATCCAGTGGATATCCTCGTCGTACATGCGAATGCAGCCCTGACTGGCTGGCATGCCGATGGTGGGATCGACGATATAGCGGCCCCTGGGGTCATACTGACGGGAGTGGAAGGCCAGGCCACTGCCCTGCTTAAAACGCAGCACGGGGCTGACGTGGTAGGTGGAGGTTGTCCAGCCGGAGGCGGTGCGGGTACCGATGGGGTAGACGCCGACGGGGGTGTCCGTGCCCTTTTTCCCCGTGCCGCAGAGGTAGGACTTGATCAGCTTCCAGTTGCCCTGGCTGCCCTCATAGATGTTCACATGCTGCGTGGCGATGCTGATCCAGACCATGTAGCGCGTGGGGCTGGAATAACCCTTGGCGTTCATCCAGACTTCCTTGGTGCGCTGATCATAGTCGTTATCTATGGCCCACTTGGTGGTGCGGTTGCCGTAGTAACCGGTGGTGACGCGCTTGAGGACCTTATCCACGCTGTAAAAGTCATAGTAAGAATTGGGGTGATTCTCCAGCCAGGTCGCGCCGCTCGCGCTTTTGACCTGCGCTTCGCCCGACTCGGTGGTATAACGCAGCTCAAAGCGCACTTTGAAGTCCTGGTTCATGTCTTTTTTATACGTAAAGCGGGCGAGGTACTGGCTGCTGCCCTCACTGGGCGAGACGGTAACGGTCTCCTTCTTCACCTCGGTGTCGTTGACGATCCAGACCGCCTCGGCGCTGCGCGCTTCGGGGTTGGTGAACTTGGCCGTGACGGTCAAGAGGCTGTCAACCGCCAGCAGGGAAGGGGCGGAGAGGGTGACGACGGCGTCGCGGATGCCCTCGTCGCTCTTGTTGGTGAACTTACTGCAAGGCAGCAGCACGCCGCTCTTTTTGCTGTAAAGCGTACAATCCTTGACGCTGCCCTTGCCGCCAACTTCGTTATCCGTGCCGCGCAGCAAAAGCGTATCGACCACGCCGTCCACGGTCAAAAGGTTTGCATTGCCGTCCAGGTCCAGCGTTTGCAGGTTGCCGGGCAGGGTCAGCTCGTGTTTGCTGCTCTGCTTGGTGAGGGTCAGGTTCTTCACGCTGCCGTTTGTGCCGAAGCTGAGCTTGGTCATCATGCCATCGAGCGTGAGCATATCGAGCGCGCTGTTGACGGTCAGGCTCTGGCCCGCGCCGCTCACCTGCACGCGGGTGGTGCTGGCGCCGAGCGTCAGGCTGTTGCCACTGCCGCCGAGCTCCACCGCGCCGATGTTGCCGGGCAGGGAGAGGGTGGCGTTACTGCCGATGAGCACGAGCGTGTCGATCCGGCAGTCGTCCGACAGGGAGAGATTCTTGGCCGCCGCCACGGGCATCACCAGCGTCTGGATCTTTGTGCCCTTATCGAGCGTGAGTTTCGTGAGTGCATCGGTGAATACCGCTCTCGCAGCCACAACTTGCGTCAGGGACGCTTCTTCGACGCTTCTGTCAAAGTATACCGGCTCGGTGAAAGTGAGCGCAGAGAGCGCCACAGGGCCGCTCAGGGTGATGGGCCCTGTGGGCGTAGTCGTGATCTGATCCGCGCTGTTTGCCTGCGGCAGCACGCGGTAGAGCAGCGTTAAAAACTCCGCGCGGGAGATGCTGGCCTGCGGACGCAGGGTGTTATCGGGAAAACCGGTCAGCGCGCCGCTGCTGATCAGGGCGGAGACCGCGCGCCGCTCTGCCTCGCTCAGTTGGGCGGCGTCCTTGTATTTGCCGAGGTCCGCCAAGGGCCGTCCTTTGGAGAGCGACAGGGTCTCATCCAGGCGCACAAACGCCGCGCCGCGCGTGGCCTCGGCGCCGATGGTGGAGACCTGTATGCCTTCCACGGCGCGGGACAAAATGGTCATCATTTCCTTCATGCTGATCGGCGCGTTTGGGCGCAGGGTTTTGTCCTCATAGCCCTTGATCAGGCCGTCGCCCACGGCTTTGAGCATGGTGGCCTGTGCCCAGTGGCCCTGGACATCGGAAAACGTACCGGCAGCCGGATCGGCGGTGGGTTCTGCGGGTGTCTCGCCCGTTTGTGTGTCCTCTTCCACAGGTTCCGTCTGGGCCTCGTCTTTTTGATCTGGGTCAAGGGGCGTTTCCGCTGTGGCCTCGCCTTTTTGCGCTGCGTCAGCGGGCGTTTGCGTTGAGGTCTCGCCTTTTTTATCACCGTCTACGGGCGTTTGCGTTGAGGTCTCGCCTTTTTTATCACCGTCAACGGACGCAACAGGCGTCGTTTCTTTTTGAGCTGTGCTGGTTTTGGCCTCTTGGGTCTTTTCGGGTGCTTGTTTGCTTGTTCCATCCTCTGCCGCGAAGGCCGGGGCGACGCTCATGCTTGCGATCAGGCTAAGCGAGAGCAGGAGGGCAGCGATACGTTTCATCTTTGGGTCACTCCTTCGTTTCTTGTTGTGGTATCTGCACGGCGAGCGCGAGCTCGTCCAATTGTTGATTGCTGACGCTGCTGGGGCAGGCGGTCATGGGTTCGGAGGCATTTTGCACCTTCGGGAAGGCGATGACATCGCGGATCGAGTCCGCGCCGGCCATCAGCATGCACAAACGGTCCAGGCCATAGGCCAGGCCGCCGTGCGGCGGCGCGCCGAAGGAGAAGGCGTTGATCAGATGCCCGAACTGCGCCTGGGCCTGCTCCTCGCGAAAGCCTAAGATCTGAAACATACGCGCCTGCATCTCGGGGGTGTTGATACGGATGGAGCCGCCGCCGAGCTCCGTGCCGTTGAGCACAATATCGTAGGCCTTGGCGCGGCAGTGTGAGAGGTCCGACTCCAGCTTGTCGATATCCGCGTCCATGGGCGCGGTGAAGGGGTGGTGCATGGCGACATAGCGGTTTTCTTCCTCCGAAAACTCAAACATGGGAAATTCCGTCACCCAGAGGAAGCGGAAGTCCATCGGATCCAGCAGATCCAGCTGTTTGGCGCATTCGCAACGCAGCGCGCCCAGCGCGGCAAAGACGGTTTCATCCTTCGCGTCGCCGACAATGAGGATCAAGTCGCCGTCGCTCGCTTCGGCGCGCTGCAGGATGGCGGCGTTTTCTTCTTCAGTCAAAAATTTTTGATAGGAGGAGGTCACGTTGCCGTCGAGCAGGCGCGCCCAGGCCAGGCCTTTGGCGCGGTAGGTTTTGACGAACTCCACCAGTTTATCAATTTTCTTGCGCGGGAAATCGGCGGCATGGCCGCGCAGATTGATCAGGCGCACGCTGCCGCCCTCGGCCACCGGCGCGGAAAAGACGCCAAAGCCGCAATTTTTGACCAGGTCCGAGATATCGCACAGCTCGAAGCCGAAGCGCAGGTCGGGTTTATCGGAGCCGAAGCGGTCCATCGCCTCACGCCAGGGCATACGCGGGAAGGGCGTTTGCGCCTCGACGCCGAGCACCTCACGAAAGACGCGAGAGAGAAAGCCCTCTTGCACCGCCATGACGTCCTGTTCGTCGACAAAGGACATTTCCAGGTCGATCTGGGTGAATTCCGGCTGACGGTCGGCCCGCAGGTCCTCGTCGCGGAAGCAGCGGGTGATCTGCATATAGCGGTCAAACCCGGCCAGCATGAGCAGCTGCTTATACTGCTGCGGCGACTGCGGCAGGGCATAGAATTTACCCGGGTGGACGCGGGAGGGCACCAGATAGTCACGCGCGCCCTCGGGCGTGGACTTGGTGAGCATGGGGGTTTCGATCTCATAAAACCCCTGCTCGTCGAAGTAGTCGCGCGCGATTTTGGTGATCTTATGCCGCGTCTTGATCATGGCCTGCATGGACGGACGGCGCAGGTCGAGGTAGCGGTATTGCAGGCGCAGCATATCGTTGACGGCATTGTCGTCCAGGATCTCAAAGGGCGGCGTCTGGGCCTTGGCCAGCAGGCGCAGCTCGGTGACAAAGAGCTCGACATCGCCGGTGGGCAGGTCCGGATTTTTCGATTCGCGCTCGCGCAGCGTACCCGTCGCGGCGATGACGTATTCCGCGTGCAGGTCGGCGGCCTTGTCGAAGATCTCGGCCGGGGTATCGTGGTCAAATGACAGCTGCAAAATGCCGCTGCGGTCGCGCAGGTCGACAAAAATCAGGCCGCCCAGGTTGCGCCTGCGCTGCACCCAGCCGCAGACGGTGAGGGTTTGTCCCACTTGTTCCATGCGATAGTCGCCGCAGTAGCCACTGCGCTTTAAGCCTTGCATTGTGTCCATCGTTTTTCTTCACTCCAACTGTATGGTATCCGGCAGGGGACAAAACCCTGCTCAGTCCTTCTCTATTTCTCGTATGGGGGCAGCCTCGTATTGGGTTTGCAGCTCTGCCAGGATGGCCGCCTCGGCGGCGGCGGGGGAGAGGCTCTGCTGCTGTCCGCTGCGCAGGTCTTTGAGCGTGACCTCGCCGCGGGCGCATTCATCTTCGCCCAGGAAGATGGCAAAGGGAAAGCCCTGCTTGTTGGCATAGCTCATCTTGGCTTTGAACTTTTTCGCCTCGGTATAAAGCTGCGTGCGGATGCCCGCCGCGCGCAAGGCTGTTGCCAGCGTGATGGCGGGGGAGAGATCCTCGGTCATGGGCAGAATCAGCACGTCCGCCGGCGCGCTGGGCGCGTCCTCGTTTAAGTAGCCCTGCTCACCCAGGACATAAAACAGCCGCGTTAAGCCGATGGAAATGCCGACGCCCGGCAGCGTTCGATCGGTGTAGTATCCGGCCAGGTTATCATAGCGTCCGCCGGAGCAGATCGAGCCGATCTCCGGATGGTCGAGCATGACGGTTTCATAGACCGTGCCGGTATAGTAATCCAGGCCGCGCGCGATGGTCAGGTCGACGGCGAAGTGCGTTTCCGGTACGCCAAAGGCGCCGAGGTAACGCAGGACGGCTTGCAGCTCTCGCAAGCCCTCGTCGAAGATCTCGTTGCGGCCCTGGTAGGCCGCCAGCGCGTCGAGCACTGCGGCGTTGCTGCCCGTGATGTTGGTAAAGCGCAGGATTTCATCGGCTGCGTCGGCGGGTATGTCGTTTTCTATGAGCTGCGCCTTGACCTTTTCCGCGCCGATTTTATCCAGCTTGTCCACGATGCGCATGATCTCGCCCGACTGCGACTCGAGCGTTAAGATGGCGTAGAAACCGCCCAAGATTTTACGGTTGTTCACACGGATGCGAAAGCGCGTCAAACCAAGGGCGCAAAAGGCCTGATAAATGATGGCGGGGATTTCGGCTTCGTTGATGATATCGAGCGCACCATCTCCAATGATATCAATATCCGCCTGATAAAACTCGCGAAATCTGCCGCGCTGCGCGCGCTCGCCGCGGTACACCTTGCCAATCTGATACCGCCGAAAGGGGAAGGCGAGGTCATTGTAGTGCAGCGCGACGTATTTGGCCAGCGGCACCGTCAGGTCGAAACGCAGCGACAGGTCCGTGTCGCCCTTGGAAAAGCGGTAAATTTGCTTCTCCGTCTCACCGCCGCCCTTGGCCAGCAGAACCTCCGAGGCTTCCATCAGCGGCGTATCGAGCGGCGTGAAACCATAGCGCGCATACGTCTGCCTCAGCCGCGCGACCATCTGGTCAAACAGCTGCTGGCGCGGCGGCAGAAGTTCCATAAAACCGGACAGCGTCCGGGGTTTCATTCGTTCCATGAAAGGCTTGGCCTCCTTCAAAAAAATGCGCTTTCGTTCCCGCTTCTCGGAACGAAAGCGCCTCTTGTTTGGCGCCGGGGCATAGCGCGGTGCGTATCCCGGGCGCGCGTGGCTTACACCGTCACGGGTTTCAAAAATGGATTGACGATCTCTCGCCAGTCGAGGTCCCCGCGCTCTAAGCCGTGGATTAAAATTTCCGCCGTGGCCACGTTCGTGGCAAAGGGGATATTATATTGATCACACATTTGGTTGATGTACTTGAGTTCTGCATCCAAGTCACTGGACTGGGGGTCGGAAAAGAAAAAGACCATGTCGATCTCATTGTAGGCAATGCGCGCGCCGATCTGCTGGCTGCCGCCGTGCGCATGCGAAAGGAAGAGCCGGACCGGCAGACCTGTGGCCTCCGCGACCAGGCGACCGGTGGTATTGGTCGCGCAGACGGTATGCTTGGACAGCACGCCGCAGTACGCAATACAAAACTGCACCATCAATTCTTTTTTCCGATCGTGACTCATCAATGCAATGTTCATACAATCAACCCTCTTCTTCCTATCTTCATGAGTGGCACCGCCTGGCCCAAGAGCCGTTTTGCGATGTTACGATACGCCTGCGCCGCGCCTTTTGTGTTGCCGCGCAGCAGCGGTTTGCCCGCGTTGGCAGACAACAGCACCCGCGCATCTTCCGGCACAAGGCCCAGAAGCGGCAAGCCGACATTGTCCATCAGATCGTCCACCGTGAGCCCCAGGCGGGCCAGCAGCTTCGGCCGCACCCGGTTGACCACCAGACGGATCACGGGAATGCGCGCGCCAAGCTGCGCCACAACGCGCTGCGCATCACGCAGGGCAGACAGATCATCGGTGGCAAGCACAATCGCTTCGTCCGCCGCGCAGCTGGCCAGGTGAAAGCCCAGGCCCAGGCCGGCGGGGGAGTCGATCAGAATATAGTCATACTGCGCGCGCGCCTGCGAAAGAAGCATACGAAATCCCTCTTCCGTACTCTCATCCTGCTCGAGCAGGAGGGGGGCGGTGAGAAGAGAGAGTTTGGCTTCGTTCGGGTGGAGGGCGGCCGCCCTGTGCAGGGTGGTATGCCCTTCGATCACATCGGCAAAGTCCATGAGGACGCTGTCGGTCATGCCGAGCGCAATATCCAGATTCCGGAGACCGACGTCCGCGTCGATACAAAGAACGGTATAGCCCAGCTCACACAGAGCAAAGCCCAAGCCGGCGCAGAGCGAGGTTTTCCCCGTTCCGCCCTTGCCGGAGGTGACGACAATCACGCTTCCCATTCTCATGCCTCCCGTTAGATGTGAACATCATATCATAATCCACCAAAGGAATCAATAGTATTTTGTGCAAAAAGACTAAAATATTTTCCAGCACGGCTCAACCGCGCCCCGCTTTGAGTTTCGACCATTTGCGTGGATAACCCGGCGGCGTGGGCGTTTCTTTTTCCATGCGCAAAAGACGCCGCGCGAGCGCTTCGCCGCCCGGCAGGGCATAGTCTATGGCCACAGGCTGCCCCGCGCCCAGCTGCGGTAGCAGCTCTTGCGCTTGGCGCAGCTCCTGCTCGTCTTCGCGCCCGGTTTTCATCGCCAAAAACGCGCCGCCCGGTTTCACATAGGGCAGGCAGAGTTCGCACAAAAGGGGCAGATTCGCCACGGCGCGTGCGGTGGCAACATCAAAGCGGTCGCGATACGCGCTATCGTGTGAGACTTCCTCCGCCCGGCCATGCACGAAGCTGACCTCCAGCGAAAGCTCCCGGCACAAATCCTCCAGCCATAGCAGGCGCTTCTGCAGGCTGTCAAGCAGCGTGAGCTGCAAGTCCGGCACTAAGATCTTCAGCACCAGACCCGGAAAGCCCGCGCCTGTGCCCACGTCAATGAGTGTTTTCCCGTCAAGATCGCACTGCGCCAGGAGGGCGGCGGAGTCCAGAAAATGCAGCCGCGCCACCTCCAGCGGTGCGGTGATGGCCGTGAGGTTCATCACCTGGTTTTTTTCGATCAGCCGCTCTTTGTAGTGCAGCAGGCGGTCCACCGCGCCGTCCGGCGGGTGCAGGCCCAGGGCCGCAAGGCCCTCCTCCAAATAGACACGCACGCTGCTCACCAGGAGAAGATCTTCCAGTCAAAGATCTTGCCGGTGGCCAGTGAGTAGGTATAGGCAAAGACCAGAAGAATCATGAGGATCGCCCCGATCAAGGCCAGCACGCGGGTGCGCTTTGGCGTCGGCTCGCGCTGCGGCGGGCCTTGCGATTCCAGTTCCTCCTGCTCCATTGGCTTCTTTTCATCCATGGCTTTGTCTCCTTTTCACATTCGGGCGATCAGCATGTCGGCGGGGTGATGCATTCCAGGCCGCCCAGGTATTTGCGCAGCACCTCGGGAATGACGATGCTGCCGTCGCTTCTCTGGTTCTGCTCGACCATGGCGGGGAAGATGCGGCTGGTGGCCAGGCCGGAGCCGTTGAGCGTGTGCAGCAGCTCGGGCTTGCCGCTCTCCTCGCGGCGAAAGCGCATATTGCCGCGGCGCGCCTGGTAATCTCTGGCATTTGAAACAGAGGAGACTTCCTTGTAGCCATTCATGGAGGGGATTTGAATTTCAATGTCATAGGTGCGCGCCATGGAGGCCGAGCAGTCCCCGGCGGCCAGCTTCACGGTGCGGAAGTGGAAGCCCAGATCGCGCACCAGACGCTCGGCCTTAGTGACCAGCTCGTCGAAGGCCGCGTCGGAGTCCTCGGGTTTGGTGAACTGCACCATCTCCACCTTGTTGAACTGATGGCCGCGCACCATGCCGCGCTCGTCCGCGCCGTGGGAACCGGCCTCGCGGCGGAAGCAGGGGGTGTAGCTGATATACTTGCGGGGCAGATCGGCTTCGGTGAGGATTTCGTCCCGGTGCAGGGAGACCAGCGCGGTTTCTGCCGTGGGCAGCATGAAGTGCATGCGCTCATCGGTGGGGTTTTGGATTTTATAGACCTCGTCGGCGAACTTGGGGAACTGGCCGGCCACCTCGCCGCACTGGTATTCCAGCATATGCGGCAGCAAAACCAGCTCATAGCCGTCGGCCAAATGTGTATCAATGAAGTAGTTGAGCAGCGCCCATTCCAGCCGCGCGCCCAGGCCGCGGTAGATCCAAAAACCGGAACCGGCCAGCTTTGTGCCGCGCGGGTAGTCGATCAGGCCCAGATCGGTACACAGATCCACGTGATGCTTGGGTGTGAAGTCAAAGGTCTGGGGCTCTCCGTGGTAGCGCACGGGTTCGTTGTTCTCCTTGCCGCCGGGCAGCAGATCCTCGTCGGGCAGGTTGGGCAGGGAGAGCATGCAGCTGCGAAACGCGCTCTCGATCTCGCGCAGCTTCTCGTCGTTGGCGGCGATCTGCGCCTTAAGAAACGTCATCTGTTCAAAAATGGCCGTGGTGTCCTCGCCGGCCTTCTTCATCTGTGGGATGGCTTTGGAGACCTTATTCTGCTCCGCCTTGCGCGCTTCGGTTTCGAAGATCAGATCGCGGCGCGCCGTATCCAGCGCCAAAATGCGGTCCACTTCCTCATCGGCGGGTACCTGCTTGGCGCGCAGGCCCTGTTTGACCTTTTCCGGGTCCTCTTTGATCCGTTTGATATCCAGCATACTCTATTTATCTCCTCTGTATGGTAATTCACGCGGCTTGGCCTAGGTCAAGGTGTGCTGCTTAGGACAGCGCGCGCTTTAAATCCTCATAGGCGGTCTTGGGTACGGTCTGGCCTTCTGCCGCTTCCTGCGTGGGCAGCGCGCGCACCAGATCCTTACCCTCCAAGGATTCGAGCATTTTGCGCGCCTCGCTCTTGCGGCCTTCCTGCGCGAGCAGGCGGGCTTCCATCAGGTATTGTAGGGCTAAAACCTGGCGCGCTGTTTCCTCGGCTTTTTTCTTGTTCTCTTCGTTTTCTTTCTGGACTTGCGACAGCGTCTCGTTGGCTTTATCCAGATCCTCGGTCAGGCGTTCCTTATCCATCTCCAGGTCAACAATCGTCTGCACGCTCAGGGCGGACCCGCTGATCCCCTCGATGAGCGCCTCATGGTTGCGCTGCTGCATGAAGAAGGAGAGCAGGATGAGCACCAGCGCCACGGCGAACATGACGATGATATAAAAAATCACAGGCCGCGCCTTGCGTCCGACAAGGTGTATCGGCTCGTGCTGTTCCGTTTCCGCTTTGGCTTGCGGCTGTTCCTCCGCTGCGGCGATCTGCTGCATGTCTTCTTTTTCTGTACTCACCGTTCATTCCTCCCTGTGAGCTTCTCCAAGGCGTCGAGCAGCGCTTGAAGGTCGTCCTGGCCATAGTATTCCAGTTCTATTTTCCCCTTGCGCTTGCCGTGGGCGATCTTCACCTTGCGGCCCATACGGCCGGAGAGATTGCGTTCGGCTTCCCGCAGGTAGATGGTCAAAGGATGGCTGCCGCCGCTCTTTTCGGCGGTCGTATCCGTGTGCTCGTGTTCTTTCAGCAGCTGCTTGGCCTGCGCCTCTGTCTCGCGCACGGAAAGACCCATACGCACGATCTTCTCCGACAGGGCCAGCTGCTGCTCTGGCGGCAGCGTCAGCAGCGCGCGGGCATGGCCGGCCGAGAGCGTGCCCTGTTCCAGCAGCCACTGCAGCTCCACCGGCAGCGCCAGCAGCCGCATGGTATTGGCCACCGCCGAGCGTGATTTACCCACGCGCGCGGCCGCCTCCTCCTGCGTCAGGCGGAAGTCCTCCATGAGTGCGCGGTAGCCCGCGGCTTCCTCCATGGGGTTTAAATCCTCACGCTGCAGGTTCTCAATCAGCGCCAGTTCCATGACGCTCTTATCGTCGGCGGTGATGACGTTGACGGGGATCTGACCCAGTCCCGCCAGCCGCGCTGCGCGCCAGCGGCGCTCGCCCGCGATGATCTGATAATATCCGGACTCCAGACGCCGCACGGTGATCGGCTGCAAAATGCCGTGCAGACGGATGGAATCGGCCAATTCTTCCAAGGCGTCGGGGTCAAAATGCTTACGCGGCTGCCCCTGTCCCGGCTCCACTTGTGACAGCGGAAGCAGGATCACTTCCGTCGAGGGCGCGTCCTGCATGGCCGCGTCGCCGAGCAGCGCGCCCAGCCCCCGTCCTAAACCCTTGCTCATATCACACGTTCCTTTCCTTGATAGGCCATCTGCCGCTCCATCAGCTCGCTGCACAGACGCCGGTACGCATCCGCCCCGCGCGAGGCGCTGTCGTAGGCTGTGACGGGTTTCCCGTGACTGGGCGCTTCGGCCAGGCGGATATTGCGCGGAATCACGGAGGAGAACACCTTGCCGGGGAAGTGGCGTTTGACTTCCTCCGCCACCTGCATCGAGAAGTTCGTGCGCCCGTCGTACATCGTCAGCACCACACCCTCCAACTCCAGAATCGGGTTGAGGCTGCGCCGCACGATGCGCACCGTCGAGAGCAGGTCGGAAAGCCCCTCCAGGGCGTAATACTCGCACTGGACCGGCACCAAGATCGTATCCGCCGCACAGAGGCAGTTGAGCGTCAGCAGTTCCAAAGAAGGCGGGCAATCAATGAGCAGGTAGTCATACCGGCTGCGCACCTGCGCCAGCGCATGCTTGAGCAGGTACTCGCGCTCCGGCATGGCGATCAGCTCCACGCTGGCCCCGGCCAGGGTCTTATTCGCGACCAGGACATGGCCATACTTCGTCTCCAAGATGGCGTCCTGCGTGGCCCGGTGATTCATGAGCAGGTCGTAGACGGTCAGCGGCGCGGCCAGCTTGTCCACACCCATGCCAGAACTGGCGTTTCCCTGCGGGTCAAAGTCACAGACAAGCACACGCGCCCCGGCCTCTGTGAGGCAGGCGGCCAGGTTGACGCAGGTGGTGGTTTTGCCGACGCCGCCTTTTTGATTGACGATGGCAATGATCTTGCCCATAGGTCACCTTCTTTCTGCGATGCAAATGGACCAAAATCGAGAAGAAGGCGCAAAGTCCCTCTTCCCGACGCATCCACTGTTTGATCAAGACATATGGACCATTATAATGCGTCCGTGTGATTTCCGCAAGTATTTGCAAGGATGCTTTTAAAACTTTTATAAAAAAGTGGGATGTTTCACGTGAAACATCCCAAATCATGTGCCGGTTCCAAGGTCCGCCGTCGCGTTTGACGCATGTGTTTGCGCTGATCGCTCAGCTTCTCACCGGCGGCTGCTTCGGGATGCGTATGGTGAGCAGGATGGCGTCCTCCTCCTCGGCCTGGTCACACTCCGCCTGTACGCCCGCCGACTGCATCATGGACAGCCCGTTTTTCACTGTGTTGAGAAAAAAGCGGACATCACGAATGACGTAAGACGTGCGCTTGCCGGGCTTGTCCTTTGTTTTTTGCGTCGCGGGCGTCGCCGTCGGCTCGGGCTCCGGTAGGGCAGGGGGGGCGTAGAGCATGTCCAAATATTCGCCGATGTACTGTTCGGTGCGCGCAACGGTCAGCCCCTGCTCCACAATCAGCCGCGCCGCGGCCAGTTGGCTGCCCTCGTCGGGCAGACGCAGCAGGGCGCGGGCATGTCGCTCGCTGCAGCCGTTCTTGCGCAGAATGTCGAGCACCTCCGTCGAGAGCCGCAGCAGACGCAGCTTGTTTGCCACCGCCGACTGCGATTTGCCCACCTTGATCGCCGCTTCCTCCTGCGAAAGCCCATAGATGTTGATGAGGCGTTCGAGCGCCTGCGCCTCCTCCAAAAAGTCCAAATCGCGCCGCTGCAGATTTTCGATCAACGAGAGGATGCAGGAGCTCTCCCGGTTGATGTCCAGAATCAGACAGGGCACTTCAGACAGACCGCAGATCACCGCCGCGCGCAGACGACGCTCGCCCGCCACCAGTTCAAAGCGTCCCGCCGCCCGGCGGCGCACGGTCAGCGGTTGCAGAATGCCGTGGATGCGGATGCTGTCGGCCAGCTCAGAAAGACCCTCGGGGTCAAAGTATTGTCGGGGTTGATCGGGATTCGGTGTGATAAGGTCCGGTGCAATCATGGATACCCGCGTGCTGTCGAGCATCGTTTTTCGTTGCAGTAAAGCCATGTGGAATCCTCCTTTCCGGTAACCCAGATTTTACCACGCAAAGATACGGAAGTATACAGAAAGCCGTCGACTTCCACAGTTTTCTTCGCAGCAAACAAACATTCAGCCTTTGTTTGACAGCAACGCCGCCGTCTTTGATCCAACTTCGCCGCAACTTGTCCCGGGGAATACTGCATGAGATCGAAAATCTTGGACATCTTGATAACAATTCTATTTTGAAACAAGGAGAGACGTCCATATGATGAAACAACGCACTCTTTGGCTCTTGCCGGCTCTTTTGCTGGTTTTTTCACTCTGCGCCTGCAAACAAAGCGCCGCCACCGGCGATGGGGCAAAGGCCATCTCCAAAGAGGCGCTCAAAGTCGGCCTGCTGCTGCGCGAGCCCGAGACGGCGCCCGAGAGTCAAAATCATATCAACGGCATGAAGGCCGCCCTGAAAAAGCTTGGCATCGCGGAGTCGCAGCTGTTTATCAAGAGCAACATTCCGGCCGACGAGACGGCGGAAAATCAGATCAAGGCGCTGCTCGGCGAGGGCTGCCAGGTGCTGTTTGCCGACAGCGCGGGCTACGAGGCAAGCATCAGCAAGCTGGCAGCCAAACGCCCGTCGGTTCAGTTCTGCACCGCCACAGGCACGCAGGGCGCCAAAGACGATTTGCCCAATACCCACAACTATTATGCCCGCGTATACGAGGCCCGCTATCTCTCGGGCATCATCGCGGGGCTGAAAACAAACACAAATAAGCTCGGTTATGTGGCAACAAAAAAGGACGCGAACGTCATCTCCGGCTATATCGCTTTCTTCCTCGGCGCAAAGAGCGTCAATCCGGAGGTGCAGATGTTCGTCAACTATACCGAAGGCAGCGACGAAAAAAACAACGAAGCGGACAACGTACAGGAGCTGCTCGGCCGCGGCTGTGATATTCTCAGCCAGCACCAGGGCACCACCGTGCCTGCCGTCGCGGCGGCGGACTGGGGCCGCTATGTGATCGGCTTTACCAATGACCTGCTGCCCGTCGCGCCGGAGGCCACGCTTGCCTCCGCCCGTGTGGATTGGAGCGTGTATTATACCTATGCGCTCTCCGCGCTGCTCGACGGCCAGGCCATAGAGCAGGACTGGTGCGAGGGTCTCTCTGAGCACGCGGTGTATCTCAACGAAATCAATCCCGAGATCTTGGAGCCCGCCGTCATTGATACCGTTGAGCGCGTCGAAGCCGGTCTCATGGACGGCAGCATCCACGTCTTTCGCGGCCCGCTTTATGATGATAACGGCGTTCTGCTGGTCAAAAACGGCATGTTCTTCGATGAGAACGACACCGCCTCCGCGCCCAACTGGAACATCGTCATCAAAGGCATCACTCTCCTGGCCTGAGTCGGCGGCCGTTTGCCAAGGCGCAGACGGCCTTGCCATTTTTTCATTTGCCGCATTCTTTTTCTTGCGTTTTCTCCCCGGTGTGTGATATCATCGTGGAAAGCGCCACGGTTGTGACACTGTGGCTTGGCCCGGCCGGCCATAGCGCGCGGTTTATGCGCCCCTGGCGGCCCGTTTATCACTAGGGAGGGAACGTTTCATGCGAAGATCTGATCTGGCCATCAACGACAACGCACGCATCGACGAAGTCATCCTCAGCTGTGACTGTTTCCGTCTGGCTTTTGCCGATGGGACAAGACCCTACATTGTGCCGCTCTCCTTTGGCTACCGCCGCGAGGAAGGCCTGCCTGTGATTTACTTCCACAGCGCGGCGCAGGGCCGCAAGGTGGATCTGTCCAGATCCCTGCGCTACGCCGGCTTTGAGTTTGACACCGACCGCGCCGTCAAACCCGACGAGAAAGCCTGCGACTTCTCCATGCGTTACGCCTGCGTCATCGGCGAGGGCAAGCTCGAGGAGATCACCGAACCGGCCGAGAAGGCCAAGGCCTTGAACCTCATCATGACGCAGTACAGCGGAAAGAGCGACTGGGCGTTCCCGGAGCACGTGCTGGCGAAAACCGTCGTCTTTCGTCTGACCGCCACGGAAATCAGCGGCCGTGAACACGGCTGAGAAAAGCCACGCCCTTCATTTGATCAAAAAAGAGGCAGGACTACTGAAATGGTAGTCCTGCCTCTCTTATTATATGATTGCGCATGCCTTTACTGCACGCGCGCGAAGCGTTTGCTCTCTAAAACGGCCAGCTCGTCGCAGCGGTTGTTGTAGGGATTCTCCGCGTGGCCTTTGACCCAGTGATAGCGCAGCTGATGCGTTTGACACAGGTCCAGCAAGGTCTCCCAGAGGTCGGGGTTGAGCGCGGGGCCGGTTTTGCGCCGCCAATTGTTCTTCTGCCAGGATTTGGCCCAGCCCTTTTCCAGCGCGTCGATGACGTATTTGGAATCGGAATACAGATCCACGATGCAGGGCTCCTTGAGCAGCCGCAAAGCCTCAATCACGCCCTGCAATTCCATGCGGTTATTGGTGGTCTTCGCCTCTCCGCCGGAGAGCTCTTTTTTATGCTCTCCGTAGAGTAAGATCGCGCCCCAGCCGCCCGGGCCGGGATTGCCGGAGCAGGCCCCGTCGGTGTAGATGGTTACGGTTTTCACGGCTTATTCCTCAACCGGCGCGTCCGCTTCGTCCTGCGCGGGAAGGCTGTCTTCTGCCAACTCGTCCTCGACTTCTTCGGCATCTGCGCGCGCCAGGGAGATCACCTTCGTGCCCTCCGCCAGGCGCATCACGCGCACGCCCTGCGCCGCACGGCCATAGACATTCACGTCTGCGACCGGCATACGGATGATGGTGCCGTCGTCGGTGATGATCATAATGTCATCGGTCTCACTCGTCACCTTGACGGCGGCGGCGGGGCCGGTTTTTTCGGTGATATTATAGTTGCGCAGGCCGTACCCGCCGCGGTGCTGCGGTTCGCCGTTGCCACGGATGTATTCCTCGATGTGGGTCCGCTTGCCGTAGCCGTTTTCGGTGATGGTCAGCAGCATGCTGTCCGCGTGCGCCCGCACGGCGCCGATGACGAAGTCGCCGCTGCGCAAACGGATGCCGCGCACGCCCATCGCCGTTCTGCCCATGCAGCGCACGTCATCTTCACGGAAGCAGATGGCCATGCCCTTATGCGTGGCGATGAGCAGGTTCATCGTGCCGTCGGTCTCGCGCACCGCGATCAGCTCGTCGCCTTCTTCCAGCGTGAGCACACGCAGGCCGGACGCGCGGATATTGGTGATGGCCGAGAGCGCCACGCGCTTGACCGTACCCTGCCGCGTACACATGAAAAGGTAACCCTGCTCGTCGGTCTCCCGGCGGTGAATCATGGCCGTGACGCGCTCGCCCGGTTCCAGGGGCAGGATATTGACGATATTCGTGCCCTTGGCCGTACGGCTCGCCTCGGGGATTTGATAGCCTTTTTTGCGATAGACGCGGCCGCGGCTGGTGAAAAACAGTATATGATCGTGCGTCGAGGCGGTAAAGAGGGTGTCGACATAGTCCTCCTCGCGCAGACTCTGGGCCGAGATGCCGCGCCCGCCGCGCCGCTGGGCCTTATAGGTCGAAGCGGGCAGGCGTTTGATATACCCGGCGGCGGTCAGGGTAAAGACGCAGGGTTCTTCCTCGATCAGATCCTCAATGTCGATTTCATTTTCCACGGCGGCGATTTCGGTCTTTCTCACGTCGCCGTACTTGTCGCGGATCTCCACCAACTCGTCGCGCACCACCTGGCGGATTTTTTCGGGGGAGGCCAGCAGATCGGTGTAGTAGGCGATTTTGCTTTGCAGCTCGGTAAACTCGGCGTCGAGCTTTTCCTTCTCAAGGCCCTGGAGCGCGCGTAGACGCATTTCCATGATGGCCTTGGATTGTACCTCGTCCAGCCCGAAACGCACCATCAGACGCTCCTGTGCGTCGTCATAGCTGCTGCGGATGATCTTGATGACCTCGTCGATGTTATCCTGGGCAATCAACAGGCCCTGCAACAAGTGCGCCCGCTCCTCGGCGCGGCGTTTGTCGTACATGGTGCGGCGCGTGACGATCTCGGCCTGGTGCAGCAAGTACTCATCCAAAATTTCGCGCAGGGTTAAGATTTTCGGCTGCTTCTGATCCTCGACCAGCGCGAGCATGACGACGGCGAAGGTCGTCTGCATCTGTGTCTGGGCATAGAGGCGGTTTAAGACCACCTGGGCATTGGCGTCCTTTTTGATCTCGATGACGATACGCATACCGTCGCGGTCGGACTCGTCGCGCAGGCCGGAAATGCCCTCTAAGCGCTTTTCTTTGACCTGGTCGGCGATATTCTCCACCAGCCGGGCCTTGTTCACCTGGTAGGGCAGCTCTGTGACGATGATGGCCGTGCGGTTCTGGCCGAACTCCTCAAAGTCGGCCTTGGCGCGCAGTTTGATGTGGCCTTTACCGGTGGAGTAGGCCGCGCGGATGCCGCTTCGGCCCATGATGGTGCCCTTGGTGGGGAAGTCGGGGCCTTTGATGTGTTCCATCAGGTCGCTCAGCTCCGCCTCGGGGTTATCGAGCACCAAGAGGCAGGCGTCGATCACTTCGGCCAGGTTGTGCGGCGGGATATTGGTCGTCATGCCGACGGCGATACCCGTCGAGCCGTTGACCAAAAGGTTCGGAAAGCGCGAGGGCAGGACCCTTGGCTCCTTGCGCTGTTCGTCGAAGTTCGGGTCCCAGTTGACGGTGTCCTTTTCCAGGTCGCGCATCATCTCGGCCGACATTTTGGACATTCTCGCTTCGGTATAACGATAGGCCGCGGGGGGGTCGCCGTCGATGGAGCCGAAGTTGCCGTGTCCGTCGATGAGCGGATAGCGCATGGAGAACTCCTGCGCCATACGCACCAGCGCGTCATAGACCGAGCCGTCACCATGCGGATGGTAGCGGCCCAGCACGTCGCCCACGCAGGTCGCGGACTTTTTAAAGGGTCGGTCATGCGTGAGGTTGTCCTCATACATGGCGTAGAGTATCCGGCGGTGGACGGGCTTTAAGCCGTCTCGCACGTCCGGCAAGGCGCGCCCGACGATGACGGACATGGCATAATCGACATAGGCGATCTCCATTTCCTCACGCAGGTCCACCTGACGAATGACTTGATTGAGGTATGAGATATCTGCTTTTTTATCCTTATGGGCCACTGCATTTAGCCTCCCTATCTTCTTGCGATTTCACAATCTCCGGGCCAAAAGCCCTTGGCTTAGTAGTCCAGATTCACCACGCGCTTGGCGTTTTGTTCGATGAACTCACGCCGCGGCTCCACCTTTTCGCCCATGAGCAGGGTGAAAATTTCGTCCGCCATGACGGCGTCGGCTAAGGTGAATCGCTTGAGCGTGCGGTGCTCGGGGTCCATGGTGGTCTCCCAGAGCTCATGGGCATCCATCTCGCCCAAGCCCTTGTTGCGGGAAATCTCAATTTTTGCGTTGGGATTATCGCCGCGCATATCCGCCGAGACGCGGTCGCGCTCGTCGTCGTTATAGGCGTAGCGCACTTGCTTGCCACGCACCAGCTTATACAGCGGCGGCACGGCCGAGTAGACATACCCGCCCTCAATGAGCGGCCGCATGAAGCGGAAGAAGAAGGTCAGCAGCAGGGTTCTGATATGGCTGCCGTCGACGTCGGCATCGGCCATGATGATGACCTTGTGATAGCGCAGACGAGAGACGTCAAAGTCCTCTCCGATACCGGCGCCGAGCGCCGTGATGACGGGGGTGAGCTTATCGTTGCCGTAGACCTTATCGGCCCGCGCCTTTTCCACGTTGAGCATTTTTCCCCAAAGGGGCAAAATTGCCTGGAAACGGGCGTCTCGTCCGCCCTTGGCAGAGCCGCCGGCGGAGTCACCCTCGACGATGTAGATTTCGGTCAGCGCGGGGTTGCGTTCATTACAGTCGGCCAGTTTACCCGGCAGCGTGGCGCCCTCGAGCGCGTTTTTGCGGCGGATGCTCTCGCGCGCGCGGCGCGCGGCCTCACGGGCGCGGGAGGCGGTGAGCGATTTTTCCAAGATATTGCGGCCCACCGCGGGGTTTTCCTCCAAAAAGATCTCCAGCTTTTCCGAGACGACGGCATTGACCAGCGTGCGGATCTCGGAATTGCCGAGCTTTGCCTTTGTCTGTCCTTCAAACTGCGCGTCCACCAGCTTGACCGACAAGATCACCGCCAGGCCTTCGCGGCAATCTTCGCCGGAGAGCTTATCGTCGTTTTTGAGCAGGCCGATCTTCTTGCCATAGTTATTGAGCGCATTGGTCAGGGCCCGCTTAAAGCCCTCCTCATGCATGCCGCCTTCCGGGGTGTGGATATTGTTGGCGAAGGAGAGAATGATCTCATTATAGCTGTCGTTATACTGCATGGCGATTTCCGCTACGGCATTTTCGCGCTCGCCGGCCATGTAGATGACGTCGTTATGCAGCGCTGTCTTATTGCGGTTGATGTAGGAGACGAATTCGCGGATACCACCGGCGTAACACATCTCGCTCTCGGTTTCCTTGCCGCTTCTGCGGTCGGCGGTGCGGATGCGAAGGCCCGCGTTGAGGAAGGCCTGCTCCCGCATGCGGGTAAAGAGAATGGTATAGTCGTAGACAGTCTCCTCAAAAATCTCCGCGTCTGGTTTGAAGCTGACGATGGTCCCCTGGTGGTCGGTCTGGCCGACGACGGTCATCTCCTGCGTGACCAACCCGCGGGAGAATTTCATCTCATAGATTTTGCCGTCCTTATGTACCTGCGCCGTCATCCATTCGGATAGCGCGTTGACCACCGAGGCGCCCACGCCGTGCAGGCCGCCGGAGACCTTATAGCCGCCGCCGCCGAACTTACCGCCTGCGTGCAGGATGGTAAAGACGACTTCCATGGCGGGCTTACCCGTCTGCGCCTGGATATCGACGGGGATGCCGCGGCCGTTATCGGTGACGGTGATGATATCGCCTTCGCCGATCTCGACGGAAATTTCCGTACAATAGCCGGCCAGGGCTTCGTCGATGGAATTGTCGACGATTTCATACACCAGGTGGTGCAGGCCCGACGACGAGGTCGAGCCAATATACATACCCGGCCGTTTACGGACAGCTTCAAGGCCCTCGAGCACCTGGATTTCCGATGCGCCGTATTCATGTTCGACTGTGGTACTGTGTTCAAGCTGATCCATGTTTTACCTCCGCTGTACTTCAGTTAATATCGGAAAAGCCGGCTTCCACGCGCCGCAAAAGCGTCGCGGAGGACAGCTGCGAAATATAGACGATGCTCTCATCCTGCCCGTTTTGGCAGAGAACGAAGGACTTTGGTAACTCCTCAGAGACCGTAATCACCTGCCCGCGCTGTTCCGCTTCTTGTAAGAAGCGGCGCGTTTGCAAGGAGAAGCTGGCGTTATCCAGGTCAAAGATCCCGATGATCAGCCGCGTGGGGATGATCAGGGATTGTCCCAAATGCAGATACAAAAGCCCTTCCTCCAATCTATTATGACGAAAGTTTCCACAAAAAGATGTCTGAATGTGTAAACCTCATAGGTTTTTCTCGAGCAGACGCCCGTTTTCGATCAAAAGCAGGCGGTAGTCTGCCCGCTTGAGCGGCGGCACATCGCAACCGGTCAGAAAAACCTGCCCGCCGCGGATACGCTCAAGCACAAACTCCTGCCTGCCGGGGTCCAACTCCGAGAGCACGTCGTCGAGCAGCAGCACCGGCCACTGCGCCGTCTCCTCAAACATCAGCGCACGTTCGGAGAGCTTGAGCGCCAGGGCAATCGTACGGCACTGGCCCTGCGAGGCATATTGCCGCGCGGCTTGCCCGTTGATCTCCGCGATCATGTCGTCCTTGTGGATGCCGGACAAACATAAGCGCGCGGCCAGCTCGGCGCCGCGATGGCTCTCCTGATGCGCGCGCAACTGTTCATAGAGCGTCAGCGGCGGGGCAAAGGGATCCGTCACCGACGACACCGTGCGATAGTGCAGAAATAGTTCTTCACGGCCGGCGGAAAAATCACGCACAATTTCTTCCGCCAGGGAGAGAAGCCGGCGAATAAAGTGGGCGCGGTAATGCAGCACCAGAGCCCCGGTGCGGGCCATGCCCTCGTTGAACTCCTCCAACACGCCAAGCAGCGAGGGTTTGTCCGCCGCATCGCGCAGGATTCTGGTTTTATGCTCAAAGAGCCGTTGGTACCGGCCCAGCGCATCGGCATATTTGGGCCGCAGCTGCGAGATCGCCCGATCCAAAAAGCGCCGCCGCGCCGCCGCGCCGTCTTTGACCAGAGACAGATCCTCGGGGCAAAAGAGCACGGTGTGCAGCATGTCATACAGGTCTGATGATTTTTGTTTTTTGACGCCATTGACCGTGATGCTGCGCCGCGCGCCGCGCCGCAGGAGGATCTCCGCCTCAAAGTGACGCCCGCGCGCCTCCACCTGTGTGCGCAGGGTTGCGCTCTGCTGCGAAAAGCCGATCAGCTCCGCATCGCCGCGCGCACGGTGCGACTTTGCGCCGGAAAAATAGGCGATGGCCTCCATCAAATTGGTTTTCCCCTGCGCATTCTCCCCGCGGATCACGTTCATTTCCGGGGAAAAGTCAGCGACAAAATCCTCAAAGTTGCGAAAGCCGTCCAGCGCGATCTGCGTGACCGTCATACAACGCGCAGTTCGACGCCCGTTAGGGTGACGACATCGCCCGGCCGCAGCTTCTTGCCGCGCATCAGACAGACTTCTCCATTGAGGCGCACGTCACCTTCCTGCACCATCATTTTGGCGTCGCCGCCGGTATCGGCCACGCCGGCAAATTTGAGCAGCGCCTCCAGTTTGATGAATTCGGTATGAATCTTGATCTCCTGTGTTTGCATGCAAAACTCCTTTTATTCTCCTGCGCGCAGGCGCACCGGCAGAACCATATAGAGAAAACGCTCGTCGCCGTCGACCGGCAAAATCACGCAAGGCGAAACGCCGGTGGACAGTTCCACCCGCACTTGCGCCGCCGAGATGGCTTTGAGCGCATCGAGCATATAGCGATTATTAAAGCCAATTTCCAACGCGCCGCCGCTGCCCTCGCAACTGCAGCAATCGTTGGCGGTACCGATGGCGGTTTTCGTGCTCAATTGGATTTCGTTCTCTCCAAATACGCAGCGCAGGGGGCTTTTCATCTTCTCGCTGATGATCAGGGAGACGCGCTCAATGGATTGCAGCAAGCTTTTTGTCTCCACGTTGATACCGATGGGATTTTCACGCGGAATGGCCTTACGCCATGCCAAAAACTCACCCTCTAAGCGGCGGGAGACGAGCATGGTATCACCCAGCTGAAAGATGATATGCTTTGCGCCCATTGTCACGCTGGCCAAATCTTCGGCGTCACGACAAATCTTCTCCACTTCCGAGAGCGCCGCGCCGGGCACGACGAAGGAAAACTCCCCTTCGCTCTCGCTGATCGCCTCGCGGCGCAGAGCAAGGCGGAACCCATCGACAGAAACAAGCGTGAGTTCACTGGGGCTAACTTCGAATAGAGAACCCGTATGGATGGGGCGGCTTTCATTATCGCTGATGGCAAAGAGCGTCTGCGCGATCATGCTGCGCAGCACGCGCTCCTCCAAGGAGAAGGTGTTTTGACAGTCCACCTCCGGCAGCTGAGGAAAGTCCTCGGCGTCCAGGCCTTGCAGCTGAAATTCAGAAAAGCCGCAGGTGATATTGACCGTGAGCTTTTCCACCGCGACCGTCACCACATCATCGGGCAGTTTGCGGATAATTTCACCAAATAAACGGGCAGGCAGGACGATGGCGCCCTCTTGCACGATATCGGCGTCTGTCGTGCTGCGGATGCCGGTTTCAAGATTATAGCCGGTGACCGTCAGGCGTTGGCCCGCTTCAAGCAGCAGACCTTCCAGGGCGGGAATGGAGCTTTTGGGTGAGACCGCGCGCGAGGCCGTGGCAATGACGGCTTGCAGCAGGGCTTTTTCGCAGCTGAATTTCATAGGCAGATCCTTTCTGTGAAAACCCTCTCCGCCAAGGAGAGGATAGGATAAATGTAGTAACAGTAAGTAGTAGGGAAATTTTTTGTGGAAAAACGCCTGCATCCGTTCTGCGGCAAGGTTTGACGCATCCACAGGCGCTGTGTACGATTTAGCGGTCACGGTGCAAAAAGGGAGAACGCGCCAAGAATATCCACAGTGTCTTTTCCACTTGTCCACATTTTCTGTTGAAAAGTCCCCCATACGGCAGGAGGGTTTTACTCGTAATGGGCGTTGATATTGGTCTTGATATCCTTGAGCACTTCCGCGATTTCCGGATTACTGTTTTTGAGTTTTTCGATCCGGTCAATGGAGTGCAGCACGGTGGTGTGGTCGCGGTTATCAAATTCCTTGCCGATTTCTTTGAGCGAAAGGCTGGTCATATTACGGATGAGGTACATGGCAATCTGCCTGGCCTGGGCGGTATCTTTGGTGCGGCCCTGTCCGCGCAGGGCATCGTCCTCTATGGTATAAAACTTACAGACTTCTTCAATGATGACGGCGGAGGAAGGCAAGATGGAGGTGGGGTCTTTGAACATGTCCCGCACGGCGCGCGTGACGGTGCCGGCGTCGACGCTGTTGCCGAGCAGGTCGCGAAAGGCCAGGATTTTATTGACCGTGCCTTCAATTTGACGGACATTGGCGGTGATGTTTTCCGCGACATAGGTCAGCACTTCTTCCGGCAGCTCGACGCCCATGCGGATGGCTTTGTTTTTGATGATGGCCATACGCGTTTCATAGTCCGGTGGCTGGATATCGGAGAGCAGGCCCCATTCAAAGCGCGTTTTGAGGCGGTCCTCCAGACGCAGCATTTCTTTCGGCGGCCGGTCGGAGGTAAAGACGATTTGTTTTTTCGCTTCGTAGAGGGTGTTGAAGGTGTGGAACATTTCTTCCTGCGTGGAGTCCCGTCCGGCGATGAACTGCACGTCGTCCATCAAAAAGACATCCGCGGCGCGGTATTTTTCCCGAAACTCCTGGTTGCGCCCTTCACGGATGGCCTGGATCAGCTCATTGGTGAAGGAGTCCCCGCGGATATAGAGAATGCGAAAATCGGGATGGGCGCGGTGAATGGTATGGGCGATGGCGTAGAGCAGGTGCGTCTTACCCAGGCCGGATTCCCCGTAGATGAACAGGGGGTTATAGCTGCCGGCCGGATTTTCCGCGACGGCGATCGCGGCCGCGTGCGCAAATTTATTGGAATTTCCCACGACAAAGCGCTCAAAGGTATATTCCTCCGTGCCGGGCAGAAAGGAGCCAAGGCTCGGGCGGGGCTTGTACTGTTCTTTTTCGCTCTCACCGAGGATGACAACGTCAAAGTCGGCGGAAAACAGCTCAAACAGCGCTTTTTTGACGAGGGGGAGGTAACGTGTTTCAATGATGCCCTTTTTGAAATCGGAGGGGGAATAGAGCAGGAAGCGGTTTTCCTCCAAACTGACGGCTTCGGCATCGTCAAACCAGGTATTGATGGTCGTCGCCGTCATGTCGTTTTCCATGAGGAGCAGCACGCGCGCCCAAATATCAGCGGCAGAATTCATAAAAAGCTCTTCCTCTCAAGTGAATATATGATCAAGAAGCACGGCGGGGCAAAGGCCCCTTGCCACCCCGTCGGCAGGGTATGCTTCCGTATAGCTGCATAACAGAATGATTATATCAAAAATCGCAGAAAATGGCAAGGTGAAAATTGATATAAAAATAAAATAATGTATGGGTGAAAACCGGCAGGCCGCTTGCTTCTTGTATCCGTCCATCAACGAGACACAAAATATAGAGTTGTGCGGCCAAGAAGCAGACGCCATCCGCCAAAATGGGTAAAAATCATCTTGACAGGCCCTTTTTCTTTCCGTTATAATGTTTTTTACTCTATGTAACCGCGACCTGCGGAATTTTATTGAGACGACCTCAGCCGGAAAGGATCTTTTCTTCGGCTGTTGTGGCGTGCGGTTTTTTATGCCGCGTAACAGGATACAGGAGGTGTATCATCATGGTTCGTACCTATCAACCCAAAAAGCGTCAGCGCTCCAAGGAGCACGGTTTCCGTAAGCGTATGTCCGACAGAAATGGACGCAAGGTTCTGGCTCGTCGCCGTGCCAGAGGCCGCGCCCGTTTGACCCACTGAGTCGGGTCGCGCGCATAGGAATGCAAGAGGGGCGGGGAATGTTGGTTCCACCGCCCCTGCGAAGCATGTTGGCAAAATAGAAGGGGAAAAAGCGTGAAGTATACGGTTTCCTTAAAAGAAAACAGGCAGTTTCGCCGGCTCTACGCCAAGGGGAAAAGCGCCGTTTCGCCTTATCTGGCCCTCTATTATCGCAAGGGCGGCGGGCAGGTTTCAAGGCTTGGCATCACCGTGAGCGGTAAGCTGGGTAAGGCCGTTGTGCGCAATAAGGTGCGCCGCCGCCTGAAGGAGGCTTACCGGATTCATGAGGCGCAGTTCTTACCCGGCAGCACCATCGTCGTGGTGGCGCGGGGGCGTGCGGTGCGGGCCTCTTATGCCGAGCTTGAGCGCAGCCTCTTACAGCTGGCGGGGCAGTGTCACCTGCTCAAAGAGCAGAAGAAGGAGCCGATCTTGTGAAGCGCGCCCTACTTATTCTGATCCGCTTTTATCGGCGGCGGATCTCCCCCTTGCGCCCGCCCTGCTGCCGCTTTATCCCGACTTGCTCGTCCTATGCCCTGGAGGCAGTGGAAAAATACGGCGCCCGCCGCGGTGGTCTGTTGGCCTTGCGGCGTCTGCTCAAGTGTCATCCCTTCCATAAACAGGACGGGATTGAGTATGACCCTGTCCCCTGAATCATACGCTTATCGTAAGCATAGCCGCACAAAGTAACTTGGAGGCATTAAAAGCATGGATTTAATCTTAAAGCCATTTGCCCTGCTGCTCGGGTTGTTCTATAACCTTACGGACAGCTACGGTTTCGCGATCATTCTATTCTGTTTGGTGTTCAAGATCATTCTCTTCCCCATCTCCATCAAGGGTCGTAAGAGTATGCTGGACATGAGCCGTCTGGGTGACAAACAGAAGGAATTGCAGCAAAAATACGGCCGCGACCGTACGCGTTACAGCGAAGAACTCAATAAGCTCTACACGACAGAGAACGTAAAACCTTCGGGCGGTTGTCTGTGGACGATTTTGCCCTTACCGCTGCTCTTTGCTCTGTTTGGCGTTGTCAACGCGCCGTTTACCCATTTGATGGGCTTAAATGGCGACCAGGTGAAGGCCTTAACGGACTTTATCCTGGGCGATGGCGCGTCAGGCGGCCGCTTACAGCTGGGCATGGCGCAGTCCGTCTATGATAACTTTGCCGGCGTGCAGGCGGCGCTGCCCGATATCGCCAATCAGATCCAGCAGGCCGGCGGCCCGATTAACTTTACATTCTTTGGTCTAAACCTCTCGACAACGCCCGATCCCCTGTTTTTCAATCAGCCGGGCGCCATGCATTGGGCCACCATCGGCCTGTTTTTGATCCCGCTTGTGTCGGCGATTTTATCCCTGGCCTCCATGCGGGTGAACCAGCATATCAACCAGAAAATCCTCGGCATCGGCGCCAACAAGCAGAGCGATGCGATGAACAAGCAGATGATGTTTTTACAGCCTGTCATCTCCTTATGGATCGGCTTTTCCATGCCGGCCGCGCTCGGTATGTACTGGATTGCCAACGCCCTGTTTGGTATTGTGCAGGAATACTGCTCGATCGGCATTTTGAAAAAACACCTGGCCGACAGCCGTGAAAAAGCGGAGCAGCGCGCCCTTCTGGAAAAAGAGAAAGAGAAGGAACAAAAGCGCCAGCTCAGTGAACAAAAGAAGAAAAAAGCCGAGGAGGCGCGCCGCATCAAGATGGAGCGCAGCGTCGCAACCGAAGGCATTTCCGACGGCCGGATCGGCATGCGTGCCTATGCCCGCGGCCGCACCTTTGACGCAGACCGCTATCCCGTCACGCCGTATCATGACCCGGATGATATCATCAAGGAGCAGCGCGCCGCGCGGGAAGCCGCCGCTGCGTTACGCAAAGAAGAAAAGCCCGCGGTGGAGATCAACAAACCACGCAAGGGCAAGAACAAACATGAGCAAGACGATCTGCCCAAGGGTATGGTGCTCAACCAATCCGTCCAGCGCGACTTTGTGGAGGAGGAGCCTCCTGTGCAGGATCTGCCCACCGAAGTGGACAATGAGATCCTGGAAGAAGATCGCATAGACACACAGAGCGAAGAAAACGAAGAGAAAACGCAAGACTAAGGAGGTCTGTCCATCATGCGTACCTGGATCGAGACGAGCGGAAAAAACGAAGAAGCCGCCATCGCCGCCGCCCTTTCCCAGCTTGGTTTGGATCGGGATGATGTGTCCGTGGAGGTGCTGGAGCGGGCCAAGAGTGGATTTTTGGGCTTAGGTTCCGCACCGGCGCGTGTGCGCGTCCACTATGAAGGCCCGGAGGCGGAGAAAACGCCCCCCGCCGCGCCAAAAGCCGCCAAAGCGCCTGCGCCCGCAGCAGCGGTCGCGCCCGTGGTGCAAGCAGAGGCAGAGGCAGAGACAGCGACGCCTGTGAAAAAACAGGAGGCCGACAAGGCAACGCAGCGCGCCGCCGCACCGGAAGACCCGGCGGCGGAGACGGAGGACGTAGCCGGTGAAATCGTCAGCTTTTTAAGCGGCCTCATGACGCACATGCACTACCAGGCCGTGCCGCGCGTATCCATGCGCAAGGAGGGCGGCTACCAGGTGATGCTCGAGGGTGAGCGCATCGGCGGCCTGATCGGCCATCGGGGCGAAACGCTCGACGCCATCCAGCAGCTGACCAATTTTGCCATCAATCGTGACCGGGTCAAGCGCGTGCGCGTGTTTGTGGACGCGGAGAATTATCGCAAAAAGCGGGAAGAAGCCCTGCAACATCTGGCCAAAAAAGTCGCAGGCAAGGTGCTCAAAACCCACTATAATATCACGCTTGAACCCATGAACGCCTATGAGCGGCATGTGATCCACGAAACCCTGCAGGATGTGACAGATATCGTGACCTATTCCACCGGTACAGAGCCGCATCGCCGCACGGTGGTCGCCTATAACAAGGGCAAGCATACCTATTGATACGACCTGGGGCAGCGGGCACATGTGCCGCCGCCGCATGGAATCGGCAGCTTCGTCTCCGGCTGGCCTGGGAACAGGAAGCAAAGACACTTGCGCGGCGGGAGAAGCCTTCTTCTCCTGTCGCGTTTTTTGCGGCAGGACGCGCGGCTGCTATGGGGGAACAAGAGAATGCAAGACACGCTAAGAAGCCGTATCCATCCCGAACTGCTGCCCTTTTACGATGCGTCCGAGGGCTTTGATTTCGACCAGCTGGACGATTTTGTCGCCCGTACGCGCGCGGCGGAATTGGCGGCGTGCCGCATTGACGCGCAGGTTGCGACCAGCGAGTGCGAGATCCCCGGCCCCACCGGCGCGCCGCCGATCAAATTGCGCATCTATCGCCCCGCCGGGGTGCAGGAGCCGCGGCCCGGCCTGCTCTTTTTCCACGGGGGCGGCTTCCTCTTTGGCAGCGTTTACCGGCAGGAGGCCCTGTGTCAGCGGTATGTCAAGCATGTCGGCTGCGTGGTTGTGTCGGTGGAATACCGCTTGGCGCCGGAGTGGAAAGCCCCGGCCCCGGTGGAGGACGCCTACGCCGCGCTCGAATGGGTGGCGCAGCACGGCGCGCAGATTGGTGTGGACCATACGCGCCTGGCCGCCTGCGGCCTTTCTGCGGGCGGTACGATCGCCGCGGCGCTCTCGATGATGATAAGAGACCGTAAGGGTCCGCGTCTGTGTTTGCAAATGGTGCTGTACGCGGAGCTGGATTGGCGCTTAGAGCTGCCCTCCTGTCGGGAGATCACCTCGCGCAAGGTCTGGTGCTACGACTATAACAGTACCTCCTGGGACCTCTATCTCGGGGAGGACAAGGCGGTGGACGCCTACGATTCGCCCGCGCTCTGTGGGGATTTGCGCGATTTGCCGCCGCTGTTCTCCTTTGTTGGCGAGCTGGACCCCGTGCGGGATGAAAACCTGGCCTTTTGGACACGCTTGATGCAGGCGAAGGTCCACGTGGAAGGTCATATCTTCCCGGGCGCCTATCACTGCTTTGAACTCGGCACGCCAGACGCCGCCCTGAGCCGTCAAGCCTATGAGCTGAGTTACCTGGCCCTGCGGCGCGCCTTTGCGGGGACGGAAACGTCCACATAACTACGATACCCTGTGGATAAAAAGGGGGCTTTGGCATGCCGGTCCTGCCGGATCATTGGACAAAACGCATACAGGCGCATAAACTTCCCCACGCCTTACTCCTGACGGGGACGCAGCGGAGCGAAGTCCTGCCGCAGCTGCTGTGCGCCTATTTGTGTGAGCAGCAGGGAGGCGTCGTTCCCTGCCAACGCTGCGCCCACTGCCGCAAGGTATTAGAGGGCATTCACCCGGATGTGCTCTACCCGGACGCAAACGAGGCGCTTAAGGTGGACGCGGTGCGTGCGCTGCGCCAGGACGCCTATATCCGTCCGAATGAAGGCCAGTGTAAAGTCTATGTGATCCAACGGGCCGGAGAGCTCAATGCCAGCGCGCAAAATGCGCTGCTCAAACTCTTGGAGGAGGGGCCTGCGTACCTGGTGATTCTCCTGTTGCTGCCCAACCCGGAGGCGCTGCTGCCGACGCTGCGCTCGCGCTGCGAATGCTTATCTGTCCTTGAGGACGAGGCGGCGCAGGAGGCGCAGGCGCAGGAAGTCGCGGACTTTTTGGCCTGCTTAAACGCGCCCGCGGGGTCGAAACGCCCTTTGCTGACCGCTTGCGTGGCGCTGGAAAAGAAAAGCCGGGAGGAGCTGAGCGGGTTTTTGGATCAGTGCATTGAAGGCATGGTACCGCTGGCGGCGCGCGCGCCTGAACAACTCCTGCCGCGCCTGGAGAGCCTGCGCACGGCGCGGGCGGCCTGCGAGGTGAACATCGGCGCGGGCCATCTGGCCGGCCTGCTGATGGCAGATCTGCTGTAAGAACACGCGGCCGAGGCTAAGACCTGTCGGCTGCAAACAATACGGTGCCCCGCCGACCGAACAACGGGCGGGGCCTTGCGGCAGATCCGGTGCGGCGTAAGGCGGAGCAAAATCATGGCAGAAATCATTGGCGTTCGCTTCAAACGCGAAGGCAAACAATATTATTTTGACCCGATGGGTTTGCAGGTGGCGCTTGATGCAGGCGTCATCGTCGAGACCTCATGGGGCATGGAGTTCGGGCACTGCGTGCGCAGCAATGCGGACGTGGCTGAGTCGTCTCTGGCCGCGCCGCTGCGGCCGGTGATCCGTCTGGCGACGCAGGAGGACTTGGCGCGCGTGGAAAAAAACCGCGAGAAGGAACAAGAGGCCTTTGAGATCTGCCAGCACAAGATCTTAGAGCACGGCCTGGATATGAAACTGGTGGACGTGGAGATGGCCTTCGAGGGCAACAAAATCCTCTTTTTCTTCACCTCGGAGGGGCGCGTGGATTTCCGCGCGCTGGTCAAGGACCTCGCCGCCGCCTTCCACAGCCGCATCGAGCTGCGTCAGATCGGCGTGCGGGACGAGGCCAAGATGATCGGCGGCCTGGGCATTTGCGGTCGGCCGTTCTGCTGCGCGTCGTTTTTGCGTGAGTTTGTGCCGGTGTCGATTAAAATGGCCAAGACGCAGAATCTCTCGCTCAACCCCACCAAAATTTCCGGCACCTGTGGCCGCCTGATGTGCTGCCTCAAGTACGAGCAGGACGCCTATGAGGATCTTTTGCGCAACAGCCCAAGGGTGGATTCCTTCGTCGAAACGCCCGACGGCGTGGGCGATATCATCAATGTCAACACCCTGCGCGAAAAGGTGCGCGTCCGCCTGGACAACGCGCCCGATACCCTAAAGGTGTATCACAACAGCGAAATCCGCATCATCCGCGCCGGTAAGGGCCGCCGGCCCGAGGACTATAAGCCGCCCTCCGCCGAGGAGCTTGCCAAGCTGCGTCGTGTGCAGGAGGAGGTCTTGGAGGAGGTGCGCCGGCCGGACAGCGCGCTCTATTCGGGCCGCATGATACCGAACCTAGACGAGGGCGCGGCGCCGCCCGCCAATCCGCTGCAACCCAGAGAGCGCGGCCGGAGCAATAAGCCACGGCGCGAGCAAGGCAAGCCGTCATCTGGTGCGCGCAGGGAGGACAAGCCCCCAAAGGCGCAGCGACCGAACCGACCGGGCGCGCAGGCCGTGCTCGACCGGGCCAACACGCCGCCGCATGAAAAACCGGCGCACGAAAAGCAGCCCTTTGTGCCCAAAGAGGGTGGCAGCACGGCAGAGAAAAAGAACCGCCGCCCCTACTGGCGCAAAAAACCCGGCAATCATAAACCCAAGCGCAAAGAGGGCGGGGAGTAAATTCGCCCCACAATATCAAATGAAAAAAAGGGTACGGAACCGCGTTGGTTTCCGTACCCTTTTGCTTTCTTTTTAGTCAAAAATAGGCCAGTATTGCCTGTGAGGCAAGATAGATTACATGTCAGGAAATTGTAAACAACAAGGCAATCTGCTACCATAAAGGGAGGTGGTGCTTAGTACGCCACGCCCCAGTAGACCATATGCTTGGCGGGTTTGCCGCAGAGGGGGCAGGTATCGCTGAGCTGCTCCTGCTCGAAGGGCAGGCAGCGCGAACTCATGCCGGCTTCCTCTTTCATGCGCAGCTCGCAGGCCTCCTCGCCGCACCACATGGTTTTGATGAAGCCGCCCTTTGTCTCTTGCAGATGTTTGGCTTCTTCGAGGGTGAGGGCGGGGTAGGTGTTCTCGAGCAGGTTGCGGCGGGCGGCGTCGAACATGTTGCTGTGGATGGCGTCGAGGCTTTCCTTGACGCGGCTTTCCAGGTCAGCGAGCGGCACAATACTCTTTTCGCCGGTGTCACGGCGCACGAGCACGCATTGTTCCTGCTCCATGTCTTTCGGGCCGATCTCGACGCGCAGGGGCACGCCCTTCATCTCATACTCGGCGAACTTCCAGCCGGGCGACTGATCCGACAGGTCCGCGCGCACGCGCACGTCGGCCGCTTGCAGGCGGGCGACCAAGCCCTGCGCCGCCTCGACCACGCCGGGTTTATGCTGGGCGATGGGCAGGACCATGACCTGCACCGGGGCGATACGCGGCGGCAGCTTGAGGCCGTTGTTGTCGCCGTGGGTCATGATGATGCCGCCGATGATGCGGGTGGACAGGCCCCAGGAGGTCTGGTGGGGGTGGGCGAGCTGGTTATTTTTATCGGTGAAGGTGATATCGAAGGCCCGGGCAAAGCCGTCGCCGAAGTAGTGACTGGTGCCGGATTGCAGGGCCTTGCGGTCGTGCATCATGCACTCGATGGTGTAGGTCTGCTCGGCGCCGGAGAACTTTTCCTTGTTCGTTTTCACACCCTTGACCACCGGCATCGCTAAGACATTTTCGCAAAAGTCCGCGTAAATGCCCAGCATGCGCTGCGTCTCTTCCCGGGCCTCTTCGGCGGTTTCGTGCATGGTGTGGCCCTCTTGCCAGAGAAATTCGCGGTGGCGCAGGAAGGGGCGGGAGGTCTTCTCCCAGCGCAGCACCGAGCACCACTGGTTGTACAGCATCGGCAGGTCGCGCCAGGAGTGGATGATGTTGGAGAACAGCTCGCAGAACAGGGTTTCGGAGGTCGGGCGGATGCACAGTCGCTCCTCAAGCTTCTCGCTGCCGCCCATGGTCACCCAGGCGCACTCGGGCGCAAAACCCTCGACGTGATCCTTTTCCTTTTCCAGCAGCGACTCGGGGATCAGCATGGGCAGGTAGACGTTCTCGTGGCCGGTGGCCTTAAACCGCGCGTCGAGCTCTTTTTGTATGTTCTCCCACAGGGCATAGCCCAAGGGCCGCAGGATAAACATGCCCTTTACCCCGGAGTATTCAATCAGCTGCGCCTTTTTGCACACGTCCGTGTACCACTGGGCAAAGTCCTGCTCCATGTCGGTGATCTGCTCCACCTGCTTCTTGTTGTCCTTGGCCATATCGTCTCATCCTCTTCAATCGGAAGTTAATTGCATATATACTATATGTGGATTTTAAGAGAAAAATTAGCTGGTTCCATTTGCTCAATACTATTTTTTCATTTCCTTATGATCCGTTCTTCCTACGAGATAATCAATTGACACTCCGTAAACATCAGCTATTTTAATTAAAATATCTAATTTGGGTATACGTGTCATTAACTCATAGTTTTGATAGGTTTTTTCCGTAATGCTACAAATTGAAGCTATCTGAAACTGTGTTAATTTTTTTTTGATCCTGCATTCTCTTAATCGGCTTGCTAATATTTCGACCATAAAAACACCCACAATCGTTCTTGACAAAAGTAGTATACAGGATTATTATTTAAAATATACCAACGATCGTTCGTATTTTAAGCCGATGCTTTTGGATTTTTTATTATAACATAAGTATTTCTAATATTTGAGGCATAAAAAGCAGGAATCACATAGAAACAGACCCGACGTGATATCATGCAACTGCTCCGTGCTCTGACAAAACAGGCAGGCGCGTTGCACGGGCCTTAGCCTGATTGCGCGGGTCTGCTCATCGAGAGAAAAGTGCAACTGCGTGCCGCTGTGAAGCGCCAGGCTCTCACGCACGGACGGCGGGAGGCAGAGCCTGCCCTCTGGGTCAAGTTTCGTGATGTAGCGCGTTGGCTGTGTCATAAAGGTCTCTCCTGTCTGCATCAAAATTTTTGCGTTTATAGTTAGCGATGATAGCACAAAAATTTTTGCAAAACATGATCTATTAGGGGTAAACATCGACAACTAGAGCATTTTCTTGTCGAAAAAACGAGATATAATGGAGACAGACTACTCCGAGTGGCATGGGTGGTGATAACATGGACAGTAAGGTCCCCGGACAAAAAGTGAGAGAATACCGCAAACGAAGTGGCTGGAGTTTGGAAGAATGCGCCGAGAAAATCGGCATCAGCGCGCGGTATTTATCCGACATTGAACGAGGCGACAAGTTTCCCAAGTTGGAGACCTTTGTTCGCATACTGAATATATTTGCTGCCTCTGCTGACGATGTCCTGCAAGACAGTTTGGTGATTGGTGATTCTGCAAGACTAAACAATGAGACCATTACGAAGTTATCTGCCGACATGGTCGCGCAGGATAAGAGCCTGGACCAACAAACCGGGATGCAGGAGCTCACGAAAAAACTGTCCGTTTTAGACATACAGAAGCAAAATCAATTCTTGGAGATTATGGAGGCCATTATCACCTCTCTGGAGAAAAACTGAGAAATCATTGAACGAGGCGAACAATTCATGATAAAAATGCCCTTTGTTCGCATGCCTGATAGATCGTTTTATCTGTTGACGCCTCCTGGATGTCAGCGGAGCCGCATGCAGTGGCGATGAGATAATTTGGTGTCGCCTCGCTCAAAGAAAAAGGAACCGACTTTGCGTTTTAGCACGCAGAGGCGGTTCCTTTGCATCTGTTTGCAAGTTTTGGCGCAGACTACTGCTTGGATTTATGGCGCAGCAATTGAATCATTTTGGCAACGACGGTCGTGGCGGCGCCGCCTGAAATGGAGAGACCCAAGTAAATGGCTGTTTGCAGGGAAAGGAGCGGTTTCAACAGGGCGGAAAAGGTGATCATGGTCGACGTGGCGATGCGCCCCGGCTCATAACCAAGCAAGGTATCTATGTAAGTGGAATAGTCCGCCTGGTAGGTAAAGCAAGCATAAAAGTACACAAACCAAACGAGAACCGTCGCGCCCAGCGGGACCCACAGACCGTCGAATTTGATCTGGCGGGTGTGGCAGGAAAAGAAACAGCCAATCAAAATGGACAAAACAGGTAAGATCACCGGGATATAGGGTTTTAGCCCAGCGTAGCCCCCGGGACTATTTTGCTTGACAAAAGCGAAGGTAAACTGAAGCGTCACGATCAATACAAACGTAGAGACCAAAAGCACCCCAGAATATAAAATCTCAAATATAATCATTGCCGCACATTTCATCTCTCTATCTCCTTCATGTAAAGTAACATAATATATAAAATAGTGCTTGTCAATGTTTTTTTGTATAAAACGGGCCGCAGAGCAAGTTGTCCGGTATAACACCGCGAAACAGAGGGAATACTAGCTTACAAAAACGCGGCGAAAAAAACACGAGCGCGCCGCGCAGGGAGGAATGGGATGTTAGAAACGGTTGGACTGTGGGGCCCGCTGCCCGAGGAGATCTCGGCGCTGCGCGGCATTCTGCCAAAAGCGCAAAGAGAAAGATACCGTTTCACGGAGCTGCCGGCGGCGGCAGATTTACAGGCGGTGCGTCATTTGGAGCTCCTGGCGGTCAGCCCGGGGGCGGAGCTGGGGGCCAGCGCGCCGCTGCCGCCCTGTCGACTGCTGCTGCTGCCGGGCGCGGAGCGGCAGCTGCTGCGCCGGGTGGACAGCCGCTGCGTGATCAGCTACGGCGGCTCGTCCAAGGACAGCCTGACGCTCTCGAGCCTCGAGGGCCGCGCGCTCACGCTCTCGGTGCAGCGCGTGCTGCCCAGGCTGGACGGCGCGTCGGTGGAACGGCAGGAGCTGCGCCTGCTGCTGCCCGCCGGTTTGGCGGCACAGGATGCGCTGTTTCGCGTGGGCCTGCTGCTGCTGCTCGGGTTTGCGGTGGAGGATGTGGGGCGGCTCTTGGATTGGGACGGCGCGGGCATCTTGAACACCCCGCCGGGGGCATAAGTGCAAAAAGAAGCGGCGACCGCTGCGTTTTTTTAAACGCCGGTCGCCGCTTCCTTTTTTATGTCTTGTTATAGGCTGTCCCAGAGCAGTTTGCGTAAATCTTCTTTTTCAAAACTGCGGTAGCCGCCGCGCAGCCGCGTGCAGGAGTCCGCGATTTCGTCCAGCGGCCAGGTCTCGTCCAGACCCAGCGCGCGCAGGTTCGTCGGCGCGCCGAGGTCGCGGAAAAAGTTCTCCATCGCGTCAATACCGGCAAGACCCAGGGCGTCTTCAGTCTTACCCTCGGGAGAGAGACCCCAGACGCGCGCCGCCAGCCGCGCAAACCGCGCCGGCGCATAGGGCTGCACCAGACGGTAGTAGTTGGCCGAGATCGCCGCCAGACCCAGGCCGTGCGGGCAGTTGCTGTACGCCCCGATCTGATGCTCGATCTGATGCACCATCCAGTCCTGCCGCTTGCCGGGCTCCAGCAGACCGCCCAGCGCCAGGGTCGCGCCCCACATGATATTCGCGCGCGCGGTGGCGTCCTGCGGGTCCTTCACGGCGCGGTAGGCCGCGCGGATGAGGTTGCGCAGGATGGCCTCGGCCAGCTCGTCCGAGAGCAGGTCCTCGTCCGACGGGCTGGTGTAAATCTCCAACACGTGGCTCATGATGTCGCAAATCCCGCTGACCATCTGCTCCTTGGGCACCGTGTAGGTCAGCACGGGGTTGAGGATGGAAAAGACAGGGTAGAGCAGGCCGCTCATCATTGAGGTCTTGCATTTGGTGGCTGTGTCCGTGACGACGCTGCCGCCGTTCATTTCCGACCCGGTGCCCGCCATCGTCAAAACCGTGCCGAGCGGCAGGGCGGCTTGTGGCGGCTGATGCTCGACGAAAAAGTGCGTCCAGGGGTCCAGATGCGTCAGGGCGCCCGCGCAGACGGCCTTGGCGCAGTCGATCACCGAGCCGCCGCCCACCGCCAGCACCAGGTCCGGTTTCTCCCGCTTGGCGATCGCAATGCCTTCGCCAACCTCTTTCATCGTGGGGTTTGAGGGTACGCCCGAGAGCTCAAAAACCGTCTTGCCCGCCTGTTTTAATAGGGACATGATGTTCTCGTACAAGCCCGTGCGCTTGATCGAGCCGCCGCCGTAGACCAGCAGCACCCGTGGGCCGAAGCGCGCCAGCTCGCCGGGCAGATGGCGCAGCGCGTCCTCACCGAAGTGGATGCGCGTGGGGTTTTGGAATGAAAAGCCGTAAGACATCGTATCATCCTTTCTGTTTTGCCGCTTTTTGTCACAGTAGCACAGAGGGCCCAGGCCTGTCAAGAGATGGCAAAAAATTGTTGGCAAAAAAGTCTTGACAAGGCCGTATATGTTGTATATACTGTGCATATAGAATATATACAGAAAGGGGCGGCGCCGTGAAACTCATCATTCGCAATACCACAGGCATCCCCATCTATGAACAGATCAAAGATCAGCTCCGTGTCTCCATTTATAGCGGTGAACTCAAGGAAGGCGAGGTCCTGCCCTCCATCCGCCAGCTTGCGCGGGATTTGAAGATCAGCGTCATCACCACCGGGCGCGCCTATGGCGATTTGGAACAAGAGGGCTTGCTGGCCAGCGTGCCGGGTAAGGGCTTTTTTGTCCTGCCGCAAAACCAAGAGCTGTTGCGCGAGCAGGCCCTGCGTGAGATGGAGGAGCATCTGACCAACGCCATCACCGCCGCCCGACAGGCCGGCATCACGCACGAAGAACTCACCGCTACCATGCACTTATTGATGAAGGAGGAGCAGTATGAATGATTTACTCAGTGTGCAGGGTCTGGGCAAGGACTATGCACAGTTTACCTTAAAAGATGTGAGCTTTTCCATCCCCGGCGGGGCCATCATGGGCTTTATCGGGCCGAACGGTGCGGGAAAGACCACGACCATCAAATCCATCCTCGGCATGATCCGCCGGTCACGCGGCTCGATCCGCCTGTTTGGACAGGAGGTCGACCAGCTCGACCCCCATCTGCGCGAACAGATCGGCGTGGTGATGGATGCGCCGTTTTATGTGGATGACTGGCGGGTGTCGGAGGTGGAGAAGGCGCTCTCGCCCTTTTACCAACACTGGGACCGTGCGGCCTTCCAACAATCGCTCGAGGAGTTTGGGTTGGATGCGCGCAAGCGGGTCAAGGAACTCTCCCGCGGCATGAAGGTGAAGCTGATGCTGGCCGTCGCGCTCTCGCACGGGGCGAAACTGCTGATCCTCGACGAGCCGACCTCGGGCCTGGATCCCGTGGCGCGCGATGAGCTGATGGATATTTTGCGCAGCTTTGTCTGCGACGAGCAGCACGCGATCCTCTTTTCCACGCATATCACCTCGGATCTGGAAAAAATCGCGGATTACATCACCTTTCTGCAAAAAGGCGAACTGATGTACAGCGGCGAAACCGACCGCCTTATGGAGCAATATGTCCGCGTGAGCGGCGGCACGGAGGAACTCACAAGCGCCTTGCGCGGTCGGCTGCACGGCCTGCGGCAGCACAGCGTCGGCTTTGAGGGTATGCTCTCCTGCGAGGATCTAAGCCTCATCCCGCCGCACGCCGTCACGGAGGCGCTGAAGCTCGAGGACATTATGGTCTTTATGAATAAGGAGGGGGCGCACCATGAATAAAACGATCGCGTGTACGCGTTTGGATTTTTTGAGCATCAAGGAATACCTCAATGCAAAGCAGTTGCTGCTGTATGCTGCCGTCATTCTTGTGATTGGTATGTTGATCAGGTATTATAGCTTCAGCTTTGGTATTCTGATGATGTACAGCCTGTTTTATAGCTCCTACCCCTTTATCACCAGCGAAAAAACCCAGGGGGATCTGCTCTATCGCACGCTGCCCTTTACCGTGCGTGACCTAGTGCGTGGCCGCTACCTCTTTGCCTTAGTGATCAATGTGGCCAGCGCCCTCATCGCCGTAGTGGTGTCGATTATCATGTCCTTTGCGTTTAAACAGAACCTGGATCCGATGGAGCTCGTATTCACCGGCGGCCTTCTGCTCCTGGCCGTTACCTTCATTGAATTCATCCAGCTGCCCATGTATTTTAAACTGGGTTATTCCAAGGCGAAGTTCCTCTCTATGCTACCTTTTATGCTGCTGCCCCTCGGTGTCTTTGCGGTTGTGAAGTTGATGGAGGACCCCGGCATCGCCGCCCGCGCGGAGCGACTGGTGGAGCAGGTCGTGCGGCAGCCGCTGCCCTTTATCCTGGTACTGATCGTTGTGTGGCTGGTGTTTTACGTGATCTCGTCGCGTCTGTCCCGTGCTTTTTATACAGAACGCGAATTTTAATGGTAAAGAAATCAAAGAGACAGCGTCTTTTGCCACACGGCAGGACGCTGTCTCTTGTTGTTCTTATACTGCCCGGATCAGTGCTGCAAAAAGGCCTCGTACTGCTCTTTGGGCGCCAGTTTGCCGATGGCGGAGAGGGAGGCCTGATCAAAGCGCAAAATCTCCCGGGCCAGGGCAATGAGCTGCTCATGCGTCACGCTGTCGTAGGCGTTGATGATGTCCTCCGGCGTCATGATTTCACCGGAAAAGAGCAGAGAGCGGCCCATGTGGCTCATACGCGACTGCGTGGATTCCATGCCCATGAGCACGTTGGCCTTGGATTGCTCACGGGCGCGCTCCAATTCCTCCTGCGTGGGGCCTTTGGTCACAAAGTCCTCAATGACCTGGCGGATGGTTTGCAGGGCGGCCTGCTCCATGTCTCGTCCGAGCGCGGTATAGATGTTAAAGGTGCCGGTGTCGGCATGGCCCGCGCCGTAGGTATAGATGGAATAACACAAGCCGCGCACCTCGCGCACCTCCTGAAACAGCCGCGAGGACATGCCGCCGCCTAAGATGGACGAGAGCAGCTGCATGGCAAAACGCCGCTCCGAGAGGTAGGAAAGACCCGGAAAGGCCAGCGTCAGGTGATTTTGCTCCGTGGCCTTGCGCTTTAAGGTCAGCGCGGGTTTATATTTGGCCGGGCGCGCGGTGGGCGGCGTCATGCCTGCCGAGAGCGCGCCGGCGCGTTGGACGATCTCATCGAGCGCCTCGGGCGGGAAGCTGCCGGAGAGCGCGATGACGGTATTTTCCGGGCAGTAGTGCGCCTTTTGCCAGTCGCGCAGCGAATCGCCCGTGAAGGTTTCGAGCGTCTTGGCCTTGCCCAGAATGGGCCGCGCGAGCGAGGAGCCGGCGTAGACCGCGGCGAACAGACGCTCCGTACACAGGTCGTCCGGCGTATCCTGGTACATGCCGATTTCCTCTATAATCACGCCGCGCTCTGTCTCCACATCCTTTTGGTCAAAGCGGGAGCAGTAGACCATGTCCCACAGGATGTCGAGCACCTGCGTCACATGGCTGTCAAGCACGCGTGCGTAAAAGCAGGTGCACTCCTTGGTGGTGAAGGCGTTGATCTGGCCGCCGATGGCGTCCGTCTCGCGGGCGATATCCACCGCCGAGCGCCGATCGGTGCCTTTAAAGAGCATGTGCTCGATAAAATGCGCGCTGCCGCCCTGGGCCGCCGTTTCATGGCGGGAGCCCGCGCCGATCCAGATGCCGATGGCGGCCGAGCGGACCGAGGGGACTTGTTCCGTGACGACGCGCAGGCCGTTGGGCAGTTTGATGATATCATACATAGGTTTTGTTATCCTTTGCGTTTGAGGTGCGCGCGTGCGCATCAGGCTTCGATGGTGGTACCCATCGACTGGGCGGAGATGGTCTCGAGCAGCAGGCAGTGCGGGATGCGCCCGTCGAGCACCGCCACCGTACCCACCCCGCCCTCCACGGCGCGGATGCAGTTTTCCGTTTTGGGGATCATGCCACCCGCGATCAGGCCGTCGCGGATGAGGGTGCGGGCGCGGGCGGTGTCCATTTTGGCGATGCGGGTTGCCTGGTTGTGCTGATCGACTAAGATGCCGTTGGTGTCGGTCAAAAAGACAAGCTTGTCCGCGCCGAGCGCCTCGGCCACCGAGCGGGCCACATCGTCGGCATTGCAGTTGAGCGCCTGTCCGTCGCTGCTTTGCGCCATGGGTGAGAGCACGGGCAGAAAGCCACCGCCAAGCAGCGTGGTGAGCAGATGGGGATTCACCGCGCACACCTGCCCGACCCGGCCAAGGCGCGGGTCTTTTTGCGTGGCTGTAAGGATCGCCCCATCCCGCCCGGAGATGCCGCAGGCCGTCGCGCCGAAGAGGTTCAGCGCGGCGACGATGGACTTATTCACCTTCGCTGAAAGGGCAAGCTCGGCGGCCTCCAGGGTATCTTCGTCCGTGACGCGGTACCCGTCCTCGAAATGGCTTTCAATTTGCAGACGCGCAAGCAGGGCGGAAATGTCCGGCCCGCCGCCGTGGACCAGCACCACGCCCACGCCCACCGATTGCAGCGCGGCGACGTCCTCTAAAATACTGCTCGCCGCATCCGCGCCGAGCGCGCTGCCGCCGTACTTGACAACCATCGTCGTGCCCGCGTAACGCCGCAGGGTGGGCAGCACTTCGAGCAGGCTACGCACGCGGCTCATGCCATCCATGCCGTGCAGTTGGTCGTACTCTTGTAAAAATTGCTGTGTGTATTGTACGTCAGAAGGACAGTCGATATACGCCGTGCCGCGCTTTTGCCGCGTTTCTGCTCCTTTTCCGGTGAGCAGCAGGATGGACGGCACCTCGCAGCCGAGGATGGCGTGGCGGATGGCCGCGCCGCGGTCGGGCTCGATGGAGTAGTCGCAGCCCTCGGCTTCCACCCACTGGGCGATGTCCCGGCAGATGTCCAAGACCGGCTCCTCGCCTGCGTCCTCCTCTGTGAGCACGACGAAATCGGAATAACGCCCGGCAATCTCGCCCAAATCGCGCCGCCGGTCAAAGGCTTTTTTGCCCGGACAACCGAAAATGGTGACAATCCGTCGGCCCGGGTATTCGGCCTTTACGGATTCGAATAATTTTTCAAAGCTTAGGCGATTGTGCGCATAGTCCACAATGGTGATGACGGCCTCGTTGGCATTGGTGTAGATCTCCATGCGGCCCGGCACGCGCGCCTTCATGAGCCCGGCGTAGGCGTATTGTTCCGGAATGCCCAGCGCCTCGCACACGGAAAGCGCGGCCAGCGCGTTTTGCACGTTAAACAGGCCCGGCATGGTCAGGCGGAACTCGCGGTTGTAGCGCGGGGTTTTGACGCGAAAGAGAATGTCGTTTCCGCTTTTGCGCACCTTGGAGGCATAGACCGTTGCGCCGGGGTCTTTTTCCGAAAAGCTGACCACCCGCGGACATTGCGCCTTAGCCGCGGCAAGGATGCGATCGGCGTGGTCGCAGTCCAAGTTGACGCAGCCGACCGCGCCCTGGGCGAAGATGCGCAGCTTGGCGGAGAAGTAATCCTCAAAGTCCGGGTGCTCGATGGGGGAGATGTGATCGTTGCCGATGTTTAAAAAGAGCGTGGCGGCAAAGCCCACGCCGTCCACCCGGCCATACTTGAGCGCCTGGCTGGAGACCTCCATCGTCAGGTAGTCGATCTTGCTGGTGGCGGCGTTGTAGAAGTGGCGCTGCAGGTCGAGCGGCTCGGGCGTTGTGAGGTGGGACTCAAACCGCTCCACGCCGTCGTAGGTGTCGATGGAGGAGATGATGGCGCTCTCGGGTTTGTTCTGCGCGGCCAGGTATTCATCAAAAATATACTTGAGGTAGTAGGTCGTGGAGCTTTTGCCCTTCGTGCCCGTGATGCCGACCACAGAGAGCTTCTCGCTCGGTTTTTCATAGTAGAAGGAGGCCAAAAGCGACATGGCCGCGCGCACATCCGTCACCAAAATGGCCGGCAGCCCGACCTCGGGGTACTCCACTTCCGACAGATAGCAAAACGCGCCCTTGTCCTTGGCGCTTTGCAGGTAGGAGACGGAAAAGTGCGCGCCCTTACAGATGAAAAGCGTGTCGGCAACGACGCTGCGCGAATCGCAGGAGACCAGGGCGACCGGGTGGGATTGCGGTCCGCTCAGGCCCGGGGTTTGGAGCAGGCCGTGTCGGCCAAGCAGCTGTAAATAGTCACCGAGGACGAAGTGATGGGTTTGGTTCATGGGCTTGCCTCCCTGTTTCAAATGGTGCGCAGACGTTTGCCGCAGTGTGTGATGGCGCGCTCGACTAAGATCTCCATGGCGTCGATGTAAAAGGCGGGTAGTTGGTGATAGTTGCGGTAGACCGACAGCTCCGTACAGCCGAGGATCACGCAGTCGCAGCCGAGATCGGCCATGGCGCGGTCGATGCGGGCAAATTTTTCGCGGCTGCCGGGTTCGCCGCGTTTGATCTCGTCATAGATGATGGACATGACCAGCGTTTGAATATCCGCCGGCGGGGTCAGGCAGCGTAGGCCCGCCGCGGCGCAGGCCGTTTGGTAGAGGCCCATCTGCACCGTGCCGTCGGTTGCCAGGATGCCGACGGTCGGCGTGCCGCCCTGGCGAATGTGCGCGACGGTTTCGCGGATCATGTTGAGGATGGGCACCTGCACCGCGCCGGCTAAGCGGTCAATAAAATAGTGCGAGGTGTTGCAGGGGATGGCGAGCACCGTACAGCCCGCCTGCTCAAGCAGCTGCGCCGAGGAGGAGAGCCGCGCAAAGACCAGCTCCTGCTCACCGCGCAGGATGCAGTTCGTGCGGTCGGGGATCTGTGTGTCGCTCCAGATCAGGGTGGGGACATGCTCCTGGTCGCAGTCGGCCGCGGTGCGGTCGATGATGCGCTGGTAAAATATTTGGGTGGCCTGCGGCCCCATGCCGCCGAGGATACCCAGGCGGGCCTCTGTCTGTACCATGTGCTCTCCGCTCCCGTCTTTGTGCATTAGGATTTCTTCTCGTAGTACGTTTTATATTTGGAAAAGTGACCCAATTGATTTTTCAGCAGCCGCAGTCGCCGCGACAGACCCTTATCGGGTGCGTAAAAGAGCGGGTTGCACTCCTGCTTTGCGCTGATTCGTCGGCGCATGGCGGCGTGGTACTCCCGCACGATATAGGAAAACGCGACGCGCCGCGGCACGACGCGCCACAGGCTTTCGCGGTCCGCCAAGGTCAGCGGCAGCGGCTTGTTCTCAATCAGATCCTCCACCAGATAGCGCGCGAGGTTATAACCCGCGCCGGTGACATAATAATTGCTGCGGCCCTGGCGGCAGTTGATTTCAAACACCTTATACTTACCGTCACGGCTGTCATACTTGATATCAAAGTTGGAAAACCCACGAAAGCCGATCGCCTCCAAAAAGGCGCGCAGCGTTTCGCAGAGCGTCTGGTTTTGCTCGGTGAGGATGACGGCGTGGTTGCCGATGCCGTGCGGCGTGTGTTCTTCGAGCAGCACGTGCCCCAGGCACATCAGGCGAACCTGGGCCTTTTGGTCGGAGTAATTGGTCAAGACATGCATGAAGGTATCGTCGCCGGGGATGAAGTCCTGGATGATCATGCTGTCGGGGTAACCGGCGGCGTAGACCTTGCCCAGCACGGCGAGCAGCTCCTCACGGCTGCGACAAATAAAGACCTTTTCATTTCCCGGGAAAGGGTGCTCCCAATAGGCGACGCCGTTCGACGGTTTGAGCACATAGGGCGCATCGAAGGGCAGCTGGAAGTCATGGCCGAGATCGGGGCGGTAGATGAAGGTGTCCGGGTGGTCGATACCGTGCTCATCGCAGAGGGCATAAAAGCGCTCTTTATGGGTGAGCAGTGCGATCTGTTCGCCGGAGACATAGGGGGCGATGACGTTGGGCGGGAAATCCGCCTGGCCCTCCGCGGCCAGCTTGACATAACTGTCGCCGCAGGCGATGAGCAGTACCGTTTGTTCGCCCGCCTCCGCGGCGACCTGGCGCACCTTGGAAAGAAAGACATCGGGCTGCTCGATCTCGCGGCAGGCACGGTAGTCGATGATGCTGCTGGCATAGGCGGGGCCGGAGGGGAACTTGCCGTAGCAGATACTCCGCTTGCCATAGGCTTCATGAAAGGCGCGCGCCATGCTGTATACATTGATATCGCCGCCGAACAGAAGCGGCAGAAAGGCTTGACTCATAGGAAAGTTCCTCTCTTTACTGGAAGTGGAAAAGCGTGACGGCCGGTCAGCCGCGAAAAAGCAGGTCCCCGCACGGCCTTGTCCGCGCGGGGGGCAGGTGGGGCCGGCTTGTCCGAAAGAAAAAAGCGCGTCTTAACCGGACATGCGGCTGACTTGATAGACATCAGCGATCTGGTTGAGTTTATTCATGACGGACAAAACATCGTTGCTGCCGCGCACTTCGAGCACGACGCTGATCTTGGCATAACCGTCCGGCAGGCTATTGGCCGCAAGCGAGAGCAGGCGCATCTTTGCCGTTGCCAGCACCATGGCGACATCCAGCGTCAAGCCGTCGCGGTCCTTGGCGGTGAGCTCCAGCGCGGTTTTATAGGTGTTCTGGCTGCCGTCGTCCCAGGTCACGCGGATCCAGCGGTCGACTTCGTCGGGTTTTTTACGGGAGGCGAGGGCGTTCGGGCAGTCCGCACGGTGGACGCTGACGCCGTAGCCGCGCGTGATGAAGCCGAGGATGCTGTCACCCGGCACCGGCGTGCAGCATTTGGCGAACTTGACCATGCAGTCGGTCATATCCTCGACAATGACGCCCGAGACGGCGTGCTTGCGGTTGCCCGGCTGGGCGACGCCCGACTCGACATGCACCTGCGTGGGCGGCGCGGCGGGTTTTTCGGCGGCCTTTTCCGCTTGTAGGCGGTTGAGGTGGACGAGTTCTTCCTTGACGCGGTTGACGCATTTTTGCGCGCTCGCGCCGCCGTAACCGATGGCGGCGTACATCTCGTCCAGGCCGCCGAAGCGCAGTTTTTTCAGGATAAACGGCAGCACCTCATCCGAGGAGACCAGGGCAATGCTGATGCCTAAGTGGCGCAGCTCGCTCTCAAACATGGCGCGGCCGTGGGCGATGTTTTCCTCGCGCCGCTCGCGCTTGAACCACTGCCGGATTTTCACCCTGGCTTCGTTGCTCTTGGCCAGCTTCATCCAGTCGCGGCTGGGTCCGCGCGCGGTTTTGGAGGTGATGACCTCGACGATTTCGCCTGAATTGAGGCGGTAGTCAAAGTTCACGATGCGGCCGTTGACTTTGGCGGCCACCATGCCGTTGCCGACGGCGGAGTGGATGGTATAGGCAAAGTCGATGGGCGTGGAGCCGTTGGGCAGGTTGATCACGTCGCCCTGGGGCGTAAAGACAAAGACCTCATCGGAAAAGAGGTCGACCTTCAAGGTGCGGACATATTCTTCGGCATCGGTGACCTGCTGCGTTTCAAGCAGTTGGCGCACCCAGGCGAAGGCCTCGTCCGAGCCGTTTTTGGCGACCGGCAGGCCTTGTTTATACTTCCAGTGCGCGGCGACGCCGTATTCGGCGGTGTGGTGCATCTCCCAGGTGCGGATTTGCACCTCAAAGGGCAGACCCTCGCCGCCGATGACGGTGGTGTGCAGCGATTGGTACAGGTTGGGTTTCGGCGTACCGATATAGTCCTTGAAGCGGCCCAGGATGGGTTTATACAGGTCATGGATCACGCCGAGGACATTGTAGCAGCTGGGCATATCGTCGACAATGACGCGGAAAGCGTAGAGGTCGAAGATCTCACCCAGTGTCTTATTCTGCACGTACATTTTGCGATAGATGGAATAGATGTGCTTGACGCGGCCATAGACCGTACCGGAGATGCCCTCCTCGGCCAGGCGCGCTTCGATGGCGCGCTGGATGTTGCCCATAAAAGTCTCTTGCAGTTCGGCGCGCTGGGCGAGCACGTCTGCAATCTCGTTGTAGGCGATGGGGTCGAGGTATTTGAGCGAGAGATCTTCCATCTCCCATTTCATGCGCTGCATGCCCAGGCGGTGGGCGATGGGCGCGTAGATCTCCAGCGTTTCGAGCGATTTTTCGCGCTGTTTGCGCTCACTCTGGTATTCCATCGTGCGGATGTTGTGCAGCCGGTCACAGATTTTGATGAGGATGACGCGGATATCCTTCGCCATCGCCATGAGCATCTTGCGCAGGTTTTCCACCTGCTCCTCCTCCTTGGAGGTGTACTGCACGCGCGTGAGCTTCGTCACGCCGTCGACCAGATCGGCCACCGTCTGGCCAAACAGGCCGACAAGCTGCTCATGCGAAATATCCGTGTCCTCCACGCAGTCGTGCAGCAGGGCGGCCATGACCGATTCAATGTCCAGGCCCAAGTCGGCCACCAGTTCGGCAACGGCCAGGGGGTGGCTGACGAAGGGGGAGCCGTCCTTACGCAGCTGACCGTCATGTTGTTTTGCGGCGCAGAGGTAGGCTTCTTTCAATCTCCCAACATCTGCGGCGGGAAGGTAAGACTTAACCTTCTGCTCCAGTTTTTCATAGCGCGCATCCATGTTTACCATACCTCTGCCTCCTTTCTCTCTTTCTCTTATCATATGCGCCGTTGGCCCCTTTGCGTGGGGCGGCGCGATGTATCTGTCTGACGTAGCGCGGGCGGATATGTTATGCCTGCCGGGCCATGCCGCGCAGGCGGCGCATGAGCTTGGTTTGCTCTAAGTCTTTTTTCTCGCCACGGGTCTCGCGGCTGCGTACGCGCAGGCGGCCGTCGCGCTGCTCAAACTGCACCAGGCCGCATTCGGCCAGTACGTCCAGACAGACGCGCAGGCGCACGGGCGAGCGCGGGTTTTGGCCAAAGGCGGCGGCATGCTGCAAAAGCCGCTCCGGACTCTCCTCCGTGACGCCGCCGCAGCTGGTCAGGTAGCGCCAGAGGGTTTTAAAATCCTCCCGCTCGGGCGTTAAGAGGCCCGCGCTCTGCGGGGAGAGCGCTTGACCGCGAGAGAAGCGGGCGTAGAGCGCTTCGTCGCTTTCTGCGTCGGCCGTACCCTGCGTCTGGCGCAGGTCGACCAGGTGCAGCTGCACCGCGCGCATGCCGCGGAAGGTATTGATTTGCGGGTAAAAGGCCAGGTCAATCAGATCACCGATCTGCACGGCGGCCTGCTGCCGGGTGGTGGAGAAGAAGATGACATCCAGGCTTTTGCCGTCGCGCGCGGCGCGCAGCTTTAGGTGCCGCCCGCCGCCGACCTCGGATACACAAGTGACGAGCACCCCGCGCAGGGCAAAGACGGGCTTGGGGTTGCCGTTGCCATAGGGCTCGAGCTGTGCGAGCTGGTCCACTTCTTCAAGCGTTAAGGCGGCGGCGTTTTGGATATCCACATCCACCTCAAGTGTGGAGACGCGTTCTTCGCCGCCCGTGTCGCTCTGCACGAGCGCGTCAATGGCGGCGCGAAAGGCCGGAATGTTCTCCTCACGGATGGTAAAGCCCGCGGCGAGCGCATGCCCGCCGAAGCCTTCGAGCAGGTGGGAGCAAGCCTCCAGCGCGCGAAACAGGTTAAAGCCGCCGTAGGAGCGGCAGGAGCCCTTGCCCCGCCCGTCTTGCAGGGAGATCATAAACACCGGGCAGGCGTATCGTTCGGCCAGACGGGAGGCGACGATGCCCACCACGCCCTGGTGCCAGTCCGCGCGCGCGAGCACGATGCTGTCATGCCGGGCTTGCTCATCCAACTGCGCGGTGGCTTCCTTAAAAATATCCAGCTCCACGCTTTGGCGTTCGCGGTTTAAGTCGCACAGGGCGCGTGAGAGCGTGGCGGCTTGCAGGGGATCTTCGCTCAAGATGAGCTCGGCCGCCATGCCGGCCTGACCCATGCGCCCGGCGGCGTTGATGCGCGGCGCCAGGCAGTAACCTATGGTGGTGGAATTGATGCGCTCACCACTGGCCCCGGCCTCCGCCATGAGGGCGGCCAGGCCGACGCGCCGGGTATGCTGCAATTGCGCAAGGCCCAGATGGACGAGGCTGCGGTTTTCACCCAGCAGCCGCATCACGTCCGCGACGGTACCGATGGCGGCCAAATCGGCATATTCTTCCAGGATTTGTCGTGTCTGATCCGCGCCGGCCAGCGCGAGCACGAGTTTGAGCGCCACGCCGACGCCGGCTAAGTCTTTGAAGGGATAGGAGCAGTCCGGCCTGTGCGGATCGACCACGGCGACCGCTGCGGGCAGGGTTTCTTTGCATTCATGGTGGTCGGTGATCACCATGTCCATGCCAAGCGAGCTGGCGTATACACTCTCATCGAGGGCGGTGATGCCGCAATCCACGGTGATCAGCAGCGTCACGCCGTCTTGGTGCAGCGCGTCGATGGCCTCACGGTTGACGCCGTAGCCCTCCTCCAGGCGGCAGGGGATGTAGTAGCAGACCTTGCCGCCGCGCGCGCGCAGGTAATGTGTGAGCAGGCAGGTGGCGGTGATACCGTCCACGTCATAGTCGCCGTAAACGGCGATGGTTTCCCCGGCGGCGAGGGCACGCTCGATGCGCGCGGTCGCTTTTGACATATCCCGCAGGAGAAAGGGGTCACAAAGCAGTTTCGGGTGCCAGGAGAGGAAGGCCTCGGCCTCCCCGCGGGTGTTTAGGCCTCTGGCACAGAGCACCGCAGCCACCAGTGACGCGACGCCCTGCGCGCGCAACGCCCCGAAGGCGGCCTCTGGTTGTTGTGCGATTTTCCACTGTGCAAATTTCATAAGAAAAGAACCTCAACCTTGATGATAACTCATTTTACATAAAATCATTCATATTATTATAACAAAGTTCGCGCAGCAGCTCAAGGGACAAACGCGTGATTTCCCCGGCTTTTTTTCACGAAATTTTATAAATGCAACACATTACGGCAAAACTACCACTTACAACAGGCGCGATTGACCGACGGCCGCGTCGTCTATATAATCAAAAGCAGGAGAAGGGAGGGGGGCAAAATGAAGATCACAGTACAGCAGGAGGCCGTGGCGGAAACGGAGATCATCATCCGCTGCGCCGACCCGGCGGCAGAGGAGATCAGCTCTCTGTTGCAGTTGGTCGAGGGCAGGCAGAAGCGTCTGCCGGTGCGGCAGGCGGATGGGCAGGCGCTGCTGGACGCGCAGGAGGTGCTCTACGGTGAATTTGTCGGACGGCACGTCTTTCTCTACACCGATCAGGAGGTGTTTCCAACGAGCGTCAGCCTGCAAGACCTGGCCGAGCAGTACCCCGGCTTTGTCCGCTGCTCCAAGAGTATGGTGGTCAATCTGCAAGCGATCCGCAAGCTGCGCAGCGAGCTGTCCGGCCGCATCCTGGCCAGCCTGCGCAATGGTGAGGACATTCTGATCTCCCGCCACTATGCGGCGATGCTGCGCCGCACGCTGGCGACACAAACCGGTTCTGTAAAAAAGTGAGGTGTTTTTGATGAACGGATTTCGAAAGTTTTATCTCTGGGGCATGCAGGCCAAGAGCCTCATGGGCCTGTACTTTGCCGCGATGGTGTTTTTGGGCGGCCTGCTGGTGGCCATCTTTGGCGGCGACGCGCTCTCGCTGATGACGCTCTTGCAAATGTTCGGGCTTGCCATCGCCATCGGCTTTGTGCAGACCTGGGTCCTGCCGGAGGGCATGGATCTCTCGCGCGGCATCCTATTTGGCCGCTCGGTGATCTGGCTGGTGGCTTCGGCCTTGGCGGTGTTTGCGCTCTCGCATTTTGGCGGGTGGTTTAGGGGGTATCCGATCTGGTGTCCGATGCTCATGGGGCTTTTTATGCTCTTTGGCTGCGCCGCCATCCTGGTGGGCCAGAAGTTTGCCCAAGAGGCCGAAACGGCCCTGCTCAACGAACAGCTGCGGCGGCATCAGAAGTGAGGCTGCCCCATACATGCCGGAAGCCCCCCACAAGTAGGCTTGTGGGGGGCTGATTGGTGTCCGGACGCAGTGACCCGGCAAGGCAGGGTTTTTTAGGGGTCTTTACGGAAAAAGTCGCTCTTTAAAATCAGATTGCCCATGCGCAAGGTATCGGCAATTTCCGCAAAGCGCACCTTGGTACCCGGCGGGCCTTCGCCGCCGGCGGGGATATAGTTTTTGCCGTCAAAGAGGCTGCCGTTGGAGAAAAAGACATAGCCGCCGCTGTAGGAGAACGCGTCGTTGCCGAGGTAGACCATGCCGCTGTCCTCCAGGCCAAAAAGATTCGAGAGCGTGGGCAGCACATCCAGGCTGCTGGTGACCTTTTGAACCGTCTGCGGCTTTTCGCCCTTGGCATAGATGAAGAAATCGGTGTGCTGCAGCATGTCGACATTGTCCACGCCTTTGATCTCCATATTCAGCTTGTCGTCCATCATATAGTAATTGTAATGGTCGGCGTAAAAGACCAGGACCGTGTCGTCCAGGCGGCCGTCTTGCTCGAGTTGTTTGGTCAGCTCTCCGATGAACTGATCCGTCTCCATCGCGTGCCCCACGGCGTAGACATAGTTGCCATCCGTGCGCGTGGCGGCGGCTTCGGCCTCGGCAGTATGGGCGCGGTAGATGCCGTTTTCGGCGCTGTACGGTCCGTGGCCGGAGTAGGTGATGATGAAGGAGAAGAAGGGCGACTGGCGCACCATCTGATCATAGCCGGACATGAGGAAGCGGTCGAGCATATAGCTCTCCATCTGCATATCCTCGCCGCTGTTATAGCGTTCGTAGCCCCAGTTCGGGTGCAGGGCGCTGCGGTTATAGACCGTGCCCTCGCTGCCGTGGAAGGATTCGGCCGTATAACCCGCGGAGACGAACTGATTGGCCAGAGAGTAGGGGAAGGCGTTGCGCTCATGCGCCAATGAGGAGAGCGTACCCATCGCGGGCAGAAGGCCGGTGTTGACGATGAATTCCGTATTGAGCGTGCCGGCGGTGATGAAGGCGGGGGAGTAGTGATTGGCAAAGACGATGCTATCCTTCTTCAAACGCGAGAGGTTGGGCATATACTGCTCGCTCAGCATCCAGGTGTCGATGGCTTCAAGCTGGATGAGGATGAGGTTTTTCCCCTGAAAGCGGCCGGTGTATTCGTTGTTGCTGTAGGTTTTGCGTCTGGCGCCGGCAAAGGTTTTTACATCCTGCCGCTCCTGCTCGTTGAGTTTGTTTGGCAGACCGAGGCTGAGGCTCAGGTCGCGGAAGGTGTATTGATACAGACCCGACAGCAGCAGCGCGTTGGTGGAATCGGTGAAGCGATCATAAATGGAGGCGGGTTGATCCGAGCCGTTCCAGGCGGGGCCGTTGCGCGCAATTAAAAAGTTTTGCTGGAGGAAAAAGAGTCCCACCGTGCCCGCGGCCATGAGCAGCAGCCCCGGCAGCAGACGGCTGCGGTAAGAGGTTTTATTCTCCTTGCCCGGCGCAAGCAGGATGGCAAAGACCATGAGCGCCAAACCGGCCAAAACAGCCAACACGATCGGCAGGTCAATGCGGATATAGGAGCGGTCGGCAAAATTGGCGCCGTCCGCGGCAAAGGCCAGCGTCGAAATCAGGAAAAAGCGGTGGAACAGATGCTGCAGCGCCGTATGCACAAGCGTCAGAATCGCAAAGAGAAGAAAGACCGCCGCCAGGTAGACCTTTTTCAGCCGACCGGGCAAAATGGAGGCCAAGCCCGTCAAGATCGCGCACCAAAGCAGCGTGGCGGGCAGAGGGACGGGGAAGTCCGGGTGCGCATTCAAGGGGGCGAACACGAAGCGCAGCACGAGGTCCAACAGAACCAGGCTGCAAAAAGCCAAAGGCAGGTACAGCCAAGGCCGTATCCCACCTTTGTCACGCCAGGAAAGAAAAGGGTGTGAAGGTGCTCGCTTTGCTTGTTTTGGGTAAAAGAAGTCGCTGCCGTCGTTGCGCCAGGGGAAGAAGGAAACGTGTTCTTTCATCAGAAAGCCAGTTTTTCTTCCAGATAGCTGCGCAGCTGGGCGATGGGCACGCGCTCCTGCTGCATGCTGTCGCGCTCACGGATGGTCACGCAGTGGTCGGCGGGCGTAGTTTCGTCGCCAATGGTCTGGAAGTCTACGGTGATGCAGAAAGGGGTGCCGACCTCGTCCTGACGGCGGTAACGCTTGCCGATGGAGCCGGCGTCGTCAAAGTCGACCATAAAGTGCTTGGAGAGGGTTTGCTGGATCTCCAGCGCGGCCGGAGAGAGTTTTTTCGAAAGCGGCAGGACCGCGCACTTCATCGGCGCGAGCGCGGGATGCAGACGCAGCACCGTGCGCACATCGTTTTTCTCCGCGTCGATCACTTCCTCGTCATAGGCGTCGATGAGGAAGGCCAGCGTCACGCGGTCCGCGCCGAGCGAGGGCTCGATGACGTAGGGGATGTAGTGCTCGTTGCTCTCGGGGTCAAAATAGGTCTGCGCTTTGCCGGAGGTCTCCTGATGGGCGCGCAGGTCGAAGTCGGTGCGGGAGGCAACGCCCCACAGCTCACCCCAGCCGAAGGGAAAGAGGAACTCAAAGTCGGTCGTGGCGTTGGAATAATGCGACAGCTCTTCCTTCTCGTGGTCGCGCAGGCGGATATTGTTCTCCTGCATGCCGAGCGAGAGCAGCCAGTCGCGGCAGAAGCCGCGCCAGTAATCAAACCAGCTCAGTTCCGTGCCGGGCTGACAGAAGAACTCCAGCTCCATCTGCTCAAATTCACGCGTGCGGAAGGTGAAGTTACCGGGGGTGATCTCATTGCGGAAGGATTTGCCCACCTGGCAGACGCCGAAGGGCAGCTTGCGCCGGGTGCTGCGCTGGACGTTCTGGAAGTTGACAAAGATGCCCTGGGCCGTTTCCGGGCGCAGATAGACCGTCGCGGCGGTGTCCTCGTTGACGCCCTGGAAGGTCTTAAACATCAGGTTAAACTTGCGGATATCCGTAAAATCGGACTTGCCGCAGGCGGGGCAGGCGATGCCCTTTTCGCGGATATAGGCCATGAGCGCGTCATTGTCCAGGGCCTCGACGGTCATGTCGCTGATGCTGTTTTCCTCGTTCCAGGCCTCGACGAGCTTGTCGGCACGGTGGCGCATTTTACAGGCCTTGCAGTCGATCAGGGGATCGTTGAAGGTGGCCACGTGGCCGGAAGCCACCCAGACCTGGGGATTCATCAAAATGGCGGCGTCCAGGCCGACATTGTAAGGGTTCTCCTGCACGAATTTTTTCCACCAGGCGCGTTTGATGTTATTTTTGAGCTCCACGCCCAGGGGGCCGTAGTCCCAGGTATTGGCCAGGCCGCCATAAATTTCACTGCCGGCAAAGACAAAGCCGCGCCCACGGCAGAGCGCCACAATTTTCTCCATGGTTTTTTCTCGGTTTTCTATCATAACTGTTCCATCCTCCGTCATGTCTTACAAATCGTAGTTAACATTATATACGGAAATAAGACGCTGTCAATGTCACTTGCGGCTCAATTTCGTGGCAAAGTGCGAAAAATCAGCCAAAAACCCCTAGGATAGAAACATTTCCACATCTTCCACAGATAAATCCACATGCAAAGCAAGGCTGAGGCCGAAACCAATGGCTTTTGCCATGGCGGCCCCGGCTTGGTCCACATCGCGCGGGGTGACAAAAAAATCCGCGCCCGCGTCGAGCAGCGCCTTGTGGTCAAAGGCGGGGTGGCCGCTTTGCTCGAGCAGATCCAGGCAAAGCGTCGCGGCGTCCACCACTGTGGGCACGCCCACCGCGATGACCGGGACGCCCAGCGTATCGCGCGTGAGCGGCAGGCGGTGGTTACCCACGCCCGAGCCGGGCGCGATGCCGGTGTCACAAAGCTGAATGCTGCGAAACAGGCGGCTGGCCGAGCGGGAGGCAAGCGCGTCCACAGCGATTACGCAGTCCGGCTGAAGGCGCGCACAGAGCGCGGCGATGACTTCGCTGCTCTCCAGGCCCGTGTCACCGAGCACACCCGTTGCCACGGCGCAGACCGGACGGAAGGTGGCAAAATGCTCCGGAGAGAGCTCGATGAGGTGGCGCGTGACAAGCAGGGAGTCCAGGCTGAGCGGGCCGAGGATGTCCGGCGTCATGCGGCGGTTGCCCAGGCCCACCACCAGAACCGTACCCTTTTGCGGCAGAACCTCCAGTTCTTGCAGCTGGCGGGCAAGCGCCTCGGCAACGGGCAGATATGCCGCGCGCCCGTCGGTGGGCGATTCGGGCAGCTCGATGGTCACATAGTGGCCCTTTGCTTTGCCCAAGGCGGCCTCACCCTCGGCGTCGAGTATCTCCACATGGGTGACCTGATACGCGCCGATTTGTTCCTCGCGCGCCAGGACGCCGGGCAGCTGACTGGTCTGGGTGGCGCTTTCTTCCCAAAGCTCTTTGGCCTCCAGGGCCAGGTCGGTGCGACGATTTTGCATGGCTGACATCCTCCTTTAGAGTACTATATCTTGTAGCAAAAATATTTAATCAGTCTAGTTTTTGGCTCTGGGTCTTTTTTATACGCGCAGCAGCTTTTTTATTAAAATTATTCTTGCATTTTCCTTGCCCCTGTGGTACAATCTAAACCTGCGCAGATGCTAAAGTTTAAAATTTTCATCCATCGGAGGAGGTGTTTGGTTTGCCGAATATTAAATCTGCCAAAAAACGCGTGCTCGTCAATCAGACAAAGGCTATGCAGAACAAAGCCGCGCGCTCTGCCCTGAGAACGCAGCTGAAAAAGTTCGAGGCTGTTGTCAGCGAAGGCAACCGCAGCGAGGCCGATCAGGTGTATAAGGTTACGGTGAAGGCTGTGGATCAGGCCGCTGCCCGTGGTCTGCTGCACAAGAACAACGCAGCCCACAAGAAAAGCAGCATGACCTTGAAGCTGAACAAAATCGCACAATAAGCATTGCCCGAAGCCGTCTGCGAAAAACAGACGGCTTTTTGTCATTTCTCAAAAAAATGTACCCCCACGACAGATAACACCGCAAGGCGGGGGCTGGCTCTTAACCGGCCCATTCAGAAAGAGGAACTGCCTATGTTGTCAGAAAACCGAGAACTGAGCTGGCAAGCGCGCGGCAGACTGTGGCTGCGGCTGCTCATCCGCCTGTTGCTGGCGGGCGTGCTGGTGCTGCTCATCTTAAAAATCGGCGCGCCGCTGCTGAGCTTTTGTATGCCCTTTGCACTGGGGTTTGTATTTGCCTGGCTCATGGAACCGCTGCTGCGCATTCTCATCAAGAAAACGATCCTGTCGCGCAAGGCCGTTGCGATTTTGCTGATTCTGCTGATCTGCGGCGCGATGGGCGGCTTGCTGTACTGGCTGATCTATAAGTTGTTTGTGGAGATTTCGGCCCTGTCGGCGAACTGGGGCGCGATCTGGACGGAGATCTCAAATTCCTTTGCGCAACTGACGGCGATGGTGGAAAAGCTGTTTGCCTATCTGCCGCCGGAGGCGCAGGCGTGGACGGAGAACTTGTCCAACCAATTGCTCAGCTGGTTTAGGGACGTGGGCGCCAACTCGCTCATTCCAAGGACAACCTCGTTTGCCATCCGCATCCCCTCGGTGACGGTCTCGCTCATCTTCTTCCTGATGAGCCTGTACTTCATCATGGCGGACTACCCACGCATCGGCGCGGTGGTGACCGATTGGATGCCGTCAAACTTCCGCCGCTTCCTGCGGTTTTTGGAAAAAGCCTTTCAGTCCGCCTTTGGCGGCTATATCCGGGCGGAGCTGCTGCTCTCGCTGGTGGTCTTTGTCATTCTGCTGCTCGGCTTTTCCCTCATGGGTCTGCCCTACGCGCTGGTGCTGGCCTTCGGCCTGGCGGTGTTGGACTTTATCCCTATCATCGGCTCGGGTACGGTGATGGTGCCTTGGGCGATTGTGGATATCGTGCTGGGCAATTGGAAAACCTCGCTGGTGCTGATGGTGATTTGGGGGATCATCGTGGTCTTTCGCCGTGTGGCGGAGCCGCGCTTTCTCGGCAGCCAAACAGGGCTGCATCCGGTGCTCAGCCTGCTCAGTATTTATATCGGTATGAAAGCCTTTGGCGTGTTGGGTATGATTCTGGCGCCGACGCTGCTGTTGGTTGTGATCAATGTCTGCGCGTCTGGCGTGTTTGAGTCGCTGGTGGCGGACGTCACCCTCGCTTTCCAGGATGTGACGGCCTTTTTAAAGAACCGGAAGGAAGACCACCCGGATGAGCCGCCGCTGCCCCCACAGAAGCAAACAAAGCCTTGACAGCAAAGAAGAAAATAACGGGCAAGCGGCCCTCTTTTGTGCGAACAGGAGGGGCTGCTTGTTTTTTTCTTCAAAAACTATTTATAAACTATTTCTGGATACTTCAAGATTTCTTCACAAATTGGCGGTATGATAATGACAGTCAAAACAAGAACACAAGAGCCATCGTTACAAATATAAAGGAGGCACTTTCTATGGATTATCATGATCCTTTTCAAAGCGGATTTGGGCAGCAAGTCCCGCCGCAAGACGCCTTGCCCGAGGGAACCGAAGGCAACGGCAGCCAAGCATACCAGCAGCCCCCGCAGAAGCCAAAGCATACGGGTTCGGCGCGGGTGGTGGCGCTCTGCCTAAGCTGTGCCTTACTCGGCGGCGTTGGCGGCGTCGGCGCCGCGAAGCTGCTAGATGGCGGCGGCGGCACGTCGATCCAGATCGGCGAGCGCACGCCGGTGGAACTCAAAACCGTATCGAGCGACTCCCGCAAGCCGATGACGACCGCTGAGGTCTATGCCAATTATATCGACTCCTGCGTGGGTATCACCGTGGATATCGTGACCAAAAACAGATTGGGCGTGCCGGTGAGCGGCGCGGCGGCCGGGTCCGGTTTCGTCGTGACAGAGGACGGCTATATCATGACAAACTACCACGTGATCGAAGGCGCCAGCAGCATTAAGGTCACCTTCTCGGACGGAAAGTCCTATGATGCCAAGCTGGTCGGCGGGGAAGCGGACAACGATATCGCCATCATCAAGGTCGATGCCACAGGTTTAAAACCCGTCGTACTCGGCGATTCCTCCCAGATGTATGTGGGAGAGACGGTGCTCACCATCGGCAACCCCCTGGGCGAGCTGACCTTCTCCCTCTCCGACGGCGTCGTCTCCGCGCTGGATCGTTCCATCAGCGTCTCTGAGACCAAGAAGATGAAGATGATCCAGACCAACTGTACCATCAACTCCGGCAACTCCGGCGGCCCGCTCTTTAACCTCTACGGTGAAGTGATCGGCATTGTGAGCGCCAAATACTCCTCCTCGTCCAACGCCTTTACCCAGGAGGCCACCATTGAGGGCCTGGGGTTTGCCATCCCCATCAGTGATGTCAAGACCATGATCACCGATATCATTGAAAAGGGCGTGGTCAGCGGCAAACCCTTCCTCGGCGTCGGTTTGAGTGATGTGGATGCGGTTGTCCGGCAGTACGGCATTCCCCAAGGCGCGCTGATGGAAGCGGTCGCGCCCGGTCTGCCCGCCGCCAAGGCCGGCATCAAGGAAGGCGATATCGTCACCGCCGTGGACGGCAAGGAAGTTGACTCCCGTGCGACGCTCATCGAGATGATGGGCGCACATAAGGCCGGCGACGTGGTCACGCTCACCATCTACCGCGACGGCCAGACGCAGGATATTTCCGTCACCATCGGCGAGCAAACGGCCCAGGGCAACAAGGTCCTGGAGGACTATATAGCCAAAAAAGAGGAAAGCAAAGCCAAAGAGCAAGAACAAGAACAAAACACGAACACATACAATCCTTACTTCCCCTGATGAAGGGAAATAGAGCCCCTGCCTGCCGCCAAACGGCGGCACAAGGCAAGAAGGCAGAGGGATGATCAGAAAGACATAACGCGCACGTCCTGCCTGCCGCCAAGCGGCGGCACAAGGCAAACAGGCAGACGAGCGAGCTGTCAAGCATACAGCACATACCCTGCCTGCCGCCAAACGGCGGCGCAAGACAAACAGGCAGAAGGGCGCCGTGAAAAGCGCCGAAGCGTTTCCCCGCCTGCCGCCCCTTGGCGGAGCAGGCGCCTTCCATAAGACACCGGATCGTGTAACGGTCCGTTCGCCATAGATAAAAAAACGCGCGACTTGCATAGGCCCTTCTGCCCTTTGGCAGAAGGGCTGTTTCAATGGGAGAAAAGGCGCCTTCGGGGACAGGGTTTGAACCGAAGCGGGCACGAAAAAAAGCCAGCCGTCACAATGGAACGGCTGGCTTTTTGTATGCGTTAGTGTCTAAACGAAAAGGGGATCAATAGCGGCTGACGCTGTAGGGATCGTCCTGATAGGCTTTCCCGGCTGCGGCTGCGCCGCTGCCATAGGCGTAGGACTGGTTCTGGCGGCCATCCAGATGAAACTCCTCGATGCGGGCGGTGAGCACCTGGGCCTGCGCGGAGAGCTCTTGCGAGGAGGCTGCGCTCTGTTCGCTGGTCGCGGAGTTGGTCTGGACAACGGCGGAGATTTGATCCAGCCCGGTGGTGATCTGCGCGAGGGCAAGGGACTGTTCGTTGGTGGCTTTGGTGATCTGCAAGATGAGATCCGTTGTTTCGTTTGCGCCCACGACGACCTGCACCAGTTCATCCGCGGTGCTTCTGGCCAGACGGACGCCTTCGCTGACCGAACGGATGGAGCCTTCGATGAGGGTGGTGGTGTTTTTCGCGGCCTCGGCGGATTTGGCCGCCAAGTTGCGCACCTCGTCGGCAACGACCGCAAAGCCCTTGCCGGCCACGCCCGCGCGCGCGGCTTCGACGGCGGCGTTGAGGGCGAGGATGTTGGTCTGGAAGGCGATATCTTCGATGGTCTTAATGATCTTGCCGATCTCCTTGGACTGTGCATCAATTTCGGTCATGGCGCGCATGAGCTGCTGCATCTGCTCGTTGCTGGAGCTGATGGCGACGGTCGCCTGCTGGGCCATTTCGCTGGCCTGCTTGGAGTGTTCGGCGTTATGGTTAAGCTGCTGGGCCAGATCACTGACAGTGGCGGCCAATTCCTGCACGCTGCTGGCCTGCTCGGTGGTGCCCTGCGCCAGGCCCTGGGCCCCTGCGGAGACCTGCTCGGCGCCCAGGCGAACCTGCCCGGCGGCGAGGTCAAACTGGTTCATCACATCGTTGAGATCTTGCACGATGGTTTTGAGCGAGACGTTGATGGTGTCAAATTCACCCGGGTAGTCGCTGTTGGTGCTGACGGTCAAGTCCTTGTTGGAGATGGCGCCCAGCACGCGGGAAATGTCATGGATCAGGGTGCGGAAGATTTCCACCATGCCGTTGAGCTGCTTTGACATGAGCCCGATCTCATCCTCGCGCTTAATGGCCAGGTCCACGCTCAGATCGCCTTCGTAGATGCGCTCGATGGCGGTGGAGATGGATTGCAGCGGCCGCGTGATGCGGCGCATGCTCATGATGGTCACAAAGGCGGACAGAGCAAAAAAGATAAGGCTCGCGCCGATGATCAGATAGATGGACGTGGTCACCGCGCTCATGAACTCTTTTTCCGCGCCGGTCACGTTGACCGACCAGCCCTCGGTGTTGGGGATGGGGTCATAGGAGCCAAACTTATTGACCTTGTTATAGGAATAGTAGCCGAACCCGGTCTCACCCTTTGCCATATTCTCTTCCATGGCGGCCAGGTTTTTGAGCTGCTTGTCGCCAGCCTGGTAGAGCGCGACGGTGTCTTCCTTGTCCAGCACGACCTGTTTGGACTTATGCAGCACCGTCAGGCCGGCCTTGTTGATCACATAGGTGCTGCCGCTCTCGCCGAGTTGCACCGAGGAGATGATGGTCTCAAAGCGCGTGTAGGGAATCTGCATCACCACGAAGTAATCATTCACCGGGCAGACGAAGGGGAAATAGATCTCGCCGTCGCCCAGGATGACGGGATCGCCCAGATAGGTCTTGCCGCCGGCCTGGGTCAGTATGGCGGTGTCATCCGTGACGGCGCCGGTGACAATGGAGCGGAAGTTTTCGTCCAGCACATCCAGGCTGCGCAGGGCATACTGCTCCTTAAACTGCTTCATGTACGCCTGCAGCTGGGCGGGCTCCTCGGCCTTAGTCAGGCGGAACTGGCTCAAGATGGACTTGGCCAGGGTGTCAAGCGCGATGACCTCGTCACCGAGTTTGGTGGCGATGAGCGCGCTGGTCTCCTCCATCGTGGTCCGCAGGGCCTTTTCGGTTGAGTTGCGGATGAAGGAGATGGAGATGGCTGACAGGCAGACGATGATGACGGCAACCAGCAGCATGATGCGCACGGTAAACTGTTTGATGAGACTTTTTTTTGCTTTCATTATGCACGCTCCCTATTATTTTTCTATGAGACACCGCGTCTCGGGAAAAGGACAAAAATGTAGGGGTTTTTGCACCGGGGCTGGCCAATCATTCGATCCAGCCGCGTGCGGCCCAACTCGTCACCTGGTCATAGTCGTGTCCGAAGAAAAGCGTGGCCTGATGCACGGCCTGACGCTGGCGGATGGCTTCCAGGTTGCTGAAAAACTCATCCTGCGTTTTATTGATCTTGCCGCCGGGCGGCAGACCTTGGTCGTAACTGTCCTGGGTGTAGATTGTGTCACTGGTGACTAAGACGGTGCCCGTTTGCGGCAGGGTAAGCTGCAAGCCGATGACGCCGGGGGTATGCGATGCCTGGAGAAAGAGCGTGAGATCGTCGGCAAGTTTGGTGTCCTGGCTGATGGTGCGGTAGCGCACGTCCGGCAGGTCAAAGAGCGATTTGACATAGGCGCCGCTCTGCCCGGTCATGACGCTAAAGTACGCGTTTTTCAGCTCGCTCTCGGCGACGATGATGTTGCCAAAAGCCTTCGTGCCGGCAAAGTAGGAAAGGCCGCCCGCGTGGTCAAAGTGCAGATGGGAGAGGATCAGCAGGTCAATGTCATCCGGACGCAGGCCGGCGTCGGCGAGCGCGTCCTCGATGGAGCGGAACTGCGTGATGGGGTAGGTCTCCAAAATTGCCTTGCCGTAGACTGAGTTATAAAAGGGGCTGTTGCCAGTGTCGTATAAAATGTTGCCCAGCGTGGGATGTTCAATCAGCAGCGCAACCATGGGCGAGGCGATCATCGTGCTCTCGTCCGGACAGGCAACCAAATGCAGCCGTTGGCAGTCAATTCTGCCCAAATGTAAGACGCGCAGTTTCATGGCGCACGTTCCTTTCTCCTGACAAATTTTCTTCTACCTTTATATTAGACGCAAACCGCTTGCGGCGCAATAGTTTTTACAAAAAAAGAAAGCCCCCGTTGTAAAATTTTACAACGGGGGCTTTTGTGAGGCCTTCTTAGGGCGTCAGTTCGAGTTTGTATACTTTTGGTGCGCTGCCATCTGCTGGTGTCACGGCAACCGTGACAATTGTTGGTGTGCCGGACGCGGTGGAGACTGTGCAGGTGCTGTTATTGCCGTCATCCTTCACTCCAACACCAGAAAAAACAATGCTTCTTACGGTGTCATCATTGGGCCTAGCCGTTAAGGTAACCTCGCCCTCCTTAAAGCCTGCGAAGGGCGTAATTGTGCTGCCGTCGCCACCTCCCAACAAGGCGGGACTCAATTTTTTGTTATTACTATCTGTCAACATAACAGAGCGAAGTGAGGCATCGTCGGATGGTGATGCAATGATGATTGAGGCTTCTCTGGCGGGAGGCGTATTGCCGTTTAGGGGTTCAAAGGTAAAGATAACCTTGTAAGTATTGGGGGTCTTGCTGCTTGCGTCGATTACTACTTCCTTGTTATCTGGAATATCGGCGATTTCACCGGAAAGCAAAGTTCTGCCGTCAAATGTGAGGGTGTACTTTCCTGGATAATTGGCACTCATACTGGCCGTATACTTTCCTTTGCTGTCACTGCCGGTAGCAGGTTGAACACCGAGGGTATAAGACAAAGCAGGTGCGGTATCGCTTTTGTTAATGGCAGTGCTCAGCAGGCCACTGGAAGTGGAGAATTTCCCGGCGCTTGAAGTGACAGTGTAGGATGCGCCTGGCTCTGCATCAGAAGCAGCAAGGTACAAGGTAACATCTGTGCCATTTTGCAAATAAGAATCAATATAAGCTGTTGAAGTTCCCTTTTTCAGGGTGATGTGATCTCTTATATACGTAATGTCTAAATCAGCACCGTTGGAGGTATAGGGCGTTTTTTCAAAACTCAGTACCAAGGGCAGTTTACCGGTCCTTGCATCGGGAGCCTTGATATCAAAGTTTGTAACGGCCAAGCCCGCCGGGGCGTTGGTTCTGTACGGAGAGGCCAAAGACTTTACGCCAATGGATTTGTTATTGGCATCGTAAAGCGTTGCAATGGTTTCCAGTGAATAGGTAGCGCCTTCCACCAGTTGACCGCAGGTCAGGTAGATGGTCGTCTTGCCGTCGCTGTTGTTTAAGGTGCCGGTGACATTGACATCAGGGTTACCCGAGGAGGTCAGCTTAAAGTAGGCGGGTAAGTCGCCGCCTGTCAAGATATTGGAAGCGTTCGTACTTTTGTACAGCGTTTCATAGAAGGTCAGGCTGATGGTGGCGTTGTTTGCTGCCAAGGTGCTGTTTGCGTTGGGGCTGATGGAAGGATTCAACTCATTTCCGGTAGAGAACCTGGTAGACAGAGAGCCGTTTGTTTTTCCGCCGCTGGTTTTGAAAGCGCTTGAGTTTATGCTTACCGTAACATAACCGCCGGGCAGCGCCTTGTTGGTGGGCAGGGTGAGCGTCACTCTGCTGCCGCTGGCGTTCATTAGGATATCATTGGAGTTGAGTCCGGTGACGGAAATTTTGCTTCTCAGATAAGCCTGATCCGGGGTGGAGGTACCGGAGGTATCGTTGCGGTAGATACTATCGCTGAAATTCAGGGTAATGCTGGGGATGTTACGGCCGATGCTGCTTGCGCCGTTCGACGGCGTGCTGCTGTCGAGGGTCAGGCCAGTGCTTGTGCTCGTGGTTTTAAACTTAAAGACCTGACGTGAATTGGAGTTGCCGCCGGAGGTATAGAGTTTGCCGGAGACCATGACAAGGAAATACTCGGTATTGGTATCGAGGGATTTGCTGGGTGTCATTTTCACGTTGCGGTTGCTTGTAACAGAGCTGACAGTCAAGGGGACGGTATCGCTGCTGGTATCACTGCCGCGGTGCAGCTCAAAGACGTAATCTTTGAGGTAGTTGTAGGATTTGCTTTCATCTCTGAGCATGTAGTCGGCGTTATTATAAATGTCCTCACGGAAATTCACCTCGATGGTGGGGGAGGTAGAAACATTTGTAGTGCCATTGGATGGGACGACAGAGGAGGGGACCAAGGTACCACCGGTGGTGTTAAAATAGGTGACATAGCGGTCATTCTTCACTCCATTGTCGTTCTGAATGCTGCCGGCTTTGAGCACGACATAATAACGCGTGCCCGAACGCAGGTTGCCGTCGGGGTTAATGGTGATGGTTTTGTTTGAGGAATTGATGGAGGCGGCAAAGGCAAACTTTTCGCCGTTGCTGCTGTTTTCCTCGCGCAGCTCAATGACGCTGTTTCTCAGGTAGGAGGAGGTCAGCTCATTTTTGGAGGAGCCGGATTCAAAGATGGGGTTGGAGAAAGACAGCGTAATGTTATCGCTGACAGACACGCCGGTGGCGCCGTATTTGGGTGAAGGCGTGGGGGCCAGGGCGCCGGCGGACTCTTTTTCGCCTGTGGTAAAGGACAGGGTTGTCTTTTTGTTGTAGTCGCGGCCCGAGGAGCTGCTGTTGCTCAGGGAGCTGGATTTGATGTTGAGATAGTAGGTGGTGTCATTTTGCAGCGAATCGGGCGTTAGGGTCACCGTTCTGCGGTCACTGATGGAAACAGTGAAGGAGGTCGTGGAGCCGTTGCTGCTGCCGCGATTGAGCGTAAAGACACTGTCGCGCAGGTAAGCGGAATCCACGCTGTTGCCGTTTTCGGTGTAGAGATCTTCGTCAAAGGTCAGGACGATGTTCGTGTCGGTAGGTACGTTTTTGCTCTGGTTGGCCGGCTCCATCATGGGCACGAGGATGGAGTTTTCGGCGGTTCTGAAACTAAAGCTCTGCGCTGCGTTCAGACTGCCGTCGCTGTTGGCGACGGTGCCTGCTTCCAAAACCACATAGTAGGTCGTGTCGGTATCGAGCTTTCGCTCCGGCGTGATGGTGATGGTTTTGCGGTTGCTGGAGAGCGAAGCGGAGAAGGGCACGGTGTCGCCGCCCTCTCTGTTCTTGTAGAACGAGAGCGCATCGTTGCGCAGGTAGCTTGAGTTCAGGGAGTCACCATTTTTCTGATAGATGGCTTCGGGGAAGGTCAGGGTGATCTTGGCGCCGACAGGGATGGTATCGCTCTTGTCGACGGGGTTGGTCTCGGGGATCAGGCCCTGTGCGGTGGTGAAGCTGAAGACATAGCGGCCATTGAGCTGGCCCTGTGTATTTTTCATGCCGCCCGCCTTGATCACGACAAAATACTTCGTGCTGGGCGAGAGGGCGGTGGAGGGCTTGATGGTAATTTCACGGTTGTTGGTGGCCAGCGAGGTGGAGAAGGTGACGGTGGTGCCGTTTTCGCTGCCCTTGTGCAGCTCCAGGACGCTGCTTTCCAAATAAGGCGAGGTCAAAACCGTGCCGGTGGCGGTGTAGGGGATTTCGTTGAAGGTCAGCACGATGTTCGAGCCGGTGGCCACGTCGGTCGCGCCGTTTTTCGGGGAGATGCTGGGGATGAGCGCGGCGTTGCCCTGTATGGTACGGGGCATGGTCTCGAAGGTGGAGCCGGCCACGTTGATTTGAGCCAGGGTGATGATACCCGTGCCGGTGAAGTCACAGGCGCCGTTTAGGATCACCTTGTCCGTGGTGGTACCGGCGGCGAGGTTGATTTTACTGCCGGCTCCGCCGGCAGCCACGCTCATGAGCGTGATACTACCTCCGCGCAGGTTGATGTTGGCCGGAGAATTGACATTGATCAGGTCAAACTTGCCCGACAGGGTGATGGGCAGGTCTTTGACGTTGGCGGCGGTCAGGTCCGGCGTACCCAGGCCGTCCAGGCCGGCCATGAACTTCTGGCTGTTTAAGTCACCCAGCGCGGTCATGCTGGTGCCGGAGATGGTCAGGGTCTGGAAACCGCTGCCGATCAGGCTGGTTTCGGTCAGGGTCGCACCGCTCGAAAGGGTGGTGTTGCGGATCTCCGTGCTGCCTGCGGCGGTGATTTCCGCTTTGCCGCCGGTTGTGTTGACGGTCAGGCGGGCGACCTTGGTGTTATTCAGGCGCACGCTGGCGTCACCGCTGACGGTGATGCTGCCGAGCACGGAGCAGTTGTTCAGGGTGACCGTACCGGTGCCGCTGACGCTCAGGTTACCGGTAAAGACGCTGTTGGAAAGGGTCTGGTTTGCGGAGAGGCTGCTATCGGTCGAGGTGACGGTCTCCTTGCCGAGCACGCCTTCGATGGTTTTGACGGCTTCGGCGCGGGTGAGGTTACCGGTGGGATTGAATTTCTTGGTGTTATCGCCGGTCATGTAGCCCTTGGAGTAGACCGACTGCGCCGCGCTCTGTGCCCAGGAGGCAATGCTGCCGCCGTCGGCCAGTTCGGCCAGGGGCTTTTTGCTCTCCGGTTCGGCGACTAGACGGGCGAGCACGACGGCGGCTTCCTGGCGGGAAATGTAACCGCCGGCGCGGAAGGTGCCGTCCTCGTAGCCGGTGATATAGCCGGCGGCGACGGCCTTGCTCAGTTCATTATAGAACCAGTCGCCGGAATTGACGTCAAGGAAGGTGATCGCGGTGGTGCCACGCAGGCCCAGCGCGTTGTTGATCATTTTGCAGAACTCCGCGCGGGTGACGGAATTGTTGGGCTTAAAGGTGCTGTTTTCGTAGCCGTTGATGTAGCCGCGCTCGACGGCCTTGTTGATGTTGGCCTCTGCCCAGTGGCCTTTGATGTCGGTCAACGGTTTGGCTGCCAGGGCGCCCAAGGGCAGAGCGCAGCTGAGCAAAAAGGTCAGGACCAGGGAGAGAGAAAGCAGTTTTTTCACAGGTTTCATAGGTAGTCTCCTTTTTTTGAACGGTTGCGGATTGGACGGAACAATCCTTCGTCATTTGCGCTTGCGGGCCTAAAGGCAAACGCAAGTGCGTCCGAAGGGCTTTTTTGGTTTGACTATGTAAAAAGAGAAAAAGTTCCCAAGGGGGTAAGGCGCTTTTTCCCGCGAATCAGGGGGTGTGCCGTTCGTCTCTGGCGGCATGCTCCGCAGCCAGCGCAGCACAGTGGGCGATGATGGCGCGGCAGCTCTGCTTCCGGGCGGGACCGTGAAAATCCTCGTGTCCTGCGGTGAGGTCGGAACAAAGGAGCGTGCCGTAGTGCGCTTCGATTTCCTGAATCAGCGCGGCAAAACGGGGGTAGACATCTTCGCGCAGCTGCATGGCGCGGTCGCGGACTTCTTCCTTTTCAAACGGATCTGCGCGGCCGAATTTGGTACCCAAGGCCATCAGCGCGCCGGTGATGGCGCCGCACATGTGTTTGGTCTGGCCGATGCCGCCGCCGAAGCCGCTGGCCAGCGCCACGGTTTCCCGCGGCATGGTGGAAGCCTGCGCGTCCAAAAAGGCCAAGTAGACGCATTCGGCGCAGTTTAAGCCTTGTTGATGGTAGGAAACGGCGCAGTCTCTTGTTTGCTGCACAAGCAATGGCAGTTGCTCGGTCATGGTAAAACACCTCGATGATGGGAAGATGCGCCTGACGATCAGGCGGATATGGGTTTGCATATGGGCGTGGCAACACCAAATGAAAGGCCATTAAATTACAGAAATGGAAACGCGGATTTGCGTGGGATATGAGCCTGACTGTTGCCCTTAGACGATACAAGATCAGTATAGCATCTTTAATAGGTGTTTTCAATCAGAAAAAAAGAGATTTTGTGGAATAAACGCAAAGAAAAGCGCGCGCAATTGCGTCGGAAAGAAGGACCGCCGTCTTGTCATTGACCCACTCCTATGGTATGCTAAGAGGGCAAAACGCTTGGACGCTTTGCATAGGAGGAAGGGCTTATGAAGAAGAAACTGTTGCTGGTGGTGGGAATCGTTGTGCTGTTGCTGGCCGGCCTGGGCTTTGCCGCGCTGCAGTGCATCGGCGTGTCGACCAAGGCTCTGGCAAATGACGCGCAGAAAAAGCTGGGCGTGGATAAAAGCTGGTCCTGTTACAGCGCGAACAATCAAAATCTTGCGGTTGTGCTGTTTTTTGACGATAAACAGGAAGCGTATGACTGCGCGGTTTACGTCAAGAAGGACGGCCTGCGCCTGGGGTATTTTTATTTGGACCGCGTGTCTGATCCGGCCATGGCAGAGGGCGCTTTGGCCATCTCCTATGAGGGAGAAGTCGTGGCCCTGGTGTCGCTGAATAAGCAGCGTGTGGCCCGCATTGAGACCGAGGGGCAGACCTGGACACGAAACCCAGATTCGCCTATTGTACACATGCTGCCGCTGAATGCAGGCCGCGTCACGCTCTATGACGAGGGCGGGCAGGTTGTACCGCTGGAGGCGGTACAAGTGGGCTAAATACCCGTATTGTTACCTACATTATAATAAAATCAAGCACAGCATAGAACCACCGCCACCCCTTAGGCCTCTTGGTAGGCCGGGGGTGGCTTTTTTGCGTTTACGATTTGGACACAAAAGTTCAGCTACTGTTCAGACGAGCGTCAAACGGCAGTCAGAGAGCGGCGGTATAGTAAGGGCAGCACAAACAAAAGAAAGGATGGTCGATATGAGAGCATATGGCGGCAGACATGAGATCAAGCATTCGATCAACCGCGGCGATTTGCTGCAGTTGCGGTCGCGTTTGTCCCAAGTGATGGCGCAGGACGAAAACACCGACGCCTGCGGTGGGTATCGGGTGCGCAGCCTGTACTTTGACAATTACAGGGACAAGGCGCTGCGGGAAAAAATTGACGGCGTGGACGAGCGGGAAAAATTTCGCTTTCGCTTTTACAATGACAATCCGTCCTTTCTGCGCCTGGAAAAGAAAAGCAAGAAAAATGGCCTCTGCTTTAAGCGGGGCTGCCGGGTAGAGCAGAGCCTGTGTCGGGCGGTGCTTGCGGGGGATTACGAGGCGCTCAAGCAGAGCGGCGAGCCGCTGCAAGTGGAGCTTTACAGCAAAATCATCAGCGAACAGTTGCGGCCGAAGAACATTGTGGACTACCGGCGCGAGGCCTTTGTCTTTGGTCCGGGTAATGTTCGCATCACCTTGGATCAAGACATCCGCGCGACTTCCTCGGTGAACGCGTTTTTGGAGCCGGATCTGATCAGCGTGCCCATACCGGATATGCAGATCCTGGAGGTCAAGTACGACCATTTTTTGCCCGAATTGATCCGGGGTCTTGCCCTACTCTCGTCCCGCCAGGCCACGGCGTTTTCCAAGTACGCCGCCACCAGATTCACCTGATTGCCGAAGGAGGTTCTCTCTATGACGTTCAATGATATTTTTAAGTCAAGTTTTTTGGAAAAGGCCGCGGATTTTTCTCTCCTGGATATCCTCTTGGCCATGACGCTGGCTTTTGTTCTCGGGCTGTTTATCTTTGTCATTTACCGCAAAACCTTCGCGGGTGTGATGTATTCTGCCTCGTTTGGCGTCTCCATCCTGGCCATGACGCTGATCACGACGCTGATCATCCTCGCGGTGACCTCGAACATCATTCTCTCGCTCGGGATGGTGGGCGCCCTGTCCATCGTGCGGTTTCGCACGGCGGTGAAAGAGCCGCTGGATATTGCGTTTCTCTTTTGGTCCATCTCGGTCGGCATTGTCATTGGCGCGGGACTGCTGCCGCTGGCCATCATCGGCTCTATGATCATCGGGTTGGTCCTGGTCATTTTCGTCCACAAAAAGCAGACCGATACGCCGTATATTATCGTGCTTAACTTGCAAGATGAGCCGGCCGAACAGAGCGCCATGACGCTGATACGGGAGAAAACAAAGCGGCAGCTCATCAAGGCCAAAACGGTGTCCAAAGACGGCATTGAGCTGACGGTAGAAGTGCGCCTTAGCGACATGTCCGCCCAACTGCTTAACGCGCTGCTCAACGTGGAAGGCGTCGAACACGCCTGCCTGGTCAGCTACAACGGGGAGTATACGGCCTGATGCCTTGCGCCTGTTACAGAAAGTGAGGTGACATGATGATACAGAGCAGGAAAGTCAATGCAATCGTTGCCATCTGCCTCTGCCTGGCCCTGGGGCTCACGATCTTACTGATCGGGCTGGGCAACAGTGAGACGGCCAAGCAGGCCAGGCAGAGCGCCTATGTGAGCGGCTTGTTTGGCGAGGCGGTGATCGCCTTGAACATCCAAGTCGTGCAGGAGGACTGGGACAATATGCTGGCCAACGCCGCCGACAAGACCTATATCATGGCGGACGTGGAGGTCAACGGCATAAGCTATCAAAATGTGGGCGTGCGCACCAAGGGCAACGCCAGCCTGTCGCAGGTTGCGCAGACGCAGAGCCCGCAACGCTACAGTTTGCACATCAAGTTTGACGAGTACATCTCCGGTCAGACCTGTGAGGGTCTTGATGAATTGATCCTCAACAATATGATCGGAGATGCCAGTTATATGAAGGAATATCTGTCGCAGGATCTCATGCGTTACATCGGTGTGGAGGCGCCGCTGACCAATTACGCGGATATTTCGGTCAACGGACAGGCCTTTGGTTTCTATGTGGCGCTGGAGTCTTACGGGGACAGTTACAGCGCGCGTGTCTACGAAGATGACCTGAGCAACTACTACAATGTCAAGAGCATGGGCATCGGCGCAGGGGGCAATCTGCCCGCAGGGGAAAAACCGGCGCAGATGCCGGACTGGGGCGAGGCTGCACTCGACGCGTCAGCGCCCGCTGCCCCGGAAGAAACGACAAACGCACAGACCGACGACGCAGCGGCGGCCATAAAGCAGGCGCCCGAGGCGCAACAGGGCGCGGGGCAAGGCGGCATGATGCCCGGCGGCGCAAGCGGCGGTTCCCTGGCATACAGCGACGATGTCCTCGAGAGCTATTCGGCCATCTTTGACAACGCCTGCGGCAGCGTCGCGACACAGGATCAGCATAAAGTGATCGAGGCGCTCAAGGCGCTCTCTACCGGCACGGATCTGGAACAACACTTCGATGTGGATCAGATCCTGCGCTACTTTGCCGCGCATACGGTGGTGGTGAATCTCGACAGCTATTACTCCAACATGGCGCAGAACTATGTGCTGCAAGAGCGGGATGGGCAGATCACCATGCTGCCCTGGGATTATCACCTCTCTTATGGTGGCTTCCAGGCCGGCACGGCGGATGAGGTAGTCAACGCCGCGATTGAAACGCCGGTGTCGGGCGTCACGATGGAGAGCCGACCGCTGCTCAATGTCCTCTTGAGCGACGAAGGCTATCTGGAACGGTATCACCGGTATTTGCAAGAAATCGTGGACGGCTATTTCGGCAGCGGCCTGTTTGAGCAAACGGTGCGCAGCTTGCAGGAAAAAATCGCGCCCTATGTGGAAGCGGATGCCTCCGCCTTCTTCCGCTATGAGCAGTTTCAGACGGGCGTGGAGACCATGATCAGCCTCAACCTGCTGCGGGCGCAGAGCATCCGCGGGCAGCTGGACGGCAGCATTCCCGCCACAACGGACGGCCAGCGCGCCGAGGGTGCGGCGCGCATCGACGCCTCGTCCATTGACCTGGCAGATCTCGGCAGCAGCGGCGGCTTCGGCGGTGGCTTCGCCGGCGGCGCACAGAGAGAGCTTGCCGGCGGCGCGCAGGGCGGATTTGTCAAAGGCGAAAGCCCGCCCGATCGAGCCCCCATGCCGGAGATCGTCGCCAGCGCTGCAAACACGCAAACGGGACAAGGCAGTGAAATCACAATCCTGGGGGTTCTGCTTCTGTGCCTCTTGGCCGTCTTGCTTTGCGTATGGAAGCGAAAGCGTAAGTATTAAGCCCTGCGGCGTGTCGATTTGACGCGCCGCAAGGAGCTTTTCTGGGGGTTTGCCGATATTTTTGTCATTTGTTGCATATTTTAACTAGGATTTGCGCGAAGGATGTAGTATACTGGGTGAAAAGTGAGGTGACAGGATATGCCAAAACTTTTGATTTGTGATGATGAGCCTGGTTTGCGTGCGGTGATCAAACGCTACGCCGTCTTTGAAGGTCACGAGGTCACCGAGGCGGCAGACGGCATGGAGGCTGTCTTGCTATGCCGCCGCGAGCAGTTTGATATGATTATCATGGATATCATGATGCCGGCGCTGGACGGTTTCTCGGCGGTCAAAGAAATCCGCAAAACGAGCGATACGCCGGTGCTGATGCTCAGCGCGCGCGGCGAGGAATATGACAAGGTGCTCGGCTTTGAGGTCGGCGTGGATGACTACGTGGTCAAGCCCTTCTCTTCCAAGGAGATCATGCTGCGCGTCAATGCCATTTTGCGCCGCATGGAAAAAAGAAGACCCGTCCGGCCGGGCGACGACGGGCACCTTGTGTTTCAAGCGGGCGGCCTTGTGGTGGATTTGACAGCCTATAAGGTTTTTGTGGATGGCGTGCAGCGGGAGCTTTCGCCCAAAGAATACGACCTCCTGTTTTTCCTCATCCGCAATAAAAACATCGCTATACCCAGAGAAAAGATTTTGACCGAGGTCTGGGGTTTTGACTACTGCGGTGACGACAGAACACTGGATACACATATGAAATTGTTGCGTAAGTCTTTGGGGCCGTATGCCGGCCTAATTGTCACGCTACGCGGGATGGGGTATCGTTTAGATGAAAAGATTGATGGATAGATTGCCGCTACATTGGCGCCTGTTCGGCTTTTTGCTGAGCTTCTGCATGCTGTTTCTTTTTATGCTATGGCTGTTTCAGACGGTGTTTCTGACGGATATGTATAAACTTGTCCGCACCATGGAGATGGAAAAAGCCATCAATCTGGTGGAAACCAGCATAGACGACGAGGACCTGGATATCATCATTCTCGGGTTGGAGCAGCATATGGAGATCCTCGTCAGGCCGACCAGTCAATACAGACAGCCGCCCGAGCAGGTGCTTTTGAATCCTAAATTCACCCAGCCCGAGGCCATTACCCGCACCAAGATGTTTACCAAAGAGGACGGAACCGTGCTCTCCATGACCTTTTACGCCGTCATCACCCCTGTGAATGCAACGGTTTCCACCTTGCAGTTGCAGATGTTCATGATCGTTTGCATCATGATTCTGTTCGCGGTGGTGCTGGCGATGATCATTGCCAGTCACATTGCCAAGCCCATTGAACGGCTCAACCAGAGCGCCAAGGTCCTGGCCACGGGGCAGTATGATGTCCAGTTTCAAGGCCGCGGATTTTTGGAGATTAAGGAGCTTTCCGATACGCTCAATACGGCCGCGGAGGAGCTCTCCAAGGTAGAGACGCTGCGGCGCGAGCTTTTGGCCAATGTCTCCCACGATCTGCGCACGCCGCTTGCCCTCATTTACAGCTATGCCGAAATGATGCACGATTTTCCCCGGGAGATCACCTCCGAGCAGACGCAGACCATTATGAACGAGGCGCAGCGCCTGACAAAACTGGTGGGCGACGTGCTGGATCTGGCGAGCCTGGAGAGCGGCACCATGGAGCTCTGCAAAGGGACCTATAACCTGACCCAAAGCCTGCGCAGCAGCGTTGAGCGCACCGGCGAACTGGTCAAACATGACGGCTTTACCATCAGCATGGAGGCGGACGAGGATGCCTATGTGCGGGCGGATGAGATCAAAATTACCCAGGCATTTTATAACCTGCTGCTCAATGCCATTCATTACAGCAATGAGGAAAAGCATATCACCATCCGGCAGAGCGTGCAGGACGGTTATGTAACCATCGCGGTGATTGACCAGGGCGCCGGTATTTTGGAGGATTACCTGCCCTATATTTGGGACAGATACTACAAAGTCGGCAAACAACGCCGCCATGTGACCGGAACCGGCCTGGGTTTATCAATTGTCAGAAAAATTCTGGAGCTGCATGATGGCCGCTATGGTGTTGTGACGGCGTTGGGTCTGGGCAGCACCTTCTGGTTTTCCTTGGAGCAGGCGGACATGTAGGCGCCGCGCCGGTTGGCAGGGCTGTTTTCGTTGCCTGGGCAACATCTATTCCGATGCGAATTTCGGTATACTATGGTCAATAGCTCTACCGGCTATTGCGACGCGCAGGGGGCGCGAGTTACCCCGCGCTAGGATTTTTGCAGGCGAAAGGAGCGATATCTATGTCCCGGTCTTTCTCGGAAGGAAACGAAACGCTTGTGCCGGCGCAGGGCGCGGATGATGAGTTGGAGCTGTTGCGTATCAAGCTCATGGCCTTTGCCAAGCTCACCTTGCGCTCCCACGATGCCGCGCGCGATGCGCTGATCATGGAGGGCATCGCGCTCACCGGCGATGCGGCGGTGCAAACGCGCGCCAAGCCCTGCCTGGCGGCCCTGGATGCCATGCTGCAGGATAAAGACCTTGTCGCGCAGGTTGCGGCGGTCGCAAGTCGACAGCGGCCGGAGGTGCGGCAGCTCAAGGAATTTTTGCTCTCCGGCCTGCGTGCGCTGGTGGCTTGCGCCCGGCGCGCGGCTGCACTGGGTAAGCGCAGTTATCACGTCAATTACTTCTTTTATCAGGCTCTGGCCATCATGGCCGAGGACTGCCCGACCGACACGCTGCTCTCCCTGGCGGCGGAAACGGGAAAGGTCCATTATCTGTGCATGCAGATGCTAGAAGCGGCGCAGGCAGACCAAACGCCCACTGTGCCCGACCTGACGGCGCAGCTGCTGCGCGCGTTGCAAGACGAACAGATCAAGCAAGTCTGCCTGCTGGGCAGCAACGATGCGACGGCGGAAGATCGTGCCTATTTTTCCGCCTGGATCGCGCAGGCGCCCGCGCAGAGCCTTCTGCTCCTGCTGCAAGATGAGGTGCCGCGCCTTGACCGGGCGGGAGAACTGCCCCGATTGCTGCCCTTGGGGCGGGCGTGCGGCGCGTACAAGGCCATTGCCGCCCTCATCGCCGTAGCCACGCAGCTGGGCAAAGGCTTACATGAACTGCCCCTCTCGCTGGCCTGTGCCGGCGCGGAAGACGAGACCGTCGGCCTGTTGCTGTGTCTGCTGACGCTGCAAAAGAGCCCCCTGTATGTGGGGCCCACCCGCCCGGCTGCGCTCACGGATGCTGTATTAGCCCTCATGCAGGCGCGCTTTGGCCTGACGGCGGCCGGTACGGCGCAAAACGATATGGCCGGCGCAGGCTGAGTCCGAACAAGCGCGCGCGGCACGGTTTTTCATCACGGCACACGCAGATGAAAGCTGTTTTTTTCAAAATCCAAAATACCCTCCGCCTGCATGCGGCCGAGCTCGCGGCTCAGCGCGCTTCTGTCCGCGCAGAGATACTCGGCCATCTCCAGCCGGCCCAGGGGGATATCAAAATAGCTGCTCTGCGCGTGTCGCGCCTGCAGAGTTAAGTAGAACAGGATCTTATCCCGCAGCGTTTTTTGTGAGATGATCTCTATTTTTTCCAAAAGCTGTGCGTTTTTCATGGCGATCAGACCCACCATGTTTTCGATCAGACGATGATGGTGTACGCAGGTCATGCGGCAGGTGTGCAGCACCTTTTGAAAGGGAAGAAAGAGGATGCGGCAGGCCGTGGCGGCATAGTAGGTGACTTCCGCAGCCAGATCATTGCCGCAGACGAAGGTCTCGCCAAAGAGGGCGCCCTGTTTGATGAAGGCCAGAACGGTCTGATTGCCGCCGATGTCCTCTTTGCGCATATGTACCGTGCCTTGCAGCACCACGCCCACGCAGGTGAGCTCCTCTGCGGCGAAGTGAATGAGACAGCCCTTGGGAAAACCGCGCGTGAAGCTGCCCAGGCAGGCGAGCATGGCGGGCAGCGCCTCCTCCTGTATGCCGGAGAACAGAGGCAGCGTATGCAGCTGGGGTAGGGAGTCTGGCATGTGGTTCACCTCCTCTTTGTTTTCTCCATCATACACGCACAGGTGTCCGCTTGCAACGATAAGAATACAATCACAACCCGCTTTGTTGTTTTGACAGAAAGGAGACCGCCATGAATAAGCCGCGTATTACCATCCGCCTGGTGGACCAAAAGGGGAACTGCGGCTGCCACCGGGGCCATCAGATCGGTGACAGCTTTGATTTCGATACCGAGCGGGGCAAGCTCTGCCCTATGGCCATGCATGTGGCGTTTCCCTACATTGATATCCTGCGCTACGGCGGCACGCCCCCCTGTGGGCGGGACGGAGATTTCCGCTTCAGCTGCCCGGACGCGGATGTGCTCAACATCTTTAAACTGGAGATGGAGCAGGATACATAAGCAAGCAGGAGGAGCGACGATGAAAGACGAGATGCGCAGAAGCTGCATCGACTGCCGCGTGTGCAACTGTGACCACATGAGCGGCCAGTACCCCGCCTTCTGCCCCACCGTGTTGGGGGATCCGGCCTGCCTGGAGGCTGCACTGGAAGAATACAAACAGGCGGACAACGCCCTGGCCGCCCGCGCCGCCGCCGAGGTCGAGGCAGCGTTTTACGGCCGCATGACGCGGCTGGAGGAAGTGGCGGAATTCGCCAAGCGGATGCATGTGAAAAAGATCGGCATCGCCAACTGCGTGGGCCTTTCCCGGGAAGCGCAAACGGTTGCCAAATTCTTGCGGCATAAAGGCTTTGAGGTGATTGGTCTGGCCTGTAAAGCGGGCGCGACGCCCAAAAGCAATATCGGTATGAATCCTGACAGCGCGCTCGGCCCGAACATGTGCAACCCCATTTACCAGGCCCAATACTTAAACGCGGAGCAGACAGGGCTCAATGTCATCATCGGCCTTTGCGTGGGGCACGATGCGCTGTTTGTCAAGTATGCCAAGGCGCTGTGTACCACGCTCATCGCCAAGGACCGCGTGCTGGGCCATAACCCCGCCGCCGCCGTCTATCTCTCCGATTCCTATTATGCCAAATTGATGGAGTAAGCACACAAGCTGCAACATAAACAGAAAAAAGCCGTCGGCAAAACCACCCTTGCAGGGAGGCAATGCCGGCGGCTTTCCATTTTTGCATTCGCGCCGGTAGTTAAGTTTGCAGCGCCGGTTGCGGCGCCTTCTTTCCCACAAAGAACACGGAGATCAGCACGGCAATCGCCGCCAGGACCGTGGTGCAGATAAAAGCCACGTCAATGCCGAACGCGTCGGCGATGGCGCCGGGGTGATGGATATTCGTCGAGGCTGTCATGATCGCGACGAAGATCGCGGCGCCGAAGGCTCCGCTGATGGTGCGCAGGGTGGTCATGAGGGCGGTGCCGTGGGCGGTGCTGGCCAAGTCCAGCCCGCTCATGCCCCAGGTCACGATGGGCATCATCAGGCAGCCAATGGAGATCAGGCGGAAGATATAGGCCGTGGCGATGTAAAGCACACTGGTGTGCTCGTTGACAAAAGAGACGCACAGGCAGCTCAAAAACATCATCGTGCTGCCAAACACGGCCAGTTTTCGTATCCCGAAGCGGTCATAGAACTTGCCGGTGATCGGGCTGATGAGCGCCATGATCAACGAGCCGGGCATCATGATGAGGCCTGAGACAGTGGCAGATTTACCCATAATGGTCTGGATGTAGATGGGGATGAGCGTCGAGCCGGCCATCATGACCGCATAGAGCAGCATGCTGACAATCACCGCCAGGCGGAACTCCTTTTGCCTAAGCGTTTGCAGGTCCAAAAAGGGCTGCGGGGCATGCAATTGGCGGCGGCAGAACAGACCCAGCGCCGCCGCGCCGATCAGCAGCGGGATAAAGAGCAGCAGCAGATTCGGCGCGTTGATGTTACCCAGGCCGATCAGGATGCTGCTAAAACCGATGCTGCACATGAGCATGGAGGTAAAGTCAAAGCTGCATTTTTCGGCCTCACCAATATCCTTCATGAATTTCACCGAGAGCAGCAGGTCGACCAGAATCACAGCCAGCACCACCAGGAAGATCGACCGCCAATTCCAGACGTCAATGATGATGCCCGCCAGCGTCGGCGCAATGACCGGCGCGCCGCCGACGGCCAGGCCGTAAATGCCCATCACCGCGCCGCGCCGCTCGAAGGGATAGATCGTCAGGATGACCACCTGCGTCATGGGCAGGATGATGCCGTTGCCCGCCGCCTGTAACATTCTGCCGATCAAAAGCAGCGGGAAGTTGGTCGACAAAAACGCGACCAGGGTGCCGAAGGCGAATAGACTCACCGCGCTCAAAAACAGATGCCGCAGGGAAAAACGCCGCATGAGGAAAGCCGTGGCCGGCACCATGATGCCCATGGCCAGGCTGTACGCGCTGGTGAGCCATTGCCCCGTGGAGGCCGAGATGTTCAAATCGCGCATGATGGCCGGCAAGGCGGTTGTCAGCGCGGTTTGCAGAAGAGACGAACCGACAGAGGCAACAAGCAGGACGGCAAATAAGTAGTTACATTGTTTGTGTGATAAGTTCATGACAGGCAGGTCCCTTCCTATAAAATGCGGTCCGCCCGGGGCAAGCATTCATGATGTTGCGGCGGCCGGTGGTTTCTGTGTGACGCCCGCGTGGCGGCTTAGGCGCAGGGCGTTTGTGTGCGTTTGTGCCTTAGCGGCATCTCTTGCCGCCCTTGTACGCGGCGATGCCGCGCAGCAGGATGCCCAGGGCAACCAGCACCGCGACGACACGGATGATTGTTTTTGACATCGTTTGTTCCTTTCTCGCAGGGCGTAGTGTCCACTAACAGATCTAGTATACTACAAATAACCCGCTAATTCAATGTGATTACCAACAAGATGCGGGGCGCTTTGTGCTTCGGCTTTTGTCACCCGTCAGAAAAAGTTGTGTTTGTAAACGAAAAGAGAGAACGGCGCGCTGCCGCTCTCTCTTTTGGCACCCCCTACCAGAATCGAACTGATAATTGTCCCTTAGGAGGGGACTGTTATATCCATTTAACTAAGGGGGCGCAGGTGTGAGACTACCAATAGTGTAGCGAAAAGGCGTAGTTTTGTCAAATTCTCTTTCGCCCGGCACCCTTTTTTGGCCAAAAACGGGTAGCAGACAAACGCAAAATTATCGTTTATAATAGAGATACATGCTTTTTGAGACAAAATGTGAAGCCAAACGTCAAAAAAAGAATCAAGGAGGAAATGAGATGAAACATAAGCTGTTGGTGGCCGCGTTGGCGGCCA
>CAYVNT010000002.1:0-304066 GCA_964453275.1 uncultured Ruminiclostridium sp. | reverse complement strand
GGCTGAGTGAAATCACGGCCAAAAACGCGGACGGGACCTTCAACCAGAGCATCCCGGTGCGGGTGCTACCCGGTACAGCAGACTTCTTTCGCTTGGCGGTACATATGCAGCCCGGGCAGAGCAGACGTTTGAGTATGTCGGATGCGCAGGAGAATGTGACGTGGCGCTCGCTGGATGAAGCCGTGGTCACAGTAGACGCAAGCGGACGTGTCACCGCGGTGGGGGTCGGGTTGGCGATCGTTGAGGCAAGCGCCGGCGATACGACGCAGCAGATGTATGTGAGAGTCAAGGCGGCCTGATGCGCGCCGGGTCAAGCCTTATCTTGACAAGCCCGTACACACAACGTATAATGGCAGCAAGAGGTGATGGGTGTGTTAGAAGAAAAGGATCTGCAAGCGATCAGCCAACTGATGGACAAAAAGTTCGATCAGCAGAAAACAGAAATTCTAGGCGAGACAACCCAGATGTTTGCCCAGCAGAAGACGGAGATTCTGGGTGAAACGAGTCAGATGCTTGCCCAGCAGAAAACAGAAATTCTAGGCGAGACAACCCAGATGCTTGCCCAACAGAAAACAGAGATTCTGGGTGAAACGAGTCAGATGCTTGCCCAGCAGAAGACGGAAATCCTGGATGAAACGACCCATCGCATGAAATTGCTTCTTGATACAGAGGTTCGGACGCAGTTTAATCTTTTGGCGGAAGGGCAGCAGAGCATTTTGGAAAAGCTGGTGCCACGTTCTCGCGTGGATGATTTGGAGGACGAAGTCAAGTTTTTAAAGAGCATTGTGCGCCAGATGAACGAGGATCTGCAAGACCTCAAAAAAGCCAACTAACACATTGAAGTGACCATCAGTGCCACATAGGTCGCACGGAGACATCCTCACCATCATTTAAAAATAAAACGAACAGCGCCGAAAAGCGGGGACTATGCCTCCTATTTTCGGCGCTGCTTTCATTTTTTTCACAAGTTTATCGGCTACAAGCTTTTGCCAAGATCTTATGTGTACTTATGTATACCCCCATTCATAGGTCATCAGGAGGACACGGTCGCTCACCGCGCCGATTTCGCCATAGCGATGTCCTTCATAGAGCAGGCCGGACTGGTCGGCGCTGTGTTTGGGGGCGAGGGCGGCGTGGAGAAAGAGGCCGGCGGTGGACAGACGCCGGTGGGCATTTTCCAGGAAAGCGACATAGGCTTCGGCATCTTCAGCTGGGATATATTCAAAATCAGAATCCATACCGCGGTAGCCCTTTTGGAGCATCACGTTGATGAGACTGTCTAGGACCGCGTTTTGAAAGGGGAGGTCATTGAGCAGCTTGGTGGTGATGGTATTGGAGAAGCTGCCGCCGTCTTCAATGGAGGTGAGGACCAGTACAGGCAGGGCCTGATAGCTGCGGGCATAGCGCAGGAGTTCCTCATCATCGGCGGGGATGAGAGAGCCATTTTCGCGGATTCCATAGGAAAAGATGGATAAGTAGCTGAGATAGGGCAGGGTACGGCGCAGGATTTGTCGGTTGACGTTGGGGTAGGCGTAGCCATTGACAGAGAGAGGACGCGTCCCTTCTTTTTCAAAGGAGATGACCAGTTGCTGGCCGGGGTAGAGCGGCGCGCGGTCGGCCAGTTCGGGATTGTTCTGATACAGCTCTTGGACGGACAGGCCGTAGGAAACGGCAATAGAATAGGTGCTCTCACCGGGTTTGACAGTATGCGTCACGGCCGGGCGCATGATGATCAGAGCCTGACCGACAGCAAGGCGGTAGGGATAGAGCAGGCCGTTATCGCTGATCAAACGTGAGACGGAAATGTTGTATTGAGAGGCGATGCGGTACAGCGTTTGGCCAGGCGCGACGATATGTATGTACATGGTCAGCATCCTTTCTAAAAGCGCAGAGGCGGGGGTTGCGTTTATCTATCCTATGTTTCAGCCGCGGCGGGCGTTCCCGCGCCTTTTGCGGAAAACAGGGGCAAAATGTCCGATAAGTCTTTGCGGGTCTGCAAAACTGTGATACACTAAAGCATCAGGACGAGGAAGCGAGGAAACCTGCCTATGATCTACGTGTTGGAAGACGACGAAAGCATCCGTGAGCTGGTGGTCTATACGCTGCAAACGGCGGGGCTGGAGGCCGAGGGCTTTGCCCGGCCCTCTGCCTTTTGGGAGGCCTTGGGCCGCAGGTTGCCCGCTTTGGTGATGCTGGATATTATGCTGCCGGAGGAGGATGGCCTGTCTGTGCTGCGCAAGCTGCGCTCGGCCACCGCAACGCGCTTGCTGCCTGTGATGATGCTGACGGCCAAGAGTACGGAATACGACGCCGTGGTCGGCCTGGACACCGGCGCGGATGATTATGTGCAAAAACCCTTTCGGATGATGGAGCTGCTCTCACGGGTCAAGGCGCTGCTGCGTCGTATGGACACCACCAAAGCCTTGCGCAGCTATCGCGTGGGCGCGCTTGCGGTGTCCCCGGCGAAACATCTGGTTCAGGTGGATGGAACGGCCGTGCCGCTGACGCTCAAAGAGTTTGAACTGCTCTGCCTGCTCTTGGAGAACAGTGGGCTGGTACTTACAAGGGATCAGATCTTAGATCATGTCTGGGGCAGCGGCCTGGCCCGCGAAAGCCGTACGGTGGATGTCCATGTGCGTACCCTGCGACAAAAGTTGGGGCCGGCCGGCGCTTATATCGAAACGGTGCGTGGCATAGGGTACAAAATTGACGGTGTTTAGGTTAAAAACGAAAACTTTCGATCGACTTTACACAGATTTAACCTAATTTCGATTTTAGATTTAACCATCAGCCCTTAGAATGAGGCTCGAAAAGAGAATGCAGATAGAGTGAGAGAGGGACAAGCATGGATATTTTCTCTATAATTACGCTGTTTGGCGGTCTGGCTTTCTTCCTGTACGGTATGACCGTCATGTCGAGCAGCTTGGAAAAGCTGGCCGGCAGCAAGCTGGAAGTATTTTTGAAGAAAATGACGGCCAGTAAACTCAACAGCCTCCTGCTCGGCGCGGGCATCACCATCGCCATCCAGTCCTCCTCCGCGATGACGGTGATGCTGGTGGGTTTGGTCAACTCCGGCATCATGGAGCTGGGGCAGACCATTGGCCTGATCATGGGTTCCAATATCGGCACCACGCTCACCGCCTGGATCCTCTCCCTCTCCGGCATCCAGAGCGATGTGATTTGGATGCGCTTACTCAAACCGGAAAACTTTTCCCTCATCTTCGCCTTCGTCGGCGCGGCCATGATTATGCTGGCCAAGACGAAAAAACGTAAGGATATCGGGACGATCTTCGTCGGCTTTGCCGTGTTGATGTACGGCATGAAGCTGATGGGCAATGCCGTCGCGCCCCTGGCGGAGATGCCGGAGTTTGCCAGCATCCTGGTCGCCTTTGAAAATCCTCTGCTCGGCGTCCTGGTCGGCGCAGTGTTCACCGGGATTATCCAGAGCTCCGCCGCCTCGGTGGGTGTGTTGCAGGCGCTCTCGCTCACGGGTAACATCACTTACGGCATGGGTATCCCCATCATCATGGGTCAAAACATCGGCACCTGTGTGACGGCGCTGCTCTCGAGCCTTGGCTCCAACCGCAACGGTAAGCGCGTGGCGGTGGTTCACATTGCCTTTAATCTGATCGGCACCTTTGCCTGCCTGATCGTCCTGATGCTGGTCAATGCCTTCTGGCACATCCCCATCCTGGCTGAGGCCATGTCGCCCTTTGGCGTGGCGGTGGCGCATACGATTTTTAATGTGGTCACCACGCTCATGCTGCTGCCCATGTCCCGCTTCTTGGAGAAGATCGCCTACCGCATGATCAAGGACGAGCCGGGCAGCGAGAGCAGCAAGGAGCAAATCCACATCGACGAAAACCTCTTTGCCACCCCGTCTATGGTCATTTCAGAATGCATGAACTACACCGTCAACATGGCCTTTATTGCCTACGACTCCGTGAATAAGGCCGTAAACCTGGTGCGCAATTATTCTCAAAAGGGCATGGAGGAAGTCTTGGAGGCGGAGGATCAGCTGGATTTGTACGAGGACAAGCTCGGCAGTTACCTGGTGCGCCTGTCCGCCTACGACCTGACGGACGCCGACAGCCGCCGCATTTCCGATATCCTGCGCGACATTGGCGACTTAGAGCGCGTGGGCGACCATGCGGTCAACATCATGGAATCGGCGCAGGAGATGCAGGATAAGAGCGCGTCCTTCTCACAAGAGGGTCAAAAAGAGCTCGGCATACTGACAGCCGCCTTGGATGAGGTTTTGCAGGTCACGGTGAATGCCTTTGCCACCAATGATGCCGCCATGGCGCTCAAAGTCGAGCCCTTGGAGCAGGTGGTGGATGATCTCGTGTTTGACATCCGTAAAAACCATATCCAACGCTTGCAGGCGGGCGTGTGTACGATAGAGCTCGGCTTCATCCTCTCCGACTTGCTGACCAATTTGGAGCGCATTTCCGACCACTGCTCCAACATCGCGCAGACCATTGTGGAAAGCGAGCACGGCGGTCTCTACACCAATGGCTATCGCCACCATGTGAAAATGGGCGGCGGAGAGGAATTTGAAAGCGACTTCCAATACTTCAAAGAAAAATATAAATTGACCAGCTGATTTGTGCGGTCATCGAAAACAAACCCAGATTCTCACATGATATGCCAACGCCTTGCATATGGTTAAAGGCGAGGTGGTGCATGTGAAAATCTGGGTTTTAATCAGTGATGCCTTATGGAATCCCTGGTTGTTCATCTTATTTCTGCTGGTTGGCGGGTACTATTCGATCCGCACCGGCTTTTTTCAGGTCTTTGCCGTGCGGGAATGGCTGGGCAAGACGATGGGGCCGATGCTGCGGCGCAAGAAACAGGCGGGCGCATCGGGCGGGCTGACGCAGTTCCAGGCCATGGCAACGGCTTTGGGCTCCACCGTCGGCACGAGTACCATAGCCGGCGTAGCCAGTGCGATCTACTTCGGCGGGCCGGGCGCTGTATTCTGGATGTGGGTTTCGGCCTTTTTGGGTATGATGACCGGCTATGCGGAAAAGGTGCTCGTCATACGCTACCGCAGGCGGGACGCGCGCGGGGCGCTCAAGGGTGGCCCGCCGGAGTACATGCGCCAAGGTCTGGGTCGGCGCGGCCACGGTCTGGCGGCTTGTTTTTCCATGGCCTGCATCCTGGCCACGTTTTGCGGCGGTAACCTGGTGCAGGCGAACTCGATCGCCTCGGGCATGGAGGCGGCCTTCGGGGTGGATGTCCACATCAGCGGCGCGGTGGTGGCGGGCTTCACGGCCCTGGTCATTTTGGGCGGGATCGGACGGATTGGCAAGGTCAGCTCGACCTTAGTGCCCATCATGGCGCTGCTCTTTACCAGCGGCGGACTGGTGGTGCTCTTTGTCAACCACGGCATGATCCCCGCCGCCATCAAAGACATTTTCGTGAGCGCCTGTTCCTGGCAGGCCGTCGCGGGCGGCGGTGCGGGGTATGCCTGCTCGGCGGCGCTGCGTTATGGCATGGCGCGCGGCGTGTTTACCAACGAGGCCGGTATGGGCTCCTCGGCGATGGCGCACGCGGTGTCCGATGCGGAAAGTCCGCACAAGCAGGGCCTGTGGGGTATGCTGGAGGTCTTTCTGGCAACGCTCGTGATAGCGACGGTGTCCGCGCTGGTGATCCTGACGAGCGGCATCTATCAGCCGCTCGACGCCCTGCGCGCCATAGAGTCCGGCATGCCGGATCCGGACTTGCTGGGCGTCCCCCTGGTGGTCCGATCCTTTGCCACGGTTCTCGGCGGGCTGGCCGGTCCCTTTATGGCGCTTTGCCTGACGCTCTTTGCCATCTCGTCCATCTTGGGCTGGAGCTATTATGGCGAGCGTTGTGTGGAGGAATTGGGCGGACGGGTGCGGGCCAAGGCGGTGTATAGACTGCTGTTCATCGTGGCCATCATGGTCGGAAGCGTGGCGGACGTGGGCATGGTTTGGGAATTGGCGGATATCTGCAACGCCCTCATGGCCTTTCCAAACCTGATCGCCATTCTACTGCTCTCCCCGCAGGTCATGCGCATCTTTTTTGCCGAGCAGGAGCGGCAGGCGCGCAGGCTGCCTAAGCATGTACCGCGGCCAAAGAAGAACGCGTCCTAGTCGCGGCGCAAAACAATAAGGCCGCAAGCGTCCTGTTTGACGCCTGCGGCCTTATGGGGTTTCTTGCCGTTTATCAGGGGGCCGGGTCGGCGCGCTTAACGGTGTAAGCGCTGAGTAAGGAGGGGTTTTCCTCCTCTGCCTGGGCGGCCTGAATGGTGATGGTATCGCCGACATTGAGGGTGACAACGGTCTGATCGCTGTTGGCCTTGATGGTATAGTAGACGGGATTGTCTTGCAGTCGGATGAAATACTGCGTGTTGCCATCAATGACTGCTGTGCGGATATCGGTGATGGCGCCGGTGACCTCATTTTGCAGGACGGGCGGCGTGTTCTTATCCAAGCCGGTGAGCTGGAAGCCCTGTTCGGTGAGCAGCGCGATATAGTTGGCTTCGCACTTGGCCAGGGTGTCGCCGGTGGCGACGAGGTTATACTGCCCGACGTTGACCATGGCGTACATCTTGACCAGCTCCGAGCTGTCTTTTAAGGACATGAAGTAAGTCGGCTCCCCCGCGATGTTCAGCAGCAGCGGGAAGGTGGCCTTATAGCCCAGATCCTGCACCACGCCCTGCGCGGAATCCTGGGCGGATGCTTCGATGGCGCCGGGGGCGGAGTAGAAGGTGGTCTCCTTGGTTCTCTGGTTCGAGAGCAGGAAGCCGATGTTGGACTGGTCGCCGCTCACGGAGGTAATACCCGTGTACATATACACGTCGTCGTTCTGGGCGATGTAGTTGTAGCCCGAGGTGGTCACGGTCACATCTCTCTGGCCGATGATGGAGTTGATGAAGCCGTTGATGTAGGTACCGTAGTAGTTGTATTGCTGTACGATCAGGTCGGCGTTGTAGACGCGGTCCACCCAGGTGGGGATATCCGCCACGTCATAATAGCTGCTCTCACCGGTGGAGGCGTTTAAGAGCACCGCGCCGATGATATCCGCGCCGCCAAAGAGGCCGATGGTGCGCGCCTCACGCGGGCAGACCCAATACGGCTGGCCTTCTTCATCAATCTCCAGATGCGGGGAGCGGAACATATAGGTCGGATAGCGGAAGCGCAGCGCGCGGGTTAGGTCACGCGAGAAGTATTCGGACGGGGAGTAGCGAATGCCGCCGATGTTCAAATTCGAGGTACGCACGATCTCGACCGACTGCGTCACCATGTCGACCAGCACATAAGCCGGCAGACCTTCGGCGCGGTTGTTGAACCACTTGAAGAAGTCGCCGTATTCCAGCGAGGCCACGCGCACCGGGCGGCTTTTGTAGTTGATCTGCACATAGTCGGTCGAAATTTCAAACTGGCTGACCATGTCGGCCAATTCGCCCAGCTTACGGTTGCCCAGACGTTGGGCGGAGAGTTCGTCGAGCATGGGAATTTCGTTGAAGGAGACTTGATCCACATCGTTTTTGAAATCGCCCTGCTTTACCTCCAGCAAGTTATGGTACGCGCCGGAGCGGAAGATGGGCAGAGAGATGGCCTGTCCCAACACAAACAGGGCAACTAAGACCAACAAGCCGGCCACCACAATTTTACATTGTGACTTGGCAAAGGCGATATAATCTTTAAAGGTATAGTTGGAGGAGCCGCTGTCATAGCCGAGCAGCAGCATGGCAATGACGATGTACAGAACCAGACAGATGGCAATAAAGCTGTAAAACTGGGTGTTGTGCAGGTTGATGGCCGGCAGTGTCACATAAAAGTAGACAAAGGCGAAGACGAGCGTGACGAGGATGCTGGCAACAATACGCGAGGCGGTGGACTTCAAAAATTTCTTGGGCATGGAGGGTCTCCTTTCACTTGGAAGGGGCTTATCTGTGGGTTTAGGTAAGTAGCAGTATACCCCATCCAATTGGAAAAATCAATCAATTCGTAGCGAAAAACAAGGGAAGCAGAGAAAATAACCCGTATGATTTGACTTTTTGCTTCAAATCATCAATAATAAAAGAGATATGCACTTGACATTCTCTGAGGATAAAACGATGGAAGGAGACTTCTTTACCATGTTGGAGAGTTTGGATTTCTTGCGTGAATTGACCCTGGCCTCTTTGGGCCTGCGTTTTCTGATGTCAATCGTTTTTGGCGGTATCATCGGCTTAGAGCGCGGCAGGCGGCAGCAGGCGGCGGGCCTGCGGACGCATATGATGGTCTGTATCGGCGCGGCGTCGACCATGATCGTGAGCCAGTACATGGTGACGGTGATGGGCAATCAGGGCGACATGATGCGCCTGAGCGCCCAGGTGATCAGCGGCATCGGTTTTCTCGGCGCGGGCAGTATCATCGTCACCAAGCAAAACCGCATCCGTGGCCTGACCACGGCGGCCAGCCTGTGGGCCTCGGCCTGTATGGGCATCGTGGTGGGCAGCGGTTTTTATGAATGCGCCGTCGTGATGATGATTCTGATGATTTTCATTCTGCTGGTGCTCAGCGCCTTTGACATTAAGTATGTCAAGACGATCTCGAACCTGTCTTTGTTTTTAGAGCTCATGCCCGGCTGTGAGTTCAGCGGTATTTTGGTCAACATCAAACAGCAGGGGTGGAATGTGCAAGATATCAAAGAGCTGGGCTTTTTGAAAAATGATCTATTGTCCATCCGCGTGGACATCATTTCGGATGAGATGCTCCGCAAACCGGAGCTCTCGCTCGATGAACTGCGCAACTACGATAAGCTGCACTTCATTGAAAAGATGTAATACAGCAAAACGGCCGTCACCCTGATCCGAGGTGACGGCCGTTTTTTGTTGTTGTCCTTATGATGCGGGCGCACTGTTGATCCGAATGTCCGGTGTGGCTTGGTTTGCCCATGCGTCCTGCGATAAGCGTTTGACCGCGTTGAGTACGGCGTCAGTGAGGCTGTGGCCGGGCGCGGCAGTGAGCGTGAGCGTGATCTGCGTGGGCACGCCGTCACGATCCGCCGCGATCTGTATGGCGGCATCTTCAATGGCGTCCATGCTTTCGATACACGCGATCAACCGTGCCTGTGTTTGCTCGTCGCTGCGGTCTGCTTGCGGTTCATAGACGGCGTACTCAAGCATCTCCACCTGCGCGCCGGTCACCGGCGCAAGCGCGGCGGGCGTGGAGATCAGGCAAGTGAGTATGAGGGGGATGATGGTCACTTGTGTGTGCCTCCTGTCATAGAAAAGCTTCGTTGCTTTCATCCAAAATGGCCAAGCGGTGGTAGCGCACAAAGGCGGGCGCGAGCGACGGGTAGGCCTCACGGAAGGCCTTGATCAGCAGTTCGGGGTTCAGCCCCGGATTCTGGGCATGCAGCAGGATCTGCACGCTGAGGCGATCCCCCTGGGCGTCGAGGGATTCTAAGCGGCTAACCTGCGGGATGATATCGAGCTCGGTCTGGCCGCTTTTGGCCTTTTTGCTGCGCTTTGTGATGACAAGGCTCTCACGCGCGAGAAGCGCGGTGAGCGCATCGGCGGCGGCCTGGGCCAGCGGCGTTTCAAAATCAAGGGTGATCCGGTAGCGCACGAAACACAGATGGCGAAAGGCCAGGCCACCCGGATAGCAGCGTTGGACTTCAATCCCCTCGGGTAGATGCGCATTGAGCAGCGCGGGCAGGGCTTCCGGCGTGGCGCCGCCGACCAGGCCGAACTCCAGCAGTTCGCACGCACTGGAGAAAAAGAGCGGCAGCGGCAGCGGGATGGCGGTGTAGGGGTGTGGGTGAAAGCCCTCCGTCTGGGCGATGGCGATGCCGGCCCGCAGAAAGCCACGCTGCAAGGTGCGCATGAGGTCCAGATGTGAAATATAGCAGGCGCGGCCGGATTTGGCAAACAAAATGCGGTGCTTATCCATGACAGACCCCTCCTTCGCAGAAGCGGTTCGCGCCGCAATGGCTGCACGCCGTGCGGCAGTCAGGCGTGACGGCGCCGGCGTAGCAGGCCTCGCGCTCGTCCCAGAGGTAAGCTTCGCGCACACCGTCGGATATATGCTGCCAGGGCAGGATCTCCTGCTGTCTCCTACTGCGATTGGCGTAAAAGACAGGGCTCAGGCCGCAGGCGGAAAAGGCGGATAGCCAGCGATCCAGGCTGAAATATTCACTCCAGGAGTCGAACTTGCCGCCGGTGCGCCAAACGGTCTCGATGACATCGGCCAGGCGGCGGTCACCGCGGGAGAGCACGGCTTCGATGAAGCTGGTCTCCGGGTCGTGCCAGTTGTAGGTGATGGAGCGGTTGCGCATGGCTTCCCGCAGCAGCTTGACTTTGCGCAAGTATTCCTCCCGCGTGTTCTGCGCCTCCCACTGAAAGGGCGTGTGCGACTTGGGCACGAAGCAGGAGGTGGAGACCGTGATGCGCACGCCGCGCGCGCGGTTGGGGGAGACTTCCTTCCAGATGCGGTGGACTTTGTTAGAAAGCGTCGCGATGCCCAGTACGTCCTCATCCGTCTCCGTCGGCAGACCCAGCATAAAGTAGAGCTTGACCGCATTCCAGCCGCCGGCGAAGGCGGTGCGGCAGGCGGTGAGCAGATCTTCTTCTGTCAGGTTTTTGTTGATGGCATCGCGCAGACGCTGCGAACCGGCCTCCGGCGCGAAGGTCAGGCCGCTTTTGCGCCCGCCTGCGGCAAGCCGTTCCATCAGCTGCATGGAAAAGCTGTCCGCCCGGAGAGAGGGCAGCGCCAGACTCACGCCGTTCTGCTGACACCAGGCCGACAGCCCGTCGCACAGCGGCAAAAGGTCGGGATAGTCGCTGGAAGAAAGGCTGGCCAGCGTCATCTCCTGATAACCGGAATCCTGGCAGGCGTCAATGCCCTGCCGGATCAGCAGGTCGGCATCTCGACCGCGCACAGGGCGGTAGATAAACCCCGCCTGACAGAAGCGGCAGCCGCGGATACAGCCGCGAAACAGCTCCAGCATCACCCGATCCTGCACCACTTCGGTCGAGGGCACGATGGTATCGGTGGGGTAGTAGGCTTGGTTCATGTCGCGCATGACCCGCTTGACGACCCTCGGCGGCGCGCCGTCTTTGGGGCTGATGCGCTCCAAGGTGCCGTCGGGCCGGTAGGATACTTCATACAGGGACGGGACATAGATGCCCGGGATCTCGGCGGCGCGGCGCAGCAGTTCCGCCTTGGAGAGCCCCTCGGCTCTTGCGCGGCGCAGGAAGTTGACCAGTTCCGGCAGCAAGTCCTCTCCTTCACCGAGGGCAAACAGGTCGATGAAAGGCGCAAGCGGTTCGGGGTTATAGGTGCAGGTGCCGCCGGCGATGATGAGCGGCGCCGTTTCACCGCGCGCGCTGCTGCGCACCGGCAGACCCGCCAAGTCCAGCACGTTGAGGACGTTGGTATAGGCCATTTCGTAACCGATGGAGAAGCCGATCAGGTCAAAGTCCGAGAGGGCGTCGCCGCTCTCGAGCGCCCAGAGCGGCAGCTTGGCCGCGCGCAGTTCGTCCTCCATATCGCCCCAGGGCGCAAAGACGCGCTCGCACCAGACCCCGTCCATCTGATTGAGCACGCCATATAAAATCCGCAGGCCGAGGTTGGACATGCCGATCTCATAGGTGTCGGGAAAACAGAGCGCGGCGCGAAAGTCCACGCTCTTTCGATCCTTCACCACAGCGCGGTATTCGCCGCCGGTATAGCGCGCCGGTTTTTGCACGCGGGTCAATATACGCTCAATCGTTTGATTCATGTATAGGCTCCTGTCCCTGATAGGTGTGGTCGCAGATGCTTACAATTTTCTCTTGCAAGGCTTTGAGGTCGATGAAGGTTTCCGGTCGGCGGCGCGGATCGCGCAGCAGCGCGGCCGGATGGAACAGCGCCATCATCTGCACGCCTGCGCGGTCGTACCATTGTCCGTGGTCGCGCGTGATCTTAAAATCGCCGCCGATCAGTCGCTGCGCGGCGATGCGCCCCAGGCAGACAATGATCTTCGGCTGCATGAGGGCCACTTGCTGGCGCAGGTAGTCGATGCAGGCGTCCTGCTCGTTCTGGAGCGGGTCGCGGTTTTGCGGCGGACGGCACTTGACCATGTTGGCAATGTAGATCTTGCTGCGGTCGAGGTCAATGATCGAGAGCATATCGTCTAGCAGCTTGCCGGCCCGGCCCACAAAGGGTTCGCCCTTTAAGTCCTCCTGCTCGCCGGGGCCCTCTCCAACGAACAGGACCTCCGCGTTTTTGTTGCCCACGCCAAAGACGACATTGGTTCGCGTCTCGTGCAGGCCGCAGTTTTGACAGGCCAGACAAGTGGCCTCCAGCTCTTCCCAGCTTTGCATGATGGCACCTCGTTTCTTTCTCTTTCGTCAAGCCACAGTATAGCATCTTCCGGGAGAAAATGCAAAAGAGGCTTAGGATGGCAAGGCATCCGAGACAGTCAGCGTAATGGCAACCCCGGCGTTGCAGTCGTAATTTCGAAAATCCTCCGCCATATCGATGGTGTTCAATTGACCGTCTTTCGTTCCGACTTTCACCCAGAGCAGGGTTTCTTGGTTCAATACAAGGGGTGTTTTCTCGCTTATTTTGGTCCATATCGTGCCCGTGGATTGATCAAACGCGGTTTCAAACTTGGGATACGTGTTTTCTGTATAACCACCTTCTGTTGTGCGGTAGAAGGAGCAGCTGCTATCCGTCAATTGGATGGCAATTCTGTCTTCCAGAAATTCACGCCCTCCCAATATCTGCCCATCCTCATGCCACTGACCATCCCGATACACCCATAAAGACATGGAGAAAGACTTTACCGTTTCGTCAAGGCTGACATCAAAGAACTGCACTTCGTCTTTCCAGAGCTTTAATACTTCTAAGGTTTCTTTGGAAAAATCACTCGGCTGAATGGACAGGGTTTCTTGCTTGGTGGCTGCACAAGCGGTCAGCGTCAGAACGAGCAGCGCCGCCATCAAAAGACTGACTGTTCTTTTCATTTCTCTTTCCCCTTCAACTTCAATGGATCGTTCGATTTCCTGTGGGTTTTCCCTGAAAAGAATGTAACATATCTTTGGCTTGATTTCAACTTTATTCGCGCCGGGCGCTTGCGCCGATCCGTTCCATTGCTATATATTTCGCGTTGTTTTATGGGAGAAAATCTGCTATCGTAGAAAGATAGCCGAAAAAAACATCATACTTTGTCTGCCACAAGGGCCTACCCGGCTTGTGGCATCGGATGGCAGCCAGAAGATAAGGAGAGAAACAACATGAGCATGCAGACCATGCTATCCTATTTGACCGCCTTGGAGGCAAACAACGAGCGGCCCTGGTTTCACGCGCATAAGGAGGAGAAGCTGGCGGCGCTGGCGTCGTTTGAGACGTTGGTCACCTTCCTCATTCCCGGAGTGCAGGAATTTGACAGCAGCATCCCCAATCTCTGGGCGAAGGACTTGTTCTTTCGCCTGGCACGCGATACGCGCTTCGGCCATGACAAAACGCCCTATCTGCCCGCGCTGCGCGCCCACATCGGGCCCAGGGGTAAGGCGCCCATTCCGGTGGGGTATTTTATACACCTGCAACCGGGTGACCGCTCCTTCCTTGGCGCGGGTCTATACGCCGATTGCTATAAAGACGCCACGGCCATGATGCGTGACGCCTTGGTAGCGCGGGGGGCCGTCTGGCAAAAGATCCTCGACGCGCCGGCCTTTGCCAAGCGCTTTCGCGTGCAAGGGACGCAGCTGAAAAAAGTGCCGCAGGGTTATGATCCCTTGCATCCACAGGCGGAGTATATCAGGAATAAGAGCTGGTTTATTGGCTATCCCTTAAGCGATCAGATGCTGCGGGATGATCGCTTTGAGGAAAACGTGCTGGAAGTTATGAAAGCAATGCAGCCCTTCAATGCCTTCATGAATGAGGCGCTGCGTGGTTTTGTAATGCCGACGCGGGAGAGGTAGCAAAGAAACGACGGACAAACAAACGAAAGAGGGCGGCGTCTGCTTGATCAGACGCCGCCCTCTTTATCAAAGGGTACGGGAATTAGGTTTTGGGTTTTGGTTTAAAGAGCATGGCGACGAGAAAGCCGAAGAAGATCGCGGCGGCGATGCCCGCGGCGGTGGCAATCAGCCCGCCGGAGAAGATGCCCAGAAAACCGTCGGATCGAATGGAGGAGACGGCGCCTTTCCATAGCGAGTAGCCGAAGCCGGTCAGCGGAACCGTCGCCCCCGCGCCGCCCCAATCGACCAGGTATTTATAAAGGCCGAAGGCGCCGAGCAAAACGCCTGCAACCACATAGGATACCAGGATACGCGCGGGCGTCAGCGCGGTTTTATCAATGAGAATCTGCCCGATCAGGCAGAGAATGCCGCCACAGACGAAGGCGGAGAGGTATTGCATCAGGTCAAGTTCCGGCATGGCCGAGGTCTCCTTTCTTGTTGCTGATCGCAACGGCGTGACAGATACCGGGCACGCTCTCACCCTGCATGACTGAGGTGGGGGAGTGCAGGGCGCCGGTACCGCAAAAGAGTATGTTTTCGTAGCGCCCCTTTTGCATTTCTCTGAGCAGTTTGCCCGTCAGCACCGCCGCGCTGCAACCGCAGCCCGAGGCGCCGGCGTGGACATCCTGACGATCCAGATCAAAGAGCAAGACGCCGCAATCGTCGTAGTTTTGGAGATTGATGCCGTCCTTGGAGAAGAAGTCCAAGACGATCTCCTTGCCGAGCGCGCCGAGGTCACCGGTGACGATCAGATCGTAGAAATCCGGTTTCCTGCCGGTGTCCTCAAAATGGGCATGCAGAGTGCTGTACGCTGCCGGAGCCATGGCGGCGCCCATGTTGGTCACATCGGTGATGCCCTGGTCGACGATCTTGCCAATGGTGGCGTGGGTCACATAGGGGCCGTCGCCCTGGGCGGCGAGCAGGACGGCGCCGGAGGCGGTGGCCGTCCACTGTGCGGTGGGGCTGCGCTGGCCGCCGTATTCGAGCGGGGAGCGATACTGCCGCTCCGCCGTACAGAAATGGGAGGAGGTCATGGCCACCGCGCGCTTGCCGAATTGGCCGTCGAGCAGCATGGACGCGAGCATGAGGCTCTCCGCCATCGTCGAGCAGGCGCCATACAGCCCCAGAAAGGGGATATTGCTGCTGCGGACGGAATAGGCCGTGGCGATGCACTGATTGAGCAGATCGCCGGCCAGAATAAAATCGACATCAGAAGCGGACAGGTGCGCCGCCTTGAGGGCGTGGCCAAGGGCCCGCTCCTGCATGGAGGACTCACCTTTCTCAAAGCTCTTTTGACCAAAGAGGTCATCTTTACAACTTTCATCAAAGTAGGCATTTAAGGGTCCGTCGGCCTCTTTCTTGCCGACTGCGTTGCCGAAGCCAATGATGGAGGGCGGGGCAGAGAAGGCAACGCTCTGCCGTCCGATTTTTTTCGTACTCAATCCACACGATCTCCCTTACATTGAAAATAGACATCACTAGCTTGTCCCCAAAAGACTGCCTTATTCATCCGATGCACAGGAAAAGCGCTGGTCAAATGCCGTCTCATGCGTTATACTATGAGGAAATGAAAACAAAGCAAGGCGCGTTGGCGTTTTGCTTGCGTTTGTTGCCGGAGGTGCTTTTTTAAATGTTGGAAGAAGCGATGCGTACCATTGGATTCATTTGTCCCACTTGCCGCCAGGCGGTGATCGTGGAGCAGAGCGCGTTCTCTCTTGCTGCCGCCCCGAGCAGCATTGCCTGCCCCTGCGGCGGCAGCGCGCTTAAGATTGAACTGCTGCCGAACCAAATGCGTCTGCGCGTTCCCTGTCTGTTCTGTGAGGGAGAGCACAGCATGTCCTGTTCCGCCACTGCGTTTTTACAGGAAAAGGCCGTCGCCTTCGCCTGCGGACGCTCGGATATGGATTGCTGTTACGTGGGAGAGCGCGCGGCGGTCTATGCCGCCATGCAGCGCCTGGAGGAGACGGTGGACGTCTTGGAGCGCGACGCCGGAAAAGACGGCGTGTTTATGAACGATGTCGTGATGGAAGAAGTTTTGGGTGAGCTGCGCGATATGGTCGCGCGTGACGATATCTCTTGCTCCTGTGGTCAGCGTTCGTTTTCGATGCAGTTGCGCTTTTCAGCGGTGGAGCTAAGCTGCAACGCCTGCGGCGGTGTGCTGAAGATTCCCGCCGCGACGGCCGGGGACGTGGACGACCTCTGCTGCAAGACGCATTTATGCATTCACGGAAAGAAAACATAGAAAAATTTTTTTACCGCGCCAAAGTTGCACACAAAGTACCCTCTCGCGCATAAGATAAACTGAGATCGCAAGAGACGATCTTCATCTTGGATAGGAGGGTCACTTATATGTGTGGTAACAACGGTTTTGGCGGAGGAAGCTGCCTCTGGATCATCTTGATTCTGATCATCATCTGCTGCTGCTGCGGCAATGGCTTTGGCAATAACAGCTGTGGTTGTGGCTGCAACAACGGGAACGCTTGCTGCTAATCTTACACAACGTGCATCCATTGCCCAAGCAAACAAAACGGCCGCCTGGTGTCATTTGACGCCGGGTGGCCGTTTTATCATGCCAAGTTAGTGCGAATGAATTTTTCAAAAAGACTGGTAAAATGCTGAGGCTTCGTGTATAATATTACCCAAACAGACAAAAGACGACATTTTTTTAATTGGGTGATGATTTATGGATACCGGTAATCATACGGAGAAACGGGAAGCAAGACTTCGCATGTTGGGCGGGTTTTCTTTGTCCCTGGACGGGAAGACGATTTCCGATGAAGGAAACCAGATGAACAGGCTTTGGAGCATCCTTTCCTATCTCATGCTGCATCGTGATCGCGCGGTGCCGCAGAGTGAGTTTATCGAACTCTTTTTTAGCAGCAAGGACGGCGCGGGGCCCATCAATGCGCTAAAGACAAGACTGTTTCGTATTCGTCGGCTGCTCAAACCGCTGTTTTCCGATGACATATCGCCGATTATTTCGCAGCGCGGTGGGTACCACTGGAATCCTGAGATCCCGGTGCGCCTGGATGTGGAGGATTTAAAGATCTTATACCAGCGTTTTCTGCGGACGGATAACTCGGAAGCCAAGCAGGACGCCATTTTTGCGGATATGTTCGAGCTCTACCGCGGTCAGTTTTTACCGAAACTCCAAAAGCAAGACTGGGTGCGGGCCGTGGAGAAAGACTGCCGCAACATGTACCTGACCATGATGGAAGCATATGTTGAAACGCTCGAAAAACGCGGCATGTACGAAAAAATGATTGAGGTGCTGACAAAGGCCGTGGAGATTTATCCCCTGCACGAGTTCTTTCACACAGGCATTGTGCGCGCTTACATCTGTCAAAATAAATATACAGAGGCTTTGGTGCATTATAATGATGCCACCGACCTCTTTTTCCAAAATCTGGGCATGCAGCCGTGGAAAGAATTGCGCCTGCTCTACGATCAGCTCATGTCCACAGAGCAGCTGTTTCAAACCGATTTGACGGTGATTCAAGAGGAATTGGTCGAGTCGGAGCGGCAGGTGGGCGCGTTCTTCTGCGAATATGGCGCCTTCCGTGGCATTTATCGCCTGGAAGCCCGCCGCGCTGCCCGGAGCGGGACAGAAACGCATATCGTGCTTCTGACGGTTTTGTACGGAGATAACACCATCCCGCCGGCCAAAACCTTGCAAAGTGCGATGGAGAAACTCAAGCTGACCATCTTTGGCTCCCTGCGCAGCGGCGATGTGTTTACGCGTTACAGCTCTGCCCAGTACCTCATCATGCTGCCGGAAACGTCGCAGCAGGATACGGAGCAGATTGTGGACCGTATCACCTCCAAACTCTGGCGTTACCGCACCCCGCCGCTCAAGGCGTTCGCTAGAATTTGTAAAATGACGCCGCTGTAAGCCACTTCGTCTTTCATCTGCCCCGTGCACGCCTGTGCGTCGGGGCGGTTTTTTTTCTGTCAAAAAGTACTTTACAAAACGCTGTGCTATGATATAATATTTAGTGCCGTGATCTCAGCTTGCCGCGCGATCTGCAAAAGTCAGTGCAGGCGAGTGGAGCAAAGCGGAAGATTGGGAAAGCACATGGGCTCGTAGCTTAGCTGGGAAAGCGCCGCGTTCGCAACGCGGAGAGCGTGGGTTCGAATCCCATCGGGTCCACCAAAAAAGACCTATTTTATCTCCAAGGGGATGATAGGTCTTTTTTTTATGCTTGAGTTGTGCTAAACTGACAAGGAAAGAATTCGCCCTTGGCGAATAGGGCGATCTGAACTGAATGGAGGTATCCTGCGATGTCACTGAATCTTGTAGGCTGGAATGTTGTTCTGGATTCGGATAACGCAAATGCGCTATCTTTATTTTATGAGAAATTACTTGGCTGGACAAGGTTCCCCGGCGAAGAATATACCGTCTTGGCAAATGTGGAGCAACAGGGCTTTCCCACTTGGATTACGTTCCAGCAAGTAGACGATTATGTACCGCCCGTTTGGCCCGCAACCTTCGATGAGCAGCAGCAGATGGCTCATCTGGATTTCCATGTTAAAGATGTTGCAGAAGCGGTCAGACATGCCCTGTCCTGCGGCGCGACCATGTCTGAGATCCAATTTGAAGATCTTTGGCGCGTGATGATAGACCCGGCGGGGCACCCGTTCTGTTTATTACCGCCTCCGCCTTGGATCAAGATAGATTGAGAGCAAATAGCATTGGACAAAGGCGCATGAAGCGGGATATGGACAAAAAAGACAACATCATTAAGGATGTTGTCTTTTTTGGTGCGGCTCACTCGTCTTTTACATATTCGATAATGTCTGACACGTCGCAGTCCAGGACAAAGCATAAGGTGTCCAGTGTTTTTAGGGTGATATTCTTACCGTGTTTCATTCTGTGAAGTATATTGGGTGAAATACCCTGTTTAAAAATCAAATGATACTCAGTGATATTTTTTCTGAACAATGTTTGATAGAAAGGTTTGTAGGTAATCACAAAATCATCTCCACAAAGAAGATACCATACTTAATTTATTGACTATGCTCAAAGGTTTAAGTATAATATTTGTCGGAGGTGGTCGAAATATGCCTGACTATCAAAAAATGTATCTGACGCTGGCAAAAGCGGTGGAAGATACGGTGAGCATTCTCATTCAAGCCCAGCAAGCGTCTGAGGGAATATATATATCCGCGCCCAAAGCAGACATTAAAGTTTTGGATACGACAAGGGAAAACGAGAAGAAACATGAATGAATCACAGAGGACACCCGTCCTTTGTGGTTATTTTAGACATAAATCTCGTGTGTATTTCGAAATTTATTCATTGTATGTGATGACAAAATGTGACTGTTCCTCTTGTGTCGGAAAAGCCTATTGTGTTATAATAACTTAATCTCTGTTCGACAGGAAAATGGCGCCTGCATTGTTTAGGGCCCGGCGGCTTGGAGTAAGGTCATGGATCATTGCGTGTTTGAAGAACTGGAGCAGCTGAAAAATACAATACACGAAAATGTATCCGTAAATGACAACGTCGTTTGCGGCCTTTGCGATGCGCTCATTTTGGCGGCAGACGAAAAAAAAGACTGGCAAAGCGTCGCCTTTGGATATGTGTGGCGTGCCGACTACTTTTATTACGTTGCCTCCGATGTCAAAGCCCTTGCCAGAGAGCTGGATTTTGCACAGACGTTCATTGATGAGAGGACGCCCAGCAAACTGCTTGAAAAATATTATACCCTCAAACATGTGCTGTATGAAAACTCCTATGACGTGCAGTCCGCCTTCCGCTATGTGGTCAAGGCGCTGGATGTGGCTGAAAAAATGGGATTACAGGATCGTGTGGGCGCCAACTACGGAAACATTGGCGCGTATTATTTAGAGATTTGCCATTACGAGGAGGCGCTGCTTTACAGCGGAAAGGCAGTCGAGACGTTGCGTAAATTGCCGGAGACCAGGCCCCGCATCATGCGGCTGCTGCTGGTGAATTTGGTGCAGATCAATTTAAAACTGGGCCGGACTGACATGGCGCTGCAAGCGCTGGAGGAGCTGGCGGCCCTGCCGATCGAGGAAAAAGATTTAAAAATATACGTTGATTATGCTTATCTGCTCTATTATGCCCAGCAGATGGATGTGGACAGCAGCCTGGCCCGCCTACAGGCGATGTTTGAAGATGGATTGTTGGAGGTTCCCCGGGCGTTTGCCTTGGAGTTTATCAGCAAGGCGCTCGAAGCGATGATACGTTTGGAGCAGAGGGAAAAAACGGGGGAACTCATTCATTTACTCAATGACATCGTCAAAGACGAAGGGCCGGAGGCGCAGTTGGGGGTATGTAAGCTTGGCATAGAAGGCGCCGAGCGCTTTGGTACGGCGGAGCAACAGGGCCGCTGCTATCGGGCGTATTACACGCGCTATATGGCTGCGCAGGAAAAAGCAAACGAATTGAAGGCGGATGGACTGCGCGTCAAGGTGGAGCTTGACGAGCTGCACTTGAAAAATGATCAGTCGCAAAAGGAATTGAGCGCGCTCTCGGAGCTGGCCAATTACGACGACCTGACCAAAGTCTATAACCGCCGTTATCTAAATATACGACAAGATGAGATTTTAAACAGCCAAGAGACGCCCAATCTGGGTTTCGTGCTGGTTGATATCGACTATTTTAAGGAATATAACGACTATCTCGGGCACCTGGCCGGCGATGATTTGCTGCGGATGGTGGCCGCGTGCCTGAAGGACTGCGCGACAGAGCATATGGCGGTTTTTCGTTATGGCGGGGACGAATTTGTCTGCCTGTATTGGGATGCGCAGCATGAGGAGCTGGCGGCCTATGTCGAGCGGGTCCAGACGGCCCTGGCGCAGAAGCATATTGAACACGTACAGTCGCGCTGTGCGGATCGGGTTACCTTGTCCATCGGCTATGGAAACCGGGTCGTCACCGGAAAAACGGATGTCTTGTCTCTGTTTGAAGAAGTGGACGACGCGCTGTATGCGGCGAAAAACAATGGCAGAAACAGTGCCAGGTCTATTCTGGACATTCACGTGCCGAAGGAGGAAGCGTGATGCGTGGTTCTGACACACAGTTGGATCAGGTACAGCGGTTGATTGACAAAATTCATCACCACATCATCCACGATGCCAGCTATCACCCTGACGATTTTGGGCAGCTTCAGCTACTGTCAAGCCAGATTCAATATTCGTACGAGAAAGCGCTTGTCCACGCATACCTGGCGCAGTATGCACAGGTGACCATGGATGCCGAGGGGTACCATAAGAACCTGGAGGAAGCCAAAAGCATTGCCCGCAGTCTGGACTACTTTGATGTCTTGATCAAATGCGCGCAGCTCGAGGGCAACCGCAACAGTGAGCTTTGCGACGAGGCAGCCGCGCTCTCACATTATCTGGAAGGCTTGGCGATGGCCTTAGAAACCAAGGACAGAAAAGCCTGTTTTGTGTTTTATAGAGAAATTGCCGAGCTCTTTGCAGACTGCGGCGCCTATGAGGACGCCCAGGCTTTCCACCAGAAAGCGCTGAATCTTTTGGAGGAGAAGCACATTTCCGACAGCGCCTTTTACCGCAAACACATCTGGCTGCGCCTCTTGCGCGTATCGTGCATCCGGGGGAAGCTGGCGCAGGCGGAAGAGTATTTCCTTGCCTGCCAAAAGGAAGATTGTGCGCTGGGCAATTTGAACCTGCTGTTTTTAGTGGAGCAGATTCGCTTTCTGCTGCTGCGTGGCGAGGAGGCTGCCGCGGTCGAAAAGGCCAAGACGCTGCTGCATGATTTGCAGCAAAGCGAGAACGATCCCATCCAGCTACAGCCGGTTTACTTGTACAGTCTGGAGCTGTTTTTGGAAATCAGATGGCAGGAGGGCGCTGCCTGGTGCCTGCGCCGGATGGATGCGCTGTATCCGGAGATGAATCGAAAAAACGCCATCCGTCTCCAAAAAATGCGGGTGCAATATGAGGAGGCCTTTGGCCTGGCCGATGACAGGGTATACCGTGACTTTTATGAGGTGACCCGACAGGGCGAGATGGCCAACCAAGTTTCCATTGCCGAGTTCTATCGCAGCTTGATCGCGCTCTATGAGTCGGCGAAGGAAAAGAACCGCATGATGGAGGAACGCAGCGATCTGGAGACAGCCATAGACCGGGATGAATTGACCCAGATTTACAACCGCAGGTATTACGGCAAGCTGATCAGCAAACTGTTACAGGACGACCGCATCAGTTCGCTGGACTGCGTGATGATTGATGTGGACAGTTTCAAAGCGTATAATGACCATTATGGGCATCCGAAAGGGGATCTGATCCTGAAGGAAGTGGCCTCTCTGCTGGTGTCCTGCCTGCCGGAAGGTGCGTTTGCCGCCCGCTTTGGCGGGGATGAGTTTTCCTGTATCTTTGTTGATAAAACGGAAGAAGAACTGGTTGACTTTATTCAAAGGGTCCGCAGTGAGTTGAGCGCCAAGAAGATTCAGCACTTCAAAAATCGCAACGGGACTCTGCTCACCCTCTCCTTTGGCGTCTACCGCGAGACCGATCTGTGCCACGCAGACGAATATCAGATTCTCAGCCGGGCCGACCAAGCCCTCTATCAGGCGAAAGAGAACGGCAGGAATACCTATGCCGTTTTTGAGCAAGGAATGGAACCATAAAGAAATTTGGAGGAAGCAAGCTTCATCTGACCGGACACTCGATGAGCTGCCAGACCATGAAAAGAAGGAGAATTGCCGTGAAACGAACAAAGATGATATCCTATGTGCTTGCCATACTGCTGCTGTTTGGCTTGTCGGCCTGTGCCCCGAAAAGCGGCACAAAGGCTGCTTTCCCCGGCACTGCCGGTACGGATATGGTGACCTTGAACATCACCTCTGAACCCATAGACTTAAACCCCCTGCACATGAGCGATACCATTTCCCAAAGCGTTCTCTATCACTGCATGTCCGGCCTGACCAGGCTCGACGAGAAGGATGAGCCTGTGGCCGATCTGGCAGAGCGATGGGAGATCAACGAGGATAAGACCGTCTATACCATGTATTTGAGACAGGACGCGAAGTGGAGCAACGGCGATCCGGTGACGGCCCGGGATTTTTACTACGCCTGGACGATGCAGATGACCCCCGCCACGGGCAGCATTTTTGCCCCCTATCTGTATAAGCATATACAAAACGGCGAGGCCTTTTATAACGGTACGGTGGATGCCGCCCAATTGGGCATCAAGGTAGTGGACGACTATACCTTGGAAATCCATTGGTCGCACCCCATGCCCAATGCCTTGTTTTATCTGTCCCAGCCCTTCTACCTGCCCTTGAATCAAGCGGCGTATGAGAGCATCGGTGAACAGGCCTACGCCAAGGAAGTCAGCCAGATGGTCACCAACGGCCCTTATCGCATGACGCAGTGGACCCATGACGCCCAAATTATGTTGGAGAAGTCCGCGGATTATTACGCCGCCGACAGCATCAAGATCCCCAAGGTGAAACTGGTTATGATCGCGGACGCCAACACGGCGCTCAACGCATTCATGGCCGGCGAAATTGATATGGCCGGCATGTACAGCGAGCAGATCAAAATTTTGGAGAAACAGGATGCGGGCGCGCTGCGCTCCTATATCGACGGCGGCACGTGGTACCTGGATTTTAACACCAAAAACGAATACCTGTCCAACGCAAACCTGCGCAAAGCCTTGGCCTACTCGATTGATGTGCAGAGCTTACTGGATTATGTCATCAATGACGGTTCCGTCGCGGCTGACGGCTTCGTGCCCTCGAGCATCGCGGGCGCGACCGATGACAGCTATGCCACCGCGCGCGGCAGCCTGTTCCAATATGATAAAGAGGCGGCGTCGCGTTATCTGGGTCAGGCGCTGTTAGAACTCGGCCTGGACAAGGCGGGGCTGAAGCTGACCTTCTGGAGTACGGATACCACGTATAATCAAAACCAGGCCGCTTATCTGCAAGAACAGTGGAAGCAGAACCTGGGTCTTCATGTGGAATTGAAGGCCGTGCCGGTTAAGACGCTCTCCGAAGCGAAGCTCAATGGCACGTATAGCTTTTCCGTCTCCGGCTGGGGTCCGACGGAAAATGACGCCATCACGTTTTTGGAAATCTACCAGACCGGTGACGCCAACAACAACAGCGGCTACGCCAACCCGGCGTATGATCAGCTGATCAAAGGCTGCTTCCAGGAGGGAGATTCCGAAAAACGGCAAGAACTGATGATACAGGCGGAAAAACTGTTGATTGACGATATGGTTTTGGGTCCGCTGTACTTCACCAGCACGAAGTACGCCGTTTCGAGCAAGCTGGTGAACCTGGTGCGCACACCGTTCCAGTTTTTTAATGTTTGCGCAGCCTCCATCCAAGGATAAGCTGCCATGAGGTATGTTGGCAGGAGGCTTCTATACGCGGCGCTGACTGTTTGGCTGTTGGTTTCGGTGACGTTTTTTCTGATGCAGACGCTGCCGGGCAAACCCTTCATCGGCGAGAAGAATCTACCCCCACAGGTGGAAGCCGCGTTGATCGAAAAGCATGGCCTGGATCGCCCCTTGGGTGAACGCTATCTCACCTATCTCAAAAATCTGGCGCAGGGCGATCTGGGCACTTCTCTGATCTCCGGTCGTCGGGTTTCGGATGTGATCGCCACGGCCTTTCCCATCTCTTTGGAGCTGGGGGTCCGGGCCTTGGTTTTTGCGCTCTTTTTTGGCATCTTTTTTGGTGTGGTGGCGGCGCTTAAGCGTGGAACGGTGTGGGATACGTTGTCCATGCTGCTCCTGCTGCTGGGAATATCCATTCCCTCCTTTATCCTGGGCGCGCTGCTGCAATACTTCTTTGGCTTCGTCCTGTTTCAGGCGACCGGCGTTCGCTTGTTTGCCATTATGGGCTGGGGCAGCGAAAACAGTAAACTGTTGCCCGCCTTCGCTCTCGCGCTCGGCAGCGTGGCCGCGATTGGCCGCCTGATGCGGACGAGTATGCTGGAGGTGATGGGCCAAGATTATATCCGCACGGCAAGGGTGAAGGGACTTGGGACGCGGCGTATCGTGTTGCACCACTGCCTGCGTAACGCCCTGATGCCGGTGCTCGGCGTGCTCGGCCCCATCACTGCCGTCCTGCTGACGGGGACTTTTGCGGTAGAGAATGTGTTCTCCATTCCGGGGCTGGGTAAGTATTTTGTGGACTCGGTGCAGTCGAATGATTACCCTGTGATAGTGGGTACGACGCTGTTTTTCGGTGTGTTTGTGGTCCTGTGCAACCTGGCCACGGATCTTTTGGCCGGCTTGCTGGATCCGCGAATTCGGCTGGAGGGCGTGGAACATGCATAAAGAACCGTTTTTACCGAACGATTTTGATGCTGTCATGCCCGGGCAAACCGGGGAGCAGACGAAGAAGGCTGCGCCGCCCACGTCTGGCTTTGCCCGCGCAACGCTCTCTATTTTGCTGGAGAATAAAGTCGCGGTGACGGCAATGGTCATTCTGATATTTTTTGTCCTGGGCGCGATCTTCATTCCCATGCTTTGGCCGCTGGATTTTGCCGCCCAGAAGATTTCCTTCGCCAATCAGCCTTTCTTCACCAAGGATCCGGTCAGCGGCACGTTTTATCTCTTTGGCACGGACCATCTGGGCCGCGATATTTTTGTGCGGATCTGGTATGGCGCGCGGGTGTCGCTGTTGGTGGCCGCTGTGGTGGCGGTCATTGACTGCGTGGTGGGCGTTGTTTACGGCAGTCTGTCCGGCTATTTCGGCGGCGCAGTGGATACGGTGCTGATGCGTCTGGTGGAGATCATCAATGGGATCCCGTATCTGCTGGTGGTTCTGCTGTTGATGGCCATGCTGCCGCAGGGCATGGGCACGCTGATTGTTGCCTACGCCCTGGTGGGCTGGACGGGCATGGCTCGCCTGGTGCGGGGGCAGACGGTCGCCCTGGCCAATCGGGATTATATTGTCGCAGCCAGAATCATGGGCGCCGGGACGGGGCGGATGCTATTTCGTCACCTGATCCCGAATATGCTGGGCGTGATCATCGTCAACATGACGCTGAGTATTCCGCGCATCATTTTTACCGAAGCGTTTTTATCCATGCTGGGACTGGGGGTTCCGCCGCCGTATCCCTCCCTGGGTACGATGGTGAACGAAGGCGCCACCGTGTTTCAGACCTATCCCGCCAGACTGGCAGTGCCGGCGTTGTTTATTTGCGTGCTGATGCTTGCCTTCAACCTGTTGGGGGATCAGCTGCAAGATGCCCTGGACCCCAAGCTGAGGAGGCGTGCCGGACATGGACGAAATACTAAGCATTAAAAACCTGAAGGTCAGCTTTGGCCAGACCGTGGCGGTGCGCGATGTCTGCCTGAGCGTCCACGCGGGCGAAATTCTCGCGCTGGTGGGGGAGAGCGGCTCCGGAAAAAGCGTGACGGCGCAGGCTGCGCTGCGGCTGAACCAGGGCGCGGAAACAAGCGCGGATGTCCTCACGCTGGCCGGCCGTGACATGTTGACCGCCACAGAGCGGGAGATGGATCAGCTGCGCGGCAGCGCGGCCAGCATGGTGTTCCAAGATCCCATGACTTGTCTGAACCCGAGCATGCGGGTTGGCAAACAGATTACCGAGCGTTTGTACCGAAAAGAGGGGCTCTCCCGCGCGGCGTGCCGGGCGGAGGCTGTGCGACTGTTGGAGCAGGTGCGGATCTCGGACGCGGCGCTGCGGGCCAGGCAGTATCCCCATCAGCTCTCCGGCGGCATGCGGCAGCGGGTGATGATTGCTATGGCGCTGGCCTGTAAACCGCAACTGCTGATTGCCGATGAGCCGACCACTGCGCTTGATGTGACGACGCAAATCCAGATATTGAAGCTGCTTGCCAATATCCGCTCGGAGACAGGAACGGCTGTTTTGTTGATTACCCATGATCTTTCAGTCGTGGCCAATCTGGCGGACCGGGTGGCCGTGATGCATGCCGGCAGCATTGTGGAAGCGTGCGATGTGAAGGCTCTGTTTGATGGGGCACAGCACCCCTACACCAGGGCGTTGATGGCGGATGCTATCCGGCAGGACGCACAGAGGTCCGTGCTGCCAAGGGAACAAGGAAACGGCGCGGCGCCGGCTTGTTCGTATGCCAAGCACTGTCGGCTGTGCATGAACATCTGCCTGCGGGAAGCGCCGCCCATGCTGTCGGCAGGACAAGGGCACAGCGCGGCCTGCTGGCGTCTGCATGACAGGGCGCCAAAGGAGAGGACCGATGGAGACATTAGTTGAACTGCGGAACGTAAGCAAACGATTTCCGCTGGCCAGAAAGCGGTATAGCCTGGCCCTGGATGGGGTCAATCTTTCGGTACAGCGAGGGGAGACCCTGGGGATCCTGGGCGAGTCGGGTTGCGGCAAGTCCACCTTGGCAAGGGTGATCATGGGCGTCTTTCCGCCCACCGAAGGGGAAGTGTTATGGGAAGGGCGTCAAGTGACGCTGCAGCGTCGGCGGGAGCGAAAAGAGTTTGCCAGGCATGCGCAGATGATTTTTCAAGACCCCTTTCTGTCTCTGGATCCACACATGATGGTGAAGGATATCATTGCCGAAAACTTGGAGATTCACGGCCTGCTCAGCCAAGCCGAACGGGAGAAACGGGTGTACGATCTGTTGGAAGTGACTGGGCTTTCGCCGGAACACGCACAGCGATTTCCCCACGAGTTCTCAGGTGGGCAGCGGCAAAGAATCGGCATTGCGCGGGCGTTGGCGACACAGCCTGATTTCCTGGTGTGCGACGAGCCGATTTCGGCATTGGATCGCGCGACCAAAGGTCAGATCATGGAGCTGCTGCTCCGGTTAAAAGAGGAATTTGGCCTGACCTACCTGTTCATTGCCCACGATGTGGATGCGGTGCGTCATATTTCGGATCGCATTGCGGTGATGTATGCCGGCAAGATCGTGGAGCTGGGCAAGGCGGAGGAAGTCTGCCAGGCGCCTCGGCATCCGTATACGCAGCTGTTGCTGCGCTCTTGTCTGCCATCGACACCCACGCCAAACTGGCTGTCGCAGGAAGCCGAACTACAAGGGGAGGTCCCCAATGCGCGGCAAGTCATACAGGGCTGCCCATTCGCAGAACGCTGCCCCTTAGCAGCAGAGCAATGCCGCAGCGCCTCTCCCGCGCTGGCGCAGTACGCCGCGGATCATTTGACTGCCTGTTGGCAGATAGATAAGTGAAAATAACAGGAAGGCATCTGTATCGATGCCTTCCTGTTTTGCATTTCGTCGTCGCTTAGATATCATGGAACACAAAAATTATGTGCGGAGGACTTGACTTTTCGGAACTCTCGTATTAGTATATATCTATGGAACTCGTAAAGTGAGGTGATCGCGCTGAGTCCAAGAACAGGACGGCCAAAAGTAGATAATCCCAAGTCGGTCGATATCAAAGTCAGATTGGATGAAAAAACAAACCAAACGCTGTTGGCATATTGCAAAGCAAACCAACTGACGCGAGCAGAAGTCATACGCAGAGGATTATCCATGCTTTTGTCCCAAAAAAAATGAAAGGAAGCGGCCCCAATCTCAACAAGGAAGAGCCGCTTCCCTCACACCAACAAATGCCCGAGGGCAAATGGCAGCGTAAATATTATATCATGCGCTGCCCTTGTTTTCAAGTTTGTTGACGAACAAAAGGGAAGGATGATCGTAATGCAATCAAAAGCAGCAGAACTATTGGAAAGCAGAATTGCGGATATTGTACAGGGCCTGCATCAGAGCAACGGATACTATGCCCTGGCAGCGGAAAGACGAAAGCATTTGTATGAAAATATTGATCATATCATCAGCAGTGAAGAAGATGTCACCATCAGCGCAGGAGATTGCCTGTTTTTTCAAGCAATTTTAGAGCAAGATTCCATTATGACCACTGTTATACAACAGGAATTGTATAGACAAGGGTATCGGGACGGTATAAAATATCTGGCTCTGCTTGGGGCTTTGTCTTAAATACTGCATTCTTTATTTTTCACTCTGTCAGATTCAAATGCAAAAAGCCAGGAGATAAAAATCATGATGACAGACGCCATGAAAACCATCGGTAAGCTGTTGGATAAGTAGAGCGTGGTGTATATCAGCTCTGTGGATGCGTCGGGTTTTCCGAACAAAAAGGCCATGCTGGCGCCGCGCAAGAGAGAGGGCATTCGGGTTTTCTACAGACACAAAACCCAAACGATAAAGCATAGAGGGACGCACAGCAGGAATACTTCCTGCCCACGCGTCCCTCTTTTATTTGGCACAGAGCGCCGAGCAGTCGGCTAACGATCTTCACTTTTGGGGGTTGGGCAGCCGATTAAAAAGCCCACGCAGCCGGAGACGAAATCGCGGAATTGAGCAATCACCGCGGCAGTGGATGGATTGGTGGTGCCGTCATGGCCTGACATGTTGCGCACTACGATGAGCGTAATCAGGCAAAACAGAGCGATGGCGGTGGCGGTGATGATTTGTATGCGGGCGCAAACGGGCGGCCGTGGTTCGTCCTGTTGTGCTTTGGTATCCGGTTCCTGCTGCTCTTTGGTCTCTGACGGCGCGCTGCCGCCGTGCTGAATGAAGTTGGCGCTGATGAGATAGCCAAAGATGGATGCCGAAGCGGTTCGGACGATGACGTCAATGTGATTCGTCTCGGCAACCGATCCGTTGTTTGCCAGCAGGATATAGGCCGACTGCGATAACAGCACCAACATCAGTAAAAGCAGGCATTTGTCTATCAAATGAATTTTACGAAAAGAAACGCGGATGCGATTCCATACACGGTGACATTGTTTCATGGCAGCCGCTTGCCCGTCCGGGGGTCTTTTGCACGCCGGCCGCGGCGCGATGCTTGCCTCGGAAAAGCCGTTTGGCCCTTACTTGCCATCGTCATGTGATCAGTCCTCCTTGAAATGAAACCTTCTGTTTGCAGCATATGAAGGGCCCGGCGCGGGCGTGCGCCGGCCGCTATGCCGCAGCCTGCGGCGGTCATACTTGCAGAAAAAATCTTGGATATCTGATTTGTGTTGTTGTATTTAGCCCCGCTATCGATTATAATGTTTCATTATTGATCTGCTTCGCAGAGAGAAGGTAAGCTGATGAACAAATATGGAGATAGCAATGCCTATGCGCTCGACAGAGCGCAGCAATATGAAACGCTCATTGCGGCCATTCCGGGTGGCATTGTCATCACTGCAGCTGACGAGGATTTTACCATTCTTTTCGCTAACCAAGGCTACTACGATATGATTGGCTATACCAGGGAGGAACTGATTGGTTTCAATAAAATGCGTGGCGTCGCGGTCCTGCATCCGGCAGAGGCGCAAAGCGTCAGAGAAACGGTGAAGCAGCAGCTGCTGCAAAGCGGTTCCTTTTGCGTGAAAGCCAAGCTCAGCCACAAGACAAAAGGCTACATAGGCGGCTACCTCAGCGGCAAATTGAGCGTCATGGAGAATGGGGAAGCGAGGGTTTATATCGTCATTGTCGATCTGAGCGAACAGCAGGACATTCAGGAGAAATTGGATCGAGAACGCTCGTTCACCGAAGTGATTGCCACGCTCTCGGAGGAGTATTTTTTTGACGGCGATTTGCTGCGCGGTACGCTTTCCTTCTCCAAAAACCTGACCGAGAAGCTCGAAGCGGACGACGCACCCTGCGATTATCGAGCAGTGTTTCGCCAGCTGGGCCTCTTGACAGAGCAGGGACTTTGTCAGCCTGCGCCGGAGACTTTGCAGAGTTTGACCAAGGAGCCTGAGCGCGAACTGTGCCTGGCGCTGGAAAACGATGGGGAGATCTGGTTCCTTTGCCGCTGTATGGTGCTGCGTGATGTGACGGGTATGCCGACGCGTATTGTCGGCAAGTTGACCGATATCACACGGCATAAGCTGCAGATTGATGAGTTGTCAGACCTGGCCCAACGCGATCAGCTCACAGGCCTGCTCAATAAAATCGCCACGGAAAGCCGCATCAAAGAAATGCTGAAAATGCGGCGTTTGCATGACGATAACTGCGCGCTGATGATTATTGATATTGACAACTTCAAAAATGTCAACGACCGTTTGGGGCACCTTTACGGTGATGTGGTGCTCACACAGTTGGCGGAAAACCTCAAGCTGCTGTTCCGTGGCGATGACATTGTGGGCCGCGTCGGTGGGGATGAATTTTTTGTATTTTTGAAGAGCTATTCATCGCCGCATATTTTAGAGAGCAAGGCGCAGGAGATCTGCACCCTGTTTCATAAGACCTATTCCGAGGATGACGCGTTCGTCACCATCTCAAGCAGCATCGGCATTGCCCTCTGCCCGCAGGACGGCATGGACTTTGACACGTTATATCGCAAGGCGGATGCCGCGCTCTATACCGTCAAGGCAGGGGGGAAGAATGCCTTTGCCTTTTATTCGGTGGATGCCGCGCAGCATTATACCGCAGGACGCACGGAAATTGACGCCAACACGCTCAAAAAGAGCTTTAAGGACAACCGCATTGAGTATGTCTTTCGTCTGCTCTATGACTCGGGCAATCCGATCTCGTCGATTCAGGCGGTCTTGCAGCTGGTGACGGAATCATACGGGTTTTCCAGAGGCTATATTTTTGAAACCTCAGAGGATGGAAAGGAAACCTCCAACACCTTTGAGTGGTGTGCCAAGGGGATTTCGGCTGAAATACAAAACCTGCAGCAGCTGCCCATTGAGGCCGTGGGTACGGCCAACCGGTCTTTCCTGCAGCAGGGCATGTTCATTTTGAAAAGTTTGCGCGATTTGCCCGCCATTGAACGTGATGTATTGGAGCCGCAGGGCATCCGTTCCATGTTCCAGTTTGGCATCATGGACATGGGAAAGCTGGTGGGCTTTATCGGCTTTGACGATTGTGTCATTGAACGTATCCCTACGGATGCGGAAATCGACGAGATCTGTACGGTTTGCCACGTGCTGGCCACCTTCTTGCTCAAACACCGCAGCAACGAGCGGGAATTTCGCCGCCATGCCGCCGTGGAGAAGGTCATGGATCACCTCAAACAGAGCATCTATGTCATTGACGCGGATACCCACGCCGTCCTGTACGAAAATAAGAGGCGCGCGGCCGACTGTGACGGCGCCTCCTCCGTGGGGCAGGTATGCTACCGGGCCTATCATGGCAGAAACGAACCCTGCGAGCATTGCCCTGCCAAGCCATTTTTCCAGCCGGACGCCAAGCTGACGGAAGAAAGCAAGGCCGCCTGCTTGCTTGAAACAAAACAAGCTGAGGCTATCCCCATACGCTGGTCGGATGACAAGACGGCCATTCTGCTCTGCCGCCCGTCCCAAGCGGGCGGGGAAGGCGAACGATAAAACGATACGCCGCAGCTTGCTGCACAGACGAAGGATCAAGCAGTGCCCCTTAGCCAAGCGATTGGCAAGGGGCACTGCTTGTTTGCGTTCGTTAGCCTGTCGCCTCAAACTGGCTCTGATACAGGGCGGCATAGAAGCCGTTTTGGGCGAGCAAGGTCTGATGATTGCCGCGCTCTATGATGTCCCCGTCCTTTACCACCAGAATCATATCCGCGTTTTGAATGGTGGACAGACGATGGGCGATGACAAAGCTGGTTTTCCCCTGCATCAGTCTCGTCATGGCCTTTTGTATCTCCGCCTCGGTGCGGGTGTCCACGCTGGAGGTCGCCTCGTCGAGCACCAGTATGGCCGGGTCGGTCAACATGGCCCGCGCGATGGTGAGCAGTTGCATCTGCCCTTGGGAGACGCCGGTGGTCTCACCCGAGAGCACGGTGTCGTACCCTTGCGGCAGGGTGCGGATGAAGTGGTCACAGCTGGCCGCCTTTGCCGCCGCGATGATCTCATCCCGGGTGGCGTCCATCTTGCCATAGGCAATATTTTCGGCAACCGTGCCCTCAAACAGCCAGGCATCCTGCAGGACCATGCCGATGCGTCTGCGCATACTGCCGCGCGACATGGCGGTGATGTCCTGGCCATCAATGGAGATAAGGCCGCCATTGAGTTCATAAAAACGCATGAGCAGGTTGACCAGAGTGGTTTTACCGCCGCCGGTCGGGCCGACAATGGCCACCATCTCGTTTGGTTTGACCTCCAAGTTCAGACCCTTCATGAGCAAGCGGTCAGAGGTATAGCCGAATTGCACATCGCGGAACGTGACATGTCCTTGGGTGATATGCTCCACCTTGCCGTCTTGGTCCGGCGTTTCCTCCGGTTCGTCGAGCAGGGCAAAGACGCGCTCTGCGCCCGCGAGGGCGGCCTGCAGGGAGGTGACGACATAGGACGCCTCGGTTACCGGTTCGGCAATTTGGTTGACATACTGCAAAAAGGCCTGCACCACGCCCAAACTGATCGCGCCGCCCAGCGCCATACCGCCGCCAAACACGGCCGTGGCGATAAAACCCAGTTGACCGAGTAAGCGAATGGTGGGATAGATGGCGTAATCGGCGAATTGTGCCCGTCGCTGCGCCTGAAACTGGCGGGTGTTGAGTTCTTCGCTCGCTGCGAGCATGCTCTCCTGCTGGTTGAACAGTTTGACCACGCGGTTGCCAGTATACATCTCCTCCACCTTGCCGCTCAGGTCACCCATGGCCGCCATGTTGGCGGCGTAGGCGCGCTGGGCCAGGTGCGACACGAAGGCTGTGGCTGAGGTACTCAGCGCCAGAGAGACCAGCACCACCAGAAACAGCTTCGGGTTGAGCCACAGCATGGCGATCACGGCAAAGAGGATGATGAAGGCGGCGGAAATCAGCTGCATCAGGCCGACCTGCATGACGCTTGAGACTTTTTCTAAGTCGTTGGTGACGCGGCTCATGACCTCGCCTGTCTGATGGGTATCGAAGTAGCGCAAGGGCAGGCGGTTGAGCTTGGCGCTGATATCCTTGCGGAAGGAGAGCGTCAGCTCCTCGCCCACGCTGGCAATGGTATACTGCTGCACATAGGCCAGCAGGCAGCTGAGCAAAAAGGCGCCGGACATCAGCAGCAGGGGAAGGCCCAAGGCCTGCGTGGCGGTTTGGAGCACACCGATGCTTCCGTCATAGGCCTGTATGGCCGCGACCAGACGGTCAATGCCCATGCCAAGCGCCAGCGGCATAGCGGTGAAGGCTGCGGCGCTGAGCAGCGTGGCACCGGCGACCAAAAACAGCTTCTTTTTCTGCCGGGCCAGGCGGGCGAAAAAACGCCGCACGGTTGCTTTGGCATTCTGCGGAATGTCCTCGTTCTGTGTTTTTTTCTTGTCGGTTTTCTTACTCATGGCTTAGGCCTCCTTTCGGTTCATCTGGCTCTCGGCGATATCGCGGTAGACCGCGCAGGTGTTTAACAGGTCGTTGTGCGTTCCGATGCCCACCAGCTGACCTTCGTCGAGGACCAGAATCTGGTCAGCGTCAAGAATACTGCTCACGCGCTGGGCGATGATCAACTTGGCGGGGACTTGCACGTGTTGACGCAGGGCGGCCCGCAAGGCGGCGTCGGTTTTGACGTCCAGGGCGGAAAAACTGTCGTCAAATAGGAGCAACTCGGCCTGCTTGACCAGCGCGCGGGCGATGGCAAGCCGCTGCCGCTGACCGCCGGAGAAGTTGGTGCCGCCTTGCGAAACAGGCGCGTTTAGCCCGCGCGGCAGTCCTTCGACAAAGTCCGCTGCCTGTGCCAGGCGCAGGGCTGCCCAGAGTTCCGCTTCGCTGGCATCCGCCTTACCCATACGCAGGTTTTCCGCAATGGTGCCGGAAAATAGGAAAGCTTTCTGCGGTACGCTGCCAATACGCGCGCGCAGTTCCTGTTGTGAAAGCGAGCGGATATCCACCCCGCGCAGCAAGATGCGGCCCGCTTGCACGTCATGCAGGCGCAGCAGCAAATCGGCGAGCGTGCTCTTGCCGGAGCCGGTGCTGCCGATGACGGCGGTGGTTTGACCAGGATACATGCTGAAAGAGAGATCCGCTATGACGGCTTCCTCCGCGCCGGGGTAGGAGAAGCTCACGTGTTCGAAGCTGACAACAGGCGACGCTGCCGCTGTGTTTGGCTCTTTGGCCGGCGTAACGCCATCGACGATATCCGGCTGGGTGTCGAGCACTTCCTCCAGACGCTTGAGGCAGGCCCGCGCCTTGGGTAGCGTGGTGAGGGTCGCAACGCCCATCATTAAATAAGCCATGGTCAGGGTGGCGTACTCGGTCGCGGCGGTGATCTGTCCCACGGCCATGGAGCCATGCAGCGAAAACAGGCCGCCCACGCCTAAAATGACTACCATCAGTCCGCCCATCAGCAGCCACACGATGGGGCTGAACACAGCAAAGAGCCGGTTGAGGCGGATCATGTTACCGGCGTAGCTCTCATAGGCCTGACCCGCGCGCGCTTCCTCGTAGCGCTCATTGCCAAAGGCACGCAGCACCCGCACGCCTGTGATGACTTCACGCACCACCTTATTGATCTGGTCCAGGCGCGTCTGAATGCTGCTCGATAGGGGTAAGGACTTTTTGAAGATGATGGCGGCTGCGATCAGCATGACGGCCATGAATCCCAGCTGTATGAGCGCAATGGTGGGGCTGACCATAGCGGTCATCACCATGGAGACCACGACGATGAGCGGGGCGGGTACAACCAGCTGCAAAAACATGCCGAGCGTTTGTTGCAGATTGGTGATATCTGATGTAGAGCGGGTGATCAGCGAGGAGACGCCCAGGGCATTGAATTGCTGCACGGAAAGCGTCTGTACCTTGCCAAAGAGCTGCGTGCGCATCTCACGGCCGAACAGCGCGGCCAAGTCACTGGTGGCCCAGCTGCCCCAGACCGAAATGGCCGTGGCGACCACGGCGACAATCAGCATCTGTATCCCCATCCGAATGATGACTGGCATATTGTTTTGTAAAATGCCCTCATCCACGACCTTGGCGATCAGCGCGGGGATGAGCAGGGTACCCACCACCTGACCAAGCAGCAGCAAGAGTGATAGCGCTGTTTTGCCTTTCTGTCGTTTGAGATACTGTGTCAAATATTTCATGTAAACCTCCTGTTTCGGTGCTTGCGTTTTATGCTGCCAAGAGGTATCATAAACCATGAAGTAACTTTAATGTCAAGAGCCTAGACAAAAAAAGAGAGAGGTTTTATGATGAGCCCCAAAAAACAGCTGACAATCTTGGAATTTTCCCGCCTGACTGGCATCAAACGGGAGAATTTGCGCTACTATGACCGCATCGGTCTCCTGTCGCCCGAAACGCGGGGGGAGAACAACTATCGTTACTATTCCCGCCATCAATTGAATACGGCTTACCTGATCAGCAGCTTGCGCGGACTGGGGGTTGGCATTGATGCCATCAAACGCTACGCTGCCCAGCGTACGCCGGAATCCTCTCTGGCGTTGTTTGCGCAACAGGATGCACTGATTGAGGCGGAAATCCGCCAACTGCGCGAGACGCGCCTGATTCTGAACATGTATGCCGACATGGTAAAGCAGGCGCTTAGCTTTGGGGAGGAGGCGCTGCTTTTGCAGGAGAAAGAGGAGGAAGCCCTGTTCCTCTGTCCGCCCATACCGGCGCATATGGATACCTTCGAGGGCGGGATCTTTTCCTACGAATATGCGGACGCCAAGGGGGTGAACCTGGGCTATCCGCAGGGCACGATGCTGTCGCAGGCGGTCCTGTTGGGCGCAGCGGCCACGGGCAGCGAGCAGTACTATTTTAAAGTGGGCAGCGGAGGCAATGCCGTCAAACCGAAAGGACGCTACGCCGTGGTCTATGGCAGGTGCGACCCTTGGCAGGCGGACGCACTGTATCAGCGTCTGCGTGCGTATATCGACGCGCAGGGTTTATGCGCCTGCGGTGAGGTCTATGAGGAGTACCCCTTCAACGACATTGCCGTATCGGACTTGGAGCGAACCTGTCTGCGTGTAGAAGTGATGGTGCGCGAGGCGTCTAGCTGAACCAAGCAAGTCGTCATTGACGAATCGCGTGGCATTTGGTATCATGATGCAGACGATCTCATGCAGAAAGTAGAGGAGCAATCCTTTGATGGACAGTAGTTTCGACGAGAACAAGGACAAGCTCTCTTTATGGAGAATATCCGCTGGTATCAGACATGGCCTATGCTTGCGCGGGTGAGCGGTGGGCTGTGTCTGTTTGCGTTTGCGCAGCCTGACGTTTGCGTTAGAGGCCTGTTTGAGATGAAACATCGAGGACAGTAGAAAGGAATTGACATGATTCACGCAGAGAATATTTCAAAAAGATACCGCAAGTTTCTGGCCAACGACCGGGTTTGTATTGATGTGGCGCCGGGCGAGCTGGCTGTGCTCTTGGGACCGAACGGCGCGGGCAAGTCAACGCTCATCAAATGCATCTGCGGCCTGCTGCGCTTTGACGGCATTGTCACCATAGATGGACACGAAACCCACAGCACGCAGGCCAAGCGTCTGCTGGGGTATATCCCCGAATTTCCGGCGCTCTATCCCATGCTGACGGTGTATGAGCATTTGGAGTTTATCGCGCGCGCGTATCGCCTGGAGCACTGGGAGGCGCGCGCCGAGTCGCTGCTCACCCGCTTCGAACTGACGGATAAGCGCATGAAGCTGGCCAAAGAACTGTCCAAGGGCATGCAGCAAAAGATCAGTATTTGCTGCGCGCTGCTGCCCAACCCTAAGGCGGTCATTTTTGATGAGCCTCTGGTGGGCTTGGATCCGCACGCCATCCGTGAATTGAAGTCGCTCATGGCAGAGCTGAAGCAGGAAGGCTGCGCCATGCTGGTCAGTACGCACATGATTGACAGCATGGAGGAAAACTGGGACGTCACCTATATCATGAAACAGGGAAAGCTCGCGCATGTCTGCCACCGTGCCGAGGCCGCCGAACACGGTCTGGAGGACTTGTATTTCTCCATCACCGAAGGAGGGTCCTGAAGATGCGGGCGCTTTGGTATATCATTGTCACCAGCCTGAAAAATCGCTTCCTTGAGATGCTGCACAAGCCTGCCAAGCTGGCCCTGTACATGCTCTGTACGGCCGGCATCGTGGCGCTCATTGTGCAGCAGATGGTCATGTCGCCGCCGCCGCTGGGCGAACAGACGGACCTCATCTGGCTCAAGGGTATTTTCTTTGCGCTGCTGGCGGTTTTCTTTCTGCTTTCTGTGCAAAAGGGCCTGTCGAACGGGGACGTGATCTTCGAGATGCAGGATGTCAATTTGCTCTTTGTCTCGCCCATCAGTCCCAAAACCATTTTGGGCTATGGTCTGTTTCAAATGACCAAAACGGCTTTTTGGGCCGGCTTTTTCATTCTATACATGGGCGGCAATCTGAAACGGGTGTTCGGTGAGGGCTATGGCTCGGTTGTGATTTTATTCGTCACCTTCCTGCTGATGACTGTCCTGCTGTCCATCCTCTCTCTGGTGCTCTACAACTTGACCAATGGCCGCCCGGCGCGCAAACGCCTGGTGAAGGGGATCACGGCAGTGCTGTTTGTACCGCTCTTGGCGGTGTTTGCCGCGCAGTTGGTGCAGGGAAGTGCGCTGTTGCCTGCCCTGGAGCAGACCTTGCGCTCGCCTGTACTCTCCTGGACGCCCATTGCGGGCTGGGGTGCGCAGAGCGCCCTGTCTTGGATCGGCGGCGCAGGCACAGACGGCCTCTTATTTGCCGCGCCGCTGGTTTTGCTGTTTGCCGGACTGCTGGCCTATATCTTGCTTGGCAATATGGACTACTACGAGGATGTGCTGGTTGCCACCGAGACATCGTTTGAGAAAAAACGTGCCCTTGCCGAAGGGCAAACCAATGCAGAGGCGATTCTGAACACCAAGAAGACCAAGGTGACAAAGACAGGCGTGGGCGGCGCGGGGGCCTCGGCCTTCCTCTACAAACATGTGCGGGAGACCACGCGCGCAAGTGTCTTGGGTTTGCTGTCCTGGCAAAGCATCTTGATGATCCTGGGTGCGGGCGTGTTGGCCTATCTGCTGCGGGGTGAGTCCGGCATTTGCCTGATGGTTTTGCAGATTATCATGTGGATCCAAATCTTTTTGATCGGTACCGGCCGCGGCATCAAGGAGACGATGACGCACTATATCTACCTGGTGCCGGAGAGCTCCTTTCAAAAGATCCTTTGGAGCAATATGGAGCCTGTTGTGAAGGTGCTCATAGAGAGCGCGCTGCTCTTTGGCCTGGCCGGTGGACTGAGCGGCGATGCGCTGCTTGTGATCATCGGAAGCATCACGGTGTATACCCTGTTTTCTATGATGCTCATTGGGGTAAACTATGTGTCAATGCGCTGGTTTGGCACGGAGTTGGGCGTCGGCATTCTGCTCACGGTCTATATCCTGGCGGTGTTGATCCTGATTGCGCCCGGCCTGATCGCGGCGATTGTCGTGGGGTCAGCCCTTGGCGGCACGATGGGAACGGTGCTCGGCCTGGGCATTCTGAGCCTCTGGGAGCTCCTGGCGGCGTTTGGCTGCTTCGCACTCTCGCGCGGTGTACTGCACAGCTGTGATATACAGACACCGAGCAAATGATAAGACATGGTAACACGGACCGCACTGCATAGCCAGTGATTGAAATGAGAAAAACAAATGGACTACGAAAAACGAAAACGGTTTATCATTAACTTGCTCTATATCGGCCTGATTGCCCTAGTGGTCTACGGCATCATTCACTATGGTTTGGGGCTGCTTGCGCCGTTTATTTTGGCGCTGCTGATTGCGTCCCTGCTGAAAATACCGGCCAGATGGCTGGCCCGCAAAACGAAGATTCCCTATAAGCCAATCGCCCTGTTTTTGGTGCTGCTGTTTTATGCGACGGTGGGCGTGATGCTCTCTCTGGCGGGCATTAAGATGATCACCTCTGCCACGGATTTTGTGTCAAAGCTGCCGCATATCTACAGCACGGAGATCGAACCCCTGCTTGGCGCCGCGTTTGACGGGGTGGAGCAGACCGTTGCCCGCATGGATCCCGCGCTTGTGTCCGCGATTAACGATATGTTCACCCAGCTGACGCAGTCTCTCGGTGAACTGGTGACGAACCTGTCGGTCACGGCGGTGCGCACGCTATCCGGTTATGCCACGCTTTTGCCCGGCCTGCTGATCAAAATTCTGCTGATGATCATTTCCACCTTCTTTATCGCGGGTGATTATGACCAACTGGCGGAATTTGTCTCGCGCCAAATGACGGAAAAAGTCAAGCGATTTTTGCTGCGTGTGCAGGAATATGTGGTTGGCACGCTCCTCGTCTGTATCCGCTCTTATGCGCTCATCATGCTCATCACCTTTGCCGAGTTATCTGTGGGGCTGAGCATCATCGGCATACCAAACGCCATCCTGATTGCGCTGGGCATTGCCATCTTTGACATTCTGCCCGTACTGGGCACCGGCGGCATCATGATCCCCTGGATGATCATTGTCGCCATACAGGGCGATTTTAAGCTGGCCATTGCCTTGCTGGTGCTGTATCTTGTCATCACCGTAATCCGCAACATACTGGAACCCAAAATTGTGGGCAGCCAGATCGGCCTGCATCCCATCGTAACCCTGGTCAGTATGTTTGTCGGCGCGCAGCTGTTTGGAGTGCTTGGCCTGTTCGGTTTTCCGATCATGCTCTCGCTGCTCAGGCATTTGAATGACACGGGGACCATCAAACTGTTCAAATAAGACGCAGCGTTTCATGAGAAGGTCGGCGACCGCCATCGGTCGCCGGCTTTTTTATGTCTCCTTATACCGTTTTAAGGCCAAAGCGTGAAGTGTTCATACCATTTTTGCAGCACACGCGCTAGGATAGGGGAGAAGGAGGTGAGCGACTTGCCTGGACTCTTGCAAACCATGAAGAAAAAACATCTCTGCCCCAAGACCTTGGACAGATGGATGGACGATCATCCTCATATCACGCTGTTGCTGCTCTTTTTTGCCATGCCGCTGTTTATCTTGGGCACGGTGTTTCTGGGTACAGTCGCTGTGATGCTGCCCTTCTCCCTTTTATTTGGATGGATGTAAGATTCTTTATACAATCTTAATATTGTGATGGTTCTGTTTATATATTTTTAAAGCCCCTTGTGGTATACTAGCATCAACTGATGGTCTATGATATGTATGGTCAACGCCGTTATGGCTTGCGGTATGGTGTGACCTCGTCAAGAGGGGGGCGTTTGCGTGGAAGATCCGAGAGCAAATCCGGAAGCGTTGTTGAGAAAAATCAAAGATGAGGCCCTGTCGGAACAGCGCGGGCATTTGAAGATATTTTTCGGCTACGCCGCCGGTGTCGGCAAGACCTATGCCATGCTGCAGGCCGCGCAAGAGGCCAAGCGGCGCGGTGTGGATGTGGTGGCCGGTTACGTGGAGCCGCATGCCAGGCCGCAGACAAGCGCGCTGCTCGACGGTTTGGAACAACTGGGCAACCTGCCCGTCAGTCACAAAGGCATCACCGTCCAAGAATTCGACCTGGACGCCGCCATCCGCCGCCATCCGCAGCTGATCTTGGTGGACGAATTGGCGCACTCGAACGCAGAAGGCTGCCGCCATACCAAACGCTATCAGGATGTGGACGAACTGCTCAAAGCGGGCATAGATGTTTACACCACCGTCAACGTGCAGCACATTGAAAGCCTCAACGATATTGTCGCCTCCATCACGGGCATTTCAGTGCGTGAACGCATTCCCGATAAGGTGTTTGATCGCGCGGATCAGGTGGAACTGGTGGATATTGAACCGGAAGAATTGATCGAACGGCTCAAAGAAGGCAAGGTGTACAGGGAAGAACAGGCGAATAAGGCGCTGAGTCACTTCTTTGCCGTCGAGAACCTGACGGCCTTGCGTGAGATTGCGCTGCGGCGCTGTGCCGACCGCGTCAATAAGATTTCGGAAAAGGTCAGGCAGTCGCAGGCGGACTACCACACGGATGAACATGTCCTTGTCTGCCTGTCCTCGTCTCCGACCAACGCAAAGATTATTCGTACCGCCGCCCGTATGGCCAGTGCATTCAAAGGCAGCTTTACCGCGCTGTTCGTCGAGACGCCTGATTTTGCCGTGATGCGCGAGGAGGATAAGAACAGACTGCGCACGAACATTGCGCTTGCCCGCCAGCTGGGCGCGGAAATTGAGACGGTGTATGGCGACGATGTCCCCTTTCAGATCGCCGAATTTGCTCGATTGTCCGGCGTATCCAAGATTGTGCTCGGCAGAAGCAGCACGGGCCGTCGGGGCTTGCTGTGGAAACCGTCTTTGACGGAGAGGCTCACCGCCGCTGCGCCCAGTCTGGATATCTACATCATTCCGGAAAAAAATATGGTCAGCTACCGGGCGGTCAAGGCAAGGCAAGAGCGCTTTGAGTTTCGCTGGTTGGATGCGCTCAAAAGCTTGGCTGTGCTGCTTCTGGCCACCGGCATCGGGGCCATTTTCCGCAGCTTAAACTTCAGCGAAGCCAATATCATAACGGTCTATATTTTTGGCGTCTTGCTCACCGCCATCATGACGAGCCACCGGGTGTATAGCTTGGTTCTATCCCTTGTCAGTGTGTTGACGTTTAACTTCTTATTCACAGAGCCATACTTTACACTCAACGCCTATGACAGGGGCTATCCGGTGACCTTTTTTATCATGTTCCTCTCCGCCTTTTTAACCGGTACGCTCGCCACGCGCATCAAACGCCATGCCCAACGCACGGCGCAAACCGCCTATCGTACCAAGGTGCTGCTCGAGACCAATCAGCTGCTGCAAAAATCGACCGATCGAAAAACCGTTGTGAAAGTGACGGCAGGGCAGCTGATGAAGCTCTTGGAAAAAGATATTGTGTTTTACCTGCTGGACCACCAGGTGCTGCAAGAGCCCTCCGTGTTTGTCGTGTCAGAGGCTTCTCGTGAGCAGGAGTATTTGTCCCCGAACGAAAGGGCGGTTGCCACCTGGGTTTGTAAAAACAATAAACATGCCGGCGCCACCACCAATACCCTGGGCAATGCCAAGTGCTTGTATCTTGCCGTGCGCGTAAACGATACGGTTTACGGTGTGGTTGGCATTGCGATGAACGGGACACCTCTGGATGCCTTTGAAAACAGCATTGTGCTCTCCCTCTTAGGCGAGTGCGCGCTGACCTTGGAGAGCCAGCAAGCGCTTAAGGAGAGGCAGGAGGCCGCTGTGTTGGCGAAAAACGAGCAGCTGCGCGCCGATCTGCTGCGCTCCATTTCGCATGATCTGCGCACCCCTTTGACGGCCATATCCGGCAATGCGGGCATTCTGCTCAACAATGAGGAGGCCTTCAGCAAGGAAAAACGAAAGAGCCTCTATACTGATATTTACGATGACTCCCAGTGGCTGATCAACCTGGTGGAAAACCTCTTGTCCGTCACCAGAATCGAGGAGGGCTCTATGCGTCTTAATATGACCGCCGAGCTGATGGAGGAGGTGGTTATGGAGGCCTTGAGCCATACCTGCCGCCAAGGGGAAGAACATGAGATCGTCGTGGAGCAAGCCGAGGATTTCATTGTTGTCAAAATGGATGCCAAGCTCATTGTGCAGGTCATCATCAATATGATCGATAATGCCATTAAGTACACGCCAAAGGGTTCTAAAATCGTCATACGCACCGTCAAGGAGAACGGCTTTGTGGTCACGGAAATCGCGGACAACGGCGATGGGATTCCCGACGAGGCCAAGCCGAAGCTGTTTGATATGTTTTACACCGCCGCGCCCGGCTTGGCAGATAGCCGCCGCAGCCTGGGCTTGGGGCTTGCGCTGTGCAAGTCCATCGTCACGGCGCATGGCGGCACGATTTCTGTCACAGACAACAGTCCCAAGGGTACGGTGTTTTCCTTTGCACTACCCTTGGAGGAGGTGACCTTGCATGAATAAACCGTTGATTTTGGTGGTGGAGGATGATCCCGCCATCCGCAACCTGATGACCACCACGCTGGAGACACACGACTATAAATTTCATGTCGCACCAAACGGCGAGGCGGCGATTCTGGAAGCGGTGTCCCACAAGCCGGATGTCGTCTTGCTGGATCTGGGCCTGCCGGATATGGATGGGGTGGCTCTGATTCGGAAAATACGCTCCTGGTCGCAAATGCCCATCATTGTCATCAGTGCAAGAAGTGAGGATGTTGACAAAATTGAGGCGCTTGACGCCGGTGCGGACGATTTTCTCACCAAACCATTTTCTGTGGAAGAATTGCTCGCTCGCCTGCGGGTGACCTTCCGCCGCCTGCACTACGCCTCCACTGTCGCCGGGAGCGAGGGAACCGTGTATGAAAACGGCGCGTTGAAGATCGACTATGCTGCCGGCTGTGCGTTTTTGAGCGAAGAAGAACTTCACCTGACGCCTATCGAGTATAAACTGCTCTGTCTGCTTGCCAAACATACCGGCAAGGTGTTGACGCATACCTTCATCACGCGTGAAATCTGGGGCAGCGCCTGGGACAACGACGTGGCCTCGCTGCGGGTATTCATGGCGACGCTACGCAAGAAAATCGAAGCGGATGCCACCGCGCCCAAGTATATTCAAACGCACATCGGCGTGGGCTACCGCATGATCAGGGTGTAAGCTTAGGCATACATGACAAGAATCCGAACCAAATGTCACCGGACAATGGTTCGGATTCTTTTGCGTCCGCGTGAAGCGGTAAACTTGACAGAGATATCGATTGCTGATATGTTGTTATCAACCAAGAAATAGCGGTGCAGTTCACTGACTCAATGCATATCAAGGGTGAATAGGAGAGACACTACATTTTACCATTGAAAACGCAGAGTCAGCAGGAACAGCGTTTGTCTGGCAGCGTTCATCAGCTGCATCAAAATCAAATGTAAGAATAGGGGCTAAGACATGTTTGACGCGAATCAGATCAAATCAGAGCTCATCAAGTGGGTCCAAGACTATTTTGAACAAAACGGAACGCCGGAGACCAAAGCCGTCGTCGGGATCAGCGGCGGAAAGGACAGTTCAGTTGTGGCTGCGCTCTGTGTGCAGGCGCTTGGGCGCGAGCGGGTGCTCGGCGTATTGATGCCGCAAGGGTCGCAGGAAGACATTGCGGTTTCCTACGCGCTGTGCCGGACGTTGGAGATTGACTTTGTGGAGGTCAATGTGGCCGCTGCGGTGCAGGCGCTTTATGATGCCATCGGACAGGCGGGCCTGACGCTCAATGAGGTCGCGACCTTCAACAGCCCTGCGCGGATTCGCATGAGTACGCTCTACGCCATCTCCGCGATTGTGGGGGGGCGTGTGGCCAACACCTGCAACTTGAGCGAGGACTGGGTTGGTTATTCCACCAAGTTTGGTGATGCGGCCGGGGACTTTAGTCCGCTGGCCAAGTTCACCGTGACAGAGGTGCGGGCCCTGGGCAGGGCGCTCGGTTTGCCGGATCAGTTCGTGGACAAAGTGCCGATAGACGGTCTCTGCGGCAAAACCGACGAAGATAATCTGGGCTTTTCTTATGCCGTATTGGATCGCTATATTCGCGAGGGCGTCTGCGAGGATGCGTCCACCAAGGCCCTTATTGACCGGATGAACAGACTGAACCTGCATAAATTGTTGCCTATGCCTACTTTTGTACCGAAGATGTAATGACTGTTTTAGTCTATTTTTTTCTTGCGGAGACACTAGGGAATGTGGTACGATAGAAGCAAGAATTGTCATAAGCAGTAGGAGGCATAGGAATGAAGCAAGACATGATACTGATTTTGGACCTTGGTAGTGAGCAAAATCCACAAATTGCGCGTGAGATCCGGGCATTGGGTGTATACTCGGAGATTCATCCGCATGATTTAACCGCAGAGGAATTGAACGCCCTGCCGGGCGTGCGTGGCATCCTCTTAAATGGTGGCCCGAACCGTGTGGTGGATGGGGTGGAAATCGACGCGAGCAAAGCAGTGTATGACAGTGGGCTGCCGATTCTTTGCGTGGATCACAAGGGCGAAAAACCTTGGCCGGCGGAAGACGCGGCGAGAAAGAAAGCGCTTTCGGCGTTTGTCTTTGATACTTGTCAGGCGGAAGCAAACTGGACCATTGAAAACTTTCTCTCCGATCAGATCGAACTGATCCGCCGTCAAGTAGGTGAAAGTCAGGTGCTGCTGGCGCTCTCCGGCGGCGTGGATTCCTCGGTGGTGGCTGCGCTGCTGATCAAGGCGATTGGTAAGCAGCTCACTTGCGTACATGTCAACCACGGCCTGTTGCGTAAGGGCGAACCGGAGCAGGTGGTTGAGGTGTTTCGTAATCAGATGGCGGCTAATCTGGTCTACGTCGATGCGGTAGATCGCTTTTTGGACAAGCTTGCTGGCGTTGCGGATCCTGAACAGAAACGAAAAATCATCGGGGCAGAGTTTATCCGTGTGTTCGAAGAAGAAGCGCGTAAGCTCGAGGGGATTGATTTCCTTGCACAAGGTACCATTTACCCCGATATCATTGAAAGCGGCACCAAAACAGTCAAAGCGGTCAAGAGTCACCATAATGTTGGCGGCCTGCCTGAAGATCTGCAGTTTTCCCTCGTGGAACCGCTTAAAATGCTCTTTAAGGACGAAGTGCGTGCTTGCGGCGTCGCGCTGGGCTTGCCTGCGGAGATGGTGTATCGTCAGCCTTTCCCGGGACCCGGCCTCGGCGTGCGCTGCCTCGGCGCTATCACGCGCGACCGCTTGGAGGCTGTGCGCGAATCGGATGCTATCTTGCGCGAAGAATTCGCCAAGGCAGGACTTGAAGGTAAGGTCTGGCAGTACTTTACCGCTATCCCTGATATCCATTCTGTCGGTGTGCGCGATCATTTGCGTACCTTTGAATGGCCGGTTATCCTGCGCGCTGTCAATACCATCGACGCCATGACCGCCACCGTCGAACCCGTCGACTTTGCCCTGCTTTCTCATATCACCAACCGTATTACCAATGAGGTAAAAGGCGTCAACCGTGTCCTATATGACCTGACCCCCAAACCAGTTGGAACGATTGAGTGGGAATGACATAGACAGCGGCGCAAACCCGCATGAATACAGGGTTTATAGCCTCTCTATCCCCTCCGTGATACTGGTTTGATACTATTCATATCCGCCAGTACCTCACGGAATAATAAGCAAAAGAGCAAAAAACACTCTGCTGAACGACAAATTCAGCAGGGCGTTTTTTTGCTCTTTTTTACTTTGTTTTGGTTTGGCACTCGCTACATTCGGCATCGTGGAGTGAAATCACGCCGCCACAGCTAGGACAGGTATAACGCTCTAACTGCTGTTTCATAAAGGAGGTTAGCCCATGCTCTTTCACGAATAGGCTGTTTTCCATCAGACTTGCGCCATACCGTTGGTTATAGCTTTTCTCTAGATTTTTAATCAGCTTGCAGGGAAAGGTATCGCACTCATAGCAATATGTAAGCCCCTTTTCCTGCACACAATCCTTAATTTTGCACTTGCGGCAATGCTCCGGCTTGCCCTCATCACCCGGCAAGCACCCGGCACAAGGCTTTTTCATGTAGCAATGCTTATAGCAGACCATGCAGTTCATGCCACAGGGGGCAAAGAATGCGGTGTCAATCGCTCTGGGCATCCTCATGGCGTACCTCCCTCCACTGCACCGAAGGTTCTTGCCTTCCACAATCATCACAGGTCTGCGGAAAGCCTAATTTCCACTCGAAGTATTCGCTGCGAGTGATACTGCCAGCCTTTAGTTCCTCTTTGCGCAGCAGCCATTCCTTCATAAATTGATCAACCAGTCCATACTTGAAGTACATCCCCACAGGGGCATGGGCAGGCCAATCGTCATTGTCGTTGTAGCGCACAGAGGTATCATCAGAGGCATTTGTCTTGCCGGAGTTGCGCACAAGCTGAAACAGATTGATAGCGCCGGGGTTATCCTCGTCCAGCCAAAAAAAGGTCTGCATGATGTCCTCGGCGCAGTCCGGGGCATCACTGTAAAAATTCATCGGACTGACACGCAGCACCGCCGCCATCTGCTCCAGCATATCCCTCTTGGGAATACGGTAGTTGGTTTCATATTGGGCAATACGGTTGTCGGCGCCCTTCTCCTCCAGCCCGATTGCCAAGCCGAACTCCTTTTGTGTCATGCCACGAAAGGTACGGATTTTCTTAATTTTCTCACCTATTGTCATCTGTTCCACCGCCTTTGAGAATAGTATAGCGCAAAAAAGCGAAAGATGCAAGATAAAAATTAACAAAAAAGCGAAATAAACACTTGACATTAACAAATATGATAATGTATACTAAGGATACGGTAACATTAACAAATATGCTAATAAAGAAAGGCGGTTTGATACGATGAAGAAAGAGCTGTTTATCAAAGTGGAGGAGATTGCAAAGAATTTGGGCGTTTCTAAGCCCTATGCCTACAAGCTGGTGCGGAAAATGAACGAAGAATTAAAGGGTAAAGGCTTTATGACCATCGCCGGGCGGGTAAGCCGCCAGTATTACGAGGAAAAATTTTATGGACTGCGCAGCAGCCAGTAAGGAGGAACAAAATGCCAGCATACAAAGACAACGCAAAAGGAACATGGTACGCCGCCTTTTACTATGAAAATTGGAGGGGGCAAAAGGAAAAGAAAATGAAACGAGGGTTTAAGACCAAGCGTGAGGCGCTGGAATGGGAGCGTACCTTCCAGCAGCAAAAAGCCTCCAACTTGGATATGACCTTTTCCAGCTTTGTGGAGGTTTATACAAAAGACATGGAGGTACGGTTGCGCCGCAACACTTGGCAGACGAAAAAGCACATCATTGAAACAAAGCTGCTCCCCTCCTTTGGGGGCAAGCGGATGAACGACATTCGCCCAGCGGATGTTATCCAGTGGCAAAATGAAATGATTGGTTATCGGGATGAAAAGGGCAATCCTTATTCAGAAACCTATCTCAAAACACTGCACAATCAGCTTTCTGCCATTCTAAATCATGCGGTGCGGTTTTATGAGCTGAAATCCAATTCAGCGGCAAAGGCTGGCAACATGGGAAAAAGGCAGGGCAAGGAAATGCTGTTTTGGACGAAAGATGAGTACAAAAAATTTGCCGAGGTGATGATGGACAAGCCCCTTTCCTACTATGCCTTTCAGATGCTCTACTGGTGCGGCATTCGGCTGGGTGAACTTTTAGCCCTCACCCCTGCGGACTTTGACTTTGAGAAAAGTACGGTTGCCATCAGCAAGTCCTATCAGCGGCTTTTGGGAGAGGATGTTATCACAGACCCCAAGACACCAAAAAGCAATCGGATTGTCAAAATGCCCGGCTTTCTCTGCACAGAAATGCAGGAATACATATGCCGCAGGCATCTGAAAATTCTTTTTGAGTCATTCCTTCATTATTGCGTAAAGCTTTTAATCTGCTGGCAAATTTGATGCAAAACTCACGTTCATATTTATCCATGTCATATCCTCTAATCAAAAGTGATTATTGATTATTTCTAATATCCATATTATACTAGAAAATAGATGGTGAGTCAAATCACGTATCTACACAATTACACGTAATTTGTAAAAAAGAAAGGAAAACCATTATGACAAAAACAACTTTTATTGTGAGTGCATTTCGCAAACTACCTAACCCTTACCCCGATGCTAAAGATGATTCAGCACAAACATATTTTGCTATCTGTGATGTAACCGAAATTCCAACTGACATCCCCATGCAAACTAATCCACGCGAGCAAAATCTGGGAACTAGTGTGGCTAAAAGAATTAAGCAGTCTTTGGAAGCAGAGGCAGAAAAGAATTTTTACCTTTTGAATCGTGGTCTCGTGCTTTCAGCAGAAAAAGTAATTTACAATAATTCCAATAATGAACTGACAATTGTCTTTACTGATGAAGAAATTCACGGAAACATTGATGGCGGGCACACGTATCGTATCATAAAAGAACTTAAACATAAGATTACACCTGGAACACAGTTTGTCAAAATTGAAATTCTTACAGGAGTTGAAGACATTTTTTCTCAACTTGCAGCAGCAAGAAATACTTCTGTTCAAGTTCGTGAACAATCAATTGCTGAATTAGAAGATCGATTTGACATTATTAAAAATGTACTAAAAAACGAACCAAAAATGATGGATCGTATTGCCTATAAAGAAAATACTAATGGGGAAATAGACATCACAGAGATCTTAGCAATATTAAATCTTTTTAATCTAGACGAATATCCAAACTCACAAACAGAAACATATCCGACACAATCATATTCCGGAAGAGCCAAGTGCACTGAGCGTTATATAAAAATGCACAAAGTTTTTGGTGAAACAATCCAAAATCCATATGTAAAAATGATACCCTTGATTATAGATGTTTTTAAGCTTTATAATAAGTTAGAAACTAAAATCGGCGAGTATTACTACGATGGTAGTCAAGGTGGACGCTATGGTAGAGTTAAAGGTGTGGTCGGAGAAGCAAATAGAGCTAAGAACGTCTCGAAATTTTATCAACAGGAGATGGATTTTCTGACGCCTACGGGTTTTTTATATCCAATTGTTGGCGCTTTTAGAGCACTAATTGAAATCGGCGATGATGGTTATTATCGGTGGACGCATGATCCTTTTTTGGTTATGGAAGTTTTAGGGAAGGAGCTAGTCTGCACAACTGTTGAGCGCAGTAGAACTTTAGGGAACAATCCTCAATCCGTTGGCAAAGATAAAGGGCACTGGAGAACTCTTTTCATTACTGTAAAAATGTTCGCACTAGAAAATACTAGGACTTAATTATCGGCAACACAATGGCAACAAAAAACTTAGACAGCCCATACTCTATGGATAACCAAAGTAATCAGAATATTGTCAGCTTAATCGTCTAAACAAAACCGTTTAGATTGCGCTCACAAAGAGCGAATGGGAATAAGTCTTATGTCCTTGCAAACCTTGCATTTATGCGGGTTTGCAAGGATTTTTCTTTTTGTTGGCTACAAATTGGCTACAATTTGCGGATCGGCTACCGTTCCCATGAGTATGTCCGGCTTGGTGGCAACCTCCGCCTGCTTGCTTGGGTAAAGGTGACTGTAGGTGTCCATGGTATATGATAAGACCACAAAGAAGAAACTTCAAACATAAAAACCCTCGAGACGCAGTGCCTCAAGGGTTTTTATTAGTGATTCAAACTCTGGATTTCACGCTCCAAAGGAATGAATAGAAAGTTTAGATACAGATTTGTTGCTACTATCCTATCTGCTTTTATCTTTGCGTTTGATAAATGACATAATCAAAGTTGCTCCGCCTGCACCTAAGAAAACAAAAGCGGTCGTATAGCTGATAAAAATTAACTCATGATTTTTCCAAATACATTCATTAACTATAACCAGACAAAGGATGATCGTGTATTCAGCAATAGCTAATCCCCAATAATTTTTTTTCACTGCAGTCAAATGCAACCAGTATAATACAACGAACACAAGTAGAGATAGGATAAAGTTCATGTTTTACTCCTTACCGTGGATAATCTGCTTGGTAATAAGTTTCAACCAAGTACTTGTTGCCGTCATAATCACGCTTATTCCATGCATACACGGAATGTTTATAATAATAAACTAGATTGTTATTGGCACGCGCATTTCTGATATCCTTAAAAGATGCATACTGATAATATGGATTTGTATTCTTTAGCCAGTTCGCAATTGAATTCATAGAAGCGGATGACAGGTAGCCAGCACCAGCAGCAACCCAAGAACTAAAACCACCCGTCAAGATGCTTACGATAGCTCCAACAGTAATAGTAATAAAATTAGCGCCAAAGTCCATTTTTGATGTTGAATTTACTACTTGCACTGTATTATCCAACTCACCTACGACATAATGGAAGCATTTAGATTCATTTCACTCCCAAACATTGGAAAATATATTAAGGATTTTATTGCAATTAACCCACAATTGAAATTTGGAAACAATCCTTGCTTCTTGTTTTTTTGTTTTCGTTTGAGAAAATGAATTATGACTAAATTTGTTTATACTATAGTAACGGATAAAATAATAAAATATCACAAAATAAAAATTAAAAATTTTAAGCCGTCCAAATAGGAAGCGCTCCTGTAAAAGTAGACAATAGGCCGTGAACCCACTGATATCGGAACATAGAACAACACTATCATGTGATGACGCAGAAATGGCAGCAAAGTTTAAATTAACTTTGCTGCCATTATTGTTAATGTGACATATTTGCCGTTTCATCAATCCATGATGCCGTGACACAAGAGCTGACACTCAAGCGTTCTGTCTTGTTCTCCGCCGCCATAGGACGAGCGTAAGCGCCAGCAGTGTGGCACCTGCGCCAACCGTGACGAGCAGCCAATGGGACTGTTCCGGCGACTTCACTGCAAGCTGCACCTCGGTTCCGTCTGCGGACAGGAGCAGATAGCGCCCCATGATTTCGGTGTCTGCCTTGTTCCACTGTCCATCAGAATACAGGTAAATGCTTGTTTTCTTAGGGTTTCCGTTTAGGGGCTGGTAGCGGATGGTGTGCTGCGTTTCTGTGTCCTCGGGCATGGTAAGACGCCAATATTCGTCCATATTAGCCAGCGGGACATCCCTGACGTCTCCTTGTGTGGTGGTAATCGCCTCATCCTGAGAGAACTGTCCGTCAACAAGAATCACAGACTGTCCATTGTTGCGCAGCGCGCTGCTTGCCAGTGTGGTGCAATACCTTGTGTAAACGGCCTCAACGACGTCATCGAATCTCAGGTTGGTGAAATCCGTCCTGCTCCACTGCCCATAGTAGCCTTCTTTGGAGGGAACATCGGGCACAAGGGACTGCTCTAAGGTTTCTCCGTATGGGATGGAAAGCGTTTTTACCACAGCATCATCCGCCATGAAAATCATAGACAGGCTTTTGAATCGATCAGGAATCCCTTCTGCCATAATCAGGGCTTCATAGGATATGGGCTCAGCTTTCTCTGATAAACTCACTCTATCCACACCCGCAAGGTCATCCGAAACAAAGTAGTTGCCTGAGAGCGTTCCCGTGGCATCACCGGTAATGGCGGCAACGTTTTGCGCATCTTCTCGCACCTTGACCAGCGTGTAGCATCCACTGATGTCCTTGCCTTGCCCTGCGATGCCGCCCACATACCTGCGTCCGGACAGAAAGCTCTTGGCAAAGGACTTGCGAATGGATGAGAGAGACTGTCCTGCGATGCCGCCCACGTAATCACCTGAGGTGCTGGAGATAAAGCCATAGTTCTCGCTGTAGTAGACTGTCCCCAAATCCATTCGTCCGACCATGCCGCCTGCATAGTCTTTTTTGGCGCTTACATCGGCTGAGTTCACGCACTCGAGCAGAATCGCTCTGGTCTGGTATTTAAAGTCGTAGGAACGGTTCCCGTTGGCGGAGATATCATCCTCCGGGTCGAGGTCATACTCAATTGCCATGGAGCCTGCTGCACCGCCTACATTGACGTCTCCGTACACTGCGCCAAGGTTTTTACAGCCGACTACCTTACCCTCGCGTTTTTCATAAATATCCTCGTCGGAGATGTCTTCATAATAGTTTTCACGACTCAGTTCGGCAGTGCCAACGTCGGTATAAACATCGAGCATCAGATTCATGACCACCATAAACTGGTTGTTGACAGCGCGAAGGTCGCTGATGAGCGTATCGCTGGATGCACTGAGTGTACTGTTGAGCGAGGATAGGGAGCCGGAAAGTCCGGTCAAGGCAGCGTTCAGGCGTTCTGCGTTCTGTGTGTAATCATCTCCCAGGCCTTGAAACTTGATTTCGTCCTCCCCGGCGAGGTCCGCCGCCCATTGGCTCAGCAAATTGACTGTGCTGGACAGGTCATTTGATGCTGATGCAAGCGATTGGAGCGCTGACTGCGTTCGGTCCACAATCGGACCAATGGAACGGTTTGCTTCCTCCAGATGTGTGAAGAAGGAGGACATTTCTGAAAGGGTACTGTCTATTTCGTCAAAAGCATTGGAAAAGTAGTTCACTGTCTGCGACAAATGACGCAGGGCCGTTTGTACATCACCTTGTAAGTTCTCCGCTTCTTGCCCGACAAGGGTCCAATCTATTTTTTGCATGATGGCGTCCAGGTCTGCTGCCACGGTGGAGGCATTTGTCGTTACATCAGTCAGTGACTGGAGAAGCGTTTCGAGAGTCGCGGGACTGATGGTGCCGGCTGCCTCATATTCCGCTGTTGCTTCTTCAACGATGACCGCGAAGCGTTCGATCGCATCGGCAAATGCCGCGCCATCGAGCTGTAGCTGCTTCATTTCGGCAGACAGATCAGGCAGATACCGGTCTTTGGTGAGGGTGTCAACGGTGGCTTTGACTTCTGTTATCCCGGCGCCAAGGTAGGTAGACGCCTGACGCAAATTGGAAACCGCTCTCTGCAAATCACCGATAGCATCATCGGATAGTGCTATGAGGTCATTGAGCTGCGCAGCGCCCTCTTGAAATTCCGAGAATGCCTGTGAAGCGGCCGTCGCCGCGTTCTCCAACTCTGTGAGGATTGTTGGCAATTGGCCGGTATACTTCTGGATGAGAGCGGTCAAATCGTTGACGGCGCTGATGTTTTCATCCACAAAACCGGTGATTTGATGATTGATGCTACCGGCGCTATCCCGTGCGGCATCCAAATATCCCGATGCCGTGGTCAGCTCCGAGGAAACTTGGCTGGAGGAGGAATCCAAATGATCGAGCATTTTTCCTAACAGTCCATGTAGCGTGTTCAATTCGTCCTTCAGCGTCTGGATGCTGGTCTGGCTGAACTTCAGGCTGATGTCTGGGGCCATCTGCCCAACAATACCGCCTACATCTTTTCGGCCATTTATGGTTCCGTTGTTGACACAGTCGTTCATATACCCGGATTGCCGGCCGGAAATACCGCCCACATTGTAGCCGACATGTGGATAGCCAACAGCACCTTTGTTGGTGCAGGACTCGATGGAGCCTGTGGAATACCCGCTGATGCCCCCGGTGTCGGTATGGGCGGGGGCATTTTCCGTGGAGTTCAGGCGCGCCCAGTCAATTTCCATATCCTCAAGGCTAACCGGCACTTCCACATAGTCCGTATTCACCGCGCTTTCATTGATGGAGTTCAAAACGCTGCCGCTGTTGAGGCCGACGATACCGCCTGTGAAATGGGTGCCGGATATGATGCCGGAGGCACGGCATCCGGTGATCACGCCGCTCGCTTCATTGTTTCCGACGATCCCGCCAACCATGCTGTTGCCCTTTGCGGTTCCGGTGAAACTGCAATTGTGGATGGTGCCGTAGTTTGTCCCCGCAATCCCACCCAGGACATCCTGCGTGCCCGCAGGCACAATGCTTCCGGTGACTTGTAGGTTTTTGATCACGGCACCCGGCTGCACAATGCCAAAAAAACCGGTCTGAGAAATGCTGCGGGAAACCGACCATCCTTTTATGGTATGGCCCTGTCCATCGAAGGTTCCGCCAAAGGTAGGGATTGACACAAAATCAGTCCCTGCAAGGTCTAAGTCGCTGGTGAGCTTAAATTCTTTGCCTTGCGACCAAGTGTCCAAGGTGCAGTTTTTCGCAAATGCTAAAAAATCCTCCGTGTTGTCAATGGAAACAATGGGTGCCGGATCCGCCGCAAAGGCGGGAACTGCCAAGCCGACGCAGAGGACACACGCCATCATGAAGCTGATCATTTTTCCTCTATGTTTCATCGGTATCCTCCTGTTCTGCCGGTGCTTCGATTTCTTTCACTTCGCCTGATTGCACAAAGGCATCCACTTGGCCTTTGATGACTGCGTGAACGGTGCCGGTGATTGTTCCTGATACCTGACCATGGATGCGTCCATCCACACGCACAAACCCGCCTGCCGCGCTGCGTGTGGGCATCGGAAGCTTGACAGAAAATGAGGTTCTGCGGATAATTCTATCTCCGAACAGCAGCAGCTGTGGCAAAATGAACATGACTAGGACTAAGGAGATGAGTGTCCCTCTGGCAAGGGATTGCCCAATCCCCACGATGGCCGCCTCCGAGGTCAATTGGCCGATCAGGAGGCCTGCAAGAGCAAGCATGGATCCGGAGGTGATAATGGTTGGGAAGGAGAGGTTCATCGTCTCTATCATGGCTTTTTTCGGTGACATCTGTTCTGACAGCTCCATGTATCGGGATGAGATGACGATTGCATAGTCGATGTTCGCGCCCATCTGAATTGATGAGACGATGAGGTAGCTCATAAAAAAGAGCGGAGACTGGGTCAATGCCGGGAAGGAGAAATTGAGCCAGATACTGCCCTGAATGACCATGATCAGCAGGACAGGCATGCCCGCCGACTTGAAGGTGAACAGGAGCACCGACAGGACAATGAGAATGGAGACCACGTTTACCACTGTATTATCCTGCTGGAAGGAGTGATATAGGTCATACTGGCTGGTCGAGTCTCCTGCGAGGTAAACCGCGCCCTGGTAGTATTTGCCCGCTATTTGATGCAGCTCGTCAAGAAATGCAAAGGTCTCCGCACCCTCCTGGGGAAGGTTTACTGACATGAGGATGCGGCTGTAATGTTCGCCCTCCAGTTGCACGCGACCGTCCCGCATCTGTACATAGGCATCGTCCAGCGTCTCCTGCAATTCCGGTTTAAGGGTGATATACCCCTCCTGCACCTCGTCATAAAGGAACATAAACATATCTATGAGCGGTACGCCATAGGTGGGCAGGCCATTGAGAATTTTCGCATAACTCTCATCGTCTACTGCATAGGCGGCATAGAGCATCTCGGCCACCTCATAATCGAGGTCTGTCAGCTCCGCAAACTGGCGCGGGTTGAGCTTATCGGTCAGCATGTATCCGTCCATCGCCTCGGTGTTGCTCAAGCCCGTGGCATAATCCAGCTCGGGCTGCGCCTCCAGTTCGGCAAGGAGCTGTCGCTCCGCGTCATAGTCGCCGACCGGCACCATCATGGCAAGCACATTATCCTTGCCAAAGTTATCCTTGATCATCTGCTCGGCAATTTGGGATTCATTCTGAACCGGTGTGGTCAGCTGGCTGTAACCGTATACATAGGGGCACTTGTTGGAGATCAACAATGCGGCGATGGCCAGGACCAAAAATATGGGCGGGACAATCAAGCGTGTTTTGTATGCGATGTTTCCCACAAAGGGGATAGGGGGGATGAGCTTTTTGTGCCTCGTTTTATCCATCAGCTTACTAAAGAGGACCAGAAGTCCCGGCATGATGATAAAGACGGCAAGCAGGCTTAAAATAATGGCTTTGATGAGAACGATGCCCATATCCACGCCGATTTTAAACTGCATGAAGGTCATGGCCGTCAGGCCGCCTATGGTGGTGAGGGAGCTGGCCGAAATTTCGGGGATGGCCTTACTAAGGGCCACAATGACCGCCTCACGGGTGGGCAGGGTCTCGTGCTCCTCCTTAAAGCGGTTACACAGAATGACGGCATAGTCAATCGACAGCGCCAGCTGCAGCACTATGGTGACGGAGTTTGAGACAAAGGAGATGGTGCCAAAGAGGAAATTGGTTCCCATGTTGATGATGGCAGCGGAGAGAAAGGTCGCCAGTAACACGATCACTTCGGCATAAGTCTCCGAGGTCAGTAAGAGAATGCCTACCACCAGGAGACCCACAATGACGATGATAAGCTGCATCTCGTTGGCAATCGTTTCCGAGAGCGTGTCACCCAGCGTGGTGGAGACATAGAGGTCGTACCCGGCGAGGGTTTGCTTTACGGCGTCGAGCGCAGTGAGACAGGCGTCCTCCTGTTCATCATAAGCAAAGGTGATATGGTAGAGGGCGCTGGCGTTTGTGAAGTGGTCGGCGGTTTGGTCAAAGGTGACGCCGGATACACCGGGCACCGCCTCCAGCTTTTGAAGAATTTCCTCCGCTTGCGGGTAGGAGACGTTGGCGACCATGACATCGGCTGTGCCAAAGGTCACAAATTCCTGCTCCATGATGTCGAGTCCCACTCTGGTCTCGGTATCGTCCGGCAGGTAAGCCGACAAGGAGTTCTCCACATGAACCCAGCGGCTTGAAAAGGCGGAGAAGACGATGGCGATGATGAGCAACAGAAAAAACAAGTTGCGTTTATCCACAATAAAGGTCGCGGCCTTGATAATGACACCACCATCTTGCTTTTTCCGATTGTGCTCACTCATTTCACTTGCGCTCCTTCTATTTTCATGGGTTTATGCTTGGGGGCATAAGCCCAGCCCGTGATGGTTCCATCGGCGGCTAAATTGATGTCCACATCCACCGGCAGCTCTCCAAACGGCAGCTTCACCTGAACCCCAAGCTGATAGTTGCTCCCGTTCACCTTGCCGTTTTCGTAGGGGACAGTGAGGCCCAGCAGCTTCGCCGTACCGCCGAATGCAGTTTCGGAATACATGCTAAGCTCCACATAAGCTTTGATGGGTCCCATGGGACTTTTGATTTTAGCTTCAAATTTCTTGGTTTCAATGACCGTCTGCATCACGCACGACCTCCCGAAAATGTAAGTTTTTTAAGACGTGGCATCAGTTCCAGCGCGTTTTCTGTAAATAACATCCGCTTTTGCTCGTGGGTCAGCTTTTCTGTCTGTTCCAGGGCCTCCGCTTGCCGCATGCAGGCAAAAATGTCGGTATACGGTGCGTCGGAGCCATAGAGCAGATGGCTGGCGTCTACGTTCTTGAGTAGCAGCTCCAACTGTTTTTTCTCGGAAAAACCCGCGACGTCATAGTAAACATGGCGCATATCCGCCATCAAATCGGCGCGGCGGTCCTGGTCCTCCATGCGCAGCATGACCGCGAATGACTCGAAGCGGTCTGCCAGAATACTGAGGAACGCGCCCGCATGGGGGACCACCCATTTGATGTTGGGAAAGCACGCAAAGGTGTCCTTGAGCACCATGTTGGTGAAGGCCCGTGTGGTCTCGAAAAAGAACTCCATGGCGGGAATGCTGAGATCCTCGCAGACATGCGGAACGCTGACCGCCGGCGTAGTGGGGTGGATGACAACCAACGCGCTCCGTTTGTCCAGCTCTTTCATCAAATCGTCGTACCGCCGGTCTCCCAGGTAAACGCCGCCGCTGTTGGTCAGCATGCCAATCCCGTCCGCATGTAAGGTATCCAGCGCGTAAACGGCCTCTGTCATGCTGTCCGCCATGTATGGAAGCGGGAGCGTTGCGAGGAAACCGAGACGCTCGGGTTGTTGGGAAACATACTCTGCCGCTTCTTCATTGATACGGCGGGCATACCGCAGCGTTTTCTCTTTCTGTGCCGTGTAGAGTCCCGGTGAAGAAAGCTCCAAAAACGCAAACGCGATCCCCAAAGTCTCCATATTCTCCAGTTGTGTCTCCAAGTCCCAGTCCGGCGTGGTGAAGCCGTCCGGTTTTTCCAGGCCCTCGCTCTCCAGAAATTCATAATATGCCGGTGAGAGAAAATGCGACTGGAAATCAATTTTTTTGGTGTATTCCATCATGATGCTGCTTACCTGCTTTCTTAGTAACGATTTGTTTGTTTTGCCGCTCTGCTGTTTGAGGATGGCGAAACATCCTTGTTCCGGACATGGAAAGAACGCCCTTGGACGTTTGCAGTTTACAACAAACGACATCTTCATCCATCTTGCCAGTCAGCGCATAGGGAAGGTCGTACAGCAGCGTTTTGAGTGCTCCGTGGATGGCAATGTTTCCGCTCTCATAACGACCATGTGTGAATGCGCTGGTATTGCCAAGAATGGCGAACACGCCGGACAGTTCGTTTCCGGTCAGTTGGATGTTCATTTCGCCGTGTCTGGGGCCCAATGGGGCAATCAATTCAATGCGATAGCAATAAGTGCCGCTTTTCATTGGAACCCCTCCTTTGCACACATCTTACGGCAGTGCGGAGGGGAAAAAAACGGTCAAATATCATGCGAATGAGTAAAACCGGACAAAAGATATCACATTGATGGGCGTTTGCAATGACCGGACAAGCGTGGTATACTTTTCATCATGGAGGTGGCCGTATGAAACAAGAAGAAAAAGCGCTTCAGACAAAGCTTGCCCTTGCGAATGCTCTGAAAAAAAAGATGACCGAAAAGGTCATCTCTAAAGTAACTGTTCGTGAGCTCATCGAAGCATGCAACTTGAACAGAAAAACGTTTTATTATCATTTTGAAGATATCTATGCACTGCTGCAATGGATGCTGGAACAAGACGTCATTGAGGTCGTTCAAAATTTTGATCTGCTGTTGAATTTAGAGGATGCCATTGAGTTTGTCATGCAGTATGTGGCAGAGAATAAACATATTTTAAACTGTGCCTTAGATGGCATTGGCCGAGAAGGTCTAAAGCGATTTTTTGTCGCTGATTTCCATAAGGTAATCGGCACACAGTTGAAGTTTGGCGCACAAAAGCTTGGCATCACGATCAAAGAAGACTACGAAAGATTTCTTACCCTCGTGTATACCGAAGCGATTGCCGGCATGCTTGTCGAATGGATCCAGGCAAAAAGCAACCGTGAAGTCAGCTATATCACGTCCGAGCATATAGCGATGTTTATTCGCACCTCACTCCCGCCCGTGCTGATGGCCGCTGCGCAAAATCAAAAATAGCTGATACAGCTATTTTTTACGGCATATGGCCGCTCTGCGGCCATGCCTTGGATTCTAGCCGTCGGCGGGACGCCGACATGGCATTTTTTATTGCTGCGCAATAAAAAAGTCCCTTGCAGTCACAGGTCGGGAGGAAAATTCTCGCACAAACATGACGTGCTGTTGTCAGCTTCTATGAGATACACTGAATCAAAAAGGAGGTTTGCATGATGCCAAAAGCTGTATGGAATTTCTCGTTTAAACTGAAAAAGAATGTTACGCAAGATGATTTTATAGAGGCGACAAGAAACTTGCACGATGAGGTCATCTCGAAAGCAAAAGGCTTTATTTCTTGGCAACAATATCTGCAGGGTGATACTTGGACTGATTTTGTACTTTGGGAAACAGAGGAAGATGCCCACAACGCCACAACAGTGGGACAAGGCAAAGCAGTGACGGATCAGTTTTATGCCTGTATCCAAATGAATACTTGTAAGGCGCTGATATCAACGCTAGTCAAACAGTATTGAAATCAAGGCATCCGTTGATAGGGCCCAATGGCATGGGGTTAAACATCCGGCGGCGCAAGACGTTTGTTGGTTTCTTCTTTGACGTGGCGGATCCACGCGCGCGCAACAGGGGAGAGCGACTGTGTATTTTTGTAGGCCAGGCAGATTTCACGGTAGATGGGTGGATCTAATTCCACTTTTTTCAGCCGATAGGCGGTGTCCTTCATCAACAATTCGGGTAGAATGCTCATACCCAGCCCCTTTTCCACCATCGCCATGACGGCGAAGTCGTCTTTGGCGGAATAGGTGATTTTGGGCTGATAGGACGCATTTTTGAGAAACTTGCTCAGCTCACCGTCTAAGGTGTCCGGGCGCAGGATGTACGGTTCCTCTTTGACATGTTCAAAACGAAAGACCAGGTCATCTACCACACGATCCGCCGGAAAGATGGCCATAAACTTTTCGCGCACCATCAATATGGTGTCAAAGCTCTCATCTGTGGGCAGGCGTAAGAAGCCGCAGTCGATTCTGTTTTCGCTGATCCACTGCGTGATGTCGTCATAATTGCCCTGGAGAAGCTCAAAATCAATATCGGGATGTTTTTCCAAAAAGGTGTAAATCAGATCAGGCAGCAGGTGCGTGGATACGCTGAGGATCGTACCGATACGCAGGCTGCCCGTTTGCAAGTCATGGATTTCACTCACTTGCTGAAAAAGCGCTTGATTTTCTTGACAGACCTTGCGTATGGCGGGCAGCAGGCGGCGACCGTCGTCGGTCAAGCTCACTCCCGTGCGGTTGCGGATGAGCAGTTTCAGGCCCCACTCGTCCTCCAGGCCTGCGATCATATGGCTCAAGGCGGACTGGGTGTAGCCCAGTATTTGCGAGGCCTTGGTGAGACTGCCCAGATCGACAGTCTTTAAAAAAATCTCGTATTTTCGGATGCTCATATGGGCTCCTCCTTCTGTTCGGCTGTAAGCGTTTCGTCTATGCAAATTTTTCATATTATGCTTCGATTTTTGTAGTTTTACTTATTCCTTTTGTGACTTTATACTATGAATAAAGGGTATCAACTGCCTGCATGCGGCCCTTTAAATCACAAACAGGAGTGGTAGAACAATGGCAAACTATGTGACAGCAAAGGAAGCAGTATCTCATATTCAGTCTGGTGACCGCGTTGTGCTGGCGCACAGCGTCGGTGAGCCGCAACATTTGGTTCAGGCCATGATGGACAATTATGCCGCGTATCGCAATGTCGAGATTTGCCATATGCTGGCCTTGGGGCCCTGTCCGTACTGCGCGCCGGAGATGGCCGGGCATTTCCGCCACAATTCTCTCTTTGCCGGTCCCGGCAGCCGTAAGGCGGTCACGGAAGCAAGGGCGGAGTTTACCCCAAACTTTTTCTTTGAATCGCCGCGTCTGTTTCGCAGCGGCGCGCTCCCGGTGGATGTTGCCATGATCACCGTCTCGCCGCCGGATGAAAAGGGCTTTTGTACATACGGAGTCACCGTGGACTACACCAAGGCGGCGACGGAGAGCGCCAAGATCGTCATTGCCCAGGTCAACAAGTGGATGCCGCGCACCTTTGGCGACAGCCTGATCCACATGGATGACATTGACTTCGCCGTTTGTTATGACGAACCTTTGTTCTATCTCCCACCCACCGAGAGCTCAGAGGTCGAAGTGCAGATTGGTGCGCACTGTGCCTCGCTGATTCGTGATGGCGCTTGTTTGCAATTGGGTATCGGGGCCATTCCCAATGCCGTCTTGGCCTATTTGAATGAGAAGAACGATTTGGGTATCCACTCAGAAATGTTGATGGATGGAATCCTGCCTTTGATCGAGAAGGGCAACGTCAACAACAGCCGCAAGCTGCTGCATAAGGATGTCTCTGTCGTGACCTTCCTCTACGGTTCCGAAAGCCTGTATCAATACGCAAACAACAATCCCGGCATTGAAGTGTATCCGGTGGACTACGTCAACAATCCGATGGTCATTGCCAAGAATCCCGATGTGGTTTCGATCAACTCTGCCATCAGCGTCGATTTTATGGGCCAGGTTTGTGCCGATACAGTGAGCGCTTCGCGCCATCACAGCGGCGCGGGTGGCTTTGTGGATTTCATCCGTGGGGCGTCCTTCTCGGAGGGTGGCATTTCCATCATCGCCATGCCGTCCACGGCGGCGGGCGGCACGGCTTCACGCATCACGCCGGAGCTGGAGGCCGGACGGCCAGTGACGCTCTCGCGCTTTGAATCGCACTATATTGTCACTGAATATGGCATTGCCGATATGCGCGGCCGCAGCCTTTCCGAACGCGCCCGCAGCCTCATCGAGATTGCCCACCCAAGCTTTCGCGATTCGCTCAAGGAAGCTTATGAAAAGAAGTTTAAACGGGCGTATTGAGCCTTTCTTTCACTTCCCCCGCACTTATCGTGCGGGGGAAGTTTTTTGTTGTGACCGCTCAGATGAAAAAGAACAGGCCCGTCGGAGATCCCGACAGGCTTGTTCTGGGAGAGACTTATCATACAGGGGGGGAGAGAGGGATATGTTTTGGAGGATTTGAGCGAAAGTCCCCTGTTTGATACTACTTTTGAGGGTGCTCATCCAGCCTTGACCAAGTTCACGATGCCTTCTGTGAAGAAGGGAACATAGGTCGTCAGCATGAGCACGGCCAGCAGTGCGACGATGAACCAGACCGTATACTTGAGCATACTCTCGAGTTTGACGCCGGAGACCGAGGCCGCCACAAAGAGATTCGAGCCGTATGGCGGGGTAACAAAACCGATGGCAAGGTTCATAGTAAGCATCACGCCAAAGGTGATGGGGCTCATACCGACCTGCATGACAACCGGCAGCAGGATGGGGGCCAGGATGATGGTGGCGGGGATGTTGTCCATGAGGCAGCCCAGGGCGAGCAGGAAGATATTGATGATCAGAAGCAACAGGAATTTGTTATCCGTGATGCTGACCAACAGCGTCGCGAGCATGGCGGGGATCTGCTTGAGCGCCAGATAGCTGGCAAAACCCGTGGCCGTACCAACCATGAAGGTGATGATGCCGTTGAGCTTGACGCTGTTCAAAAAAGCCTGATACAGGTCGCGCCATTTCATTTCGCGGTAAATGACCATACTGACGAAAATGGAATAGAGGATCGCCACAACAGCGGCTTCGGTGGGGGTGAAGATACCGCCGTAAATACCACCCAAGATGATGACCGGTGTCATCAGTGCCCAGAAGGCATCGAGGAAGGAGCGGCCCAGTGTGCGCAAGGTGGGTTTCGCCGTTTTGCCGACAAAACCATATTTGCGGCACATGATCAAACAGGCGATCATGATGGCAACACCCATCATGATACCGGGCACGATGCCGGCAATAAACAGGTCGCTGACCGATGCACCGACCACGACGGCATAGATCACAAAGGGAATCGAAGGCGGGATAATGACGCCAATCGAACCAGCCGAGGCAGACAGGGAGGCCGAGAAGGAGCGGTCATAGCCCTCTTTTTCCATTTCCGGCACCATAATGGCGCCGATGGCCGAGGTCGTTGCCATCGCAGAACCGGAGATGGCCGCGAAAAACATACAGGCCGCGGTGTTGACCAGGCTCAGGCCGCCGGGGATCCAGCCGATGAGCGTATTGGCAAATTTGACGATTCGCTTTGCCACGCCCCCCGTGCTCATGAGATTTCCGGCAAGGATAAAGAAGGGGATGGCCATGAGCGGGAAGGAGTTCACACCCGTCACGCACGACTGCGTGACCAGCGTGAGAGAGGTATTCGTAAACAGGGCCAAGATGGCGACCGTAGCGATGGCGATGGAGTAGCCAATCGGCACGCCGATCATGATCAGGCCAATGAACAGTACGAATAGAACAACAATTTGTGTCATAACTCGTCCCCTCCCGTCGCTTCGGTTATAGGTTCTATCGTGGGTTTTTCAGGGTGAATCAGGTTTTTAATATCCTGAACCATTTGAGATAGGATGCGAATGCTCAAAACGCCTTGACTCACGGGGATGGCCAAATACACAACCCAAACCTTGAGCCAGCTCATGGCCGAGGCCGTTTTACCGCGCCCAATCATAGATTGCACGATTTCAATGCCGTTGACGAGGAGGAAAATGCACATGCTCACCCAAATGAGTTTTACGAGGATGGCTATGACCGTTTTGACCCTGCCACGCAGCCGTCCGCTGACAATTTCAAGTGAAATATGAGATTGATCCTTTGCTGCAATACTGGTGCCAAGCCAAATCAGCCAGACAAAGAGATACTTGGCGGCTTCTTCGCTCCAAGAGAGGGAGGAGTTGAAGAAAGAACGCATGATGACTTGTAAGGAAATGATGATGACGCTAAAAACCAGGGTATAAACCAAGGCGTATTCCTCGAGCTTGTTGTAGACATGGGCAAGTTTTTTTAAGGTGTTCATGGCGCTCCCTCCATAAGATATCATCGCGCAAGGGTTTTTCTCCTGCACAGGTGCCTGGTCTGTCGGGCACCTGTGCAGCGTTTAGGATGCTCTACGCGCTGACGGTGTCCTTCTTACTGATACTTTTCGACCAGAGACCAGATCTCTGCGCCTAAGCTCTCGCGGGACTCGGCGTAAACACCTTCGAGCGCCGTGCGGAAGCCTGCCTTGTCCTCGTCCTTGAGATAGTTGATGGCTGTGCCGCTGTCTTCAATTTTCTTGATGTAGTCGGCATTGGAATCGGCCTCCATCTGACGCTGGTGCTTGACCAGGTATTCCTCAAGCGCGTAATCAAAGATTTCCTTTTCCTGATCGGTCAGGCTCTCATAAAAAGCACGGTTGGCGATGATGGCGTTCATGTCATAAACATGCTCGGTGATGCTGTAATACTTCTGTACTTCATTGAACTTGCTCTCGTAGACCAGAGAAGCGGAGTTCTCCTGGCCCTGTACGGTACCCTGCTGCAGGCCGGTGAACACTTCGTTGAATCCCATGGGGGTGGCGTTGGCGCCGAGGGCATTCATCCACTTGACATAGGTTGGGTTGTTCATCACGCGCATTTTGATGCCCTTTAGGTCAGCGACCTTTGTGATGGGGCGGACATTATTGGACATGTTGCGAATGCCGTTGGAGTTAAAGCCCAGGGCGACATATTCGGTATCTTTGAGCGTGCCTTTGAGGTAATCGCCCAGGTCGCCGTCCAACGCGGCATACATGCCTTCGGCGCTGTCGTAGAGATAGGGAAGGCTGACGATGGACCAGTCGGTAGAATACATTTCCATGGAAGCAACCGAGGGCGTCATTAAAGTCACAGTGCCGACGGCGCACATTTCGAGCATATCCTCGTCGCCGCCGAGCAGACTGTTCGCCTGAATGTTCACGGTCAGGCTTCCACCGGATTCGCGCTCGACGTACTCTTTGAATTCCTTACAGGCGACATTGACGTTGTGGGTTTCGCTGTACACATGTCCGATGACAATTTCCTTGCTTGTACCGTCTGATCCGGTCTTCTTGTCGCCGCAAGCGCTGAGCAGGGCACAGAGAAGGGCGATTGTGAGAACCAAGCTACCAAGTTTTTTCATGTTTGTCATAACGGTCATCTCCTTTTTGTTGTGAGAACGGCCGGGGCCAGTTCTGGTCAGGCTTCTTTCGGTGGCGCGTTACTTTGAATGACATGATGGAACATACTCATAAACTTTTGATTCTGCGCTTCAGGGTCCAGATGTGGGTGGACTGCAATCTCATACATCAGGGTTTCTTGTACGCGCACGATGATTTCGGCCACCATTTCGATATGTTCCGGTAGAATGAAACCATCCTGTGCCAAGCGGCGTGTGAACACTTGATCGCAGAGAAAGAGATTTCTTTGCTGCAAGGCCTCGAATAAAAAAGGGGGGAGCGCGGTTTCCTCTTCGGGATAGAGTGCGTAGTAGTTGTTTAGAATCTCACCGATGTGCTCGGCATGCGTGCCGAAGTACATATTCAGATACAGGCTGGGTGCAGCGAAGGAATAGACATTGAAAACCTCGTACAGTTTTTCGTACTGTTCCAGAGAGGTCATGTTGTTGTGTATCTCTCGGCTTAAGCGTAGAAGGTATTCGCGCCTGTTCTTGATGGAGGCGAAGATGATCAACTCGTCCAAATCCTGAAAATAGCTGTACAGGGTTGCCGTGCCGTAGCCGGTGACGTCCGCCAGTTTGCGAATGCTGATATTTTGCAACCCGTGCTCTTGTATTAATTCATAAGCGGCTTCTATGAACAACTTCTTCGTTCGGTCGATTCGAAGCTGTCTGCGGCACTGACTCGCCTCCGCAAGTTTCATGGAAAGCCGCTCTTGTTTCGTCATATATTCACATCCTTTTGCGTTTTTGTTTATTTTTCGCTCTAATTCCCCCTGAAGTTATGTTGAGTATAACGAAACCGCGATTGAAAGTCAATCGCGGTTTATCAATTCAAACATGAAGAAATTTAATCGCTGCAATGAAAAAATGAGCCTCTATTTTTGCAAGAAAGATTGATTGTAATTTCATAAGAGGGGACTTACTGCAAAATAACAAATGATTTCTTCGGGCATAGAAAGGGACGAGCGAAGTTCAGTGTGGCGCAGCGGTAGCGCAAAAGGCATAAAAAACGCCCACTCCAAGCGTTGTTTAGCTTGGAGTGGGCGCTGCAGATTAGATTGCTGCGGATCTTGCGGGAACGTGCACTTACTTGCGTACACCGGTCCAGGTTTCACGACCGTCACGCGTAAAGTCATGCGCGTTGGTGGCCTCGACGATGTCGAGCCAGGCCCAGTACTGCTGATCTGCTGCATCGGGGAAGATGAGCAGGGTAGACAGCTGCGCTTTGATATACGCTTCGTCCGCGATACGCAGGAGCATACCGTTGACAATGCGCGTGACCTGTGCGCGGGTGATCTGCTCATCCGGGCGGAAGGTGCCGTCCGGCATACCGTTGATCCAGCCGTAAGCGCAGGCCTGACCGATGGCGCCATAGGCCCAGTGGCTGGCCGGCACATCGCTGAAGTTTGCCTTGCCGTCGTTGGCATTGGCAAAGCGCATGGCGATGGCGGTGAATTCAGCACGGGTAACAGGAGCGTTCGGGCGGAAGTTGCCCTGGTAGCCCTCGACGATGCCAAGGCTGGCCATTGTCTGGACCGCATGCGAGTACCAAGCATCGCCGGGCACATCGCTGAAGCTTTTCGTGATGGCGACATTCTGATCGCGCAGCAGACGGAAGAACATCTGCGCCACTTCCGCGCGGGTCATGTTTGCGTTCGGGCGGAATTGACCGAAGTTATCGCCGATTAAGTAGAGGATGTGGTCGTCGGTGTTGAGCAGTCTGTCAACGCCGGTTTTCTCCAGCGGGCTCAGACGCTCACGGTAAATGGGTTTGACGGTGACATCACTCTTGGGCATGGTAAAGGTGTATGTGCCGTTGCCGTTGTCTTTGACGGGGACTTTGTTGCCGTACTTATCAATGACGACCAGGTCGTCAAGCACGAAGCCATTGTCGGGCTTGGTTGTGATGGTGACGGTGTCACCTGCTTTGGCGGTGTCTTTGTTGCTGTTGACGCTGCCATTTGAGGGGTCTTTTTCAGGCTTAACGGCATAGTCGGGGTTGCTCGGAGTGGTGTTTCCACCGCCGCCGCCACCGCCGCCGCCGCCACCGGTATTGTTTCCGGTGCTCTTCGGCGTGTAGGTGATGGCATAGAGCGAGAACAGCTTGGAGTGCAGCACGATCCAGTCGCCTTCGATGGTGTAATATTCACCGTCAGGCGTGGCATTGGAAGCGCCCTGGGGGAAAGAAGTGGCAAAAACCTTGCCGCCGGTCGTGTCGTCATGGACGCGGTGGACGCGCATATCCGTGCCTTCAAACTTGGGCATTGGGATATAAACCGTGATGAGCTGATTGGATTCATTCAGCTGCACAGGGTCTCTGGAAGGCAATGCAGGCGGGGTGATGGTTTTCCAGAGTGTGAGGTCTGTGATCAAGGCGAACTTCTGGCCGGGGGTCTTTTCCTTGATCAGGTTAATGTCGCGTTTGTGTAACTGGTTCGGGTCACTTTCGGCCACGCCCTTCACCTTGAGCTCGATTTTAACAGAGCCCTTCTGAGGTACGCCGGGAGGGTCAATGATATTCATGTCATCCACGGTGACGCCCTTTTTGTCGTCGGTGTTGGTGACATTGTCGTACTGTTCGTTCAGGCCGCCGACCACCAGCTTGGGGGGGGCGGCAGTGCCGGCCAGATCAAGGATCAGCTCGGTTTCCTTTTTGGCAAGGTCTTCATAGCTGACGTTGACATTGCCGGGGTTACCGTTTTTGAGCTCTACCTTTTCGATACGGGTGTTGCCGTTTTCATCCTTTATGACAATGTTATAAATACCGTCGGGCAGATTGTCAAAGGTGAAGTGGAGGTTGCCGGAGGGATCCGGGCCGATGCCGCTCTTGGAATCCAGAACTGTACCGCCGCGTTCAATGGTTACAAAAATGGGTTTATCCTTCGGGACATCGTTGACGTCTACTTCAATTTTACCCTGATTGGCCGCCGGTGGCGTTGTGAAAGTGGTCGTGTCGCTTGCCGAGGTGGGAGTGCCCGGACGGGTATCCTGCGCGGTGAGCTGAACTTCATACTGCGTATTCGGCTTGAGTCCGGCGAAGGGGATATCGATGGGAGCGTTCCAGTTCCAGCCGGGTACATCAGTCCAGTCAGCGCTGCCGACTTCGCGGTATTGCAGTTTTTTGCTGCCGTCATCGGCTGGATACTTACCTTCCGCCTTGGTCGGCGTGACGGTGAACTGATCCGTCCCGGTGTTGGCGTTTTCCAGCTTGACCTTCAAGGGATCCACGACCTTGATGGTGAGTGTCAGCGTGGCTGCCGAATGGGTAGTGGTAGCGGCGGCCGTGGCGATGACCGTGGTTGTGCCGAGCTTGGTTGGTGACACGGTTCCATTTGTCAAAGTGAGGGTGCCGGTCGCATCTCCCAGCGCAAAAGTTACCTTTGGATCCGGGGCAACATCGTTTGTGGTATCGTCAAACACAGTTGTGTTGCTGACAGGGAGTGTCCAGCTGGTGTCTTTACCCAGTTCCAAAACATGTTCATGCGGTGTAACGGGGTTTCCGCACCCATCCGCCAGAGTCTGCGGCTTTTTTGTGAGGTTGACAGTGTATCCAGCGGAGCTGTCCTTGCCCACGTTACCTGCTGCGTCCCAGACGTAGAGATGCGCATAATAGGTGCCGGCTGTACCGATCGGGACGGTGGCTGGCGAGGGCAAGGTGTCGTTCGTGATAGTGGTTGCACTGTCTACCAGGCTGCTTGGATCTGCCACGGCATTGACCTCGGTATTCACAACAAGCAGATACTTCGCCAGCGGGGAAGTATAGGTGTCGGGGTCGGTGCTTGGTGTGTTGGTCGCGCCGATGTCGACGGAAAAGCTACTGCTGTCGGGCGACCAGGTGAGTGTGGGTTTATTCGCCGTTGGCGCGACATTGTCTGTCTTTATGGAGAAAGTATCGTTTGCGGGAGTGCAGGAAGTTACGAGCGTACCGCTGTTTGCTCCACCAATGCCATAAGGTGTGGTATAGGTCATGGTAACGGTGTAGCTGCCGTTGGGCCAGTTGGTCTTATCAGTGGGATTGACCTCAAAGTAGGGTTTGCCGCCTTCGGTTTTGAGATCAATATCGCCACCCGTTGCCTTGATGGTCTTTGGCGTAACAACGCCGGGGACAGTAATGGTATACGCTTCTTTTCCGGCCAGGCCGTTCGTGTGGCCCTCGCCGTTTAAGAAAACCTTGACGGGGTTGCTTGCCAGTTCTCTCTGCACCTCTGTGAGATTGCTTGTTGAGTCCCAGTTGCTTTTGTTTTCCAGAGAGAGTTTGGCTGTTGCTGTTTCGGCTGTCACAGTATACGGAGTCGAGGTCGCGGTGCCTACATTGCCGGCTTTATCCCAGACGTAGACATGGACGTAGTAAGTGCCAGCTGCGGTGATCGCATCACTGGTAAAAGTGGCACTGGTCCAGGGGTTGGTGGTCTGGTTGGCGACGTCTGTCTTGTCAGCATCGGGGATAGTGTTGGCCGCTGCCGGAGTTGGATCCGTACTCAACACCACAGCGTACTTGGTCAGATCTGAAGCGTAGTCGCTCTTAGGATCGCTGCCGGCTGTGTTGGTGACAGTTCCGAGCGTGGCTGTGATATTGCCATCTGCGGTCAAGTTCAGACCGGTGGGTGCTGTCACAGTCGGCGCAAGTTTGTCTGCGAGGATGGTAAAGGTTGTGCTGTCGGGGGTGGATGAGTCGATTTCTAAACCGTTTACCGTGTAGGGTGGGTTTGTATCATAGTTCAAAGAAACCGTATACTCACCGGCAGGCCAAGCGTCGCTGTTTTCTACATAGAAGAAGTGCTTGCCAGCGTCTTCTTGAAGCTCGATATCGCCGCCGACTTTAATGGTTTTTTCATCAGTTCCACCGGGGAACTTAATGGTGTACACTTCTTTTCCGGCCAGGCCGTTTGTGCTGCCATCGCCGTTCAAGTAGACTTTCATTTGCTTCTTGTTGGAAGCATCTTCGGGGATCAGCTCTTTCTTCACCTCGGTGATCTCTGTGTTGTCCGGTCCAGATTTGTCCATCAGATGCAGAACGGCAGTGGCTGTGCCTTTTATGGTTGTCACGGTGTATTTCGCAGAGCTGGCCACATGGTAGTTACCGGCGGCGTCCCAGACGTAGACGTGGACGTAATAGTCGCCGGGTGCGCTTGCTGTTGTGTTGGTATAGGAGGAGGGCAGTGGGGCGTCAGCCGTGATGTTGATGGGGGTGACGGTGGAAACATCGGGTGCCGTTGCGGTGCCATTCACCACGACGGCATACTTGGCCAGATCCGAGGTGTAGGTATAGGCGCCGGTGCTGGCTGTATTGGTTACCTGGATGGTCGCGGTGATCTTATTGTCTGCCGTGGCGCCAACGGTTGGCGTGCCAACGGTCGGCTTCACTGTATCAGTGGCGACAGTGAACTTGGTCGTAGCGGTTTGGGACTGCTTGATGATTTTCTTGTCGGGATCAGCGCCAAGCTCATAATTGGGATTCGTGTTATAAGTCAAAGAAACCGCGTATTCGCCGGTGGCCCACTGGTCTGTCACATAGAAGTAGAGCTTGCCGCTGTCAGTGTCGGTTTTGAGTTCAATATCGCCGCCATCTGCGATTGTTTTAATCGTGTTGTCGGGCAGCTTGATGCTGTACATGGCCCTTTCAGCTAAGCCGTTGACGGTATAATCGTTGTTCAAAAAGACCTTCAACTGCTTGGAGCCGGCAGCGCCCGGGATTATTTCCCGCTGCACGGTGCTGACCTGCTTGGAGGTTGATCCAGGGGTACCCCAGTCCGCTTGGTCCATCAATTTGAGGGTGGGGACGGCGGTCTCGGTCGGTATAGCGGGATCGCCGGTGTTGCCCTTGTTGGTATGGTAGATCAACCAGGCGAGCTTGGCCGCCAGCTTTTCTGTTTTATCAGTACCGCTGTAAATGTCCTGAATGTTAGCGTCTGTGACATCATATGGGTTGTTGGCATCCTTGCTGTTCTCGCCCAGATGGGTTTTCGGGAAGATGTCCTTACCACCTGTCTGGCTTTCATCTGTCAGCAAAACGATATTTTCGTCTTGCATCTTCTTCAGGTAACCCAGGTCGACCTGATTTGCTGTTTCGGTATAATCTGACTTATTAGGATCGGTCAGATTGATGAAGAAGCGCTTTCCGCTGTCGTTTAAGTAGTCGGATTGCGCCAGACCACTCAAGACAGAGTCTGTGCCGCCGGCCCCTGTGTTTTCAAAGGACATCTTTAGGTTGGAGAAACGGTAAGCGGAGGTGATGTTACAGGTGTGTTGTTGAGTAGAAACGCTGTAATCCACATAGGGGCCGAAGCCGCCGCCGGGCATTTCTTTTGATAGTTTATAATTATCCAGAATTTTTGTTGATTCTCCGGTCAATTTTCCGGCTGTGTCCAGCTTAGAAATGGTGGCCGTCAAATGCGTTGACGTGATTTCCAAATTAATTTGGCTTTTTTTCCAGAAATCGTTTCCATACTGCTCAAGGAGAAGTCGATCATATATACTTTCTGGATTTTCTGCAGAGACGCCCGAAAGAAGGGTTCCTACGGAAGCGCTTCCATCGTGAATACCCTTTGCATGTAAGTCATCAACATTGACGTTTTCTAAGCGGTAAAGATAGCCACCTGTTATTGAGTTGACAGCTACTGTAGCATCCTGATTGATAGGGCCATACTCAAGGACAAGGGCATAACCGCTGATGGTTGCCCCGGAAGTTCCCTTGTTTTCAATGCTGGTATTGATCAGGAAACCGGCATAACGCAGGGAGTGAGGCAGAACATTATTGGCATCTACGTCAAAAGTAACTTTTTTGGTGCTGGCCTTATCGGCGGGGTAAAAGAGGAAATCGGCAAATAAGCCTGCAAAATAGCCATAAAACTGCATGGCGGGGAGGCTAGCCCCATTCACTGTCTCAATGGCCGTTGCAATGTGTTCACGCAAATAAGCAGTATTTCCCCAGTTAGGTCCAGGATTCTCGGGTGTGCCATAGAGTTCCTCTATGTTTGTTGGAGCTGAACCTGCAGGTGCATTGCCGTCATGACCTTCATTATTTTGAAGACCGTAGGGATACCAATGCGCAGGGAGGGTTCCCTTTGTATCCTCTCTTGTCTTTATCCATTTTTCCCATTCGGCTTTATCAAATGTTGTACCATTGTCGCTGGTAAAATGTTGATTATCATAATGGTCAAATAAATACCACTTAGTCAAGTCTGTTGTATCGATCACAACCTTGGTGGCTTCGGTTTGGAAACGGCTGGTTTTGCCGCCTCCGCCATTTTGAATCAGTTGATTCAAGTACCCTTGGATTTTTCCGGACATCACATCGGCATCCGGATCGTGATTGGGATCCGCGGAGATAAAGACATCAAAGTCGGCCTTATCGGCTACGACCGGGCCGCTGCGAAATTTTTTGCTCAGAGGCTTTCCGGTCAAAAACGTCATAGGGTTGAGGTCGAAGGGGTTGAAGATGGATTTGCACTTGGTAAAGTCGTTGGCGCAGCGGGCGCAATCGGCAACGTCGTTGGAGGTGCAAGTGATGATGCAGGTGCAGGGCGTATCCTCCACAATGATCCGCACTTCCGGCAGCGTGACATTGTCGGCAACTTGATAGCCCGCTGGCAGCACAGGCTGAAACAGGTAGGTGCCGGCCTCGCCGTCATAGGACGGGGTGGCTTCCCAGCGCACGGAGATTTTTTCCGACTGGAAAGTTTGCAGGAGATTGCCGGCTTGCGCAAACAGCGAAATCTTCTGCACTTCATTGATTTCCGGAGAAGGAAGTTTTTCTCCCTCTGTGGTGGGAGCGCCGTCTACCTTGGGCGCGTCGGGCGTGGTAACTTCGGGCTTGGGCGTCTCAGGTGCGGGGTTCTCCGGCTTGGGCGTCTCAGGTGCGGGGTTCTCCGGCTTAGGCGCCTCAGGTGCGGGGTTTTCCGGTTTGGGCGCCTCAGGTGCGGGATTCTCCGGCTTGGGCGCCTCAGGTGCGGGATTCTCAGGTTTAGGCGCCTCAGGTGCGGAATCCTCGGGCTTAGGCGCCTCGGGTTTGTTGTCTTCGTCCAACTGCTCGGACAGCAAGCAAACCGTCAAAGTATCCGGCAGGCCGAGTCTGTCCAGCGGCGTGCGAAGCGCCACCGTTTGCTCATACACCCCATCGGCAGCCTTCGAAAAGGACACGTCAAGTGTGTCGAAGGCAGCAATCAAACGGTCAACTTTGTCCTCCGTGTTGGCTGCCAGGGAGCTGATCGGCAGCATCGAACACAGCAGAAATACCGATAGCAAAAATGCTACGGCACGTGAGCCGGTTTTGTGCTTGTAAATGTTCATAAAGTTCCTCCGTTCCATCTCTTCAAAAAATGACGTTATGTACGCGATAGAACGACTGCGCGATTGCCAAGATTTGACCATCGGCAGCCGAACCCAACTGGGTAATTGCCTATCATTACCGTATATTTTACAGCAAATAGTGCATCCAAAGTGCATCTAAACGGGCCGAAAATTGAACATAAAGGGGTTATATTTAGTTTTCAACAAAAAAAACTCTGGATGAGTTACATCCAAAGTTTTTCATGTTATTTTAAGTTTGTTGTGTTTCCGTTCGTTTGTTGAGTGCGCCAGCCATGTACTCTGTCCAGCTGTAATTTGACATATACTCTCCAGTGAACGCGTGGATTGCTTTGGCATCACCTTGCAGAAAGTCGTAGTAATCGCACGCAAAAGAGCTGGTGTCCACGGCCAGGCTGTTGTAGCTTTTTCGCACGACATGCGCCAAGTCTAAGGCGCGCAATGTGCGCATCATGTCGGAGGTCAAAGTCTGCACTTGGCTGCGCAGGGATCGCGTATAAGCCTTATCTTCAAACAGTATGGCGGCGATTTCCGGAGAGGTCACCGACGCGCCGTTGCGATCCACCAAATAGGCGAACAGCTCTTTTGTTTTACGCCGTGAAAAATTGAGTGGTTTATCATCCACAAACACTTCAAAGTTACCAAATGCTTGTACCCGCATGCGGTGTGCACGAAAGGGAACGGGATGGCGCAGATGATGCAAAGCAAACGCGACGCGTTCGGCTTGCAGGGGCTTTTGCAGAAAAGCGGAAGCGTAGAGCTGCCAGGCTTCAAAGGCGTACTTGGTTTCCGCTGTCGTGAAAATAAGATTGATGGACGGTATGCCTTCTTGCAGGTTTTTGGCAAGCGTCAGGCCGCTCACATCCGGAAGGTCAATTTCCAGAAAAACAGCGTCCGGTCTGGCTGATAAGGCGTAATCCAGGGCCTCCTGCGCATGGAGAAACGCTGTGTGCTGACCACCGGGATCGAGATCGGATAGCAAACGCATGAGGGAGTCGACCTCTTGCTGTGCCGTATCGACAACCATCAACCTCATCGTGAATCACCCCCCGAGCCATAGGAATATACGAAACATTTTACGGCATGTGCGCGTATCTTGCAATACTTTTTGGCGACATGACCTACACCTGGGTTTCTTCGCCTTTATCCAACTTCACTCGTCCCTTGGCGATCCACAGTATATGTACGGTGACGACAAGCCCAATCGGTATCATCAAAAGCATGACCCAAAGTTTCCACATCACAAGGCTTGAAACAAGCAGCATACCCCAGAGAAAGATAAGCGAGCACAACACAGTTTTACGGCGCAAACCATGTCCGGCTGTATAGCTCTCGTAATATTCACGAAAAAAGGGGATACGCATGAGTTGTTTTTTTAGTTTTGGCGTGCTGGAAAAACAGCCAACGGAGAGCAGTACAAAGGGCGTAGTGGGCCAGATCGGGAGTAGTAAGCCAATGGCCGCCAAAGCAAGAAACAAAAAGCCAAGCGCCACTTTGACGAGCAGCAACAGTCGCATAGGTTGTTTCCTCTTTTTTGAGCGTCAGGGCATGGTGGCGGCGATGAGACCGTTGTGATCCAACTTGGATAAGGTCACCACTTTGTCCATGTCCAAACCTGCTGCCGCGGTAAAGCGTTTGCCGTATTCTTCATCCGCCAAGTAGCAGTGTACGGCGTGACGATATTTGATATTCTCTGTGCATGGGGCAATGTCGCCGGCAGTATTGTCAATGAGAATCTGTTTTTTATCCTCGGTGAGAATACGCCACAGATCTCCGCCGGCGCGGAAACAGTCATCGCTCGGATCGTCCTTTGGATCATAGCGATACATGGCCCCGTCCAAATCCAGCGGGGGTTCCATCACCTCGGGCTGGGCGGTCCATGCGCCGTAGCTGTTTGGGGTATACGCAGGTGCGCCGCCGTAGTTGCCGTCCACACGCATGGCGCCATCACGGTGATAGTCGCTGACTGCGCATTTTGCTTGGTTCACGGGGATTTGATTGTGGTTGACGCCAAGACGGTAGCGTTGTGCATCGCCGTAGGCAAAGAGTCTGCCTTGCAAAAAGCGATCCGGCGAGAAACCGATGCCGGGCACCACGTGAGCAGGGGTAAAAGCAGCCTGTTCCACTTCGGCAAAGTAGTTGTCGGGATTGCGATTTAACTCCAACACACCAACTTCAATCAGGGGATAGTCTGCGTGACGCCAAATCTTGGTGATATCAAAGGGGTTTTCATGATGCTGCTTGGCTTGCGCTTCGGTCATGATCTGCACATACATGGTCCACTTGGGGAAGTTTTTGGCTTCAATGGCCTCATATAAATCCTTGCCATGATGTTCTCTGTCCATACCGTTGATGTTTGCCGCTTCTTCATTGGACAGGTTCTGAATGCCCTGCTGGGTTTTAAAGTGGAACTTACACCAGACACGCTCATTTTTTTCATTGTAGAAAGAGAAGGTATGTTCGCCAAAGAAGTGCATCTGACGGAAGGAGGCAGGGATGCCGCGATCACTCATAACGATGGTGATTTGATGGAAGCATTCCGGCAGCAAGGTCCAAAAATCCCAGTTATTTTGTGCGGAGCGGCGACCGGTCCGCGGATCGCGCTTGACCGCACGGTTCAGGTCCGCGAAATTATGGACATCGCGAATGAAGAAGGTAGGGGTATTGTTGCCGACCAGATCCCAGTTGCCCTCCTCGGTGTAGAATTTCACAGCAACGCCTCTGATATCGCGTTCACAGTCGGCGGCGCCGCGTTCACCTGCCACGGTAGAAAAACGGACGAAAAGATCTGTTTTTTTACCCGGTTGCAAAACCTTTGCTTTGGTGTAACGAGAGATGTCGTGGGTGACGGTAAAGGTGCCGTAGGCGCCCCAGCCCTTGGCATGCATGCGGCGTTCGGGGATGACTTCACGGTTGAAATGGGCCATTTTTTCCATCATCCAGACATCTTGCATGACAACCGGGCCTCTCGGACCGGCAGTGATGGCGTGTTCGTTGTCGGCAACGGGTGCGCCCACTTCGTTGGTCAGCTTTTTTAGATCGCTCATAATAGTACCTCCTGTTTTATTATCGAGAATGATTCCTAATTATGTTCAATATATCACGAAAATACTTTTCTGTCAACAAAATCCGACAGATTCGTGTGCTGTTTTGACGAATCAGAGATGGTTTACACGTTCAATTAAAGCGAAAAAAGGGAAAGTGATAAGAAATTTATTCTAACAGTTGTTTTTTTCGACATAATTTGATATACTTTTGCTACTTATCATTTAATAGGTGTTGGATCAGGAAAATGCTGGTCGGACACAAAACTTTTTTGGGGGCGTCGTTATGGCATCAATTAGAAAATCGGTTTGGATTCGTATCGGTGTGATTCTATTTGCGATCCTGCTCAGTGGCGGGCTGACGGTTTTTGGACTGTTCAATATTAAAAACGCGGATCAGTCCACAGAATTGGCCAAAACGCTCCACTCCACTGCCCTGGACAGTGAAAAGGCGCACTACCTGTTCTTGGAGGGCTTGCAGTCTTACATCAGCTTGGGTTCCGAGTTTAAGCCCAAGGACTATAAAAACTGCGTGCTTGGTCATTTTCTGTATTCCGATTTAAGCACATATGATACCATTTATCCTGAGTTGGCTACGCTGGTGGAAGAAATCAAACCCATGCACCAGAGAATTCATGAAACAGCCGATCAAATTCTGCGCAGTCAAGAAGCGGATTCCAAAAGAGACTTGGATCTGTATGGTAAGCAGGTCAAGCCTGATGTGACAAACCTGGTGGCTAAGCTGGATGACATCATCGCCAAAAGTAAGGATATCTCCAACATGTCCGCTGAAAAGCTGGCCTCAAGCATTCAAATGACACTGCTCTCCACAGGGCTTGGTATTTTGATCACACTCTTTGCCTGCTTCCTGATGGTGCGTTATATTATGCCGAAGGTTGTAGATCCTCTGGTGGAGATCACCAAGTCCAGCAGAAAACTGGCCGAGGGCGAACTGGACTTTGAAATTGATATCGGCACAAACCATAACGAAGTGGGCGTCTTGGCCGGGTCTTTGAACGAATCCGTCGCGCAGCTGCGCACTTATGTGACGGCCATCCGCGTTGCCATGTCTAAGATGGCCAGCGGGGATTTGACCGTACAAAGCTCTGCGGCGTTTAAGGGTGAGTTCCGCGCCATCCAAGTGGCGATCTTTGACTTTGAGGAAGCCATCAACGATGCGTTTATACAAATCAAAAAAGCCTCCGAGCAGGTGGCGGAAGCTTCTGAACAGGTCTCTGAAGGCGCGCAGTCTTTGGCAAACGGTTCGCTGACACAAGCCGCTTCCGTTCAAGAGTTGGCGGATACCGTGCAGGATATCACCGGTCAAATCAAAAAGAATACAGAACATGCCGATAATGCCCGCGTGATGGCCCAAGAGGTGGGCGACAGCATGCTGGCCAGCAACCAAAAGATGAACGAAATGACCGAGGCCATGGATGAAATCGGCGAACACTCACAGCAGATCAGTAAGATCATCAAAACGATTGAAGATATTGCGTTCCAGACCAATATCCTGGCGCTGAATGCGGCGGTGGAAGCCGCACGCGCCGGATCGGCCGGCAAGGGCTTTGCCGTTGTGGCCGATGAGGTGAGCAATTTGGCTGCGAAATCTTCTCAGGCGGCCCGTACCACAACCAAGCTGATCGGGGATTCCATTCAGTCTGTTGAAAACGGTGTGCGCATTGCCAAAGAGACCGCGCAGCTTTTGACGGTCAGTGTGGCAGGCGCGAGAAATGTCTCGGCTACCATTGAAGAAATTTCTTCCGAGTCCAACCGTCAATCCGAGGCTGCGACGGTGGTGCTTGATGGCATCAATCAAATTTCCGCCATCGTGCAGAGCAATTCCGCAACCGCACAAGAGAGCGCAGCCACCAGTGAAGAACTCAATGGACAGGCCAGGGTATTGCGCGAGATGGTTGGCAGATTTAAGTTAAAAGAACAATAATAAAACACATAAGAAGCCGAACGAGAAATGACTCGTTCGGCTTCTTTCTATCTCACACCTGTTGATATCTGAAAGAGAGGACACTGCCTTAGGCGGCGGGCGTTTGTTGGGGCAGGTCGGTTTTGGGTTCGACATTCTGCTCGATAAAGCGCCGCAGCATGGTCGAAACCTCGGCGCGGGTGGCGCCTGCGGTCGGTTCAAAGCGGGCGTTTGCTTTGCCGCTTAAGATGCCGGCAAGCTGCATATTGCTGACGGCATCCTTTGCCCAGGCGGCGATGCTGCCCTGGTCGGCAAAGGTGATCGGCGTCTGCACATGGGGCAGGGGGACTTGCATGGTCCTGGCATAGCCTTGCATGATGAGAGCCATTTCCTGTCGAGTGACATTCGACGAGGGGGAGAAGGTGGTGGCGGACGTGCCACTCACAATACCCTTTTGCGCTGCCCAAGCGACATAGGGGGCGTAGTATTGCCCGACGGCTACATCGCGGAAAGGACTGCCGGGATAGCTGGCCGGATCAATGCCGGCGAGTCTGCCCAGCGTGGTGACGAACATGCCGCGCGTCATGTTGGCATTGGGGCTGAACTGGCGGGTACCGGTGCCTGTCATTAGGCCGCGGGTGGCGATGAAGGTGATATCATCCTTGGCCCAGTGTGACTGAATATCCCCAAAGAGCAAGGTGTTGTCAACCGGATTGTCAATAGGCGGCTGAACGGGAGCGCTGCCCGGCGTATAGGCGGCAGTGCTCAAGATGGGATACGTCAGCGCGGTGCTTTGACCTGTCATAAAAGCGCCTTGCGGAATGTGGTTGGCGTTGGTGAAGGTATTGCTCCCCTTGAGGAACCAGTCTTGGGTAGAGACGCCGTTCTTGACATATTCCCAAGTGGGGTCAAGGGCATACCAACTGCCGCCAAGCTGAGCGTACAGCCACATATGCGGCTCGGAACCATTTTTGTTGACACCTTTACCACTGACTAAGATGGTTGTAAGGCCGTGGCGGTCGCTCAAATATTTCAGTGCCCTGGCGTAACCTTCGCAGACGGGGCGATTGGGCCCGCTGGTGTTGCCCTGTAACGCGCTGAGTGCGCGCCAGGGCATGTCGCTATTGCCCATGGCGGTGAGAGAGACGCTTTTGTTATACTGGTTGTTGCGGACCAGCCAGTCCTGTGCAGCAAGAAGGAAGGTATAGGGGTCGGTGATGCCGGCGGCGCCGATGGCGGTTTCGATGTTCGTGGCTGCGCGCTCCTGTGCTTGCTTGTAGCCAGCCACATCAGCGGCAGACTGATAGCCTTTGATCATGCGAGGATAGAGCGTCATGGTCATGCGGATGCCTGCGCCTTCCCCCTCGGCCAGCATGGAAGTTTCGGCGGTGCCGCTGATCCAGCCATAGCTTGGATAATCACGGTCAAAGGCGCCCATGGCCAGATTCCAGGCGTCCTTTAGGCTGTCCCACTTATTTTCTAAGAAGGTTTCGTTGCTCATACCGCTTGTGTTATAGACGAGCGGCAGGCGGATGGAAACGGGCTGCATATAACGGGTGCCGTCTTCGGCGATCAGGATGCCGTCCGGGCCGGATCCGGGCTGGCTGAGTTCCTTATCTTTGGCGTTCACGAGCGCTTGATAGAGGACGAGCGCATCCCCGTCGAGCTGTGCGCCGAAGGTGGAGGCGGTCCATGCTGAACTGTTTGCGCGCAGATTGCCGGCGTTGGGCGTGAGGGTGGTGATGGCAGAGAACGTGGTGGGCGGCAGCTCCGACGCTGCCGCTGCGCTAAGCGGACCGACAAGGGTCAGACAGAGTAGCGTGGACAGCATCAGCGAGAGCAGGGATTTGGGTATACGTTTCATGTATTTCGTTCATCCTCTCATGTATATCTAATTTTTGCGTACAGAATCACGATACTATTATATCAAGTCTTTATGACACTGTAAATAGCACTACTTGGATGATATCCTTTCGATTGCGCCTGATATTCAAAAATTATTGTTGATTATTTTTTCTCCATATTGTACAATATAAATTCAACAGCCTTCCGGGTGCCCATAATCGGGACAGCGCAAGGCCGCACTAGTCGGGGAGTCAGCGGTGCCCTATGCCTGCAATCCGCTACAGCAGGGATGAATCCCGGCCCCCGGATATATGTTGTTTTGTCAGTTGCCGATGAGCAGCGATGAGAAGCCGGTCCCGCGCAACATGGTCCTGTGAACCGTGTCAGGTAGGGAACTAAGCAGCACTAAGCAGATCGCTGTGTGTGCCGTGGGAGCGCCGGGTTTGAGCCAGCTGTCGGAGAGGCGGAGATAACATATACTTCAAAGGCCGGTGTGCGGTCCTGCATTGTGCCGAAATGGCGTTTTTGGAAGGTTGCTTGCGTTTGGGCCAAAAGCGGCCTGGGGGAGGAGAAGGTACGTGTATCAAGCGCTTTACCGCAAGTGGCGTCCGCGCCGCTTTGACGATGTGGTGGGTCAAGAGCATATCACGCAGACGCTCAAACGCCAAGTGGCGCAGGATCGGCTGTCGCATGCTTATCTCTTTACCGGCACGCGAGGCACTGGCAAAACCAGCTGTGCCAAGATTTTAGCCAAGGCCATCAACTGCGAAGCGCCGGAAGACGGCAACCCTTGCAATCGCTGTCCTTCCTGTCTGGGTATTGATTCCGGTTCTATCTTGGATGTGTTGGAGCTGGATGCGGCGTCCAATAACGGTGTGGATCAAGTGCGCGCCCTGCGGGACGAGGCCATCTACACCCCCGCGGCGGTGCGCAAGCGTGTGTATATCATCGACGAGGTGCATATGCTGTCCACGCCGGCCTTCAATGCTCTGTTAAAGATCTTGGAGGAGCCGCCGGCGCACCTACTCTTTATTTTGGCCACGACGGAGCTGCATAAGGTGCCGGCAACGATCAAGTCGCGCTGTCAGCAATTTGCCTTTAAGCGCATTTTACCGGAGGAGATTGTAGATCGCCTCAGCTTTGTGGCCAAAGAGGAGGGGATAAGCCTCTCCGACGGGGCGGCCACCCTGATTGCCCGTTTGGCCGAAGGGGGCTTGCGTGATGCGCTCTCTTTGATGGATCAATGTATGGGCGGCGGCAGCGAATTGGGTGAGGAACAGGTCCTGCAAGTGCTCGGCCTGGCCGGACAGGTGGAAATTGTTCGCCTGATGGACTGTATCGTGCGAAACGATAGTACCGCTGCGCTGGCGCGCATTGCACAGCTCTACCGCGATGGTAAGGATATGAGCGCACTGTTGGGGGAGCTGTCCGACCTGGTACGGGACCTGCTGATCCGCCAGATGGCAGGCGCCGGTGGCGAGTCGCTGCTCAGCGGTGGGTTCGAGGAAAGTGTGCTGCGGGATTTTGCGCCACGCCTGGACGCCGCTGTGCTGCTCCATATGCTCACGGTGCTGCAAAACGCCATGGCGGAGCTTTATCGCAGCAGCAAACGCCGTACCGATGTGGAAATTTGTATCCTGCGACTTTGTGAACAGCGGCTTTCGTCAGCGCCGGATGCCCTTCTGGCACGCATCAGCCGTTTGGAGGAACAACTCTCGCAAGGCGCCCCGTCGATCAAAACCGCAGCAAGTGCACCACCCGTATCTGCCGCACCAAGCCCTGAACCGACGGTTGGGGCGACGTTGCCACCCTGGGAACAGGCAGCGCAGCATGTACAGGAACCGCTGCCATCCGCAGAACCCAAAGAAGTGAACCAAACGCCGCCGCAGGCCGAAGCCCCTATCGCCGCGCCGCGGCAGGCCGCCCCCGGTGGAGAGGTGTTTAAGACCTACGTGGCCGGCGTACGAGGGAAGATTCCCCCGGCGGCCTATACATTTTTGAGTAAACCCTCCTTTGTCAGCGGGGTTTTTGAAGTCTCAGCGTTGCAGATTTATGTGGACTCGGACATGACTAAGACCATTTTGAGTCGACCTGAGGTCCTGGAAACACTGACACGGGAGGCCGAACGCTACACGGGAAGGACGCTGCAAGTACACATTCATGTGGGAAAAGCGGAAACGGTACAGACGCCTGCCAAGGGGCCGGAAGCCGCAGATAAGTTTGACTCCCTCATGCAATTGGGAAAACAATTCGAAAATATCACCATTAAATAAAGTCAAAAGGAGAGAGGATACATGGCAAAGGGATTTGGACGGCCGCCTATGGGCAAAAAAGGTGGCGGCATGGGTATGGGCGGTATCAACATGGATATGATTAAACAGGCCCAAAAGATGCAGCAGGATATGGAACGCCTGCAAGGCGAATTGTCGGAAAAAGAGTATACCGCGACGGCCGGCGGCGGCGTTGTGACCGCCACGGTGACAGGTAAGCATGTGCTCACAAAGCTGGAGATCGACCCGGACGCCGTGGACCCGGAGGATGTCGAAATCCTGCAGGATATGGTGATTGCAGCGGTCAACGAAGCCAATCGCAGCGCGATGGAGGATATGAGCCAGACAATGGGTCAACTGACCGGCGGTCTGAATCTGCCTTTTTAAGCTGAAAATACAGGAAAAACCAGCCGATTGGGCGCGCGTGTCCGATCGGCTGGCTCGCTTGCTTGAGCAGGACAGGAAACGGTCTGTTGCGATATGACTGATTTGAAAAATATTCCGATTACAGTTGACAAAGTAGTCTGAATATGCTATTCTAAATCTCGCATCTGACCGGATCAAAGCGATACGCGGAGAGATGTCCGAGCGGTTTAAGGAGCTGGTCTTGAAAACCAGTGACCCGAAAGGGCCGTGGGTTCGAATCCCACTCTCTCCGCCATTTATTTTGTTTTGTTCTGTCATTTGGAGAAGTACCCAAGTGGCCGAAGGGGCTCCCCTGCTAAGGGAGTAGTACGGGAAACCGTAGCGAGGGTTCAAATCCCTCCTTCTCCGCCAAATGAACGACGGTATGCGCTGGGACATGAGAGTTGTGTCCAAGTCATGCCGTCGTTTGTTTTTTTATTCGACCGATCATGTCATGTGTGAACACATGGAAACCTAAAGCATAGAAACGGAGCAAAGAGTAGGATGACAGAAAGAGAAGTGGCGGAAATCCGCCGCCGGTTTCGGCAAGATAAAAGTAACATCACCCGTTTCCGGGGTTGTTATGTGAATGATAGACACGAGATTGTTTCACAATTTGACCAGTCAATGGCCATGCTTTCGCAGGAAGAGGGCGAGAAGATTTTGGCCATTTTAAAGCGCACCTTGTCCGGTGGACTAGGCAAAAACCTTATTGATATCACATTTTCCACCCAGCAGGTGGCAAAAGGGGAGGAGCATCAGCTGCTCATGGCCCTGCGCGGCTCCGCGCTGCGAGAGGAGACGGCGGTGCAGACTTTTTTTCAGCGGGTGATTGCCAGCCTCGATCTGGAGGGGGCGTATTTGATTTTACTCACGCAAGATACCTATGATGTACCTTTTCGCGCCAAGGACGACGCCGTGCAGCAAGACGCGTCTGCCGAGGTGTATACTTACATTTTGTGCAGCATCTGCCCGATCAAAATGGCCAAGCCTGCGCTTGGTTATCGCGTCCATGAAAATGAATTTCATAATTGCAGACAGGACTGGCTTGTCTCGCCGCCGGAACTGGGCTTTTTGTTTCCGGCATTTGATGACCGCAGCGCCAACCTCTACCAGGCGCTTTACTACACACGCGATACAACGGCCAGCCACACGGATTTCGTGACTGCCGTGTTTCAACAAGAGCTGCCCCTGCCGGCCAGTGTCCAAAAAACGGCCTTTGATACCGTTCTGAGCGAAGTGCTGGCTGAGGATTGCAGCATGGATTTGGTACAAGCCGTGCAAGAGCAGCTTGGCGAGATGGTCGAAGAACAAAAGGCGGATCGCTCGGCGCCGCCGCTGCTCCTGAATAAGCGGGAGATGGCGCGCGTCTTGCTCGATTGTGGGGCGACGGAGGAGCACGCCGAAGCGTTTGAGAAACAGTTTGACACTGTTTTTGGTGAGACAACGGAACTGCCGCCGCGCAATTTGGTGGGGGGCAAAAAGATGGAGCTCTCACTGCCGGATGTGAGCATTCGCGTCAACCCGGAACGCAGCGATCTGGTGCAAACCCGCGTCTTAGATGGGGTGAACTATATCATGATCCGCGCGGATGAGGGCGTGGAGTTCAATGGTGTTCCGATCCAGATTGGAGCATCGGAGTTGGCATACCAGGAGGGCTAACATTGCCCGGGAAAGGAAAACGGTTTTATGATCATCAGACAGGAGACACAGCAGGATTATCCAGCCGTCTATCAGTTGGTGCAAGAGGCCTTTGAAGGCGCAGAGCACAGCGATGGCACAGAGCAGGATCTGGTCGTTGCGCTGCGCAAAAGTGAGGCTTTTATACCGGAACTTTCGCTTGTGGCGGAGGCAGACGGCAAATTAGTGGGGCATATTCTCTTCAGTAAAAATAAAATTGGAGCGCACGATGCCTTGACGCTGGCGCCTTTGGCGGTACTGCCCGCCTATCAGGGCAGCGGCGTGGGCACGGCGCTGATGGATGAGGGACATCGCATCGCCCGTGCCTTGGGGTTTTCCTGTTCGATTGTGTTGGGCAGCGAGCGTTACTATCCCAGAGTGGGTTATGTGCCGGCAGAGCGGTTTGGCATTCAGGCGCCCTTCCCCGTGCCGTCTGAGAATTTTATGGCCCTGCCTTTGTCTCCCGAAGGCGAGCAGCTATGCGGCATTGTGACCTATGCCAAAGAATTTGGCTTATAAAGCTAAGTGTTATAAATTTTTTTGTAAATATAGATTTGACAAACAGACTGTTGGTATGTTAAACTGCAAACATACCAGCGGTTTGTTTTTATGAGGAGGTGCGATGATGGCACGCAATAAACATCCGGAGCAAACCGTCAAACAAATTCTTTCGGCAGCCTCCCAGTTGTTCTTAAAAAAAGGCTATGAGCAGACATCCATTCAGGATATCATCAATGAGTTAGGCGGCTTGAGTAAGGGTGCGATTTATCATCATTTTAAATCCAAGGAAGAAATCGTGATCGCAGTAGTGGAGCGGCTGGAGAACGGTCTGCTGGAATGCTGTGAGACCATTTCCCATCAAGCTGGGCTGACCGGTCTGGAGAAGCTGCGTGAGATTATGCTCCAAACGCTCAAAGCGCCGCGGCAGCGTCAATTGGCTGAAACCGTGCCCACGATTCTGCACAATCCCAAATTCCTGGCCATGCAGTTGGAGAGTGGACAAAATGAACTGGTGCCCAAAGTCATTGCGCCGCTCATTCAAGAAGGCATAGCCGATGGTTCCATCCAGACGGATTACCCGCTTGAATTGGCGCAAGTGCTTATCATGCTCCTAAATATATGGTTGAATCCCTTTGTATTTGCCATGACAGAGGAGGAGCTGCGCCGCAAATGCCACTTCTTTCAGCTCTTGACGGCGCGCTTGGGTTTTGACATTTTAGATGATGAAATGGTGGAAATCATCGTGGACTTGCAGGGCTACCTGCCCAAAGAAGCGAGGAAATAAAGAGCCGTTGAGGCTTTTTATTTTGATCAAATACATACCGACGGACGGTATAAAAGGAGAAGATGTATGCAGACAAGAGAACACAGTAAGCTATTTCACAAGGATTTTTCCCTGGTGGTCATCGGGCAGATCATTTCGCTCTTTGGCAACGGTATGATCCGCTTTGCCTTACCCTTGTATTTGCTCAAAGAAAGCGGCTCGTCGACGCTCTACGGCCTGGTCATGGCGCTGTCATTCATACCGATGATTGTGTTGATGCCCATCGGCGGGATTATCGCAGACCGGGTCAACAAGCGCAATATCATGGTTGCGCTTGATTTTTTTACGGCGCTATTGATGCTCGTGCTGCTTTTGCTGCTGGGCAAGGTTGATCTGGTGATTTTACTTGTCATTGTCTTGATGCTGCTCTTTGGCATCCAAGGCACCTATCAGCCGGCCGTGCAGGCCAGCATTCCGCTGTTGCAGGATGAATCGCACTTGTTGCAGGGCAATGCCGTGATCAATCAGGTCAGTGCATTGGCAGGCCTAATTTCGCCTATGCTGGGCGGGGTCGTGTTTGGTCTGTATGGTATCCGTCCCATTATCATCATTGGCGGCGTTTGCTTTTTCATCTCTGCCGTGATGGAATTGTTCATCGTCATTCCGCACACACCTCGTGACGGCGGTCAGGGGATCTTTGGCATTGTCAAGCAGGACACGAAAGACAGCTTTCATTTTATGCGCCGGGAAAAACCCATCATCTTAAAGGGCATCGTGGTCATTTGCGGCATCAATCTTTTCCTGTCAGCCCTGATCATCATTGCCATGCCCGTTTTGATCACCCAAACGCTGGCCTTGTCGGACGCCCTCTATGGCGTGGCCCAGGGAACCTTGGGTTTGGGCGGTATTGTCGGCGGCATTTTGGTGGGCGTGTTTGCCAAGCGCTTGCGCATCAAAAGTGTGTCCACCTTGTTGTTTTTGGGGGCAGTATTCTTGCTGCCGGCTGCTGTCGTGCTCTTTCTTCCGCTGTCGGCGATGCTGCGGTATATCGTAATCGTCGCGAGCTTTTTTATCCTCATGTGCCTGGCCACCATGGCGACCATTCAGCTTTTGACCTACATACAGATGGAAACGCCAACAGCGCTGACCGGAAAGGTCATCGCCTGCGTCATGGCGTTATCCATGTGCGCGCAGCCGGTGGGGCAGGCCATGTATGGCTTTTTATTCGACGCACTTTCTTCCATGCAGTATCTGGTTGTGTTTGGTGGCGCCATTGTATCTATGGGCATTGCGCTGCTCTCACGAAGCGTGTTTCATCATATGTCGATGGAGAGAACCACAGAAGAAAACAATTCGTTGTGAACCATTGTTTTCCTCGTGACCAATACTCTAGTGAAGGGGCCCCGGAAGGAGGAAGAAAACCATGCAAGCAGAAGATATGATTGATCTGGTGGATGAACACGGCACGGCGGTATACCGTTTCTGCCATAAACTCACACGCAATCAGACCGATGCCGATGATTTATATCAGGAGACGTTTTTGGCGGCGCTGGAAAAGTGCCATAAGATAGACCAAAACAGAAATCCGAAGGCATACCTGTTGTCTATGTCTGTGAAGATCTGGAAGAACAATTGCCGCAAGTATGCCCGTCGCCAGCGTCTTGCCCCAACCGTGTCGCTCGATGAGGCGGAACAGGTGCAGGCCAGGGAAGACGTGGAGGAGCGGGTCATCACGCAGGACATCCATCAGAACATCCGCGTGATCAGCGATGATTTAAACGATATCTATCGTATCCCGCTCTATCTCTACTACACCTTGGATATGGATATCTCCGGCATTGCAGATGTGTTAGGTATTCCTTCCGGCACAGTCAAAAGCAGATTACATAAAGCGCGCGCGTTGATTCAAAAACGATTGGAGGCGAAACCCAATGAAGAAGCCAGACTGTTTCGAGCCATCTTATAAAGAGGCCCTTTCCTCGACGGCACAACCCGCCCCTTCTCTCAATCAAGCACTGAAGGTAAGAATGGAGGAAGCAATCCCAATGAAAAAACATCGTTCAATCTTTTTACGTCCCGCTGTAGCGGTAGCCCTGGTGGCAACCATGTCCGTGTCCGCTTTGGCGGCCTGGCACTTTCTCTCTCCGGCTGATGTGGCCAACCAGCTGGGTCACACAGCCGTGGCCGAAGCTTTCCGCGGCAACGAGGCGATCATTCTCAATCAGACCAAATCCCAGGACGGATTTGACGTCACTTTACTGGGTATGGTGTCCGGCAAAGGGCTGAGCCAGTTTGCCGAGGATATCCAAGAAAACAAAAGCTATGCCGTTCTGGCCATCGCCAAAGAGGATGGCAGCGCCATGCCCAAAACCTCTGACCCGGACTATGGCGCGACACCGTTTTTTGTCTCGCCGCTGATCCACGGCCAAAACCCCTGGCAGTTTAATATTGCCAGCATGGGCGGTGCGTATGTCACTTGTGTTGTCGACGGCGTTCAGTATTATATGATTGAATGCGACGGCCTGGACATGTTTGCAGACCGCGGCCTCTCTCTGATCGTCAGCTCCACCAACTTTTATAGCGTGGAGGCCTTTGATTACGATGCCGAAAGCGGTTTGGTGACGCCAAATCCCTCGTTCCAGGGCGTCAACCTGCTGTTTGATCTGCCGCTTGACCCCGCTAAGGCAGATCCGGCGCAGGCAAAGCAGTACCTGGAAGGTTTGTGGGAGCCGGACAGCGCAGCCGACGCAGACGCTGAGCAGACGCCCGATGCTCCTATCTCCGCCAGAACGGATGCCGACGGCAATATTACCTTGACAGAAGTACCGCAGTAAAACGCCACCCCCTCAGCGTTTGCAACGGTTTTCCTGTGTTTGGAAAGGCGCGGAAGTGTTTCATCACCTCCGCGCTTTTTTGTTTCTATCACCGAGATGCGTTGTTCTGTGAATGAAAAATATGGATTGCAGCGATCGTCGAATTGTGATATCATATTCATGTAAAGTTACTATATCCTGTATCCTGTCTATGGAACACTTGAGCAGAGTAAAGGGAGGACTTGAGATGAAAATTGATGCCCTCGGGAAAGATAAACCCGCCGATGCGTGGGAGATATATGATAATTATCGCCGCTCCTTAATGGACCGCCGTGATCCAGGTGGAATTGAGGGCCTATCGGCGGGCGGGACGCAGGAATCGCAGGATACCAAGCGTTTGAATAATGCAAAAGAATGCAGCACCTGTGAAAATCGAACCTACCAGGACGGTTCTAATGACGCCGGGGTTTCCTTTAAAACGGCGACGAAAATCGCGCCCAGTCAGGTGGCTTCAGCCGTGCGAGGCCATGAACAAGAACACGTGAGCCGTGAGCAGGGCAAGGCCAAGCGGGAAGGTCGCCAAGTTGTCTCCCAATCTGTGACCTATCATAACGCCATCTGTCCGGAGTGCGGCAAGGTCTATATTTCCGGCGGCACCACGCGTACCACCACGCGTGGAAATCATACGCCGGAGCCGCCCCAAAAGGGCGATAAGATGATTGATACCTACGCCTGACGGTGGCCGCTTAGAAACGGTAAAAATTGGACGTGTTTATCAGGACTGTTTTTGCCCCCATTTTGCACCAAATCTATTATGTATTTGGAAGATTTGCCGATGTTTATACAGGGCATGGTTGATGTGGCCATGCCCTGTTGAATTTTGTATCATACGGCTGAAAAAGCGCGGAAAGGCATTGCAACAAGGCAGGCCATATGGTATACTTTGATAAAACTTTAGCACGGGAGATTGAGACATGAAAAGGCTGATTTCGTACACGATGGTTCTGATGTTAAGCTTGTGTCTGTGGGTGAGCGTTGCCCCAAATGCCAGCGCGGCACACTGGGCAGACCCTTATCTGCAGAACTTGGTTCGACGCACTGTCATGAAAGGGGACGCCAAAGGCAATTTGCGCCCTGACGATTCGATCACGCGCGCAGAATTTGCGACGATGATGAACCGAGCCTTTGGCTTCTATGAGAAAAGCACAAAGAGTTTTAAGGATGTTCCGGCCACTTCCTGGTTTGCCAATGACATTAGCATTGCTGCCGGCCAGGGCTATATGCAGGGTGACGGCAAAGGCGCCAACCCCAACGGCAAGTTGACCCGTGAAGAGGCGGTCAGCATGCTTTGTCGTGCCCTGAAGATCGAAGGCCGCGATGGCTTGGACTTTAAAATGGACGATGAGCGCAACTTCTCCAGCTGGAGCCGCGGCTTTATCAATTCCTCTGTGGAAAAGGGCATTGTCAATGGTTACGCAGACAATACCTTCCGTCCGCAGAATAACATTACCCGTGGCGAGGCGGCCAAACTCATCTCTGAAGTGGCCGGTGAAATTGTCTCTGATGAGTCCCCCTATAGCGGCAGCACGGTCAATGGCAATTTGACCATTGCCTCCTCCGGCGTGACGCTCTCCAATGTCATCGTCACCGGTGACCTCTATATCACCGAGGGCGTTGGTCTGGGTTATGTTAACCTGCGCAATGTGCAGGTCAACGGCGAGATGATCATCAGCGGCGCCGGTGAAAGTAACGTTGGCGAGAGCAGCGTCACCTTGACCGATTGCACCATCAATAACCTGACCGTGGATGTGGCAAAGAGAAAGATCTTAACGCTGAAAACCGATCGCTCCACAACGGTGGAAAACACAACGATCAAATCAAGCACGTATTTGGAAGAACTCTCCAACAATTATAATGGTTTTGAAAACGTAACAGTCAATGGACCCAGCGGCACCACCCTTAACCTGCGTGGTACCTTTGGCGAAGTGCGCCTGCTCAGCCCCGGCGCTGTGTTGAATCTCTATAAGGGTGAAGTGGACACCATTCAGGTCGACGAAGCTGCCACAGGTGCAAAGATCTTCCTTGAAAAAGACACGAAAACCAACGCCATTTATTTTGATACTGGCGCAACCGTGACCGGAACAGGTAAGATTTACAGCGTGCTGATCAACAATGACGGCGTGAGCATTGCACAGTTGCCCGAGCATATCTATATCCGTCCTGGCGTGACGGCTACCATCAATGGTAAAAAGATGACGTCTCTGGAAGCCGAAGTGGACGGTATGAGTCCTGATTTCGCCTCCGGCTATCCCAATGCTGATAAAATTTTGCCCACAGGCTTTACCGAGTACTATATGACCAATAAACCAGGCAAGATTTACTACGGTGTTTATCTGCCCGGCGCACCCAAGCCCAGCGCCGACGCGCTGCTCGCCAAAAATACGCCGCCCAAGGATGCCCTGAAGTCCGGCACCTTGAATGCCCTGCCGGAAAAGGAAGCCACCGTGGCGGTCTCCGGCCAAAAAGCGGGCACGGAATATGTGGTGTACTCTCTGTTTGTGGATCTGCGCGGTAAGCAGTCTGAAGTGGTGAAAAATACGGTCACTACGGTGGACAATGTTATCCCCACACTGTTGGCCGGCTACCCCAAGCTGACCACTGCGCGGCAGGACGGCGGCATCATCACCGTGATGCCGAATAAGAGCACTTCGTTCTACTGGGCGGTCATGGAGAATAAGGCCATTGCGCCGACTGTCGATCAGCTCTATGCGCAAAATGTACCCGGCTCAAAACTCAAGGGTGTGACGCGTGGCGGAACGCTGAACACCGCCACCGACATTGATCTGTCCGGCCTGCAAGAATACACTGACTATATGTTTTATGTTGTCTTGCGCGATAGCGCCGACAATATGTCAAAAACACCATATAAGCTGCCCTTTACCACCAAGGATACTACGCCTCCTGCCTTTAAAGAGGATTATCCCAAAATCGGTGCGATCACCGAAAAAACCATTCCCATTGACTATATGGTGGATGAACCCTGTACGGTGTATTGGGTTTCTGTCACCAGCGGCAAAAAGATATTGCCTGAATATGCCGGCAGCCCTGACTTGATGAATCAAAAGTCGAAGGACATTGTCAAAAACGCCATCAATGTGAATAAGTCCGGTAAGGCGACCGCAGCCAAGGCCAACACTGGTTATAAGATCACGGCTTCCGCACTCGAATCGGAAATGCCCTATGACTTCTATTTCTTGTTGGAAGACAAGAATGGTAACCAGTCCAACCTCTATATGATGGAAGCCAAAACCAAGGACGTGAAAGCGCCGACGGTCGCCCTGAGCAGCGCGCAGATCATCGGTGAGGCGTTTAGCGTGGATAGCCCGGTCGTGATGACCTTCTCAGAAATCGTCTGCGGCGCGCAAACCGACGCCAACGGGGATCATATCCGCCTTTCCAAGCTGTTCGCCGACAACAAAAACGCACTGACCAAGTATATCCGCCTGATGGATACCACACCGGCCAAGGAGAAAGAATCTCCCATTGACTGGACGAAGGTGACCGTGGAAGATGTCAACGCCAAGACGGTGATCACCTTCCCGCCGGAGGCAATCTCCTTGTCCAATAACAATAAATATCGCTTTGATCTGAGCTTTGAAAAGAACTATTATATCAGGGACACCTCAAAGAATGAGATGAAGACCGGCACCAGTTTGATATTTAAAACAGTGCCGCCCTTGACGAGTTTCTCAAAAGAATCAAACTTTGATAGCACAAAGTTCCATGCCGCGTTCTTCATCAGCCCGGAAGCGCAGAACACCGGCAACAATATTTATTTTGATATTATGCTGCGCACGGATGTCTCCGTCGAATTTAAACTGTACAGCGGAGAAACGATGGATAAGCTGGAGCTTGTGAATAATACGACCCATGCGCTTCTCGCAGATCAGGTGGTTCCCATCACAAGCGTGATCGGTAATAAAACGGCGTATAAAAACTTGAAGGAAACTTACTTCGCGATCAGACTGACCAAGATCGAAAATACACCCATTCCGGAAGTTGGACCAACGCCTATATCAAAAGAAATTAACCTGACCATGAACGGTTTGATTGGCAACAATGTTCCCAGCTTAAAAGGTGAAGCAGCCACATTCGAGACACGCTTGAAGGACGCTGTGGACAGAGGGGATGTCTCTGTTGTGACCAACCCCAATCCGTTTAAGCTCAACATCACCATGTCAGACGAAGTGGCGCCCACTGTCGACGTCAAAAGTGTGAAATATACAGCAGGTGACCGCCAGGCTGTGATGGCGATTAAGCCAAGCAAGGCTTGTACCGTGCGCTACTATGCGGCGCCCGATACTAAGGATATCACGCAACCTACGCAGTTTGATATTGATAATGCGACATCCAATACAAGCCTTGGCTATTCCGCCGGCTCTTTTAAGGTGGAAGATCTAATTGTGCCGACACAACACACTATGACGGGCTTGATACCTGAAAAGAAATATGTTGTCTACTACTATTTGAAGGGTGCGGGCGGCAATTCGGATGTCTACAAGGGAACATTCACCACCACCAGGATCACCAGTCCGCTCATACTTCAGAAGCTGGCATATCAGGGAAGTAAGGGAGCTGTGTCCGTTACCGGCGCCTGGGATTCCGATGCCAGGATGCATTATGTGGTCTATACAACCGGTAAACAAACACCAACGCCAGACGATATTCTCAATGCGAAAAGCACGGGAGATCCGGTGGCCACTGGGGTGATTGATGTGTACGCGGGCAAACAATTTACGCTTAGCTTCCCGGGATTGGAGTATGGCGTAGAATATGATATTTTTGCCTTTGCACAAAAATATGTCGGCTCTGAGCCAGCAGGCGATCCCTCAGAAGTGGCATTGATTAGAAGAATGTCCCCGCTCGATAGCAAAGCGCCACAGATTAAGGATGAGATTGGCGGAAGCATTGAAACAGGTGATAATGAGTATTATAGGGGTTCAGTTTCTGTAGGCTTTACAGAAGGCCTCTATTATATCTTTAAGGATACTTCAGGCAGTAAAACCGTGAAGCTGACAAACGCGGCATTGCAAAGCAGGGATAATGTCATGATCAGCAAAAATACAGACGGTAACGTTACGCTAACAGGTTCTCCATCGGATTGTATTTCTGGTATCACGATTGATTTTGTAAACATTAAAGATGGCACGAAAATTAGTTTCTTGCATGATATTGTGGATGAACCAGGCAACCCGGGTGGCAAACTTACTATGGAATTCCATTCTAATGTGGATCCGATCACGGGCGACAAGTTGGGTAAAGCCTACTGGACAGCAAAATTAGGGTAAGTTGATAGAAACACCGAAAGACAAAAAGGCGGTCGCTCCTAGGAGCGACCGCCTTTTACATGTAAAAATAATTCAAGCAGCAGGGTACTTTTCACGGTTTCAGAGAGTTAACATTACCAGACAATTAATGCCCGGCGGCGAGGATGTGCGGATACATCAGGAAGAAGGAGATGAAGGCGATCGCCAGGTTGCAGATACCGGCAAACTTGGTGAAGACCGGTTTTTCCGTATACCAGCCCAAGATCAGCGTGACCAGGAGAACATCAATGACAATCAGGTCAATGCCAAGAGGCCAAACCAGGCCATCCTGGAACGCGCGGATGGTAAAGAGAATGACAAAAATCAGGCCGGTAAAGAAGAAGTGCGCCATGACCTTTTTATCGCCACCCTTTAAGAAGAAGAAGGAGACGATCAGCCAGAACATGCCGAAGAACGTGAAGATGGCGCCGAGGAATTTGCTATGTGTCCCACCGACAGAGAACAGGAACATCCAAAGTCCGGTAAAGAGCTGACAGAAACAGCCGAAAAAGAGCGCGACATAGGCAAGGCTGCGGTGCATTTTTTCATGGTCGGTGTTTTTGGTGATACCGACGCCGATTTGCTCCAGACCAAAACAGATGACGGTGGCAAACAGGCCAAATACGCCGATGGCTTCAGGGTTGACAGGCATGAGAATAAGCCCCTTTCTTGTTGTTTGTGATTTGACATGAAACCGAAAAGTCGGATATAATCTTATCGTATTTTTGGGCAAACTGTCAATCAATTTATGAACAATAAGTGAATACCAGAAAGTTGACTAAGAAGTGTGAGAAAAAGCTGCATGAAATGTTGCGTTTTGACAAGTTCAGACGGGAAGGGCGCGATAAAAAGTTTTCCTTGCTTTTTAGTGCAGTTTTGTTACAATGAAAAAGATAGTGCCATGCAGGAAGCATGGTTTGGAAATTTAGACGATAAAGGAGACAAGCCTCATGTCCTCTCAACTCTTTACAGCCGGAAAGATCGGTACGCTCAACTTACCCAACCGCTTAATCCGCTCCGCCACACAGGATCCCTTTGGCCCGCCCGACGGGACCGCCACGCAGGCGCAGATCGACCTGCACAGTGAGATCGCCGCCAGTGGCGTTCCGTTCCTGATCACTGCGTATACATATGTATCTCCCGAAGGCAGAGCCACGCCCATTCAGGTCGGTTTTTGTCAGGAAGAACACTATGCCAGCCAGAAGAAGGTGGTGGATGCGGTACACGCAAAGGGCGCAAAGATTGCGCTGCAAATCAACCACGCCGGCCAGAACGTCTTCTTCACCCCCGATCTGCCCGATCCCACGCCGCTCGCCCCCTCGGGCAACATGAAGGCACCCAATGGTCTGATGACGCGGGAGATCACCACGCAGGATATGGATCGTCTGTGTGAGGATTATGTCAAGGCCGCCGTCAAGGGAAAGCAGATCGGTTTTGACGCCGTGCAGCTGCACTGTGCGCATGGTTACTTGCTCAACCAGTTCCTGGACCCCAACTTTAACCAGAGAAGCGACGAATTTGGCGGGAGCGCCGAAAACCGCTTCCGTTTCGTGAAAAAGATCTTGCTTGCGCTACGCGCCGCTTTGGGCGACGAGTATCCCATCCTGGTGAAGGTCAACACCAACTGTGCCGGCGAAGCAGACGTGGCCTTTGCCAATGATATCGTCTACTTCTGCCAACAGTTTGAGGCTCTTGGCGTGGACGCCATTGAACTGTCCGGTTTTGACTGGATTGCCCAGGGTAAGGCCAAGAACCACAATTATTATATGGAGCGGGCCAAGGCGGTGCGCGCGGCGGTTCAGACACCTTTGATCTTAGTGGGCGGCGTGCGCAGCCAGGCCGACTTGGATGAAGTGCTGGCAGCGGGCATGGACTTTATCTCCATGGCGCGTCCCTTCATCGCGCAGCCCGACTTGATCCGTCATTTGGAAGCGGGCGAGGATGCCAAGTGCATCAGCTGCTCCAAGTGTTTCGTGCTCTGGGAGCGCGAGGGCAGGCGCTGCGTTCTGCACGATAAGCCGGAAGCCTAAACCTTTGATCCATCAAAAAGCTTGCACAGCGGACACTTGTCTGTTTGTGCAAGCTTTTTTCTTCGATGAATATAGAATGATTTTCGATTCAGGTGGCAGACTAAGTGCAGTATGTAAAAGTGAGGTGCCACGATGGATGTACTCAAATTGTTTTTGACGGCGACGCTGTCCTTCGTCATTCTTTTTATCATCGCTAAAATTGTCGGCCACAAACAGATTGCGCAGCTGGATTTTTTCGACTACATCACCGGTATTACCATCGGCTCAATTGCAGCAGAGATGGCGACCGAGTTGGAAACGCCGTGGAAGCCGCTTTTGGCCATGCTGATCTATGGTGTCATCAGTGTGCTGCTTGGCTTTATCATGGTGCGCAGTCAACGCTCGCGCAAGTATCTCAATGGTGCGCCCAGTATCATCATGGACAATGGTAAGCTGTACCGGGAAAACATGAAAAAAGCCAAAATGGACCTGAGCGAATTCATGGTCATGTGCCGACAGCAAGGGTATTTTAACCTGGCAGATATACAAACCGCCGTCTTTGAATACAGCGGCAAGCTGAGTATACTGCCCGTCAGTACAGCGCGCCCCTTGACGCCGCAGGATTTGAACCTGGCTCCGGTACAGGATTTTCTGTTCGCAGAAGTCATCATGGATGGCCGCATTTTGGACGAGAATCTCAAGCGTATGGGTCTGGATACCACTTGGCTGACCAAGCAATTGGACCGACAGGGCTTCCGCTCTGCTAAGGACGTGTTTTTGGCGGTCTGTGACAGAGATCACAATTTGACCTGTTATCGCCTGGGTGAATGAAACAGTGAAAAAGCCTCCCTGACAGTGGTCAAGGGAGGCTTTTGTCCTAAAGGCGTCGGGCGACCTCGTGCCGTTTCGGACCGGTGGAAACCAGGGTAATGGGTACGCCCAGTTTGCGCTCGATAAAATCCACATACTGCTTTGCCTGTTTCGGAAATGTTTGATAATCGGTCACGCCGCGTAAATCACAGCGCCAGCCGGGCAAGGTTTCATAGACCGCTTTTGCCAAAGGCAGTTGCGACGGGACGGGGAAGGTGTCGCTGATTTGGCCGTCGATCTCATAGCCGGTGCAGATTTGGATTTCATCCAAATACCCTAAGACGTCAATGGCGGTCAAGACCACCTGCGTTGCGCCCTGCACCAGGCAGCCATATCGCGTGGCCACGGCGTCGAACCAGCCGACACGACGCGGCCGCCCCGTGGTGGCGCCATACTCACCCACGTCACCGCCCAAACGACGCAAGGTATCGGCCTGCTCGCCAAACAGCTCGCTGACAAACGCCCCGGCGCCTACCGCGCTGGAATAGGCTTTTGTGACCGCGACGACCTCCGCAAGGGCATAGGGCGGGATGCCGGCGCCCACCGTGGCAAAACCGGCCAGGGTGTGTGAGGAGGTGGTGCAGGGGTAAATGCCAAAGTCGGGATCTTTGATTGCACCCAGCTGTCCCTCCAATAAAATATGCTTGCCTGCGTCTATGGCCTGTCTGATTGGGGTTATGGCATCACCGACATAGGGCAGAATCTGTTCACGGCTTGCCATGAGACGGTCAAAGATCGCTTCCGCTTGCAGTAAGGGCTTATGATACAGATGCTGCATCAGCACATTCTTCAGTTCACAAATTTCAGCCAATCGACCAGCCAGACGCGACTGATCAAACAGATCTGCCACTTGAATGCCGCATTTGGCATACTTGTCCGCATAAAAGGGGGCAATACCCGATTTGGTTGATCCAAAGGCACGTCCCCCCAGACGTTCTTCCTCATACTGGTCTTGCAGGATATGATAGGGCATAAGCAGCTGCGCGCGTTCGGAGATCAACAGGCGCGGTTCCGGCACCCCGGCTGTGCGCAACATGTGTAATTCCTGCAAGAGGGCAGAGATGTCGAGCGCCACGCCGTTGCCGATGATATTGGTGACATGGGGGTAAAAGACGCCGGAAGGCAGCAGGTGCAGGGCGAATTTGCCATACGAGCAGAGGATGGTGTGTCCGGCGTTTGCGCCGCCTTGAAAGCGGACAACATAATCGGAGCCTTCTGCCAGCAAATCGGTGATTTTCCCCTTGCCCTCATCGCCCCAGTTGGCGCCTACAATGGCTTTGACCACAGTGGATCCCTCCTTGCTTTCTTAGAAGTGCTTAGTATGCCCCGCGGTCAGCTGACTTAGCAGGACAAAAGCAGGAAGTTTTTCGTTGCTTGTCCGTATATTCTCCAAAGTGCTGCTTTACATTCACGCTTTACTGTGATAAAATATTAAGACATGTGACGGGCCAAAGGAGGGTATCTGTGTGAAAAAATCTCCCAATCAAAGCAGCGACCTGCTCTACGAAAGCATACTCAGCCTGAAGGACGTGGAGGAATGCCGCCGCTTTTTTCAAGATCTCTGCACCGTGGCAGAGCTTTGTGCGATGGAGCAGCGGATTGAAGTGGCGATGTATTTGCAAGATGGTATGATCTACAATGATATTTTGGATCGGACCGGGGCCAGCAGCGCCACCATCAGCCGGGTGAACCGTTGTCTGCGTTACGGCGCGGAGGGGTACCAAGCCGTTTTGCCACGCGTGAAGGATCTGTGGACGACGCGTGAGAAGAAGGTATGAAAAGCAGTATGAAGGGTTACGGTTTTTTGGCCACCTGCTACGACGCGTTTACAGGAGATGTGCCGTATACGCGTTGGGCTGACTATATTGAACGACAGTTTGCGCGCCTGAATCAACCGGTTCATACGGTGCTGGATCTGGCCTGCGGCACGGGAACGCTGAGCGCACTTTTGGCTGCGCGCGGCTATGAGGTCATTGGCGTGGATGTGTCGCCGGACATGTTGGCCCAGGCCAAGGAAAAGGTAAGCGCATCGGATGCGCCTGCGCCGCTGTTTCTGTGTCAGTCGATGGACAAGCTTGACCTGTATGGAACGGTCGATGCCTGCGTTTGCCTGCTGGACTCGGTGAATCATGTCACAAAGCCGGTGCAGCTGCGGCGTGCGTTTGCCCGGGTGGAGCTCTTTCTGGAGCCGGGCGGCCTCTTTTTATTTGATGTTTTGACGCCGGAGCGTTTAAAACGGATGGATGGTGGCATATTCTTGGATGAGACCGAGGATGCCTACTGCGTCTGGCGGACCGATTTTGCACCGCGCCGCCGCATCTGCACTTATGTGATGGATCTGTTTCTGCGTGAGGGACAGGCCTGGACCCGGGAGCAGGAGATACACGAGGAATATGCCTACACGGCGGAGGAGCTGACGGCCTTCTTGCAGGAGGCTGGTTTTTGTGACATTCGTCAACACGGTGAACTTTCGATGCGCGCGCCAAACAAGGCGGCCGAGCGCATCTTTTTCAGTGCCCGTAAGAAAGGACAGTAAGATATGGATACTATCATCAGAATGATGGCCAAGGATGCGCCGGTCAAAGCCATGGCCATTTCTGCAACTGAGACCGTTGGCCGCGCCCAGCAGATTCATCAGACTTGGCCGGTGGCGACGGCGGCGCTGGGCCGCAGCTTAATGGCTGCTTCGATGATCGGCGACACGCTGAAGGAAGCGGATGCTTCTGTGACCATTCGCATCAACGGCGGTGGTCCCTTGGGCAGCATACTGGTCGTTTCGGACAGCAGCGGCAATGTGCGCGGTTATGTGCAGAATGGGCAGGTGGAGCTGCCGCCCAAAGAACCGGGAAAACTGGACGTCGGCAAGGCCGTGGGTCAGGCAGGCGTTTTAACGGTGATCAAAGACCTCTGCCTGAAGGAGCCGTATGTGGGAACGGTCCCGCTGGTGTCGGGCGAAATTGCAGAGGATGTGACGGCCTACTTTGCCGAGAGCGAGCAGATTCCAACGGCCTGTGCGCTGGGCGTACTGGTGGATCGGGATGGGTCGGTTTTGACGGCAGGTGGCTATTTGATTCAACTGCTGCCCGGCGCCACGCCGGATGTCATAGAAAAAGTGGAAGCGGGCATTGCCGCCCTTGGCGCGGTGACCCCTGCCCTGCAGAGCGGCCTGACGCCGGAGGCCTTGCTGCGCCGTGTGTTGCCTGATTTTGAACTGGAAGAACTGGCGCGGGAACCTGTGGAATACCGCTGCTACTGTAGCCGTGATCGGATGCAGGCGGCGCTTGTCAGTTTAGGCAAGCAGGAGCTGACGATGCTCATCGAAGAAGACGGAAGGGCGGAATTATTGTGTCAATTCTGCGACAAGGTGCATACATTTGATAGAGAAGATCTTCGTCGGTTGCTTGCGGAGGCGGAATAAATATCAGGCCAATTGACTGCGGATACCGGAAAAACTTTGAAGTTTTTTTGAAATCCTTATTGACATCACAGGGCCGCTCTAGTATAATAAATTTCGTCGCTTGAAAAACCGCACGGGAGCATAGCTCAGCTGGTAGAGCACATGCCTTACAAGCATGGGGTCACAGGTTCGAGCCCTGTTGTTCCCACCAAGTGGCTCGGTAGTTCAGTTGGTTAGAACGCCGGCCTGTCACGCCGGAGGTCGAGGGTTCAAGTCCCTTCCGAGTCGCCATCGGACACGAACCCCGTGTCCTTTTTGCCTCTGTAGCTCAGTCGGTAGAGCAGCGGACTGAAAATCCGCGTGTCGTTGGTTCGATTCCGACCGGAGGCACCACTCTGTGGAAGAACACCTTCCACAGAGCTTCCTGCGAGTGTAGCTCATCTGGTAGAGCGCCACCTTGCCAAGGTGGAGGTAGCGAGTTCGAGCCTCGTCACTCGCTCCAGAGATACCCTGTGAGGGAAATCCTCATGGGGTATCGTATTCGGCGCCATAGCCAAGTGGTAAGGCAGAGGTCTGCAAAACCTTTACCCCCAGTTCAAATCTGGGTGGCGCCTCCAAAGTGAAAAACCGTGTCGCCCAGCGTTATGCTTGGCTTCACGGTTTTTTCTATATCATGCTGACATGCCCATTTGCCTTGTTTTTTGGTTGCGTATCAATATCACCTGCTAATCGTAGGAATTTATGGAAATGCAACGTAAAATCTGATGGGAAACTTGACAAAATTCGCTACAATATGCTATGCTAACGAAAGGGTATTTTTTAGAATGTAACACCACTGGGAAAGAGTACATCATTATTGTTAAGAGGGGATCACATGAAGAACTTGAAAATCAGAATGAAGCTTTTGCTGGGGTTTGGTATTATCATGGTCATGATTTTGATTTTGGGTATCTTATCCATCATGAGCATGCAGGCCTTGAACAAAATCAACAAATCCTTTTCCGAAGTGTCTGTGCAGGCGATCAATGATATTTGGTCATCGCGCCGCAACGTGCTGTCCTTGGAACGGAATTTGTTTGAGGCTATGTATGCCGATACGCCAGCCCAAGTCGAAGAGAAAAAAGCCGAGATTGAATCGGACCGTGCAGCGATCCTGGAATCTCTTGATAGCTTGGTCAAAAGTGTTCCATCGAGCAAGAGTGCAGTTGCCGAAGTGACGACGCTGCTGCAGGAAGGCGGCGCTACCAGAGAAGAGATCATGAAGCAGTTGTCTTATTTGACCCCGGAGGGTTTGAAGGCAGCAAGAGAGCTTTTTGAAATCACGTACTTACCCACGCTGCAACATATTCAGGAAAATTTAGAAATTTTGCATGCGGATGTTGAAAAGCAAGTGCAACAGGATCAAAAGCGTGCTGATACAACGGCAGTCTACTCCATTTATCTTGTCATCGGCCTGCTACTCGCCTCCATTTTGGTCACGGTGATTTGTACGATCAAGCTCACCAAGGGAATCGTGCGTCCCGTGCAGGAGATCGAGAACGCCGCCAACCAAATGGCAAATGGTATTTTGGGCACCAAAATCACCTATGAAAGTGCAGATGAATTGGGCGTGCTGGCGCAAAGCATGCGTCAGTCAATGGATACGATGTCAGTTTATATTGCCGACATTGATCGGGCCATGGGCCTGATGGCCGACGGCAACTTTGATGTGGAACCCTCGCAGCCCTTTATTGGTGATTTTGCGCGCATTGAGCAGTCCATTGCCAAGATGATCATGCAGGTGTCGACGGTGCTGGCGCAGATCAGCTTGGCTGCAGATGAAGTGTCCAGTGGGTCCAGCCAGGTTTCCAGTGCATCTCAGGCTTTGGCGCAGGGCGCAACCGAGCAGGCCAGTTCCGTGCAGGAGCTCGCCTCGACGGTCTCCGAGCTCTCGCAACAAGTGGATAACAATGCTGAGAATTCCAATACTGCCAGCCAGATGGCGTTGCAGGCAACGGAATCCATTGATGCCGGTAACCGCAAGATGCAGGCCTTGATGGCCGCCATGTCCGAAATTGACGGCAAATCCAAAGAAATTGGCAAGATCATTAAAACCATTGAAGATATTGCGTTCCAGACCAATATTTTGGCGCTGAACGCCGCTGTTGAAGCGGCACGCGCGGGCGCGGCCGGTAAGGGCTTTGCTGTTGTGGCCGATGAAGTGAGAAACTTGGCCGCGAAGTCCGCTGAAGCAGCCAAGAATACCACCACATTGATTGAAAGCTCCATCAGCTCTGTCAATGAAGGTGTGTTGCTGGCGCAGAGCACGGCTGAAGAACTGTTGAGCGTGGTCGAAGGCGCCAAGGAGACCACAGCTGTCATTCAGAAGATCACAGTGGCCACCAATGAGCAATCCGTGGCGCTGAACCAGATCAGCAATGGTTTGGAGCAGATCTCCTCTGTTGTTCAGATGAACTCCGCCACAAGCGAAGAAAGCGCGGCGTCCTCCGAGGAGCTGTCCTCTCAGGCCAGTATCCTCAAGCAGCAGCTGTCCAAGTTCACCATTCACAGCAGCGTGAGCAGCAGTATGCCGACCAGCGTGGATATGTCTGCACCGGCGGCGCTTGGCGGCGTGAGAGATCGTTACGATATGTATTAATTAGAACGCAGATTGCGTTTTACGGCCCGGGGTGCATCACAAATGATGTGATGCACCCCGGGCCTTTTCTCATCTTATGTTCGATCCCTTGGCGTAAGCGTCACGCTTTTGTTTGCCACCTGTTCGGCAAAGCGTTTATCATGCTCTACAAACACAATGGTGGGCGCAGCATGCAACAACAATTCTTCGATCTGTATACGTGAGTACAGATCAATGAAATTGAGTGGTTCATCCCAGAGCAGCAAATGGGAGCGTTCACTGAGGCTTCTGGCCAAGAGGACTTTTTTCTTTTGCCCTTCACTGAAATGCGCCATATCCTTTTCAAACTGGACCCGCGCAAAATCCAGTTTGCGCAGTATGGTTTTGAAGAGCGTTTCGTCGATCCCCTCACTGGCGGCGTAGTCCGAGAGCGTCCCGCGCAGATGGGCTGTCTCCTGCTGCACGTAGGAAACCTTGAGCTGACTGCCGCGGTTGAAATGGCCGGAGTGATGGAGCTGCTCACCGGCGATCAGCTTTAAAACGCTGGACTTCCCGCTGCCGTTCGTGCCGCACAAGGCCAGACGGTCGCCCTGTTCCAGCGTAAATGAAACAGGTTCAGAAACGGGCAAGCCACCATAACACACAGCCAGATCTGAGAGCGTCAAGAGGCGTTTGGCATGGTAGGAAAGTTGGGCCAATTTGAGTGGCGGCGTTTGTTCGATGTTCTTGAGCAGGCCGGCTTTCTCCTCAATGGCGTTTTGTCGTCTGTTTTCGATGGACACAGAACGCTGCATCATCTTGGCAGACTTGTGGCCGATATAGCCGCGGTCAGGCCGCAGACCGGAATTTTTGGTGTCGTATTTCGTTTTCTCTAATTGATCAGACCACCTGGCGCTGCGCTTGGCGGCCTCTTGCAGACGCACGATCTCCTGGTTGAGTTTGGCGTTCTGCGCCAGTTCCCGGGCGTCCCGGTCAGTTTTGTTTTGGTACCAGGAGGAGAAGTTGCCGCGCTGCACTTCGCAGCCTTCCCGATTGAGGGCGAGGATATGGTCGACGCAGCCGTCCAAAAAGCTGCGATCGTGTGAGACCAGCAGAAAGCCCTGCTTGCTGCGTAAATAACGGGCGACGAGCTCACGTCCATGCAGATCCAAGTGATTGGTTGGTTCATCAATCAGCAGAAACTCTGTCTCCTGTAAGAAAAGAAGCGCCAGCAATAGCTTTGTCTGTTCACCCGGAGAGAGGGTGCAGTAGGCGCGTTCGAGTATCGTGTCGGATAATTCTAATTTTGACAGTTCGCGCGCCAATTCCCAATCTTCTAAACCGGGGCAGAGCATCTGCGCCAGTTGACGACAGTGCACGCAACCATCGGAGACAGGGAAGGGGAAATAAGAAAAGGCAGTGGCTGCGTTGATTTGACCTTCGTAAGCGTATTGACCAAGCAGCAGCTTGAGTAAGGTGGTCTTTCCGCGTCCGTTGCGTCCGATGAGGCCAAGCTTCCAATCGGTATCGAACTGAAGGGAGAGGTCTTGGAACACAGGATCGTAGCTGCCTTCGTAGGTAAAATGCAGATGGGATAATTGAATGTTTGACATGAAATAATCAAGCCTCCTTGCAAAATAAAAAATAACTGTTCCAGCTATTTTTTACGGCATATGGCCGCTCTGCGGCCATGCCTTGGATCCTAGCCGTCGACGAGATGCCGACATGGCATTTTTTATTGCTACGCAATAAAAAATAGGTTGCAAGAGCGCACGCACTCTGCAACCTATCCCACACAAAGAAGCTCCCTTTTCATCAAAAGGGAGAACCAGTACCATGAGATGGGGGCAAACAGCGGCATTTTCTTGCAAACGACAACACAAAACCAGTGACCAGGTACATCCATACCCGCTCACGCTGCTTCGTGTGACTGTTTAATCAGCAAGAAAATAAACGCATGCTCCCAACTCCCATCGCCTATTGGTAGCTTCACTATACCAGCGGCATGACATTTTGTCAAGTTTGGCTTCGTATTGGAGAAAGAAAAGCAGCGGCGCAACAAAGTTGCGCCGCTGCAATAGCAGACAAGAGAAAGAGCAAAGATGTCGGTCCAATCAGTTTCCCACCAGCTCGGCGAGCAGTTTTGGCAGCTGTTCTGCCATTGTCTCTTCTGTGAACTGACAGGTGCCGACGGCCTTATGTCCGCCGCCGCCGTATTTGAGCATCAGGCTGCCCACATTGGTCTGGGCGCTGCGGTTGACAACAGAGTAACCCACCGCGCAGCTACAGCCCAGGCCACCCTTGCCGTTGACAATCCAGATCGAAATATTCTGCTCCGGATACAGGCTATAAATTAAAAAGCGGTTGCCGGAATAGATCGGATCCACGCCGCGCAGATCGGAGATGATGACCGCGCCTTCCGTCCGTGTGTGCTTCTTGAGCATCTCGCGGAATTTCTCATCCTGCTCACGGTAGACCACCACGCGCTCTTGCACATCAGGCAGCGCCATGATTTCGGCAATGGTCATGGTACGGCAGCACTCAATGAGCTTTTCCATCAGGGCATAGTTGGAGATGGTGAAGTTACGCCAACGCCCGAGGCCGGTGCGGGGATCCATGAGGAAGCCGAGCAGAATCCAGGGGGGCGGGTTTTGAATTTCATCTATGGTGAGATTGGCAGAATCGACCTTGTCGACGGCTACCATCATCTCTCCGAATGCGGGAAAACGCGCCGCACCACCGTAATATTCATAGATAATGCGGGCACAGGAGGGGGCAATGCGACTTTCGCCTTTGTATTTCCCGGCAAGCTCATTGCGCTCGTTTTCACTGGAATGATGGTCGAACCACAGGCCGCAACCGGGTACGTAGGGAACATTAGCCAGACAATCGTCGGCATGGATCTCAACCAAACCGTCTTGCAGGTCTTTGGGGTGCGCGAATGTCCAGTGGTCGATGATCCCGGCTTCTTTTAACAGGGCGGCACAAGCCAAGCCGTCAAAGTCGGAACGAGTGATTAATCTCATATTTCCATGCCTCCATTGCATTACAATTCATTTTATTATCATACCATGAATTAGGCGTAAAAAAAAGGGGGAAAGCGCATAAATTTAGGAAAACGTATCAAAAGAAGGGGAAAAATACGGGAGCCAAGGGCGATCGCGTTATGTCAATTTGTCTTTCATACTGCTGCCCAATACAATGGATGACTTTCCGTATTTGGCGCGGATCGTATCAATGGCGCTGGCCAGGTGTTCCTGACGCTGCTGGGAGAGATTCTGCTCATGGTCAAAAAGGGAAAGCTGCTCTCCGCTGTTCTCCTCGTCTAAAAGCTGCATGGCAGTCACCGTCAAGCTGCGGATGGAAGGTCTGTGCGGATATGCCGCGTGCAGCAGTTCCATGCAGGTGCCGGCAAGCTCCTGCATCAGATGCGTGGGCGAAAAGAGCGTCTTTTGCCGGGATATCACTTTGAAATCCGGCGTTTTGATGGTGATGGAAACGGCATGGCATAAAAGCTTATCTCGCCGCAAACGGGCGGATACTTCATCGGAAAGAGACATGACGGCGCCACGGATATCCGACCAGTCGGACAGGTCCTGGGCGAAGGTCATCCCATTGCCGACTGACTTGATCTCACGTCTGGTTTGGGCGGACTTGACGGGGCTGTCATCAATGCCGTTGGCATAATCGTGAATCAAGAGGCCCGTTTTACCAAGCCGACGAAAGATCAGGTCCCTATCTGCATGCGCCAGCGCCCCGATGGTCTCAATTTGCATCGTTTGCAGTGTTTGCGCAGCGGCTCGCCCGACAAACAATAGATCCGTTACAGGCAGCGGCCAGACGATTTGTCGATAATTATCCCGCGATATCAGCGTGGTGGCATCCGGCTTCCGATAGTCGCTGCCCAGCTTTGCGAACACTTTGTTGAACGAAACACCGACGGAAACGGTCAGTCCAAGCCTCTTTTTTACAGTGTTTCGAATGGTATCTGCCATCTCTACACCCGTTCCGAATAGATGCGTCACGCCGCTGACGTCCAACCAGGATTCATCAATACCAAAGGGTTCCATGAGATCACTAAATTCACCGTAAATTTGATTGACCAGACGGGAATAACGCCAATACTCCGCATGGTTGGGCGGCACCAATACCAGCTGCGGACACTTGCGTTTCGCCGCCCAAATGGTTTCGGCGGTTTGCACCTTGTATTGCTTTGCCAGTTCATTTTTCGCCAGAATGATACCGTGCCTGCTCTCCGGATCACCAGCCACCGCCATGGGAACGGCGTTCAATTCCGGCTTGCGCAGGCATTCCACTGCGGCATAAAACCCGTTTAAATCACAATGTAGTATCAAGCGGTCCAAAAGAAGTCTCCTCTCCCTGGGTGTAGGGCTTAGCCTTGTGGTAGTCTTTGGCTTGATGATAGCACATTTAAAAGGGGATAGAAAGAACATTTTGATGTTTATATCCCACAAATCAGCGCAAAAAAAGAGGCCGCTTATGAAAAAGCGAACCTCTTGCTATAGGAAGATATCTTGTCATCGGTTGGGCAGCAAGTCTTACTTCACCGCCAGGTAAAGACAGCAGTGTGCACTGCCGTCTTTGGTATGTGCGGCAGGCACAGCGCATTCAAAATCCGTCGTGAAGGCACGGCCTAAGCGGCCGGCAGCCTGCGCCGCCCAAACTTGCGCCCAGGCCTTTTGCGTACAGGCGGCCAGATCGCCGTCTGGATCGCTTTCTTCGTATTTTTGAAAAAGCCCTTGCGCGACGTTCTGCTCCAGGTCCTGAAAGAAGTCGGCTCTGACGGCGCATAGACTCAGGTCATAGTCTCCCGTGTGATCGCTCTCATAATTGCTGTATTTGGAGACGAGTGACACGCCGACTGGAACGGTCTGTTCACTGTCAAATAAAAGCGGAAGTTTCCCGCTGGCAACATCCGCCCAGAGCGCCGCGATGGCGGCCAGACCATCCGGCGTGTTGTTCGTTCTGATGGTCAGTTCTTTGAGTTGATAAGGCATAGGTAGTTCCTTTCGTGGGTGCTGATTTGTGATGAAAATGAAAGCTCAAGGAAAGAGTGAGAGCTGTGACTGACCAGGATCTTCCCATGCAGTGACATAGGAAAAAACGGCGCGCGTACCGCAGAGCATGTCATGTTCACGGCAGAAATCTTTGACCAATTTGCCGAGCGCCTTACCGTTTGGACTGGGTATGCCGTAGGATAACCCATATTGGTGAATATACTGCTGCTTCAGACCCGGAAAATGCTTGTCCAGCTGCGCATAAAAGTACTCCCGGTTGCCGCTGCGCAGCGTCATGCCCATGCCGAAGGTCAAGACCCCATGCACACCTGCTTGGGCGCAACTTTGCAGCAAGCCGCGCACATTTTCTTCCGTATCGGTGAGAAAGGGAAGTGTGGGCGTCAGCCAGACCACTGTGGGGATGCCATGCCGGCGCAGCGCGTGGAGCACCTCCACACGGCGGCTGGTGGGCGCGACGTGCGGTTCCAAGATGCGGCAGAGGGCATCGTCGTGGGTGGTCAGAGTCATTTGTACCACGCATTTGGTCTGCTCATGTATCCGCCGGAGCAAATCCACATCCCGCAGCACCAGATCGGACTTGGTGAGCACCGCCGCGCCGAAGCCATACCGCGCGATCACCTCCAGGCAGGCGCGGGTCAGGCCAAGCTCCTTCTCCAGCGGCAGGTAAGGGTCGCACATGGCGCCGGTTGTGATCACGCAGGGTTGGCGTTTTTTGCGCAGCGCCTGTTCCAGCAGTTCCGGCGCGTTGACCTTTGCCTCTACATCTTCAAAGGTGTAGGTCATACCGTAGCATTCGCTGCGCGAGTCGCAGTAAATGCAGCCATGCGTGCAGCCACGATAGACATTCATATGATTCTTTGCGGATAAAATGCTCTTTGCCAAAACCTCTCGCATGTTGCGCCACCTCGGCTCTTGTTGACTATGATCTCGGCAAACTTAGTTGGCCTGCCAGCGTTTGAGTGTGGGGAAGAACTGACGCATCATGTCTCTGGCCTGCTGCTCCGTCATGTTGGGATTGAACTCCACCACCGGCGGCACGCAAATCTCGATCATTCCCTCCATGTCGCCGTGGTAGGTGAATGCGCCGCCCTCATAGCAGTAGCTGCAATAGTCGGCGCTTTTGCTGCCGTCGCGCTCTGTGCCATAGTGTTCATCCGTTTGGCCCATGGGCATGCCGCAACTTTGACAAAACTTCTCATTCATACAATTTGTCCTCCTTGTGTTTTATGATCTAGTCGTACTATAACAAATAGAAACTGACAACTGTTTGTCAGGTTTTGTGATGCACCGCAATTTTTTCTGCCTGATCGGCCAGGACTTTTCGCAATTCCGGAGGGTGCAGGATGGTGACATCCGTGCCAAAAGACAGTAAATAAAAGATCACCCATTGGTCTATGGGGAAGGGAACTTCCACCAGCAGGCTGCCGTTATCCTGTTTCTGAATACACGTTTGATCAAACTCGTCGTAAACGCGCAAAGCAGCCGCAGGTGAAAAGGAGAACAGCAGCGGTGGGCCGGGTGCAAACGTAGTCTCGCTTTCCAGCGGTGGTATGGGCGCGGTGTCTTGCTCGAAATGCCGCTCGGTCGGCGTGAGCTGTACAATGCGGCTGATTTTAAAAACGCGATGGTCCTGCGCCCGTTCACAATAGGCCTGTAAATACCAACACTTATTTTTGAACATCAGGCGGAGCGGGTGGATATTGCGCTCACTGGTCTCGCCCGCCGCGCCGCAATAGGTAAGATGCAGTACCTCACGCTGTAAGATGGCCTCTTTTAAAAGCGTAAAGCGTTCATGATCTGTCTTTTGAAACCCCCAACGGGAAAAATCCACGGCGATCCAACTGCTTGCCGGCTTCTGAAAGGCCGCGCCCAGTTTGGAGAGCAGGGCGTCCACCTGCTGGTCGGCCAGTTGGAGGCTTTGAATGGCAAAGAGGATTTGGTTTTGCTCATCGTCAGATAAAAGCGCTTTATCTACGGTATAACTGGAGAGCAGACAGATGCCGCCGCCTTTGCCGGGTGAGGTGTAGATGGGAACCCCCGCCATGGAGAGCGCTTCCACATCGCGATAAACCGTGCGCACCGAAACCTCAAGCGCTTCGGCCAGGGCAGGGGCGGTATGCGTTCCTTTTTCCAAGAGAAGATAGAGCAGGCGAAACAGACGGTTGTTCTTCATAGACTCCCTCCGGGGCAGGCGCAGGCGATTGTGCGCCAAGTAATTATCTTTATGATAAGCACTGAAAGGGGCGCGCTGTCAAGGGAAAATATAAAATGAGCCTTATTTTCTGCCTGTTTTTCTGCCCGGGTATTCAAAATGCTGCTTTTTTCTTGCCACGTTGAACAAAGCATCGTATACTATTTGTCATGTGTGGAAAAAACATGTAAGCGGGTATGCTGTGATCATTCTGCGACATTTACATGCTAGTATGCAGGTAAACTGAAAGGTGTGTGAGGATATGACTTTACTGGTCGTAGAGGACGATAACCTGCTCAATAAGACGCTGTGCTATAATTTGACGGCGGCAGGCTACGCGGTGGAATCTGCCATGACGGTGGCGTCTGCCCAGAGATTGTGCGAAAAGCAGCAATTTGCGTTAACCGTCCTGGATGTCAACCTGCCGGACGGCAACGGGTTTGCACTTTGCCAAGCCCTTAAGCACCAGCAGCCGGATATGGCGGTGATCTTTCTCACCGCGCAGGATTTGGAGAGCGATCAACTGCGCGGCTTCGAGCTGGGGGCGGACGATTATGTGACAAAGCCGTTTCCGATGAGTGTATTTCTCAAAAAGGTAGCCGCGCTGATCGCGCGCATCAAAAAGCAGGATGGTGGCGATTGCTACGACGATGGAAAGCTGCATCTTGACTTTTCAGAAATGACGGCGACGCTTTCCGGTGAAGCGATCGCCCTGACCGCTTTGGAATTCAGGCTGCTTAAGGTGTTGACCAAGAATCCCAAGATGGTGCTCACGCGGCAGGTTTTGCTGGAAAAGCTCTGGGATATTGATGAAAACTTTGTGGATGAGCATGCGCTCACCTCCGCCATCAGCCGCCTGCGCGGCAAGCTGGAGTCTGCCGAACAATCGTATATCAAAACGGTGTACGGCATGGGTTACATGTGGATAGGAGGGTGATGGCTATGCCCATAGAGAAAGGACCTACCAAACGAATAGAGTCTTTGTCGATCTTGGTTTTTGTCCTGTTAGATGCGATTCTGCTCACCTTGTTGCTGCGCCGCACAGGTAGTTTGACGCTGCTGTTATATGGCGGCATACTGTCTCTATTTTGCTTGCTCTGGATGCTATTATTTATGTTTTTGCTGCGTGGGCAGTTGACGCGCTTTGCCGACTCCATCAGTCAAAATTTAGATGGTATGTTGGTGGGAAACCTGCCGCCCATAAATGTGGACGAGGACGAGACGCTGCTGGCCAAGATTCATCATGGTCTGTTGCAGCTTTATGAGGTGCTGCAAGCCAACCGCAAAAAGGCCGCGGCCGAAAAGGCTGCGCTGCAGGAGCTGATCACCGATATCTCCCATCAGGTCAAAACGCCCATTGCGAATTTAAAGATGGTCAACGCCACCTTGCTGGAACAGGAGATGCCGGCAGACAAGCAAAAAGATTTCTTGGCAGCCAGCATTACCCAACTGGACAAGCTGGACTTTTTGATGCAGGCGATGATCAAAACCTCACGTTTGGAGACGGGTATCATCGTACCGCAAAAGCAGCAGCAAGCCCTGTACGATACCTTGGCCATTGCCTTGGGCGGTATTTTCTTATCCGCCGAGCAGAAACAAATTGATGTGACGGTTGATTGCCCGGAGGATCTCAAGCTGCCGCATGATCGAAAGTGGACCGCAGAAGCGCTGTTCAACTTGCTCGATAACGCGGTAAAGTATACGGAGGCGGGCGGTTCCATTCACGTTTTGGTCGAGCGCATGGAGGTATATAGTCGGATCAGCATTCGCGACACCGGGAAAGGCATCGCAGAGAACCATCAAGCGGAGATTTTCAAACGCTTTTACCGCGAGGACACGGTGCAGGAAACGGAGGGCATCGGTGTCGGCCTGTTTCTGGCACGGGAAATCGTCAGCCTGCAAGGGGGCTATATCAAGGTTACCTCCGCCTTGGGACAGGGCGCTACGTTTTCTGTCTTTTTGCCAAACGAGCTGTAAAACGGCAAATGTCACAGACCTGTGACATTTGCGTGCGATAAAGCCGAATCTTTTTCATTTGCGGTGAGGATTCTGTGAGATTTCCCGTCTACAATAAAGCCATCAAGAAAAAAGGATGGTGCTTAGCATGAGCATTTTACAAGTAACTGATCTGAAGAAATACTACGGAGCCGAGCCGAATATCACAAAGGCGCTCGACGGTGTCTCGCTCACGGTGGAGCAGGGTGAGTTTATCGCCATTGTGGGCACCTCCGGCAGCGGTAAGTCCACGCTGCTGCACATGCTGGGCGGACTCGATACGCCAACCTCTGGCAGCGTCAAGGTGCGGGATAAAGAGTTATCGAATTTTAAGCCGGAGCCGCTGACGCTCTTTCGCCGCCGCAACATCGGTTTTATTTTTCAGAGCTACAACCTTGTTCCGGTTTTGAATGTCTATGAAAACATTGTCCTGCCCATCCAGCTTGACGGCGCCCGTGTGGATAAGGATTTCATGGATGAAGTGGTCCACCTGCTGGGTTTGGACGAAAAGCTGCAAAGTATGCCCAATAAGCTCTCCGGTGGCCAGCAGCAGCGTGTGGCCATTGCCCGCGCCCTGATCTCAAAGCCCGCCATCGTCCTGGCCGACGAACCCACCGGCAACCTCGACAGCAAAACCAGCGCGGATGTGCTGGGCCTTTTGAAAGAGACAAGCAACAAATTCAATCAAACGCTGGTGATGATTACCCACAACAACGAAATCGCCCAGCTGGCTGACCGTATCGTCCGCATCGAGGACGGTAAGGTCTTCGGATAAGGGGGCGGACCATGAATAACCTCTTATTCGGCAACAACAACAGCCGTGTGATCAAAAATCTGGGCAACCGTTATTTCAAATCCAGCAAAAGCAGAAATATCATTGCCATCATCGCCATTGCGCTCACGGCGGTCCTGTTTACATCGCTTTTTACCGTTGCCATGTCCATCAACAAATCCTTTGAAGAGAGCAACTTCCGCCAGGCCGGCGGGTATGCGCACGGTGTATTTAAGTATTTGACCAAAGAACAGTATGATGATCTGAAGGACGATCCCCTCATCAAAGCCTACGGCATGCGCCGCTTTATCGGCATCCCTTACGAGGCGCCCTTTAATAAGGTGCATGTGGAGCTTGGTTACAGTGACGCGAACAACGCCAAATGGATGTTCCTTGACCCCATCGACGGCCGCCTGCCCAAAGAAGGCACCAACGAAGCCGCCACAGACACCCGCGTGTTGGAACTGCTGGGCGTAGAACCGGTGCTGGGCAATGAATTCACCATCACCTGCATGGTCAACGGCACTTCAGTCACCGAGACCTTTACCCTTTGCGGATATTGGAAATACGATGCCATTTCCAACGCCAGCCATGTGCTGCTGCCGCAGAGCCGCGCACAGGCCATTTTCGATCAGATTGGTTTGGGCACCAATATTGGTTCGGACCGAATGACAGGGAGCTATGGCATGGACGTCATGCTCGGTAGCAGCCTGCATATTCAAAAAGACCTGGACACCATTATCGCAAACAAGGGCTATCTCACCAACGATATGGAAGGTGACGGCACCCGCATCACCACCGGTGTGAACTGGAGCTATACCGGCGCACAGTTATCCGACAAGTTGGATCTGACGACGATTGCTTCCATTGCCGCCATGCTCTTGCTCATCATCTTCACAGGTTATCTCATCATTTACAACGTCTTTCAGATTTCCGTCTCGGGCGATATCCGTTTTTATGGTTTGCTCAAGACCATTGGGACCACCGGTCGGCAGATCAAGAAGATCATCCGCCGCCAGGCCATGCTGCTCTCGCTCATCGGTATTCCCATCGGCCTGCTGATCGGTTATGGCGTGGGCGTTGGCATCACGCCGCTGATCATGCGCCAGCTCAATGGTGTCGTAACGGACGTTGTCTCGATTAACCCCCTCATTTTCCTGGCATCCGCGCTGTTTGCCCTGATCACGGTGCTGCTGTCTTGCCTGCGTCCGGGGCGTATGGCGGCCAGGGTTTCCCCCATTGAGGCGGTGCGCTATACAGAAGCCTCCAAAACCAAAAAGGAACTGCGACGTGCGCAGTCCGGGGCGTCTCTGTCCAAGATGGCCTGGGCCAACATAGGTCGCCACAAGGGCAAGACGGCTGTGACCATCATCTCGCTCTCTTTGGCGGTGGTGCTGCTCAACATGACGGTGACCTTTACCAACGGCTTTGACATGGACAAATATTTGCGCGATGTCAAAACGGATTTCCAAATTGCCGATGCCAGCTATTTTCAAACCGGTTCTATTTCGATCCAAGAGAATGGTCTGCCGGAATCGCTCATTGATCTGATCAAATCACAGCCGGGCTTTGAAGCCGGCGGGCGCATGTTTGCACAGGTAAGCGCCATTGAACAGTTTGTCACAGAGGAGTTCTATCGCGACTCAAACAGCCGTTGGTCCCCGCCGGAGGTATTGGAAAAAAGCATAGCTGCTATGGAGCGCTCGCAGGACGGCCTACTGGCCGACCGGGCGCAGATCAGCGGCATGGATGATTTCCTGCTGGATAAACTCACCGTGTTGGAAGGTGACCTCTCCGCCCTGAAAACACCGGGCAGCACTGCCCTTGCTGCTGTGTACATGACCGATGATTACAACAACCCCTACATGGACAGCCATTGGGCCAAACTGGGCGATACCGTGCGCCTGCGTTATGTGAGCGAGTTTGCGTATTTGGATCCCGAAACAGGGGAGAAGATCACGGATGAACAACTGGAAAACGGACACCCTTATGTGCAGAAGGCGCTTAAATACGAAGAAAAAGAGTACACCGTTGCCGCGCTGGTGACCGTTCCCAACAAAATGAGCTATCGTTACTACGGAACAGCTGAGTTTATCATGAACCCCGAGACCTTCCAGCAAGACTCCGGCACTTCCTCCGTGCTCTACTATGGCTGTGATGTCAGCGACGATCAGACCGCTGCGATGGAGACCTTCATGAGCGATTTGACGGAAAAACAAATGACGCAGTTTGATTACCAGAGCAAGGCGACCTTTGTGGCCGAGTTTGAGTCCTTCCGCGGCATGTTCCTCATGCTGGGCGGCGTGTTGAGCTTCATTGTCGGCCTGGTGGGTATCCTCAACTTCTTAAACGCAATACTCACCGGTATCTTAAGCCGCCGCCGTGAGTTGGCCGTGCTGCAAGCCATCGGCATGACAAACCGTCAACTCAAAACCATGCTGATTTGGGAAGGTGTGTTTTACGCGCTATGCGCCGCGGGGGTCTCGCTGGTCCTGTGCAGTGCGGCCGGGCCGCTGCTTTCCAACGTGCTTGGTAATATGTTCTGGTTCTTCACCTATCGCTTTACCATTGCGCCTGTCTTGATGGTTACGCCGCTCTTTGTCCTGCTTGGTGTGCTGCTGCCGCTGCTTGTCTATCGCAGCGCCGCAAAACGCTCGGTGGTGGAGCGTCTGCGCGAAACAGAATAAGGCTGAATAGCTCTATAAGGGGAACAGGATCCAAAAATCCTGTTCCCCTTTTTGTCGCGGTGATGGGAAAGCAGCGACCAAATGAGTTGAAGTTGGCGTTGTATCTGGCGGGTGCGCATGGTATCATGTGAAAAGATAGGAGGAATCAGGCTATGACGACCATCCGCCCCTTCCGCTTAGAGGACGCGCCCGCCCTCGCCGCGGCGCTCAACAATCCCGCCATTATGAACAATCTGCGCGACGGCTTGCCTTACCCCTATACCGTTCAAGATGCGCAGGCATTCATTCAAACGACACTGGCAGCTGAGAAGGGCTCCCAGTTTTCCTATGCCATCGTTTCTGAAGATCAAGTGGTGGGCAGCATCGGTGCCTTCCGCCAGGGGAATATCCATAACCGCACGGCGGAAATGGGGTACTATCTTGCCCAGAGCCATTGGGGCAGAGGCCTTACAACGCAAGCCGTGACGGAAGTATGCGACTATCTGTTTACGCATACCGATCTGCTGCGCATTTTTGCAGAACCCTTTGCCCATAATCTAGCTTCCTGTCGGGTTTTGGAAAAGGCGGGGTTTACACGCGAGGGTGTGTTGCGGCAAAATGCAGTGAAAAACGGAGAAATTATTGATATGATCCTGTACGCAAAACTAAAAACGTGATATTTTCTTGCCCACTTGACAGCAACAAGCAGACCATCGTATAATGATGTCTGAACTTAAAAACAGGGAATGAGGTTCTCCCTTGGACTTGCTCCTAAACCGCTTGCATGGCTGATGACTTCTGTGATGTGATGTCGCAGGGGGCATTGGCTTTTTTGCGGCAAATGGAGAGGAGAAATGGGATTGTGTTACTGAGTCTGGCATTGATATTTTTAACCGGCATGCTGCTGGGCGGCTTATGCGGCAGGATTGGTTTGCCGCCCTTATTGGGTATGCTGCTGGCGGGTATCTTGATTGGCCCGTCTGTACTCAATCTCTTGGATGGCAGCATCCTTGCCATATCACCTGATCTGCGCAAAATAGCCCTGCTGATCATTCTATTACGGGCCGGTTTGAAGCTAAACCCGGCGGAGCTTAGACAAGTGGGACGGGCTACGGTGTTATTATGTTTTCTGCCATCTTGTTTTGAAATTGCCGGCATGGTGTTCCTTGCGCCGCGTCTTCTGGGACTCTCTACACTGGAAGCGGCGATCATGGGATGCGTTGTAGCCGCGGCGTCTCCGGCGGTCATTGTCCCGCGTATGCTTTTGTTGATGGAAAGGGGCTATGGCAAGCGAGCGCACATACCGCAGATGATTATGGCCGCTTCTTCTATGGACGCGGTTGTGGTGGTTGTGTTGTTCACGGCCTTTACAGGCATTGCGGTGAAGGGAAGGGTATCAGCCTTGGATCTAGCTGCTGTGCCGCTATCCATGATGCTCGGCATCATTGTGGGCATTCTGTGCGGCCTGGGTTTCGTCTTTTTCTTGTCTAAAGTACACATGCGGGATAGCGTCAAGGTCATTTTGATCTTAAGCGTGATGTTTCTGCTGGCCGCTTTGGAGAATCATTTGACAGGCCTTATCCGCTTTTCCGGCCTCATCGCCGTCATGCTGCTTGGCGTGACAATCTGCCGCAAACATGGGGAGTTGGCCCGGCGCTTATCGGCTCAGTTTGAACGCCTTTGGGTGGCGCTTGAGTTGCTGCTCTTTGTTCTGGTGGGGGCGAGCGTCAATCTTCAGTATGCGGCAAGCGCCGGCCTGCTGGCTGCGGGGCTGATTCTTCTGGTGTTAGTATGCCGCATGCTCGGCGTGTTGTTCAGCCTCTTTGGCAGTGGGCTTCGTGGTCGGGAAGTGCTGTTTTGTCTGTTTGCCTACGCGCCCAAAGCAACGGTGCAGGCGGCCATCGGCGCCATGCCGCTCACGATGGGTTTGGCTTGCGGGGAACTGGTCCTGACCATTGCCGTGCTCTCCATCCTCATCACAGCCCCGCTTGGCGCGGTGGCGATGGATCGCTCTTATCGCAGCTTATTGCAGCAAGAGGAGACCTGACAGGGGCCATCTTATAAAATACGAAAGCGTGATGGATATGCCAATTGAATGGATCCAAGAAAACCAAAAACAAGTCGCCTTGTTCCAAGCCGAGCAGCTGCTCATCACTGATGTGCAGTCTGCGCTGGATTTGGCCATGCGTGTGACATATGAAACGGATTGCCGTCGTTTGATTTTGTACAAAGAAGCCATCACCGAGGACTTTTTTCAGCTTAGCACCCGTTTGGCGGGGGAGATACTGCAAAAGTTCATCAATTATCAGGTGAAAATCGCTATCATCGGTGATTTTTCCGGCTATACCAGCAAGGCGCTCAAGGACTTCATCTATGAGAGCAACTGCGGCAAAGATGTATTTTTTGTCGCCACGCGGGAGGAAGCCGTCGCGCGCTTGACCGCTGTATAAACGTGCGTGTGAAGATCGCAAAAAAGGAAAACGCCCCCTTGCTGATCCGCCAATCAGCAAGGGGGCGCTTCTTTGTTTCGCGGCGTATGACTTAAGTGACAAGTGCATAAGGCCAGTCCAAAATACCGCCAAACTCGAACACATTGGTATACGAAAGGTCGGCGAGGGTATGCGCCGCTGCCGCACTGCGTTTGCCGCTGCGGCAATAGACCAAAATCATAGCATTTTTGTCCGGTAAGGCTTGGTTCGCGCGGTTTTGTATTTCAGTATTCGGTATGAGAAGCGCGCCTTCTATGTGTCCTTTATCATACTCAGATTGCGTACGCACATCCAAAAGAATGTACGCCTGTGTCGTCTCCATCAAACGCTTGGCTTCATCGGCAGATATGCTGGTATAGGTGTTGTTCATGATCTTGTCTCCTCCGCCACAGCCCGCCAAAGTTAGGAGACAAAGCAGCAGCGGTATCATTTGTTTTCTCATTGGCATTCCTCTCTATGGCGATAGGAAAGGAAAGAATATCTTCAGTTTGGGCATCCGCATTGATATTATTCCTTTTCAATGAATTACACTTGACAACTTGTGGCTACAAGAGTATGATTAACTTGTTGCTACGATTAGGAGGTGATGGTTTGGTAGCGCGAAAGAAACCAGGGCCGAAGCCGGAGAATCCGAAGGATACCATGCTGCGTGTCAGAGTGGATCGCATCACGCTGGATAGGCTGAATGAAAGTTGCAGCCAACTAGGCACGAATCGCTCTGACATTATCCGTAAAGGCATCGACATGGTACACGACGCCCTAAAAAAATGACTGAGACGGCGCCACCCCCAGAAGGAAAACGCCGCCTCAAAGCCACCAGACACCAAACGGCTTTTCCTTGGGCATGTTGCTCATGCAGGAAGTTTTAGAGCAGAAAAACTTGATACGTAATACATAGATTGTATAAAGGAGGGCTGCCCCGGGGGTGCCCTCCTTTGTTTTGGCATAACGAAGCAAAGCAAGCCTATAAGTTCATGGGAATTTGTAATTATTTATTGCCGAAATAAGTAGAATATTGTTTACAAGTAACCGTTTTTCGTGTATAATTTCACTAAGTATTTCTATCTCTGGGCATCATTTCAGTTGCCCTGCCAACTGCTAATCATTTGACATTGGGAGGTCTTGTGTGGATACGATGACCCTTACCTTTCTTGGCACGCGTGGCACCATCGCTGTCGAAGATCCGCTGCTTTCACACTACGGCGGAGCAACCCTCTGCGTGCTGCTTTTTGCGGGCGACGCCTGCATTGTACTCGACGGTGGCACGGGGCTTTATCAGTTGCCGCGCTACCTGAACTCCAATATCAAAGATGTACATTTGTTGCTTTCCCATCCTCATGTGGATCATTTGTGCGGCATACCGTCCTGCCCTTCTTTTTTGTCAGGCAATACAAGGCTGCACATGTATGCCGCGCCCTGCGAAGGACTGGGAGTCAGGCAGCAACTTGGCAGGCTCATGTCGCCGCCGCTGTGGCCTGTCGGCCCGGAGGTGTTTCACCCGGAAGCAAGATTCGTTGATATTGAAGATGATTTTTCCATCGGTCCGGTATCTGTCCGCCTGCTGTCCGGGGCGCATCCCGGCGGCTGCACGGTGTTTCGCCTGGACTATCAAGACAAAAGTCTGGTGTATGCCACGGACTTTGAACTGGCTCTGCCGGGCGCCGAGCGCTTGGAGGATTTTGCGCGTGATTGCACCTTGCTGCTGTGTGACGGTCAGTATTCGGAGGAGGAATTGCCCCGCATGAGGCAGTTTGGTCACTCCTCCTGGATGGAGACGCTCGGTTTGGCCAAACGGTGCGGAGCCGGCCGCCTGGGCATCATTCACCATGCACCCTGGCGCACAGATCAGGAACTTGACGACGCACAAGCAATCGTGGAATCCATTTTGCCGGGCAGTTTCTTTGCCCATAAAGGAGCATGCATTACATTATGAAAGAAATTACGACATCTGAACTGCTCGATATCAGCATTGCTCTATCAGTGGAACGCGACCGCGACTCGCTGCTGGAGAGAATTCTCACCGCGGCTATGGATATCACCTGCTGCGATGGCGGCACCCTGTACATCAAAAGCGGAAATACGCTCTCCTTTCGGCTGATGATCACGCGATCAAACGGTACGCTCAAAGGAGGGCATTATGGTGATATTGATTTGCCACCGGTGCCGATTTCCTCGGATCACGTCTGTGCCCGGTCCGTGCTGGAAGAAAAACTCATCAATCTGTCCGATGTCTACCAGAATGACATTTTTGATTTTTCAGGTCCCCAGCGTTACGATGCCATAACAGGCTACAAAACCACCTCTATGCTGGTGGTTCCCATGCAGGATGACAAAGGGAAAATCATCGGCGTCTTGCAACTCATCAACGCCTTAGCCGATGACGGCAGCATCATTTCCTTCCCGCATGAATGCGAACAGGTGGTGCTGGCGCTCTCCTCGCAGGCGGCCATTTGTCTGACGAACATGAATTACGCCGCCGCGGTGCAGGCGTTGTTGGACTCACTGGTCTCCGTCCTGTCAACGGCCATTGACTCCCGTTCACCCTATAACGCCAACCATACCCGTAACATGGCCATCTATGCCGAGCGGTTTATCTGCTGGATCAATCAGGATGACCACGGCTGGTATTTTACAGATTCGGAAAAAAGGCAGTTTCTTATGAGCGTCTGGCTGCATGACGTGGGCAAGCTCACAACGCCGCTGTATATCATGAATAAGGAAAGCCGATTGTCCTCCGGTCTGGAGCGGGTCTTGGCCCGGTTGCAGACGATCAGTCTGTTGGGGAGGATCCATGCGCTGGAAAATGGTACGGACAACAGCGCGCTGGAAGAGGAGTTGCACCGTGCGCATGTTGTCATCAATGAAGCCAACACCATTGATTACCTGCGCGATGACTTGCTTGTCGCCATCCAGGGCTTTGGAGAAAAAACATTTGTCGATGCCCAAGGCAGAGAACAGCATTGGCTGACCTCGGATGAAGTGGCGGCCTTGTCGGTGCGCAAAGGAACGCTGACAGAAGGGGAACGCCGGATCATGGAGCAGCATGTGGTGATGACCTCACGCATTCTGTCGGAAGTGACGTTTACCGGCGACTACGCCAAAGTGCCCATCTGGGCACAGCAACACCATGAGTTTCTCAACGGCAAGGGTTACCCAAACCGTTTGCTGGGGGATGAAATTCCGCGGGAAACGCGTCTGCTGACTATTTTGGACATCTTTGATGCTCTGACCGCAAGAGACCGTCCCTATAAATCCCCGATGAAGCTGGAAAAAGCCCTCAGTATCCTACAAGGTATGGCGTCGGATGGGCAGATTGACGGCTGGATTCTATCACTATTCATTCAAAGCAAAGCTTGGGAGGAAACGGCATGAAACGGTTTTTGGTCGCATTGATGGCTTTGTCCTTGCTGCTTTCGCAGGCATTGACGGTTTCTGCCGCGAACAGTGCGGAGGCCTCCACGCTGCGCTTGGTGAGCGTGGAAGGGAAGGTCAGCCTGACCAATCAAAATAAGAAAGCGCTCACTTGCAGGGATAACATGAAGTTGCTCTCCGGTTATACCCTGTCGACTAAGGCCAAAAGCTATGCCTACATCAGCTTGGATGCCAGTAAAGCGGTGAAGCTGGATGCGCTCTCCAAAGCGACGGTCAAGCAAAAGGGTAAGAAGTTGCAGATCTTGCTGTCGTCCGGCAAACTGTTTTTCAATGTCACCGCGCCGCTCAAGGGCGATGAGAGCATGGAAATTCGCACTTCCACTATGATTACAGGCATTCGCGGCACATCCGGCTACACGGAGGTTGTCTCCAATGCGGAGTCTAAACTGACCCTGCTCACCGGCAAAGTGAGCGTCAGTTCCTATAACCCCACAACCGGCAAGGAGGAGGCTGTCAACATCGAAGCGGGACAGACCGCTTCCTTCAAAACACAACCGGGCGCGACGGAAACCTCAGTCACGGTCGAACCCGTGCAGGAAAACAAAGTGCCGGGCTTTGTGGCCGAGTACATCGCCAAGGATCCCAATTTACAGACGGAGATTGCGAAGCAGACGAGTTTGGAAATCCCGACTATTGTGGAAAAGGCAGCAGAAACCCTCAAACAGGACGAGACAAAGCAGCTGGACGTGGAACAGAAGGCGGAAGCTTCCCAAGTCAGCCAGAGTAAACCCATTGCGCCGACCCCTGTGTTCCCGACGGAACCACCCAGCAGCGAAAGTACCGGCAGCGGTGGAAGTGGCGGAAGCTCCAGCGGCGGTGGCTCCGGTGGTTCTGGCGGCGGCAATGGAACCGTAGTGCCACCACCTCCTCCGCCGCCACCACCTCCCCCGCCGCCGCCACCTGTGACCGAAACAACCCTGAGTGGTCCCCAAACCGCAGATAGCATCACAAGCGCATTGGACGAATTCACGATTGTTAAGTTAAGCGGCAATACCATCACATTGGATGATCCCCTGACCATTGCGTCCGGCAAAACCATGCAGCTGCTTGCCGGCACGACTCTTGTTTCCAGTGGTTCCAATACGGTTACTGTCGCGGGCACGCTCACTGTGGATGCCGGCGCCACCTTCTCTGTCGGAGCAGATGTCACTGCCACGGGCACTCTGCAGGTCGACGGTACGCTCACACATAATGATGGCCTTATTTTGGTCGATAGCCCCATCACGGGTAGCGGTACAAAACCGCCTGTGTCGATGGCCTATACAAATGCCACCACCAGCAGGACTGTCTATGCCGCGACGCTCACACAACTTTTAGACATCGTGCCCACGAATACTACCTTGACCTTGACCGCTAACCTGTCCCTGCCTGCCGGGGATGCACCCGTTGTTCCAACGGGGAAAACTTTGACCATTCGGACAAATAACTATGCCTTGGCGCTGCAAAACAATCAATACTTGACCAATCAAGGTACTTTGACCTTAGATGGGTCGGACAGTGGATCTACCCCTCATTTGACTGCCCGGGCAGCCATGGCCATAGTCAATGAGGGCGGCACCCTCATGCTCACAAACTTTAGATTAACCAATAGTGCATCGAACAGTATAGGCATTCAGAATGAAGCCACACTTTTCATCAGTGGAAACAGTAAGATCAGTGGAATGGCCACAGGCATCAGTGGTGTAGGAACCAGTGCGACCACCATGTCGGCTGGTACCACCATTGACGCTTCGTCTGTTTGTGTGTCTCTCAGCAATGGGGCGGGATTCCAGATGGATAATGGCACCATTGGCAGTGAGACATATACAGGGACTGGGGTTCAACTCAATGGTAGTGCTATTTTTTCGATGAGAGGTGGATTGGTGCAGACGGCTGCCACCAGTGGGCAGTTTGCGGTGTCGAATTCTGCAGGAACCTTTACCATGACCGGGGGTACCGTGCGTGCCAAAGATGGCAGCACGGTATGCACAAGCCCACCCAGCGGCTGGTCCGTCAGCAGCACAGCAGATGCAGACGACTGGTTTAACTTGGTTAGCCCATAACATAACTGGTGATGTAAAACATGAAATTACTACTCACGCGGCGGCTTTTGCCCGCTTGTCTGCTTACCTTTCTGTTAACGGGGCTTGCCTTTTCCGGCCTGCTCAGCGGCGTCAACAACACCTTGGCCGATGCTTTGTATCAACGAAACCGCGCGGTTTCGGATCAAATTGTGCTGCTTGGGATTGACCAACGCGCGTTGGAGCAACTGGGTTCCTGGCCCTGGTCGCGCGATGTGATGGCGCAGGTGTTGGATACGCTCAACGCTGATCCGGCGCAGCGTCCTGCCGTCATTGGCGTGGATGCCCTGTTTGTCGGGGAAACCGATCCGGCAGCGGACGCAGCCCTGGTGGAAGCAGCAGGCCGGTATGGCAATGTCGTAACGGCCACTGCGGCCACCTTTGGCGTGGACTTTATCGAGCAAGACGATGGCAAGGTCCGCCGTGACGACTATGCCATCCTGACCTACGACGAGCCTTTTGAAGCCCTGCGCGCCGTGACCGAGCAAGGTCATATCAATGCCATGCTGGATAAGGACGGCATCTTGCGCCATGCCATCTGGCAGCTTGACTTGGCGGGTGGCCAAGAGGTTCCGTCGTTTCACCAGAAGATTTATCAAATGTACCAGGCATATGTGGGGGATGAGGCGACGCTTATGCCGCCTACCGATGCCCGTCACCGCTGGTATGTCCCCTTGCAAGGAAATCCGGGTGACTTTTATGATGATTTGTCCGTCCTGGATCTCTATGAAGGTACGGCAGATCCGGCGCTCTTTGCCGATAAGATTGTGTTGATTGGTCCCTATGCAGCGGGCTTGCAGGACAGTTATCCCACCGCCATTGATCACGCGACGCAGATGTATGGGGTGGAATACCAGGCCAATGCCATTGCCGCCCTGTTGGATCATGATATGAAGCAGGAGATGACGCGCTGGCCACAGCTGATCGTTTTATTCGCCATCCTGCTGAGCACCTTTCTATGGCTTCACAAACGCAAGGTGCTGCCCTCCACCGTGCTCTGGTTGGTGTTGACGCTCGGCTGGTTGGGTATTTGCCTGGGCGCCTATGCCCTCGGGTATGTGTTGCAGCCTTTGTATGTGCCGCTCTTTGTGACGGTGGCTTACATCATTTCGGTCGCTACCAACTATATTCGTGAGCATTTGGAGAAAAGCCGTGTGACGGCGACCTTTCAGCGTTATGTCGCGCCAGAAATCGTTTCAGAACTCCTGCGTGGCGATCCGCAGACCCTGGATTTGGGTGGCAAGCTCTGCGACATTGCTGTCCTGTTTGTTGACATTCGCGGCTTTACCTCCATGTCGGAAGGCCTGCCGCCGCACACGGTGGTTGAGATCATCAACCGCTACCTGACGCTCACCAGCGAGTGCATTTTCCGCAACGGCGGCACGCTGGATAAGTACATAGGGGACTGCACCATGGCCATCTGGGGCGCCCCTTTGCCGCAGGAGGATGCTGTGTTCAAGGCAGTGCTGGCGGCGCTTGATATGAAGGAGCGCGCAAAAGCCTTGGGCGAGGAACTTCACGCGCTGTATGGTCATGACGTTGGTTTTGGCGTGGGTGTTCATTACGGCCCGGCGGTTGTGGGTAATATTGGCTCACCGACGCGTATGGACTACACCGCCATCGGCGACACGGTCAATACGGCTGCGCGTCTGGAATCCAATGCCCCCGCCGGTCAGATCCTGGTGAGTCGCGCGGTGGCGGATGCACTGGAAGGGCGTGTCCACTTCACCTCCCTGGGTGATGCCATCCATTTAAAAGGGAAGTCCGATGGTTTTGAAATTTTACGCGTGGATGGGCTTGCTTTGGCCAAATGATCGACTATGCCCCATTGGAAAGGTTGGTTTCTGCTATGTTTAAACGTATCTGCGGTGTCTTGCTTTTGCTGTTGCTGAGCTGCACGCTGTTTCTACCTGCCTCTGCCGCCATGCCGACCACCATGGCGCCGTCCGGCCTGCTTCTGCTTTCGGACGGTTCTCTGCTGGTGGCGGATATTCATAACAAGGCCATCTGGAAAAAGACGAACGATGATTTTCAGCGTTTGGCCGGTCAACAGGGTCCCAACGATGCACTGGGTGTCCCCTTGGGTGGCTATGCCGATGGTGCGGCGGCGCGCGCAAGCTTTCAAATGCCCTGGTCGATCACGCCCTATCTCAACGGTTGGGCCATCAGCGATACGGAAAACCATGTCATCCGCTACCTGGCCGATGGCAAGGTGAGCACCCTGGCGGGCAGCGGAACGCCGGGCTCGGCCGACGGCATCGGTATCAAGGCATCCTTCCAGCGTCCCACCGGCATGGTTACGCTGGACGATGGGAGCCTTTTGGTGGCTGATACAGACAATCATGTCATCCGTAAGATTGACACAAAAGGGAACGTGACCACCTACGCCGGCAGCAAAGAAGGCAACGCTGACGGAGAGCAGCGCACGGCGCAATTGCGTGAGCCGACAGGACTTTATTATGAAGACGGCGTGCTCTATATCGCTGACAGTGGCAACAATCGCATCTGTCAGCTGGAGCAGGGGCAGGTGACCACTCTGGCGGGCGCCAAGGATGGCACGGCGGACTTTATCAACGGAAAGGCCGACAATGCCCGCTTTTCCGCGCCACAGGGCATTGCCGTTTATGGTGACTCCATTCTTGTGGCCGATACGGTCAACAGCGCCATCCGTGAAATCCGAAATGGAGAGGTCAGCACCCTTTTGCAGCTTGGACAGGCGGAGTATGCCCTGTATCCTGTTGAGCCGCGGGCCTTGGCCGTTTCCGGTGATACGCTCTATGTCGGCGATGTATTCGCCAATACCATGTTTACTGTGGCCTTGCAAAAGAAAGTCAGCTTCACAGATGTTCTGCCCAGTGATTGGTTCTATGACGATGTCTGCCAGGCAGCTAAGCTGGGCCTTATGGACGGCACCGGCAACGGAGCCTTTTCGCCGCGTGATACGCTCACCCGCGCCATGAGCGTGACGGTACTCTCGCGCTTGGAGCAGCTTTTGCGTCCCAATACGGTCATTGGCGGCGAGGATAAGTTTGGCGATGTACCGGCGGACGCCTACTTTGCCGCGGCCACGGCTTGGGCCAAAGCGCAGGGTCTTGCCGCCGGAGACGGCAGCAATTTCATGCCGCATGCCGCCATGACCCGGGCAGACTTGGCCACGATGCTGTTCCGCTACGCAAAACAAACTGGCCTTCAGGCCGACAAGAGAGCTGAACTGACCTCGTTTGTTGACCGGGAGCAGATCCCGCTCTACGCGCAAGAGGCCTTCTCCTGGGCCAATGCGGTGGGGGTGATTGCCGGCAAAGAGGGCAACCGGCTGGACCCAACCGGCATCATCACCCGTGCGGAGTTGTCTGCCATGATGCAGCGCGTACAGGCGTTGGCTTAAACATTTTGACAAATACGGCAGGGTTTTGCGTGATATATTTTACGCAAACTGTGCCGTTTTGTTTTGATCAATTCTTTTGCCGTAAAAGTGGACATACTGTTGTCAGCTTATAGATGCTAGTATTAGAGCTGACATTGACAGAAAAGAGAGGATAAGTACTATGCCGTGGCATGAATTGTTTGCAAAAGGCAGTCAGCCGGATTGGATGCAGATTGATCAATACATCGCCAATCCGCTTTGGCAGGATCTATGTTCTTATTTGGAGCAAACCTATGGCGTCAAACCGGCCATTGAACATAGCGTTTGCAGTGCGGCGCCGGGCTGGAATGTCAAATATAAAAAGAATCGACGGGCGCTCTGCACGCTTTATCCGGCGGCAGGTTATTTCACCTGCCTGGTCTCCATTGGTCAAAAAGAGGCCATGCAGGCGGAGCTGCTCTTGGCGGCCTGTACGGAGTATGTGCGTACAGTATACTGGCAGACGAAAGTATTCAACGGTGGGCGCTGGCTCATGATCGAGGTGCGAAGCCCCAAAATTTTGGATGATGTCAAAGATTTGATCGCAACGCGGATCAAGTCGAAGCGGTCTTAGACTGCATAAGACGCTGGCGCAGAATGGAATCTAGCGTCAGTAAGAAACAACAAAACAGGTCAGGACACCAAAGAAGTGTCCTGACCTGTTTTTTCATCAATCATGTCTGTCTGCCTGCCATTTTTCCAAAGCATCATGCAATTCGTAGCCAAAGCACAGGCCCGCGCCACCCGTTTTTTTGACCCGATACATGGCCATATCCGCCTGATGTAAAAGCGTCTCAGCTGTAGAACCGTCCTCCGGATAAGAAGCCACACCGATACTGGTGCTGCAAAAGGCATTCCCTTTCTTGAGAATCCAAGGTCTGGTAAAGCGTTCGTGGATGGATTGGGACAGGTTGAATATATGTTCTTTTGTGACAGATTCACCGCCCAGGATGGCGACAAATTCATCGCCGCCGTTGCGGTAGATGGCATTCTTGAGCAGCGGTATATTGGAAAAAAACTCTCCCAGTTGTATCAAAAATTCGTCGCCAGCGTCGTGGCCAAATGTATCATTGATGACCTTAAAGCCGTCAATGTCAAAAAATAAGAGGTAACCATGTTCGTTGGGACCGGCCCGGTCAATCCGTCGTTCACATTCCTTCAACAGCATCCGGCGATTGGGCAGCTTGGTGAGCTGGTCATAATTGGCCAGGTTTTCAATCAAAGCTTCGTTTTTCTTGTTATCCGTAATGTCCGCGCTGCTTACAACATGTGCCAAGCGTCCATCTACCCAGGGGAAAGCAGCGCTGAACACACGAAACCACGAACCGTCAAAGGGGCGTTGATAATCCCAAGAGTAAACCTTGGTGGGCACACCGTTTGTATCAATCAGTTCCTTTTGCGGGCAGAATTCACAGGGCCCGGTTTGACCCGGATATAATACTTCCCAACATTTGCGGCCAAAGAACTGAGCCTTGCCGCCGTAGGGTGCGGCCATGGATTGATTGACATACAAAATGTCATGATTGTAAAAGTCGTTGACGTAGATATCAATGCCGGTATTGTCTAACACACGCTCCAAGCTGGTCTGTGCGCGCAGCAGTTTCTTTTGATACATCCGCATGTCAAGATAGCGCACCAGCATGGATAAAAGCGCAGAAAGAGCGGACTCATCCGGCAAAGAGACGGACGGGCCCTGCGTTTTCGTCATAAGCAAAAGCATGCCAAAGAGCTGGCCCTGTTCGTCCGACACTGGGGCAAGCGCCAGGAAGTGAGACCCAAACAGCGTCAACAGTTTTCTTTCCCATGCAGTATTTTGTGCATGCTGCTTGAGAACGCAAACCGTCCGTTCGGATACAAGAACGCCGTCATCATCACCAAAAAACTGACCGTCCAGGGAGGCCGGCGCATCTTCTATATGGGCAGGATATTGTTCCGTCAGTACGAATGTGCCGGATACATCCATATCGTAGACCAAGGCGGCATCGAAGGGGAGCACATCACAAAGAAAGCCCAACGCATCTAAGACAACTTCCGTCTCTACTTGATGGCCACGCAACATATGAGCAAGCGCAAGGGGCGCACTGAATAAATCTTGCTGCATTTGGACCTCCTTGTTACTTCGCAAAAAACGTGGGATGGAAACCTGGGCTGGTTTTACATATTTACATACTGAAGGTTAAAACTTGTCCCATGCCTGATATTTGATTATACAAGATATTGCTGATTTTTTCAAGTGAAATCCGGTTTGTAACGGCAGAAATTTTTGTATAGTTGTTTCTGATGATTTGATATATCCAGTTCCTGTGCCATGTTCAAAAAGGCTCATCTTTCGCTTGCTGTGCCTGTGGGCGGAGGAATACCAATTGATCGTTTGTGGAGTGTTCCGCGGCATATTGATAACCTAGGTCGGTGAAAGATGTCAGATCAGAAACCGCTGTGATTTGATTTTCTGCCAGCCAGCGCACCATTTGTCCTCGCGCCATTTTGCACAGCGTACCTTTTTCGATGATTGTTCCGTTCTTTTCCTCGCCAAACGTGCAGCTAAGATGACGGACAGATGGCGGCAGATATGGCAGCACCGCCAGGCTATACTCCCTGGACGCCAGGTTTACAATCAGATCTGTTTCTGCCGCCAGAAAAGCCGCCAACTTACTGGCCCAGAAGGCATACAAATTCTTGTGCTTGTCCAGCGTCAGCTTGGCCTGCATCTCCAGTCGATAAGGGGTTACGCCATCAAAGGGCCGCAGTATGCCGTAAAAGCCGGATAGAATGCGCACATGCTGCTGTATGTAGGAGAAGTGGTCTGTTTCAAATACGCCGGGCGCCATATAGCGATACTGTATGCCCTCATAGGATAGAATGGCTGGCGTCAAATGCCGTTGCAGGTTCATATCTTGGAGCCGCGCTATATTTTGAGCGGCTATGCTGTCGTTGCACTTCCACAGATTTTGCAGTTGTTTTGGGGAAAGGCGGCACAGTGCTTGCTTAATTTGTTCTGCTTCCGCTAAAAAAGGGGGTAGGTCGCTGTGCGGCAGACTATCGCTGTCCATTCGCATCTTTTTGGCTGGAGAGATGATGATTCGCATGTAGTTGGCCTCATTTCCTTTCCGATGATAGCAGGACTTTTTGTACGCGATATACGCCCCGCTCCACCTCTATGATGCCCATGCTGATATCCAGATGGAAGCGTCGCGGGCCACAGCTGCCTGGGTTATAAAACAGTACGCCATTGACCAGGGCTTCGTCATACTGGTGCGAGTGGCCATAGATCACCACATCAATATCGGACAGCTTGCTGGGAATATCTCTTTTGTTGTGTACCAGAAAGAACCGTATCCCCTCGATGGTGACAGCCAAGCTTGGCGGGAGTTGTTTGGTCAGATACCAGTCGTTGTTACCCCGGACGATGTGGCATTCGCCAAAGTTTTGCAGAGCTTTTAGCGTTTCCATAGTATCTACGTCGCCCGCATGCAGAATACAATCTACCCCAAGCAGCTGAGACTTGACTTCGTCACGCAAAAGACCGTGGGTATCGGACAGTACAGCAATTCGTTTCATGTTACTCCTCTTTTCGGCGGGTGAGCTGCTGATGGACGCAAGGACGCCGCCGTGTATGGTTGGGACGGTTCATTATAGCATACCGGATAATTGTCGAACAATATACTGAGAAAAAAACGCGGAATATTCTCACGCTTCTTGTCACATAATCATTGATACCTCTTTGTTTCTCAATGGTTGATTTATTTAACCCAATTCAACTGCAAATCCATTGTCAAGATTGAGCCATCACCGTATAATCAGAATCGGAGGTGATCCTGATGAAAGAGATCAATATTGCACGAACGATTGTCACCAAACGCAGAGAGAAGGGCATGACACAAGACGAACTTGCCAGCTTCATGGGTGTTTCCAAGGCGTCTGTATCCAAATGGGAAACCGGACAGAGTTATCCGGATATCGTCTTTCTACCACAACTGGCCACGTTTTTTAATATCACTATGGATGAACTGATGGGTTATGAGCCGCAGATGTCAAAAGAGGATATCCGCAAGCTCTACCATACTTTATCCGCAGACTTTGCCGCGCTGCCCTTTAACGAGGTCATGGCGCATTGCCGAGAGATCATCAAAAAGTATTACGCCTGTTTTCCGCTTCTCTTTCAAATGGGCAATCTTCTGACCAATTATAGCGCCCTGTCCAACGACGCGGAAAAGACGACGGCCATACTGGCGGAAGCCAAATCGCTTTTCAAACGTGTTCGGCAAGAAAGCGGAGACGTAAGCTTGTCAAAATTAGCCCTTCATGTGGAGGCGGTTTGTTGCCTGGCCCGCGGCGAAGCGGAAGAAGTGCTTAGCCTGCTGGATGGGAAAAACGAAGTTCTCACATACAGCGAATCCTTGCTGGCCTCTGCTTATCACATGAAGGGTAACGCGCAGAAGGCCAAGGATGTGTTGCAAGTGGGCACGTACCAACACCTGCTTGCTTTGCTCGATATTTTAATATCATACCTGAGTTTATGTACCGATGAACCGAAGCGCTTCACGGAAATCTATCAGCGCATCCTTGTCATATTGGAAACATTCCAATGTAAGACGCTGCACCCTTCCATCATGATGACCTTTTATCTGGTGGCTGCGCAAGGCTTTGCGGCACTGGGAGATCAAGAGGAGAGCATACGGTTGCTGGAGCTCTATACGGAATTGGTGACGGGAGACATTTATCCTCTTGAGCTCACGGGTGATGCTTTCTTCGATGCGTTGCACGATTGGCTGGATGAAGCGATCCTTGTGAAGGAAGCGCCGCGTGATGAAAAAACCGTGCGCCGAAGTATGGCTGATGCGGTGATACAAAACCCCGCCTTTGCCGCCTTCAAGCAGATGTACCGATTTCAAAGAATCGTGGAACGGCTACAACAAAACTGTCAAGTAAACTAGGAGGATCATCAAATGAATTTTATGGAGTTACAGGCCTATTGGCCGTTCTTGATTCCGCTCATTCTCGCCGATGTGGCTTTGTGCATCACCGCCCTGGTACACATCTTTAAGCATCCGCATTATCGCTTTGGCAACAAGGTGCTGTGGGTGGTGATTGTACTTTTGTTTCAGATCATCGGGCCGACATTTTATTTTGTATTTGGTAGGGGAGAAGAATGATGGGGGTTTTAGAAATTGAGGGACTGTATAAACAATTTGGAGGGCATGCTGTTCTCGATGGCTTGGATATGACGGTTCCTTCTGAGGCGATCTATGGCTTTATCGGCCCAAACGGCGCAGGAAAAACGACAACGATGAAGATGATCTTGGGGTTACTACAGCCGGATCAGGGGCACATCACAGTTTGCGGACAGCCGGTGACCTACGGAGAAACGAAAAGCAATCGTTGCGTCGGCTATTTACCGGACGTTCCTGAATTTTATTCCTACATGAAACCCATGGAATACCTGGCACTTTGCGGCCAGATTGCCGGCTTGCATCGCGCACAAATCCAAACAAAGAGCGAGGAACTCCTTTTTCTGGTTGGTTTAAACAATGAAAAAAAACGGATCGGTGGGTTCTCCAGGGGGATGAAGCAGCGACTTGGCATCGCACAAGCATTGATCAACGAGCCAAAGCTCTTAATCTGCGATGAACCGACTTCGGCGCTGGATCCCATTGGCCGCAAAGAGATTTTAGATATTTTACACGCCATCAAGGGGAAAACGACGGTCCTGTTTTCCACGCATATTTTGTCGGATGTCGAAAAAATATGTGACCACATTGCTGTGCTGCACCGGGGCAGGCTGGCCCTTTGCGGAACGCTCTCGGAGATCAAAAAAAAGCACAGACGGCATGGATTTGATCTAACCTTCACAAGTGAAGGGGAGGCCATCGCCTTTTCACAACTTCAGGAACTCAACAAACTAAACATGACGCCGACACGCAACGAAAATAATCTGACCATACAAGTGGAAGATCAGCAAAAGGGCGGACAATTCTTGTTGGAATTGTTGACAAAAGAACAAATGCTGCCCACGAGGTTTGCCGTTTGGGAGCCGTCTTTGGAGCACTTGTTCTCGGAGGTGGTACAATGAGAAATTTCTTTGCCTTTATGAAAAAGGAATGTTGGGAATACACAAGAAACTATAAACTGTTTGTCATGTTGACGGTATTCATCATGTTGGGCATTTCAAACGCCCTCATGGCAAAATTGCTCCCAGAAATCATCGGGAGTCTCGCGACAAATGGTATATCCATTGATCTGCCCACGCCCACTGCGTTGGATGCCTGGTCTCAATTCTTCAAAAACAGCACGCAAATCGGTTTAATTGTTCTGGTAATTGTATTGAGCGGCATGATGGCATCGGAATTGTCCAAAGGGACGCTGGTCATGTTGCTGACAAAAGGCCTGTCCCGCGGTGCGGTGATCCTTTCTAAATTCACCTGTATGTTGCTGATCTGGACGCTTTGCCTTGCAGTATGTTTTGGGCTCACGTATGGCTATACGCACTTCTTGTTTCCTGAAGGGGGCGTCACGAATCTTGCCTTCTCTATTTTTTGCCTGTGGTTGTTCGGCGTGTTTTTGTTGGCCTTACTTTCATTTGCTGCGACTGTTACGAAAAGCAACTATGCCTGTCTGCTCATCACAGGTTTGGGCGTCGTTCTCTGTACGCTGATCGGCATCATTCCTGCAGCGCATGCGTACAATCCACTTTCTTTGGCATCGGACAATGTAGCGCTGCTCACGAACGCCATACAAGTCTCATCCTTGTATCGGTGCATTGGCTTGACGTTTATGATATCCATTCTGTTGCTGACGGCATCTTTCCTGGTGTTTCGGAAAAAGCAACTGTAACAAAAAAACGGGGCGCTTTCTGAGAAGAAAGTGCCCCGTCAATCATACCATGTGTGTCTCATACCATCTTGTCCGCGGCGCGCAGCTCGCTCTTATGTATCCAGCTCCTCTTTCGATGATGGTTCAGCGTTTTGATTGGTCTCATTTTGGCGTGGGAAGGTATACCGCACCAGGTCCTTGCTGTGTGATCCATATTCAATCGCCTCAACCGGGCAGCGATTGATACAGGCCATGCAATGGGTGCAGGACTTGCCCCACACGGGCTTGCTGTCCTCGATACGAATGTTGCTCAAAGGACAGACCTTGCTGCAGATTCCGCAGGTTGTGCAGGTATCCCGGGCATAGAATTTTTTGGCGTGCACAAACATCGGGTAAAATAAAGCATTGACCACACCGCTGCTCATTTTGTCTTTCACGCTAAGCGTCAATGGAGGGAAGTGCTTTCCCTGCTGCAGCAAATGGATCATGTTGTCGATCTCGCCCTCTGCTTGCGAAATGATATCCCCTGCCTTTTCTTTGGAGGGTGTGCCAAAAAGGGCAATATAGTTTTCCGGCATAATAATCGGATAGCAGCCGCGATACTTCATCAGCTTAGAGGCAGATAATGTTTTGAGATATTTTCCGGCGTTTCCGATGCTGCCCGCGCAGGTCATGACAAAGTAGATCTCTTTGTTTCCGATGAGTCTTGTCTTCTCCAGCCATTCATGCACCACGCGGGGAATCCGCCAGGCATAGGTAGGGCAGACAAGCACCCAAGGGCGTTCTGCATGTAAATCGGAGTAATCATGCTGTTTGATTCTCTCAAATAGATCGATCACATCATCCTTTAATTCGTTGCCAATGCGATTTGCCACATATGCGCTGTTACCTGTGGCGGAAAAGTATACAATCACAAGCGAGGCCTCCTCAAGCTGTTTATCGTGTGGTTAAACCTCATTATACAGAACAATTTCCAGCAATTCAACCGCCGTTAATAAAATTAAAATGCCCTTGACAAACAAACTACTCTGTGTTACAGTATAGCAATAGTAAGTATTACTGCATATCAACGCAACATAGTAGTTTAAAAGAAAGGAGTGAGTCATTTGGAAAACTTGACGGAAATGTTAAAGGGAATTCTCGAAGGCTGCGTCCTTGAAATCATCAGTCGCCAAGAAACCTATGGCTACGAGATCACGAAACAGTTGAACGCTCTTGGTTTCACAGATGTGGTCGAGGGAACCGTGTACACGATTCTGCTTCGCCTTGAAAAAAACAAGCTTGTGGAAATTCAAAAAAAGCCTTCCGTGATGGGGCCGCCGCGCAAATTTTTTTCACTAAACGAGGCAGGGCAGGAAGAATTACAGAAGTTTTGGGATAAGTGGAGCTTTATCGCATCAAAACTAAAGCAATTGCGGGAGGAAAGTGAATCATGCCAAAATCATTCCTAGAATTGATCGTCGGCAGTTTAGACGAAAAACGCGCCTATCGTCAACTGATGAAGCGAGTCAATGCCTTGCCTAAGGATTATCGATTTGCATATAAGAAAATCCAGCATTATATGTACTACTTTGAAGCGTCGGGCTGTGACATGGACATGTTGACAGATTTGCTGGACTTGTTTGAGGCCAGCGCCTGTGAGGGCAAGGCGGTTTTGGATGTCTTAGGCAGCGATGTCGCGACTTTTTGTGATGAGTTGATCCGTGCAACTACTCAGCATGGTGCGACGACGCGCGAAAAATTGAACGAAGATATTTTGAACCATTTTTACGGGAAAGGAAATGACCATGAACATCATCAAAAGAATTCGTGAAGATAAAAAAGAGTACCGTGATTATATGGCAAGAGTACAGGCTTTGCCGGATGGTTACCAATTTGTTTTTGAGAAAATGCAGGGATATATGTGGAGCTTTGCGGGCGGCGATGGGCTTGATATGTTAAAAACGCAGTATGAATTGATTGCATTATTTGAAGCAAGCGCCGCGGAGGGAAAGCATGTGCTGGAGGTGACAGGTGAGGACGTTGCAGGATTTTGTGACGGACTGATGCATGGCAACAAGCTTTGGATTGACCGTCAGCGTCAAAAACTGAACCGCGATTTCAATCATCAGCAGAAAAATGGTGGATGATAACACCCAGAACGAAGGTCGGAAGAAGGGAAGCTATGCAGTCAAATGAAGTGCGGCAGTGGCTATTATGCCCTGTTTGTCAAGGTAAGACCCGGACCATGCTGCGGGAGGACACGACCTTACGAAACTTTCCGCTCTTTTGTCCCAAATGCAAACATGAAAGCTGCATCCATGTCAACAATTACAAAGTGACTGTTATCAACGAGCTGGACGCTAAGACGCAGAGCCGATAACCGCGAGAATGATCTCAAAGGTTATTGGCTCTGCGTTTTTTACTACGGCGCGACACAAAAAGGGAGGCATCTAACGTGCATCAACCAATCATCCAAGTCAATGAATTGAAAAAAGCTTTCGGAAAGCTGGAAGTCTTGAAGGGGATCAGCTTCGCAGTGGAGCAAGGGGAGATTTATGCCATTTTAGGTTCCAACGGCGCGGGTAAAACCACGACCATCAAAATCTTATCTACACTGCTTTCTTACGACAGCGGATGCGCAAAGGTTTGCGGCTTTGACGTTCAAACACAAGTGCAACAAATCAAAGAAACAATGAGTCTGACGGGGCAGTTTGCTGCCGTGGACGAAATTCTGACAGGGCGGGAAAATCTTATTTTAATCGGCAAGCTCCGGCATGTGAAAGATCCGCGCCAAACGGCAACCGACCTGCTCGCGCGCTTTGGGCTAACGGAAGCGGCAGACCGTCGCGTGGGAACCTACTCCGGCGGGATGCGCCGTCGCTTAGATATTGCGATGAGCTTGATCGGAAACCCAAAGCTTGTCTTTTTAGACGAACCCACCACAGGGCTTGACCCGGAAGCCAGATTGGAAGTTTGGAAAGAGGTGAAGCAACTATCTGATCATGGAACAACTATCTTTTTGACGACGCAGTATTTGGAAGAAGCAGAACAGTTGGCAGATCGCATTGCCATTCTACATGACGGAAGAATCATTGCAGACGGCACACTGGCAGAGCTCAAACAATTGTTTCCACCTGCAAAGATTGAGTATGTGGAAAAGCAGCCGACATTGGAGGATATATTTCTCGCTATCATAGGGAAAAAGGAGGCACATTAACATGGGAATGCAAAAAGGTCATTTATTCAGTGATACGAACGTGATGCTTGGTCGCTCTATGAAACATATCTTGAGAAGTATGGATACTATTATCACGGTATGCATGACGCCGATTGCCATTATGCTGCTTTTTGTCTACGTCTTTGGCGGCGCGATGGGCGGCGGTATGAGCACATCGGAATATGTGACTTACGCCCTGCCCGGTATTTTGCTCATTTCCATTGCCAGCGCCATTGCCTACACGGCGCTTCGGCTCTTTGCGGATGTCAAGAGTGGCTTTTTTGATCGGTTCAAGTCCATGCCGATTGCGGCGTCTTCGGCCCTATGGGCACACGTGCTGACGTCTTTGGTATCCAATGCAATATCGTTAGCCATTATCTTTCTGGTCGCCTTGCTCATGGGGTTTCGTTCTCCGGCAGGTATCCTCAATTGGTTGGCCGTGGCGGGGATCCTGGCTCTATTTACTTTGGCGCTGACATGGATTGCCGTGATTGCAGGCTTACAAGCCAAGTCGGTGGAGGGGGCCAGCGCGTTTTCCTATCCGCTGGTATTTCTGCCCTTCATCAGCTCGGCTTTTTTACCGACCCACACCATGCCCACCGCCGTACGTGCCTTTGCCGAACATCAGCCTGTCACCGCCATTGTGGACAGCATACGGGCCCTGTTGACAAATAAACCCGTTGGTAGTGGTATTTTGGTTGCACTTGCTTGGTGTGTTGGCATCCTACTCGTTGCCTGGTTTTTTGCCATGAGAGCATATCGAAAAAAAGTTTAAAAATTTGCTCCCCAAATGGAAATCATGTGTCATAAAAGTTGAGGAAAATGATAGAATCTGTTATCATATAGTTTATGACATCTATCATGCAATCAGGGAAATGAGGTCTGTTTATGCTGGTACTATACTTTTCCGGCACGGGGAATTCCAAATATATCGCTACCGAATTTGCGAATAAAATGGGGGCAGATTGTTACAGCATCGAAGACGATGTAGATTTTTCCAACCTTTTACGCGCAACTGATACGGTGGCGGTGTGCTATCCCATCTATGCCTCCTGTGTGCCACGCATCATGCGTGACTTTGCGGCAAGGCACAGCGCTGCACTGATGGAGAAAAATTTGATTATTTTTTGTACGCAGGTGATGTTCTCTGGGGATGGAGCACGCGCTTTTGCCCGTCTGCTCCCCGGCTGTGACAGCCAAGTGATTTACGCCGAGCACTTTAATATGCCCAACAATATCAGTAATTTCTGGATGTTACCAGTGCGTGAGGGCGAGCGTATTCGCAAAAAGAGAGCTGCTGATCGCAAGCTGGACAGCGTTTGTCGAGACATCCAAAACGGCATCGTCAAGCGAAGGGGCTGGAGCGGTTTTTCTGCACAGCTTGGCAAACTGCAAAACACCCATTGGCTGGAAAATGAGCAGAAAAAAGCGGGCTCGTTTATGGCGGATAGTGATTGCGACCGCTGTGGACTGTGCGTGCGCCGCTGTCCGGCAAACAATTTAGAGCTCACGCCAGAGGGCATTGCGCAAAAGAACAAGTGCATTCTTTGCTACCGCTGTGTGAATCTGTGTCCGCAAAAGGCGGCGAGTGTATTGCTACATGTCAAAGTGAAGCGTCAATATAAGGGGCCTGTACAAGAAAAGGAGTCTGCAAAATGAACGGACAAAAGCGCAGTGATGTAAAAGTCGGCGCACGGGTGAGCATCGTGCTCAAAGCTGACCAGCGCACAGGTAAGCGCACCCAGGGCGTGGTGGCTAAGCTGCTGACCAAGAGTCCAAACCACCCACATGGTATCAAGGTCATGCTGGAGGATGGGCAGGTTGGTCGGGTGCAGGAGATTTTACAGAATTGAACGCGATGTAAGACATTCAAAAAGCCTTGGCAGAATTTTCGACGCTTTAAGAAATTGTAGAAACAGCGCCACCCAACGAGAGCATTCGGTGGGTGGCGCTGTTTTTTGATTTCTTCTTGAGCGGGTAGCTCAGTGTTCGTGCATTCGCACCGAACTTACCAACTCAAAAGTATCTCCGATATTTTCTATGCGGTACAAGTCGCTGTAAGAGTATGTATTTCGTTTATCGGTATTGTCAGTGAGGATGTCTCTGTGCTGATAGATCAGAGCACTTTCAGCATGGTCAATCAACGCCGCATCAACCTGTGCAGGATAGATAATCTGCCCAATACGCACATAAACATTCTTTAATCAATAAGAACTCAGGGGCGTCAAAAAGACGCCCCTGAGCAAGGGGCTTACGCCCCATGATGGCGGAGCGGGTGGGATTCGAACCCACGTGACGTTGCCGTCAAACTGATTTCGAGTCTTGGAAGATAAGTCCACTCTGGTGGAACATTATCGACGTTATTGGAACTTAGCGGAAGCAGAAAAGCCTTGATTTTACAGGCTTTATCGCTTCTGCTTTTTGTTTTTTTCGAGTTTTTCTAGGCATATCAATGGATTGCATATTACAACCGTGTGCGGACATTTTAGCAAAAAAACAAGCACGTTTCAAGGATGTTATAAAGGATGCCGCTAGTAAATTGCTCTTGCCCAAGGCGGACATTCTTCATAGGCAACAACACAAAAAATCACGTTGGCTATCTACCGTTGACAATTCATTTGAAAGCGATGTGATTTAATGGCGAAGCAAGATAAATACGATTATCTGCTACGGGATTATCCAGAGTTCATTAACAAAGAGCAGCTATTTCGAATCTGCAAAATTAGTAAATGGTCAGCAGCCTTTCTGTTGAAGAATGGAATGATTCCATGTGAGGACAACGGAAAGTCAACCCACAAATTTAAAATTGCCATGAGGGATGTAATTGCTTTTTTGGAAGACCGGGAGCGGTACCCTGAAAAATATTTTATCCCCCCGAGACCACGCCCTAAAAAGAACAATCCAAACCCAGAAGCTGAACGCATTGACGCCCCAGGTTATCTTACAAAATTAAAAGCACATTTTCGTTTAGAACTGGAGCAGTTTGAAGATGTTTTAGATATTCGCGCCGCTGGCAGGGCACTTGGGTATGCGCATACCACGGTTTTAGCTTGGATTAACCGTGGCGACATTGAGGCATTCATGGTGGGGCGTAAATACCTGATTTCAAAGGGCAACCTTTTAAACTTTATGTTAAGCAAACAATACCGAGGTATTACGCAAAAATCCGCAGCACATATGGCACTTTTGAGGAGGTTTTCAAAATGAGGGAATGCAAAATTATTACCGTTGCCAATCAAAAAGGCGGCGTTTCCAAAACGACGGTCTGCCAGCATTTGGCGTATGCCCTGACGGAGCGGGGCTTGCGGGCGCTGTGCGTAGACTTCGATCCCCAGAGCAACCTCACTCTCTCCATGCTCCCGGAAGGGGTAGCCATGCCGGAGCTGGATATCCACAGCCTGCTGGAGCTTTTACTGGCCGACCACACCATCCCCACACCCGAGCATTATATCGCCCACACTAAGGGCGGTGACATCATCCCCGGCAGCAAGGCGCTGGGTCGGCTAGAGAGCGCTCTACTCACCGAGATGGGGACCGAGGGATTCTTAAAGTCCATCCTACATCCATTGCGGACAAGCTATGACTATATCCTTATCGACACCAACCGGGCGGCCAGTCCCCTCATGGTCAACGCCCTGACGGCGGCGGACAGTGTGCTCATCCCCATCAACCCGGAATTCTACTCCACGGAGGGCCTGTCAGACCTTATCACAACGGTGCTGAAAAATAAGCGCCGCTTGAATCCCACGGTGGAATTTGAAGGCGTCCTCTTTTCCATGTGCGACACGCGCACCAATCTTTACCGGGAAATCCGGGCGGATGTAGAGGCGGCATTCCGCGATGAAATGCGCATCTTCCGCACGGCGATCCCCCGTACCGTCCAAGTGGGCGAGGCGGTGCGCCGGGGCATGACGGTGCTGGAATACGTCCCGGAAAGCAGGGTGAGCGCGGCCTTCCGGGCATTTGCAGAGGAGGTGGTAAATTTTGAACAGCAAGACGCTGGCGCCCAGGGGTGTGACCTCCATGGCGGCGCTGAGGGAGCGTGCAGATCAGCGTGACGACCATCTGCTGCCCACGCCCATCACGCGGGGCGCCAAGCTGGCCCTGATTCCCTTTTCCCGCATCCGCCCGTTCCGCGGCCACCCTTTTCGGCTCTATACCGGGGAACGGCTGGTGGATATGGCGGAGAGCATCCGGCAAAATGGCATTCTCATGCCCCTCATTATCCGGCGCACTCATGATGACCCGAACCGCGACTACGAAATGCTCTCCGGGCACAACCGCATGAACGCCGGCGCCATTGCCGGATTGACCGAGGCGCTGTGTCTGGTGAAGGAGGACATTTCAGATGCCGAGGCGCTGATGTATGTCATTGAAACCAACCTCATGCAGCGATCCTTCACCGACCTACTGCCCAGCGAAAAGGCGGCGGTTCTGGCCCTGCGGTACTCCGAAATGTTCTCCCAGGGCAAGCGAAACGATATTATCCGTGAGCTGCGGCTTTTAGAAGACCCGAATGCCAAAGATGCGGAAACTTGTGGCACCGGGTGCCACAAGTCAAAAAATCGCGATGCACTCGGTTTAGAGTATGGGCTGAAAGGACGCATGGTAGCGGGGTATCTGCGCATTGACAAGCTGATCGATAACCTGAAGCTCTGTGTTGACATGGGTAGCGTCACGTTGAAGGCGGGGATCACCCTCTCCTACCTCAGTGTGCAAGAGCAACAGGCGGTGGCAAATACGCAGTGCGGTTGCAAACGCAAGCTGACCGAGGCGCAGGCCGCAGCCATTCGGCGAAGGTGCAAAGAGGATACGCTTACCATGCCGGCAGTCAAAAGCATTCTGCAAGGAAAAGCATCCCCAAAACCCAAGGGTGTTCAGGTGCGTCGGGAAACCTATGCCCCCTATTTTTCGGACAAAACTCCAGCAAAGGAGATTGAGCAGGTCATTGCTGAGGCGCTGCGCCTCTATTTTGAACAGAAGGAGGCATCCGCATGATTCGATTTACACCCATCGCCTTAAATGAGTGCCCGGCGCCACTCCAAGAGGCGGTTCAGAAGAAAAGAGCGACGGCGGAAAAGATGGGCTATACGTTTTCAATTCTCTCCATTGCGCGCAGAGATAGTACGCCGTACCGCGATAAAACCGAAGTCGTGCAGACCTATCGGGTTTTTCTGTGCTATGAAAATATCATCTCCATTCTGGAATTCAGTAAAGACCATGTTTTTGGGGACGGCATCACGGAAAATTCGCTACTTTGGGGCGATGTCATTGAAATCCTCCGACACCCGCCAGAGGGCAGCGGCTTAGATCAAATCCGTCAAATCATCCTTGCCTCAGACGCTGCGTGGCAGCTCAATTAAATGAAGAGCCTATCCCGCCAATTTTGCGGGATAGGCTCTTTTCATGGCCCGGCAAAGTAGGTCAGGCGAATCAAATCCTTTTGCAGACAGGCGGTTAGATCTACCTTTTTCATATGCAGCTCATAGAAGTCGATGGTGGCGATATTGCCAACCAAACTGATGAGCGTCCCACGGCCAAATGTCTTGTGGGTGACCTCCGCGCCGGGAATGTAGTCTTTTGCCCATATTGCCACCTGCTGGGCTGTGGGGGCTGGCTTCCCCACGGGGGCGCGGCCCTGCGCCTGCGGCGGGGGTGCGGCCTGCTCCTGCTTCTCCTCTCCCAAAAGCTGGGTGACAAAGGTGGAGTAGGCCCCGGATGCCTCGCCAAACTTCATTCCATAGGTCAGCACCTCAAGCTGATGCCTGGCCCGGGTGACGCCTACATAAAAGAGCCGCCGCTCCTCCTCCAGAGTCGCCTGGTCCTCGGCGCTCAGCTCATCCCCGCCCCGCGGCGCCTCCACACTGGGGAACACCCCGTCCATCACGTCGATGAGGAGCACCCGGTCATACTCCAGCCCCTTGCTGCCGTGGATGGTGGACAGGATGAAGGGACAGTCGGGGCTTGACACGCCCTGCTCTACCAGCCCCCGCAGGTCTTGCAGCCGCAGTAGAAAGGGGCCCAGTTCCGGCGTCTGGTTGGCAAGGGCCAGAAGAATGTCCAGCTTCCCGGTGTCGGAGCGCTGCTCATTGAGATAATCCCCATAGCCCATGAAACGCACGATGCGCTGGAGCGCGGCGAAGCTGGTGAGCTGAGGCAGCTTGGAGAAGTGGGTTTGAAGGGCCTTGACCTTGCCCATCTGCCACGGCTCCAGGCTGTCGCTTCCCAACAGCGCCGCAAACACGGATTCCCCTTCCCGCTGATAGCGCAGCAGCCCCGCCAGCACCGTCCGTTTCATTTTCAAATCAAGCTTGTAGTAAAAGCGGAGAAAGGCGTCTCTATTGCAGTCGTCATAGGCAAAGTTCAGCATGTCGGTCAAGTCCCGGACAATGGGGCTGCTGAAAAAGAAGCCCTCCCGCTGACGGCAGGAATAGGGCACGCCCTCACGGTCCAAAAGGTCGATGAGTGGCAGGGCACTGTCGTTGTTGCGAAAGAGCACGGCGGTGGACTTTTGGCAGTCGCGGGCCACCTTGAGCAGGTAGTTGTACTGGCGATTGTAGTCCCCCAGCGTGATTTTGCGGATGGTCTCCCCAGGGGGATTGTCTGTGCGCATATGCTTGGCGTGGCGGTTCTGGTTGCGCTGAATAAAGGCGTCCGCCCGCTCCACGATGGTGCGGGTGGAGCGGTAGTTAGTCTCCATAAGCAGCACCTTGGCGCCAGGATAGGTGGACTCAAACTCCAGCAGAGCCTGAGGCCATGCCGCCCGGAAGCCATAGATGCTCTGGTCCTCGTCGCCTACCATGAAGATGTTCCTGTGGGCCGCGGCCAGCAGGCGGAGAATGGCGTGCTGGATTTTAGAGGTGTCCTGAGCCTCGTCCACGCAGAGATAGCGGTATTTCTTCTGGAACCAGCCCAAAATGTCCGGGTGCTGGCGCAGGATGCGGTAGGCGAAGACCAGCTGGTCGTCAAAATCCATGAGCTGGCTACGTGTCATATAGTCCATGTACTCGAAATACAAGGCGGGAAAGTCCATGCCCTCCACCTGCTGGCTGTGGATTTCCGCCTCAGTGAGCATCATGTTTTTGCAAAATGTAATGTGGGTGCGCGTCTCCTTTACCTGGAGGTCGGTGGGGTAATCCGCGCCGGTTTTGACGAGCAGCTCCCGCACCACGCCGGAGAGCTGACCGTCGCTGCTGACCAACTGAAAGGGCGTGCGCCCCTTTGCCCGGACATAGTGGCGGATGATGGTGTCACACAGGCCGTTGATGGTGCGAAAGGCCAGCTTGTCCGCCATGTCCGCCCCAAAGAGGGAGGCAAAGCGTCCCTTCATGTCCCCGGCGGCGGCCACGGTGTAGGTGACGGTGAGGATGCTGCCCGGTGAAACACCCCGGCATAGCAGCAGGTAGCCCAGCCGGGTCACCAGCACCGTGGTCTTACCGCTGCCCGGCACGGACAGCAGCAGGACAGGCCCCTCGGACTGCTGCACCGCCGCCTCCTGCTGGGGATTGAGACGCACGCCATAGATTTGTTTGAACTCCTGATAGGTCATAGACAGCCCTCGCTTTTTACTCTCTTTAGCCTATCGTTTTTTCCATTCAAAGTCAAGATTGGAGGAATCCCTATGAACAAAACAGGCCGCACACTCTCGCGGCCCCACGACCCCTTTGACGATTCCGCGGTGGAGCGGCACCGACGCATGGGCCTATTGACCGCTGACGGCAAGGCGGATACCGCCGCCATGGCGGTATTCAGCCGGGTTTTTGCCGGGCTGTTTTTTGACTGCCTCTGTGATTTCAGCGGCAGCTTTGAAACGGTGCGCACAGTTTGCCTTCGGCTGCTGGAGCTGGCTGAGGAGGAAGAACCCCGGCGGATTTTGTTGGCGCTGTCCATGCAGTACGACGCCATGCGGCGCTCCTTGCCCGAGCCGATCTGGTGGATTGCGGGAAGCAAGACCCTGCTGCCGCCCTTTACAACAGTCTTCTTGCAGCATTTGAAAACGCTGCTCTCAGAGAGCGAGGTGAACTGACAGTGCGAGTGATTAAGATGTACCAGACGAGGCATGGCAAGTCTCCGGTGCAGCAGTTTCTTGCCACACTGGAGCCAAAGCTAACAGAGAAGGTCATCCGGCAGCTCCTTTCCCTGGCTGCCACGCCGGTTGAATTATGGCGTGAGCCCCACGTCAAGCACTTCTCCTTGGAAAAGTACAGCGATTTCTATGAGCTGCGGGAGAAGAACAAAATCCTGGTCCGCTTGATTTTTACCATCCGGGACGGGGATATTTTACTGCTCATGCCCTTTGTGAAGCATCAGCCCAGAGACACCATGAAGGCACTGGAGCAATCAATCAGAATACTTGCGGACATCCGGGATAATCCGGGGTACGCAGTAGAACTTTCACTTTTGAAGGAGGCACAAAAATGAAGAAGCGCGTTATCCCCGGCATTGCCACAGCAATTACTGTCGTCGCGGCAGCAATCTTAGTTTTGAAATGGAGGACGCAGGTCACATGAAAAGAATGATTACTATCGCAATCCTGATTCTCGCACTGACCGGCAACGCATTTGCCATGGAGGTGCCCACTGGCACGACGGTGCAAAATCTCAATGGCAGTCAGCAGTACATCAAGACCTATACGGTGGCAACCGGCGTCGATCCGCAGACGCTCATTGAGGAACCCTTTGATTTTGAGGGCTATACCTACACCTACGCCTCCATCGTAAAGGCGGAAAACCGCAGCAGCGAAAAGAAATCCCACACCGAAACCGTGACCATCGAAACCGCAAAAAATGATCTATCCCAGGTGCTGGCCGGTCTGGCCCCCACACTGGACTACGCCGCCAACGCCTATCAGGGCACGCTGGCGCTGGATCATACCACCATCCAGACCAAGGTAGCGGGGTATGTGAGCAAGAGCTATACCGTCAGCGAGGTCAAGGAAATCGGCAACCTCAGCAGCAACGATATGTCCTTTATCCCCGCCATCACGGTCAAAAATGGTGTGACGCTGAATCTCGCCGGTGTGGACTGGCGGGTGCAAGGCACGGCCATGGTGGACGACACCCTTGTCCCCGCGGTCTATCAGGCTGTCGCCACTTACTCCAACCGGGCTTCCTACCAAGCGGCTACGGGCTATATCACCACGGCGGACTATGTGGGGGAAATTGCCCGGGACCAGGTGGATAGTGTGACCTACACCGTCACCTATCTGGGGACGGAGATTGTCCCAGAGGTGCTGCCTATGGCAAAGGGTACTGTCGAGCTGCTCCTCCCGTGGGTCATTGGCGGAGCAGTTCTGGTTTTGGTTGCCACGCTGGCTATTCTACTCTGGCGGTCCAGGCGGCAACTCGCCCACCTGTGCGGGAGCATGGCCGAACCTGAAGCAGAGGATATAGAAACGGAGGAAGAAAGAGGATGAAACGAACGCATATGACATCCGCGTTTTTGGCGGCTGCTCTCAGCCTAACATTGCTGACGGGCATAGCAGGGGCGTTGGACTACACAGTGGAGGGGATGCCATCCCCCGAATACTACCGTTCTACCGATTACGCCGAGGTCAACGGCGCGGCATACAACTACGGCGGCAGGAACGTGACGGATTCCGCCACAACCGAGCTGCCCTATGGGGTATCCAGTTTAGCACAGATTGGGCCCATGGAAAAAAACCGCACACCAAGCCTGCCCGCCGTATCCAATGGAAGTGGCACGTCGGGAGTCCTCCCGGAGCTGCCCTCCACATGGGTGCCGCCGGTGGTCGAGCAAATCAAGTTTACTGACGCCGCCACTCTGCAGCGCAGCGACGGCAGCATCGGTACGCTGAAAATTCCGCGTCTGGACATCAACATGAAGGTCTATGAGGGCGAGACGGCCGAGAGCATGAGAAAGGGCGTGGGACACTTCAATTCCACCTCCGGCTGGGCGGGCAACATCGGAGTTTGCGGCCACAATCGTGGTGCGCCCTATATCATCGGGAGCATTAAAAACCTCAAGGAAGGCGATACCATTCAGTATGCCACCACGCTGGGCACACGCACCTATTCTGTTGTGCTGGTGGAGAAAATTAGGAGCAGCGACTGGTCTTATTTGACCGCCACCACGGACAACCGCATCACGCTCATCACCTGCGTGGCCGGGGAACCGGACCTGAGATGGTGCGTCCAGGGGGTGGAAAAAAAGTAATGACAAAAGCATTTTAAATAAACCTTTGACGCAGAAATGGTTTTGTATTATGCTCAAATCAAAAAAGCTTCAAAGGAGCGTGATACGATGAAACGAATCAAAACAGTCGGCACATTTGTGTGCGGCGTGGTGGTCGGCAGTATGCTATTTGGTGGCGCCGCCTTTGCGGCAGCCGGTATCCTGGCGGAGCGGTCCACGCAAATCTTCTTCGTTGATGGCCAGCAGGTTCAGATGGAGGCGTATGCCATCAATGGCAACAACTATGTCAAGGTGCGAGACATTGGCAAGGCGGTGGACTTTGCGGTGGACTATGATGGAAGCCGCAATGCTGTGGTCATCGACAGCACCAAGCCCTACACCGACCCAGCACCGACAAGCAAGCCGACGGTGCAGGACGGCAAGAATGCCGACGGCTCCATCAACATCCCGGAGGGCGACGCCAAGCTGACGCTCAAGGAGGGGGACGTGGTGCGCTGCGATGATGGCACCAATTACACCATCACCGACATGAGCCGTTACGACAAAAATGCCTTTGCAGCAGGGCCGCTACCAGCGCTCCCCACGGCAACCTGCGACTGGAGCAGCTTTCCGGCAATCGAATTGCCAGAAGTTGAAGTGAGGCACTTCAATAATACGGCAGGAGAATACATTTTTATCCGCAATCTGTATGAAACCAGAAGGATGCAATACACGCTGATGAATCTTGCTGGGAATCACCCAGAAACCAGCGACAACGGAAAACTGCATTACAACTCAAAAGGAACACCATCCGTTCGCATTCAACTCTCCATTAATGCAGATATGAGCGCTCAATCTTTCTGGCCATGGAAAGAAAGCGAGCTGAACAAGCAGTTTAATTCTTTACCACCGGGAGACTATGCAGTCGAGGCGTGGGACGTATACGCCGACGGAATTTTCCAATATACTGAATACAAGATTTATGCATTTTAACACACGCCGAAAAAGCGACCCCGTTGAAAGACGGGGCCGCTTTTTTGGACCCAAAATGCGGTCTAAAATGGAGTTTTAATTGACACATATTCTGAGGAGGCAACATGATGAAGAAACGGTTTTTAGCTATGCTACTCACCATAGCAACCATACTGAGCCTATGTACTGGCCTTGCATCTGCCGCTGGCACCGTTGACGATGCTTTGGGCGAAGTAAAGATTTTCAATGGTGGCTATGAAATGAATTATCTCGCTATGAACGGCTCACCCAAAAAACAGAGCTATACCTATTTTAACTTTACCGCATCAGATGGAACACTCAAAGAAGTACCTGCATATTGCATCAACCCGACGACGAAGGGTGTTCCGCAAACCGTGCTACCCGGCGAAAGTATCGAGTATTTGGCCGAGGAGGCATCAAACGACCCCAAAATTGTTGGAATCATTGCCAACGGTTATCCCCACCGCGGTCTGACGGAACTAAAACTAGACAACAAGTATCAGGCGTTCTATGCTACCAAAATGGCGCTCTGGTGCTATCTCATTGACGGCTGGGACATCAGCCGATTAACGGTTAATCCCACACTTTCTGGTGTGGAGAAAGAGCGCGGCGAAAAGATTCTTACTGCCGCCAAAGATATTTACCAGCGGGGCATCTGGTGGAATGTGGTTCCCCAGCCCAACATCACTGTCACCGCCGACAAAGATGCTGCCTATCCTGTCACCGTTGACGGCGCAGAGTACAAGCAGCAAATTTTCACCGTCAACAGCGAAACGTGGGTGTGTGACTATGATATTAACGTCAAGTTTACTGACCCGGGCGAAACACCCCAAGGGACTCGCATCGTCAACATGAACAATGAGGATATCACCAAAATTCGCACCAGCGCCAATGGGGCAGGATTTAGCGGACAATTTAAGGTTCTCTATCCAGCGGAGAGTGTAGCAGGACAATCTGGTGCAGCTCAGCTCTCATTTCAGGCCAAGGTCTATAAGTATGCCATCTTTTATGCCTTATGCGCGGAGACCGATAAATATGGAAATCTGCAAAGATATATGTGCGACACCGACCCGCAGACGGAAATGCGGCAATCCACATTCAGCCGCTTCTCCGCAGATACTACTCCCCCGCCTGACGAGCCGGGCGAAACGCCGCCCACCGAAACCACCCTCATCATTAAAAAGGTGGAGACTGGCACCAACACGCCACTCAGCGGCGCACTCTTTGAAGTGAAAGCCCCGGACGGTACGGTGCTGGGCAGCTTTTCCAGCGATGCAAATGGCAAGGTTGTATTGCCCCTGACCCTCTCTGGGCAGTACGTCATTACGGAAAAGGTGGCCCCCAAGTGGCACCTACTGGGCAAGGACACCACCAAAACCGTCACCGTCACCTACGGCACAACCAGCACCGTTACCTTCGAAAATGCCCCCTACGGCAGTCTGCGGGTGGAGAAAATCGACGCGGACAGCGGCGACCATCTGGCGGGGGCAAAGGTGGAGATCAAGCACATCGAGACCGGCGCTACCTACACCGCCACCACCGACCTGGCGGGCAGCGCCTACTTTGACCGTCTTGTTCCCGGTGCCTATCAAATCCGGGAGCTGGCCGCGCCCCTGGGATGGGTCAAGGATGACCAGACCCACACCGTCAACGTGGTTTCTGCCACAGAGGTCAGTTTTGCGCTGGAGAACAAGGCCAAACCCGGCCTCACTATCATCAAGTATGATGAGGCCACGAAAACGCCCCTGCCCGACATTTCTTTTGAGGTCTACCGGGACACCGTGCGTATCGGCACCTTTGCCACCAATGAGCTGGGCGAAATCAATTTGGTGAACCTCCAGCCCGGCACCTATCTTGTGAAGGAGGTCTCCACGGATTCCGGCCATGTACTCAACTCTACGCCCCAGCAAATCGAGCTCACCGCCGGGGACGGCATCAAAACGCTGGTGTTCTTCAATGCCCTCAAGCCGGGGATGCACATTCTCAAAGTGGACAGCGAGACTATGCGCCCCTTGCCTAACGCCCGCTTCCGCATCGAGCAGGTGGGCGGCAGCTTCTCCAAGGAATACACCACGGATAAAAACGGTGAAATCGATTTCTCCGCCCTGACGCCGGGGGCCTACACCGTGACCGAGCTGACCGCCCCGGACGGCTATCTGATCGACGGTGGCAGTCGCATTATCCAGCTCAACCCCGGTGAAAATGCTAAATTTATCTTTACCAATACGTCCAAGCCCTCCCTGGTCATCGTCAAATACTGCTATGACGGCGAGAATAATGACTATCCCGAACCTGAGGTGCTTTCCGCCGGTGGCCGCAACGTCTATCCGCTGGCCGGGGCGACCTTTAAGATTGGCCGCATCGGCAACGACGGCACGGCCTACTCCACCTACACCACAGACCGCTGGGGCGAAATCTATCTGGATAATCTGGAGCCGGGGACATACTCCGTCATTGAGGTAGCCGCGCCCATTGGCTATGTACTGGATTCCACCGAGCGCCACGTGGAGCTGTTCCCCGGTAAAACGGCCGAGCTGAACATTGAAAATCTGTCCAAGCCCGATCTAAAAATTATTAAGACCGACGCCATCACCGGGGAGCCGGTCGCGGGCGTGACCTTCACTGTCCGCAAGGCGGACAGCTCCACGCTCTCCACCATCACCACCGATGAGGATGGTATTGCCAAGCTGAAGAAGCTTGACCCCGGCGTGTATGAGGTCACAGAGCGGAGCGTCCCCCGCGGCTACCTGCTGGACACCACGCCCCAGCTCGTCACCCTTGTCCCCAACAAAACAGGCATTGTCCAGTTCCAGAATTACCCCCGCCCCAGTTTGGAAATCATTAAGACCGACACGGCAGAAAAGCCAATCCCTGATGCTGTGTTCACCGTTGCCAAAAAGGACGGCACACTGGTGGGCGACTTGTCCACCGGACAGGACGGAAAAATAAACGTCTTTAATCTGGACGCAGGCTACTACATCATTACAGAAAAGAGTGTCCCCGCACCCTACATTCTGGATACCACACCCCACGAGGTTTTGATGGTGCAGGGGAAAACCACCAGCATCACCATTGAGAACAAGCGCCTGCCAGACCTCACCGTTTCCAAGGTGGACAGCATTACAAAAGACCCCATCCAGGCGGCGAAGTTTTCCGTCTGGTATGCCGTCAATGGCAGTCTGTCCGGGGAACTGCGGAAGATTGGCGACTTCTCCACCGACAAGGACGGCCTATTTGTGCTCAAGTCCGTAGAACCGGGCTGGTATCGTATCACCGAGACCGAACCCGCCCCTGGCTATGCCATGAAAGAGCCGTCCACGCTGGACGTATTCATGGAGGCGGACACGGACAAAATCCTCACTTTTGAGAACCAGCCTCTCAACAGTTTAATTATCAAAAAGGTGGATGCCGTCAGTGGCGATGTGCTCCAAGGTGCAAAGTTCCGTGTGCGCTATTTTGAGGGGGTGACGGGAACGGGCGGCACCACCATTGGTGAGTACACCACCAGCGCACAGGGCACCATCGTTATTACCGGACTAAAAGCCGGCACCTACATCATCGAGGAGACCCACGCCCCGGACGGCTATGTAATCGACGATGCACCCAAAACGGTGTATCTGTCTGGCAAGGAGCAGGCCGCAGTAACGGTTGAGTTTTCCAACCAGCCCGACAGCGGATTGACCATTACCAAGCTGGACAGCGTGACCAAGAAGCCGCTGGCCGAGGCCGTCTTTGAAATCCGCAACAGCGCGGGCGGCGTGGTAGGCAACAGCAATGGCCTGTATACCACGGATGAAAGCGGCACCATCCACCTGCCCGGCCTGCCCACGGACACCTATGTGGTCAAGGAGACGAAAGCCCCCGCAGGCTATGTGCTGGATGGAACCCCGCAGACGGTGAAGCTCATCCACGGCGAGACCCATTCCCTTACATTTTACAACAGCAAGACCCCGGAGGGCGGCTTGCGGATCATCAAGCTGGACGAGGAGACCCGCCAGCCAATCAGCGGCGTGGAGTTCGAGGTCACGCACATGAACGGCAAGCGTGTCGGCACCTACCGCACCGATTCCAAAGGCATCATCCACCTGCCCGAGCTGGTGCCCGGCTGGTACACCGTTACCGAGCGCAAAGCTGCAAATGGCTACGAGCTGGACGTCCAGCCCCGTAACGTGGAGGTAAAGGACAAGGAGACGGCCACCGTGGAAGTCACCAACCGCAAGCAGTCCAACATCGTAATTCGCAAGGTGGATGCCGCCACTGGCGAGGGCCTGTATGGCGCAACCTTTGTCCTCTACGACAGCCACGACAACCCCGTGGGCGAGTACCGCAGCGACCAGAGGGGCTATGTCTATATTGACGGCATCCCGGACGGCAAGTACAAAATCCGGGAGATCGACGCCCCAGAGGGCTACATTCTCGACAACGAGTACAAAACAGTTTATGTCCGCTATGGTGGCAGCTCTGAAATCCGCTGGGAGAATACTGCTGTCACCGGGCAAATTCAAGTCACTAAGTATGCCGCAGAGGACAACGCCGTCACTGGCGCCAGGGCAGGAAGCACCTTCCCCGGCGCTGTGTTTGAAATTGTGCGTCAACGCAGTGGCGCAGTGGTAGGCTATATCACCACCGACGCGAGAGGCGTCGCCGCCTCCAAGCCCCTGCCGCTGGGACGCTACCTTGTCCGGGAGGTGCAGGCTCCACCGTACTATCAGCTTTCCAGTGAAACCTTTGACGTAGACCTTGAATACCCCGGACAGATTATCAAGTTAGCGGCCTACAACAAGTGTGCCACACTTGGCGTGTCCATCGTCAAGACAGGTGTGAAGGAAGTGCTGGCGGGAAGCAATATGAGTTACAGCTTCACGGTGGCGAACACCTCCAATGTAGCGCTGGAGAATTTCTTCTGGCATGACCGCCTACCCACCGACGCCGCCACCGGCTTCTCCCTCACCACTGGCACGTACAGCCAGCGGCTGACCTATCGGGTACTCTACAAGACCAACTACAACGATTACCGGGTGTTGGCCTCTAACCTGCTCTCCACCAACAACTACAGCTTTGCGCTAAACGCGCTGCCCCTGATGGCGGGCGAGAAGGTCACGGATGTCTATTTCGACTTTGGCACGGTTCCTGCGGGCTTCCAGTCCCTTGCAAAGCCCACCCTCATCGTATCGGTGAGTGGCGCTGTGACCAACGGCTACCTGGTGACCAACCGCGCCGACGCGGGTGGCAAGTACCAAGGCACCTGGGAGACGAAAAACAGCAGCTGGATCACCAAGGTCATCAAGCTGGGCAAAACGCCTACCCTACCTAAAACCGGATATTAACTGAAAAATGAGGGACGGCAAAAGCCGTCCCTCATAGCATATCCCTGCCCAGCGCGGAGACTCGTTTGCTCTCCGCTAGGTTGCGCTCAAACTCCAGCCGTTCTTCTTCGGTGGCCTGTCGGATCACCGGCTTCCCACAGTCCGGGCACTGCTCCGGAATCAGGGCGCGGCTGAAGATAAAATGGCAGTGCTCACAAGTACAAATCATTTCAATCACCTGCAAATCAGTATAGCAGGAAAGCAAGCAAATCGCAAGGAGGTAGTATTTTGAAGATGAAAACCTATCTGGGGCGACTGTGCCCCAAGCTACCGCGCTACTATGTCATGATGATGACTTTCATCATTCTGACACTGTACTTAACCGTCCCCGCCTTCGCTGTGGAGGATATGTGGACGGCGGCCAACCGTATCATTGTGGATGTGTACAACAAAATTGCGGGCATCTCCACCGTGCTGGCGGGGCTGATGTCCGCCGTGGCGGTTATCGGGGCCAAGCTCAGTAACAACCAGCACAAGGTAGACAATGCGTGGGATTGGCTCAAGCGCATCTGGATTGCCTGGGTGGTCATCAATGGCATAGGGGCCTTCCTGGCCTATGTCCGGCCTCTCTTCCAGGGGCTGGCCACTATTTCCTGATGTGTGCCCGTCGAGGGGAGGAGGTGAACCGTCATCCTTGAGGGAATTTTTAAAGGGCTGGTGCAGTGGCTGTTTGGCCTAGTTCTGGAAATCGTGGAGTACATCTCCAACTCGCTACTCAACGTCTTTGGCATGGATATGGCGTACTTTGAGAGCTCTGTCCCCGTGACCAAGGATATCTTTGTGATTCTGCTGGCCGTGGGCTGGGCGCTGCTGCTGGGCAATCTGGTGTTTCAGGCCATGCGGGGCATGGCGGCAGGAATAGGGTTTGACGGCGAGGACCCTAAAATTCTGTTTATGCGCACCTGCGTATTTTCCTTCCTGCTGCTCACGAGCCGCCAAATCTGCAACATTGGCCTGGGCATAACGGGCATGGTCATCGACATGCTTCAGGTTCCCTCCAGCGTGCAAATTCCCATGCCGGAGGAGACCACCTTTTCCATCGGCGCATCGTGGCTGCTGGTCATCATTATTGGATTTATCGTCATGTGGCAGGTGGTGCGCCTGTTCTTTGAGGTGGGCGAGCGGTACGTCGTTACCGCTGTGCTCACCATTTTATCACCGCTTGCTTTTGCCATGGGCGGCAGCAAGAGCACCGAGGACATTTTTAAGGGCTGGGTGCGAATGTTCGGCTCTATGTGCCTCATGATGGTGTTTAACGTCATCTTCCTAAAAATGCTCATCTCCGTGCTGGCCGTGATGCCGTCCGGCACGGGGGTACTGCCCTGGATGATTCTCGTCATGGGTATCGCCCGGGTGGCGAGAAAAATTGACGGCATCATTGCCCGCATCGGACTCAACCCGGCCATCACTGGGGACGGGCTGGGCCGTGCCGGTATCCCCGGGATGCTGGCCCTCACTGTGGCGCGCTCCCTGGGCGGGACAGTTGCCAAAACCATAGGCAGGAATGGCGGCAGCCACGGCGCGGCGGCTGGTGGCGCAGGAAAGAAGCCACCCAGTCCCCCGAGCGGCGGCGCAGGCAGACGAACCACAGCCGGCGGCTTTGGCCGCAACGGCAGAGGTGGTGCGGCTGGTGCGGCAGCAGGCTTTGCCGCCGGGTCCGCGAGCACGACAGGAAGCCACACCGCCGCCAGCGCTACGCAGAGTACCAGTGCGCAGGCCAGTGCCACAGAAACACAGGGCACACAAACATTCGCCACTGCCAATGCTACCCAATCCAGCCAGAGCAGCACACATACCTCCGCAGGAAAAGCGGCTGGACAGACACCGGGCGGCGCTCCCGGCCAAGGGCCTGGTTCTCCACAATCTGGCACACGCCGCAGCGCAGTTTCCCGCACGCCGGACGGCCCGCAGCAAAGCCGCTTCCACATACACACACCAACCACGGGGGCAGGTGCGGGTGCTGCATCCGGCACGGCAGGAACGGCGCGGCAGACTACATCCCATACACGCAATGTGCAAGGCGTTGCATCTGGAGCATCGTCCACTGCGCCACCGTCCACCCCGACCTCTCGTCCAGTGGGGCAAGCCCCCGGCACGGCAGGAAAGCCGGACGCGGCCAATGCAAAACCGGGAGACACACGCTTTACCGCTGTACCTCCATCGGCACGGCAGGAAGGGCGCGGAGCTGCGACAGCGGCACCCGGTAGCTCTACCACCCGGCAGAGCAGCGTGAGCACGCAACGGACGCAGGCGGAAAGCAGTCACACTGCAACTCGTGAAGCTATGGGGACAGCACAGCACAGGGAACAGTCGGACAGGCCACAGTCTCCCTCCGGCACAGCAGGAAAAGGGCCTAGCGCACCCGTATCCACCCGGCAAACTCAAGTGGCTCAGACTCCGTCCGGTACAGGCCGGAACGCAACCCCGGCAGCGGATGTGCGTTCGGCACAGGGAGGCCAGCCGGCCAGCCGTTCCGTACCGCCATCGCAAAGCGCACCCGTAGCCGATACCCGTCCGGCACGGCAGGAACGGGGGCCATCTCCGGCCACCGCGCCTCCTCCAAGGGCGCAAAGGCCGACGGCACAGCAGGAAAGCAGGCCACCCACGACGGCCGCACCTCCGCCAAAGGCGCAAAAGCCCACGGCACCGCAGGAAAGCCGGCCGTCTACACCCACGGCAGCCTCCCAGCAGACACAGAGGCCGCTTTCCGGCACGGCAGGAAGCGCACCGGCACAGTCCCGACCGGATAGGCCAATCAAGAGCACACGGCCGCCCACACCCGTCGCGCCTCAACCGCAAAAGCCCACTGCGCCGAGCACACAGCGCAAGCCGCCCGCAACGGGCAAAAAGGCAAGTGCCGCACCGGCGAAACCGCCACAACGCCCCAAGAGAGGAGGATCAGACCGTGGAACATAAAAACAACTCTTCCGCTGGCCGCATTGCCGCCGCACTGGCAAACACGATTCGCGGCGCAATGCAGGGCGGCCTTGTAGGCGCGGCGGCAGGCGCGGCCTCCTCGTTTCTCCCAGAGCTGATTAAAATCGCCGCCGTTATCCTCTGCACGCTGATTCTGCTGCCCACGCTGGTGCTGGCGGCGCTGCCCAACATCCTGTTTGGCTACGACAGCGCCGGCGCGGGCGACATCATCGACCTGACCAACCAAGCCCGCACCATCGCCGCCGCCTACCGGGAGGTCGAAAACTATAACCAAGCGGAGATAGACCGCCTGGTGGAGGAGTTGAAGACATCCTACACCGGGGAGGACGGCCCCGCCTTTGACAGGGTGGACACCAATACAGAGATTGACAATACAAATATCTACTGGTTTATTGCGATTACCTCGGCGGCACACCACCAGGATTTATACAGTATGTCCCCGGAGGCAATCAAGAGCATGACCATCGGCAAGCTCACCTCCTCGGCCTCCATCACAGTGGAGGTCGAGGGGGAGGGCGAAGCGGCCAGCACCATGCGCACGCTGAAAATCGACATCAAGGACTTAGACCCGGATGCCCTCATGCGTAAGCTGGGCTTCACAAAGGAGGAGGAAACCTGGGCGCGTCTACTGTACTCCACCTTGTCGGAGGAGCAAAATGTAGGTGTGGACGACAGCGACGGCGAGGGCTACTACGACACCGATTACGGCGATCTGGTATTCTCAGACGCTGCCACCCCCGTCGTCTATTACAATCAGACGGATTCCCGCTGGGGGAACAAATTATATGGAAAAAGCGGCACCATCGGTACCTCCGGCTGCGGCCCAACAGCCTTGGCCATCGTGATATCCTCCCTGACTGATCGGCGGGTGGACCCGCTGGAGATGTCCAAATGGGCGGTGAAAAACGGCTACCGCTGCGAGGGCAACGGGAGCTATCACAGCCTGATGAACGCAGGCGCGGCAAAATGGGGCGTCACCGTGACGCCCATCGGCCGGGACGCCAAAAAGCTGGTGGAGGCGCTGAAAAGCGGCAAGCTGGTGGTTGCAATCATGACGAAAGGGCATTTCACCAGCAGCGGCCATTTCATCGTCCTGCGGGGTGTGACGGCAGAGGGTAAAATCCTCGTGGCCGACCCCGCCAGTGTCAAGCGCAGCGGTCAGGAGTGGCCGCTGGGTATCATCACAAACGAGGCGAGCAGGCGGGCCGGCGCAGGCGGCCCTTTCTGGGTGATGGAGGTGATAACTTGAACGACTGTACCCATTTAAGATACCTACGGCTGAAATATGGAATTACCTTGGATGAACTGGCAGACGCAGCCGGCCCTTCAAGGCAGCACATAAGCCGCGCAGAACTGCGGCAAATCCCGCCCACCTGGTCACTGGAAAAAAAGTGCGAGGTGGCGCTTGAAAGAATCATTGCTCAGCGGTATGCGGCGGCGCGGGCGCTGGAACAAGAATATCGCGCCCGCAAGGGCGCTCTTCTGGACTATTTGGAGGAGACACAGAATGGAGTATAACATCTATCATATCCCCAGCAATTACACGGATGCCGGGCGGCTGTTCGGCGCATTTGAAATACGCAACGCCATTGAAACCGTCATTCTCACCCTGCCGGCGCTGTTTTTTTGTCTATACTTTCTGCCTTTGGCGCTAACACCAAAGATCATCGCCACCATGACGGTCATCGTGCCCCTGGGTGGCTTCGGCCTGCTTGGTATCCGGGACGACAGCCTGGGTCGGTGGCTGGGCGGCTGGCTGCGCTTTCGTAAGCAACGCCGCCGCATCAGCTTTCGCGGGGAGGTGCGGGGATGAAGCTGAAGGAGCTTATCTTTGGCGGCGGTGCAAAGGACGCGGGGAACTCCGGCGGAGCCTTTGCGGGCAGCATCCAGGAGTGGCTGCCGGTCAAGAACATTTTTAACGGCGCGGTGGTGACCAAGGACAATCGCTTTATTAAGATTTTGGAGGTGCTGCCGGTGAATTTTTATCTGAAATCCCCGGCCGACCAGCAGAATATCATCATCAGCTTTGCGTCCTACCTAAAAATCGCGCCCAACAATCTTCAAATCATGGTGCTGACCCAAAAGGCGGACATGGCGGCCTATGTGGAGCGCATGAAAAGCTGCGCCGCAGAGGAGGAAAACGAGAAGTGCCGCGCCATGATTGAGGACAATGTGGCGGAAATTGCCCGCCTGGGCGAGAGCGACGCTATCTCCCACCGCTTTTTTCTCATCTTCCAGTACGAGCCTCAGATGAAAGCCCGCCGCAACACCGTTCGCGCCATCACGGAGCGTTTACAGGAGGAGGGGGACACGGCACGGCGGTATTTAGACCTGTGCGGTCTGGAGGTCATGGAGCCTCGCTACGCCGACAACGCCGTGCTGGAGCTTTTGTATGAGCTGCTGTGCAAATCCACCAGCCGCCGGGTCAAACTGCCAACCGGGGTGTTTGATATGACAACGGCGATACATGGGGTATTTGAATGAAGAAAGATGGGTGGGTAATCGCGGCTTGCGATACCCACCCATCCCATCTATGTGATTATTCGTCCTTTTTCTGACCGTCGGGCAACTCCGCGGCAAGCACGTCCCCCAGCACACGGGTAAAGTCCACTGCGCTCTTGGAAGAAATCACCGGCTTGCCGGTTTGTGACTCAATATCCTGCCGCGCCCGGCCTGCCACCGCGCCGCCTTTCTGCGCAATGTCTCTGTTTTCGCTAAAGGTGGCTGGCTCCAGTTCTTTCGAGAGCTCCGTGGTGGTTGCCTCCGCAAGCATATTGAGCACAAGCTCTAAATCCGACATATTATCCCGCAGGTTTTCTTTTTTCAGCCCTTTGAGGCTCTTATACTGACGCGTGTTCAGTCCGGCCCAAGCTTTTGTAATCTCATCGGTCAAAATCGCATATTCAGCCCCCTTTTGTACACCACGCTTTTGCCATTCCTCGGTTAAAGCGTTGCGCACACGGATGGCCATGACCCTTTGATGAATCCATTCGTCGCTATATCCTTTGCGCTGGTAGGTCTCCAACGCGCGATCAATGGCAAGCTCAGGGTCTATCGTTTCATCAATACGCTCACGCCCAACCTGTGCCAGCCACATTTTAAACGGCTCTGCTTTAGGCGATGGGATGGACTGGATAATGCGTAAAACCTGCTCAGTATCAGCAACATCGGTCAAACGCTTTTTTCCATCTGCGGCCGTCATTTTCAACTGGTGACATTTTGTCACCAGTTCACTGCCCTCTTCTTTCAGCCGCTGCTTGAGTTTATTCCAGTATTTTCGGCCATCCACGCTGTCTGTTAAAACCTGCACAACATCCACGATGGAGAAATACCACTCTTGCGCTTCACTATCCCATGCCGTGCGAATTTTTTTATTTTCAAAAAGCTGCATTTTACTCTCGTTATCCATTGAGTCACCTCATCTCTATCTCTCATTATACGGCAAAAACATACATAATCAAGGAGTAATCGTTTATGAAATTAAAAGAGCCTGCCAAGATAAAAAAGGCACCTAAAAAGAAAACTTCGGCACCGCAAGCGCGAGATGCGCTTGAACCGGAGCAGCAGCCCTCCCGCCTCAAACACCTGCTTTTTGGCGAGCCCAAGCCGGATATGACCGACATCGAGGCCGGCTCCACCACCATTCTTGACATTCTATCCCCCACCGCCGTGGATACCAAAAGCCGTGACCACATCGTGGTGGACGGCATTTTTCATGCCTATCTCTACATCACAGGCTACGGCTACACCACCACTGTGGGCTCCGGCTGGCTCTCTCCGCTGGTGGAGGCGGGCGAGGGCGTCAGTCTCAGCTTTATTATAAAGCGCCAGCCCAAGGACAAGGTGCTATCCAAAATCGCTCAGACCACCATGGTCAACCGCTCCCGGATGCGGGATGTGGGTGACACCCGGCAGGACTACGAGGAGCTGGACAGCGCCATCGCCTCCGGCCTCTATCTCAAGGATGTGATGAATCGTCAAGGAGAAGATTTTTACTATATGCACACCCTTATTGAAGTGGTAGCGGAGGATGCCGAAACCCTGGAGCAGCGCGTCACGGCGGTGGAAACCCTGTGCGTGTCGGTGGACATAATTGCCCGGCGCTGCGACTACAAGCAGGAGCAGGGCTTTTTGTCCGCCCTGCCCCTGCTGGCCCTCGATGCGGATGTGGAGCGCAAATCCCGGCGCAACGCCCTCACCTCCGGCGTGGCGGCGGCGTTCCCCTTTGCCAGCTACGAACTCAGCGACAAGCAGGGCATCTTTTTGGGGCTGAATATGTACAACAAATCCCCGGTGTTTCTGGACTTCTACGACGATTACAAGTACACCAACGGGAACACCTGGGTGGGCGGCTCCTCCGGCGCGGGCAAGACCTTTACCCTCCAGAGCATCGGGGGCCGCCTCCGCCAGCAGGGACGGCAGGTCATCTACATCGTCCCTAAAAAGGGGCACGAATTTAGGCCCATGTGCGAGGATATTGGCGGACAATTCATCCGTCTAGCGCCGTCCTCCAAGGACTGCATCAACATCATGGAGATCCGCCGTACCTCTCTGGACGCCCACTCCGAGCTGCGCAACCTGACCGCTCGGGATGATTCCGTGCTGGCGGACAAGATTTCACGCCTCATTATTTTCTATTCTCTCCTGAAAAAAGAGCTGACCGACGAGGATAAAAACTATTTGGACGCCTCGCTGGTGGAGTGCTATGGCAATTTGGGAATCACCTTTGACAATACCTCTCTTTTTGAGGCAGACGGCATAACGCTAAAGGATATGCCCACCCTCCCGGACTGGTTCCATGTGCTGGCAGACAAGCCGGAGACAAAGCACTTGAGCGTGGTGCTCACCCGGTTTGTCACCGGCTCCGCCGCCTCCATGGGTGGCAGAACTAATGTGGATGTGGACAATAAATACATCGTGCTGGACACCTCCGGGATGCCGGACGACCTCATGCTCCCCGGCATCTTTTGGGCCACGGACTTTGCAAACGACCTCATCATGGGGGCAGGGGCGTCGTTGTCCGCCCTCATTGCGGATGAGCTTTGGGCGCTGGTGGGCGCCAACTCCAACCCCTTGGCGGCTGCTTTCGTCCAGGAGATGGTCAAGACCATTCGTGGCCTGGGCGGCATCGCTATCACCTCCACCCAGGGGATGCAGGATCTCTTTGGCTTGGAGGGCGGCAAGTACGGCAAGGGTATTCTGGACAGCTCCCGTATCAAGCTCATCATGCAGATGGAGGAGCAGGAGGCGCGGCTCATCCAGGGCGTGCTCAATCTCTCCGAGGAGGAGGTGCGGCAGATTACCCGGTTTCGCCGGGGCGAGGGCTTGCTCTGCATCGGCTACAACCACGTCCCCATTGCCTTCCATGCCACCCAGCGGGAGTACGACGCCATCACCACCTCGCCCACCGATCTGCACAGGGCGCGGGAGGAGGCAATCCTATGACGGACTTCAAAATGGACATGAAACGTATACAGGAGCTGGTGGGTAGTTCCTTTACCGCCACCGGCGGCCTCGTGGCGCTGGCCGATGGCGGCGTCATGTCCGACGCTAAGCTCCAGCAGACCCTTGAAAAAACGCTGGGGGAATTTGAGTCGTCCGTGCTGGAGCTGCGGCTGCTCAGTGAGCGGCACAGCCCTGGGGCGGGCGGCTACGGAAAACGGCCTGTTCTGCCCACCCAGTCTATCATCGGCCATGTGGAAACACTGGGCTACAACTGGCTCCATATCACCCTCAACACGCTGTTGCCCCACTGCCGTTATCAGACGCCGGCATGGCTCAGTGATTCCATTGGACGCTTGCTGGATGGCTATGAGGAGCGGCACAACAAGCTGCCTTTCTTCACAGTGGGCGCGCTGCTGGTCATTGACGAACACAGCGACATCGAGGGCCGCCGGGTGTTCGACCAGGACAACAAGGGGTACAAGGCCGTCTCCAACGCCATCAAGGGCAGGCTCATCCCGGACGATGACCAATACAACCTGAGTGTGGCGCTGCTGTCCACCCGTTGCCGAGAAAACGCCTGCCATATCACCCTGCTGGACACGGCAGACGCCTCGGATTTCTTCGCCGTACGGGCAGGTGAATACAGTCTTTAAGGTGCCCTTTACCCCATCGGGTTGGATGTCGTATAGCAACTTTACACATGACCGTTTATAACACAGCAAACCGATGGCTCCTGCTATGTCTTATGGGTTGAAAACGCGAAAGTTTTCCACAACAAAAGCAGTTACAAGCGTCCCATGACCCGACATCTACGGGGAGCCATCGGTCGTAATGCAAAAAACCATGCGCGTGGGACGCCGAAATCGTCTTTGTGCCGGAAGCGGCGCAAGGGCGGTTTCGGCGTTTGCAGGAATCCGGAAAAGAGGTGATGAGACCATTGCTGTTCAGTGTGGCCGAATTCGATTTACTGCGCCTGCTCCGTTGGTGCCGACATGTCAGTGCCCTTGATCTGCACCATGTCCTGACAGAGCAAGAAGTAGACAATCTCTCCACCATAGGTGTTATCAAGCTCCATGAGGGAAGCCGCTCTATGATACTTACCGCCCGTGGGAATCAACTGCTCAATACCACGCTTTCCAATCTGTCGCCGGATACACCGCCATCTTACCGACCGGCCGATATGATACGACGTATTCGTTTGTCCAAGCTGACACTTGCCGCATACCGGGCGGAACTTCGTATTTTCACCACTTCGATTGAGGAACTAAAGGATGATTCCGGCCTGTTCCTTCCTGGCGTTGTCCGAGGACGCGGAACGAACCCATGGGGAAGCACCCGCATCGCCGCCGTCCTCCGCCTGGGGGATATGGCCTGCGCCGCCCACTGGGTCTGCCCCGGTATCGGCAAGCTGATCCTGGCGGACGAACTGACGGCTTTCTCCAATAACACCGCCATACTGCGTGAAGTGCGACCGGCGCTTCTTTTTGCCGGAGAGAGCTATGCCGATGTCCTGGCTGAGCTGACAAACGCAGCGCCCACCGTCACTGGGCGGCTGATTGGCTACGACGATGCCTACCGCCGTTCACCTCTGCCGGTGCATCTGCTCTCCTGCGATGACACCGGGGCCATGCAGCTTCAGATTATGGCTAAGTCGGGCTACCGCGAGGGGCTGGCCCGGGCCGCCCTTCGGACAAAGTACCGCCCGCCAAATGAGGCATTTCCCAACAGTGACGCCATGTATGACGGCCTGCCCTTTGCGGTGGCTGTGGATATGGATTTGCGGCGCTTGGATGGACTGTGCACTGTGGCGACGGAGAAAGGCATTTCGCAGATTGCGATGGCCGCCTTGGAGGCACAGGCCGAGGCTGTCCTCTATGCTCGCTACCGGGACACCGGAAAGGCGCGGGTGTTCGCGCTGACTCAGGCAGCACTGACGGAGTTTTTAGGAGGGCCGCCTACCCTCCATGTGCCCGTGCGCACTCAATTTTTAACGGAGAAAGGAGATGTGGTAGATGCCCCGCCTATCCAAGCTCATAGAAAAACTGTCCCACACCGTGGAGAAGGGTGAGAGCCGGGTGGAGAAAAAGGCCGGACGCTGGTATTCCCGCCACAAGGGGCGGCTGGCGTTTTATATCCCTTTGGCGCTCGTTGGCTGGTATGTATATGGGATGTTTCTCAACTCTCTGGACCGGGGCATCCGCACCACCTTTCCCGCAAACGGCAAGATTGTAGAGAGTATATGGGTGTTCAATCCCTTCCTAAACTGGCTCAAACCATTTACCCCCTTTGGCCTGGGTGTCACCGCTGTCTGTGCGCTGCTCATCTGTCTCATCACCAAAAAGGGCTACAATCGTTTCTCCGGCTACAAGTTCACGAGGGACAAGCGCGGCTTTGATATTTTGCCGGATGGTACCCACGGCACCAGCGGGTTTATGAGCAAAAAGGAGCGGGCGCTCATTTTAGATACCGGGAGCGTGGCGGAGTTGGATCGCACCGTGCTTGGCAAGCTGAAAACCGACCCGGACGATGAAGATAAGTATGCTGAGTACGTCACCCTGAAGAAAAACAGCGGACTCACCGAGCACACCATGGTCTACGGCGCCACAGGCTCCGGCAAGAGCCGGGGCTTCGTCAAGCCCTTCATCCTCCAGTGCGCGCGCCGCAGGGAGAGCCTGTTTTTGGTAGACCCAAAGGGAGAATTTTATGAAACCATGTCCGGGTTTCTCATTGACCAGGGCTATGAAGTGCGGCTTTTTAACCTGCTAGACATGGAGTACAGCGACGCGTGGAACTGTCTGGCTGATACCGATGAAGACCCCAATCTGGTGCAGTCCATCGCCGAGGTCATCATCAACAACACCTCCACCTCAGAGGACAGGCAGGACTTTTGGAGCAAGGCGGAACTAAACCTGCTGGTGGCACTGCTGCACTATGTCCGTAACCTGCGGGGCACGGACGGCAAGCTCCTGCCCATCCAGCAGCGCAGTCTGGGCGCGGTCTACCGCATCCTATCCAGCGAGAGCTTCCAGCGGCTGGAGGAGATTTTTAACGCCCTGCCCAAGGAGCACCCCGGCAAGGCTCCCTATGGCATCTTTAAGCTGGCGAACCGGCAGATTTGGGGCAACATCGCCATTGGGCTGGGCAATCGCCTGGCGGTGTTCCAAAATCCTTTGGTGGATAAAATCACCGCCTACAATGAAATTGAGCTGGTGTTGCCGGGGCAACGCCCCTGCGCCTACTTCTGCGCCATCTCTGACCAGGACAGCAGCTTGGAGTTTTTAAGTTCGCTGTTTTTTTCGCAGCTATTTTCACGGCTCATGAGCTACGCCCGGCGCAGCGGCGTCAACGGTCGACTGCCGGTGACCGTCAATGTCTGTTTGGAGGAGTTCTGCAACATCGGTAAGCTGGTGGATTTTAAAAAGGTTTTATCGGTCTGCCGCAGCCGGGGTATCTTTTGTCAAATTATTGTCCAGTCCATCTCCCAGCTCTCCGACCGCTATGAGAAAAAAGAATGGGAGGAGCTCATCGGCAACGCGGACATTCAAATTTGCCTGGGTTGTAACGACCAGATGACAGCGCAGTACATCTCCGACAAGTGCGGACAGGTGACCATACGGGTGAACAACAACCAAATGCCGCTGATGCCGCTCTTTTCGCCCATCTACTCCAGTACCCGGCCCTACTCCCAGACCCGCAGCAACACTCAGCGGGCGCTTATGCAGCCGGATGAAATCCTCCGCATGGACAACCGGGAATGCCTGGTACTCCTGCGCGGGCAAAAGCCCATGCTGCTCTACAAAATCATTCCGGATGAATTTGAGCTGTTTAAGACCCTGCGCCCCACCCCTGTGCAGGAACATATTCCGGCATGGCGCCAGCAACCGGCGGCGGAGTCAGCCGAGCCCACCGCACCGGCAGCAGCGCCCCCGCTGGTAGCCAGTGCACCCGTCGTATCGGCATCACCAACGCCGGAGCCGCAGTATGAGTACAATTTGTTTGACAAATCCGACGCCGGCGAGCTGGGTATGGTGGAAAAGCCGCTGCACATGGTTCTGGGCGACGATGAAGAAGATGAGGAGGGATGACCCATGCGGGCAGCCAAAATGAAAGAGCGTCCCGGTTTTGCGCTGATGCGCCAAACGGATATACAGAGCGTGTACCACATGCAGATGCCCCGATGGCTCTTTTCCGACCCGCGCTATGCCGAGATGAGCTTAGACGCAAAGGTCGCCTATACCTTTTTGCTCAACCGTTTCCAGCTCTCCCGCAGGAATGGCTGGGTGAACGAGTATGGCGAGGTCTTTGTTATCTTCCCCCGCCGGGAGCTGGCCGCCGAGCTGCGAGTCTGTGAGCAGCGGGTCACCGCCGCCTTTCGCAAGCTGACCGAGCTGAAGCTTATTTGGGAAAAGCGCTGCGGCCGTGGCGACGCCAACCAAATCTACCTGGCAACCGTTCAGCCGGAGGAAGATACGGACTATGGCTGCGCCCCCTTTTTGGATGGGGTGGATTGCAGTTCCAGAACCGCCGATTTGGAGGGTCTTGATGCCCCCGGCGGCGGGTCGTATGCACAAGAAACGCCAAAAGAGACGCCCAAGAACCGCATAAAAGGCGACTCAAGAACTGCGGATTCTGCGACTCCAGAGCCGCCGGAATCGCGGCCAAGTTATATATACCCGAGTCATACTGATCGGAGACAGAAAGAAGTCAGTCCGTCTGTTGCGCCCCCCGGCGCGGACGGACGGGCGGACGAGGAGGAGTTGGAGGATATTTTGGATGCCTGCGAGCTGCACTGCTTTGCGCCCGAAACCGCTCAGGTGTTTGAAAACGCCGTGGAGCGGCTTTTTTATGCCGACAGCTTCCGCGTCGGCAACGCCACACTGCCGCAAAGCCGGGTTCGGGCCAAGCTGCGCCTTTTGGACGGCATGATTTTGCAGGATGCGGAGCGGAAGCTGACGGCCAATCTGGAGCGGAATGTAAAAAATTCCACGGCCTACACCATGTCCACCATTTTCAACTGCATCGCCGAGAGCGAGAGCGACCTGCTGGTAGACCCCTACCTCAACAGCCTGCGCGCTCCGCCGGGAAGGAGGTGACGACTATGCTGCTCACCAAACAGCAGCAGTACATCCTGGATGTGATCCAAAAGCTGGGCTGCGTCAGCCGCAAGCAACTGTCGGCGCTGCTCCGGGAGCGGTTCTGCCGGGAGCACCTGGACATGGCGGAGCATTTGACGGATGTGCTGCTGCGACAGATGCGCTTTGGCAACATCGGACTGCGGCTGGAGGGCAATCTGGTGACACTCCCCCATATCCGAGCCGACCCCCGCCTAGCCGAGGCGGTGGATGTGATGCTGGAGCTGTCCGGCGGCGCACCGCTGGATTTCTATGCCCGGGAACCGCCGCCCATTCTGCTGCGCTTTACCACCGCGGGCAAGAAAGTCAGCCTGTTTGCGGTAATTTGCTCCGCCATGCACCTAAGCCCGGCTATGTTTGGCCCCACTGAGAGGGTCATTTTACTGCACAGTGGCGACGAACGACCGGAAAAGCTACCTATCTCCAACAAGCATTTTTATGCCGTTCTACAAGCGGACGGAACCCACCGCTTTTTCAGCAGCGACGAACAAAATTAGAAAACAGGAGGTACATCATCATGGCAAAGAAAAAGACAACGCCGGAAGTATCCGAGGAAAACAACGAGTTTTTGGAGCAGGACATGGGCAGCGATACGCAAGCAGAGGACACCGCTGGGCTACCGACCGAAGTGGGTGCAGAGCAAGAGGAATTTGGCGACGCTGCAATGGAAGTCCTCTCCGCCGAACGCCTTTCCACCGAGGACACGCCCGTTTCCATGGAGGATGGCGCCGCTCTGGCAGCTTTGGAGCCCGCCGAGGTGGAGAGCGCAGAGCTGTTCCCGGAGCAGGAACCCGAACTGCCTCCCCCCGCCGCCGATGAGCTGGACGATGCAGCGCTCCCGCCGCCCGAATTGCCTCAGCCGACGGAAGAAGCTCCTACATCCGAGCCGCAGCCCCCCAAGCAAGCGTCTGTTCCGGAGCAAAAATCCTTCTACCAACTGGACTTCCACGAGCTGGATCGAGGACTTACCCCCGAGCAGCGCCAGGAGTGGAACTCCATCTACGCCTCCTTCCGCGGTCGCAGCGCCCTCACCGGGGAGATCATCGGCATTGACCGACACGCCATCAGCACCAGGGACAAATCCACCGGCGAGGTAAAGCGTCAGGAAATGTACTGCGCCATTGTGGTGCCCTTCCGTGTACGCATCCTTATCCCGGAGACGGAGATGTGGCCCCGTGGGGAGGAGCGTCCGCCCTTTGTGCTGCGAAACATGGTGGGCGCACGCATCGACTTCATCATTCTCCATGTGGACCGGGAAGGTGGCTTTGCCCTTGCCTCCCGCAAGCAGGCACTCTCCAGCCGCCGCTACTATTTCTCCACCCAGCCCTCCATGAACAAGGTGGGCGCCCGAGTCAAGTGCGGTGTGCTGGCCGTGGGTCCCCGCCGCTGTCTGGTGAGCTGCTACGGCCACGATGTAGACCTCACCCAGAGGGAGATGCGCTATACGGCCATCCCCGACCTCCGGGAGGAATACCGCCCCGGCCAGGAGCTGGACTGCATCGTAAAGGGCTACGACCGGGAGGCGGGCAAGCTGCTCCTGTCGGTCAAGGAGACCCAGCCCAACCCCTTTGATGGTGCGGAGCAGCGCCATCCTCTGGGCTGCCGCCGCCAGGCCGTCATCGCCGGGAAGTACGCCGGCGGCGTATTTTGCAACCTGCCCGACGGCGCGGTGTGCATGTGCTCCTATTCCTATCAGTATGAGGACTCCGCCTTTGCCATTGGGGACAAGGTGATTCTTATCATCCAGCACTATGATGACGCGAAGAAACAGATCTACGGTAAAATCGTGGCGAAGTGGTAAGGCGTCCTATGGAAACATACACTAAGTTCGATAGAAAAAAGTTTCGGGCTGATTTTGGTGCACGCCTGCGGCTCATACGCAAAAAAAGAAATATGACACAGGAGACATTCGCCACACTCCTTGGCACCTCGAAGCAAGTCATCAGCCGCTATGAACGCGGCGAGCGCTGCCCAACCATTGATGTTGCCTGGTATATGGCCTATTACTTGGACGTACCCATACACGATTTGACCGGCGATTTGCCATAAAGGCATGGGGTACAACAGCGGAGCAAAGACGGGTTATTGCTCGAAATATAATAACCCGTCTTTGCTTGCCTGATTCGGCTGTTTGCACTACGCCCACGTGAGAGAGTTTTACCTATGGCACCATAGACCTCTCAGCGCTCTTAGAATAAGAGGTTTTTTGCAAAAAGTAACTGTTGGTTTCTGACCGTAACCACTGTGTCCTGTATCCTGCCGCTGATTTTACCTATACTAGTAGTATCAAACACAATCTATTAGAGGTGGTGCGGCATGAATTATAAAACGATTGGCAAGAATATTCGTCGCTGTCGGGAATCAAAGGGCATAAAGCAGGAAACGCTTGCTGAAATGGTGGAGTTGAGTTCTACCTACATGGGAATTATCGAGCGCGGTGTCAAATTGCCGAAGCTGGAAACATTCATCCGTATTGCAAATGCACTGGAGGTACCGTCCGACATCCTGATGAGCGGTGTGCTGACAGTAGGAAATCAAATTACAGCATCGGACTTGTCCAAAGAGTTGAGCGGGCTGCCACCACATGAGCAAAAGCGTATCTTAAATGTAGTTCGGGTCATGATAGAGGATGCGCAATAACATTATCTGATGAAAGAGTCTGCGGCGCTGCCGTAGGCTCTTTTATTCTTGTTTCGACGAAGTTCTGTTTGTTTCGACATACAATTTCTGGTAATTTGGTACCAATAGATTTTCTAACAATCTATCTGTATCAAAAAAAGAGGGCGATCACAATGAAAAAATGGAAGCTCATAATGCTTGCCGCAATCATAGAGTGGCATTGGCTGTGGATCAAAGCAGGCCGGAACAAGGGCAATACAATGTTGGAGCATGGGGTGCCACTATCCAGCCCTAAATTGCTGAGGCTAAGCCGTCGCATTACGCGTCGCGGCATGAAAGCGATGCGTGCAACGCAAAGATATGAAGACCTGTGCGGCTTGACAGCTGAGTTGAATCAAGGACATAGGATTCGTTCATGTGACAGAACTGCACCTATACAGGACACACCGCCGGTGGTACGATAGGGTTGTATTTAAGGGCGGAGCATTGTAGGGTGGAGCGATGAAAGGGCGGATGGAGAAAGCACCCGGGGAGTAGTCTGCCCGGGCCCGCGCGCACGACCAAGAATACAAAAATAGGAACCAGAAAGACCGTAATTGCCTCTTCGGGGGTGGTTGCGGTCTTTTTTGCGTTCCATCAAAAACGAAAGGAGTATCAGCATGAATGACAGGAACAAGTAAGCTCATCCCCGTCGGCTACTACGACCCGGATCAGCAGGTGCGGCTGTCCGCCTATGCGGATGTCATCGTCAGCGAGCAGGAAGCAAGCCAGAGTACCCTTCGGGCCATTCGCTTTGGCGGCTACCCGGAAATGGTGCGGGCACTGTCGGACGCCATCTATGGCGGTGCGGCGTTGGAGGCAGAGCTGGAGGGGCAACCCCTTTTTCTGCGCAGTCAGGCCAAACGCTACACCAGACAGCTCACCCACGACGGTGTTTACGCCGAGGCCACGCTTATGGCCATGGATGACGACCAAGAAGCAAAGGGCGACAAAAAAGAGGACGGTCAAGAGGAGGATGACCAGAACGAGAACGCTCAGGAGCAAATCGACCTGCCTCCTCGAAAATGCTGCATTTTCTGTCCCAAGGACGACAGGGAGCGGCTTTTTGAGGAGCTGGACCGCAAAACGGCAGTGCCCCTCATCCCAGCCTTTCAGGACTATGTGCTGGAAGAGCTTCAGCAACGGGGGATACTCAAAAAGCTCACTGTGCTCTCCATCCGGGAGAAGCTGGATGCCTGGGTGCTCACCTGCCAAAAGGACGATGCCAATATCGTCGCTGTAATCGAGGACGGCCTCACCAGCGGCAAGCTCACCATCCCAGGAGTTGTATCCGATCCCACCGGCTTTGACGGCGTGGAGAGTGTGACGGGCTATTTAAACACCTTTGGCGTTACAGTGGCTCAGCGCATCCGCAAGCAATTTCAGCCGCTGTTTGATCCTGCCGCGGAACCGCTGTCCCCTGAGATTTTGGCGATCAACAATTACATTCAAACCCATGCGGGCTATTCCCTCTATGATGCCCAGCTTGCGGTGGCGGAGGCGGTGAAGCGGCAGCTCCAAAAGAGCAAATGCGGCTTCATCGTGGCGGAATGCGGCAGTGGGAAGACGAAAATTGGTGCGGTATCCATGGCGGCGGTGTACGCCCTGCGGGCCATCCATGCCGAACGGCAGCAACAAAAAACCTTTGGCGCTATTCTCTGTCCCTCCCATGTGGCCAATAAGTGGGCGCGGGAGATTGCCGAAACCCTGCCGGATACCGCCGGTGTGGTGGTACGCAGTATTGCGGAGCTGGACCGCCTGTATGCCCTCTATGCGCAGGGTGACAAGAGCATCTACGCCATCCTCTCCAAGGAGAAGGCCCGGGACGGGTACATGCGGATGCCGGCAGTCATTTGGAATAACCGCCGGCGTGCCTTCCTCTGCCCGGACTGCATGGAGGTGCTGGAGATGCCGGTCACCGAGGATGGCTCCCGCTACATGGCAAAAGCAGACCAGCTTTGGTTTCGCACGGAGCACAACGGGAATCACAAGTGCCCCCACTGCGGCACACCCCTATGGATGGCGGTCAACCCCGGCAAGTCAAGCTGCTGGGTAAAAATCGGCAACTACGGCTGGGTCTACCGCTACCGGGCATGGGAGCATATGAGCAAGTGCAAAAACGAGGCTGTGCTGGAAAAGCTCCGGGAAATTGACCAAAATCCGAATGGACACTTTGCCACCGTAGGCGCCTGCCGCCGCTATCCCCTCAGTTCCTATATCAAGCGGAAGCTTAAAGGCAAGCTGGACGGCGTGATTGTGGATGAGCTCCACGAGTACAACAACAACAGCGGCCAGGGTGACGCCATGGGCGAAATCTTCAACGCCGCCAAAAAGGTCATCGGCATGACGGCCACTCTCATCAATGGATACAGCTCCGGCATCTTCCATCTGCTGTACCGGGTGGTGCCCCATCTCATGCAAAAGGACGGGAAGCCCCACGGCAAGCCCCAGGAGTTCGACGCCGAGTACGGCGTGGTGGAAAACATCTATGAGGTCACGGACGCGGACTACGCCTCCAATCGAAGGACATCCAAGGTCAAAAAACAGAGCCGCCAACTTCCCGGCGTGTCGCCACTGGTATACAGCCGCTTCCTTTTAGAACACGCTGCCTTTCTCTCCCTCACGGACATGGGCAAGGACCTCCCAGACTATGAGGAAATCCCTGTCCCACTGGATATGGAGCCGGAGGTGGCCGAGGAGTACCGTAATATTGAGAGCGCGCTGAAAAAGGTGCTGAAGGAAGATAAAAAGGCGGCCAATAAAATCCTGTCGGCCTATCTCAATCTTTTGACGGTATTCCCGGATCAGCCTTACGACCAGAAGGAAATTCTGCATCCCATCTCCGGCGATCCCATTGTCACGCCGTCGAACATTACCGGGTTTGACATTTTGGGTACCAAAGAGGAAAAAACGCTGGAGATTGTAAAGCGCAAGGTAGAAAACGGCGAGCGCATACTCATCTACACCAGCTGGGTGCGGACCGATTCTCAGCAAAAGCTTTTAAAGCTGCTGACAGAGAACGGCTACCGCACGGAAATCATGACCGACAAAATCGCCCCCGGCAAGCGGGAGGAATGGGTGGAAAAGCGTGTCAACGCAGGGCTTCAGGTGCTCATTACAAACCCATCACTTGTTGAAACCGGGCTCGACCTCAATGCCTTTACTACACTCATCTTCTACAGTATGGGCTATAAGCTGTTCACCCTGCGGCAGGCATCGCGGCGTAGCTGGCGCATCAACCAGACCGCCCCACGAGTGGAGGTGTATATGTTCTACTACCGGGACACCATGCAGCACAAGGCGATGAAACTCATGGCCTCAAAACTGGCCGTGGCCGGTATCATTGAGGGCAACTTTACCGAGGAGGGGCTGGCCGCCATGAGTGATGTGCAGGACATGACCTCCCAGATGGCCAAGGAATTGATGGCGGGTATCCGTGACAACGTGGAGGACATCGCCGCATCGTTCAAAAAAATGGCGGTGCTCAATCCAGACCGAAATACGCCAAAGGTACTCCCAATGGCGGAAGCTGCGCCTGCGCAGACAGCGCCAGCACAACCGGCAGTGGAAGCACCCGCCAGGCTCGCCGACCCCATCCGGGCCGCCGAGCTGGAAGCGATGCTGAAACAGCAAATAGAACAAAAACAAAAACGGTCAAAGAAGGTTGCTGTGGACGAAAATCAGCTCACCCTCTTTGGCTCTGTTGCGTAAAAGGAGAAATTTCTGTGAAGGTAAATTTGAATCGTCAAGAGCTGTGGGCGGTCATGCGGGACGCTGACCAGATAGCCCCCAGCCACTCTCCGCTGGAGATTTTGCGAGGGACGCTTTTGGAGGTGGAGGGCGGAAAAATGACCGTCACCGCCGGAAATTTGGAAACAACGCTGGTGCGCAAGCTCAAGGCGGAGGTCGTGGACGTAGGCAACCTAGTCATCAATGCACGGCTGTTTACGGCCATGCTGGCGGTGCTGGGCGGCGATGTGGTCACGCTGGAATCTGACGGACCCGGTATGGTCACCATTACCTGCGACAGCACCAGCTACAATGTGTCCGTTCTCTCTGCCCGGGACTATCCCCGGATGGAAATTCCCTTCCCCGAGGACACGGTGCGGGTCTCCGGCATCCCGGCCATGGCGAAGCGAACCGTGTTCGCCGTGGCCGAAGAGAGCGATAAGCCTCTGATGAAGTGCGTCAACCTCATTTTCAGCAGCGACGGCCTCCATGCCGTGGGCAGTGATGGCTTTCGCGTGGTCAACGCCAAAGGCGAGAGCAAAAGCGCAGGCTCCGTCAGTATGCTTATGCCTGCGGAATCGCTGGATAAGCTGTCCCGGCTGCTGTCCAATAAGGACGAGCTGACGGTGGGTACCACGGGTAAAACCATTGTGTTCACGAAAGAGGACTTCGTGTTCTCTGCCCGGCTCATGGAGGGCAGCTATATCAATGTAGAGCAGCTTCTCTCCCAAGTGAAAGCAAACTTTACCGTACTCACGGACACCGAGGCCCTGCGCACGGCGGTGGCGACGGTGTTCGCTGTGGCGGAGGACACCGGCAAGCTGATGCTCCGCTTTGGCGGGGGACGCCTTCATCTGGAGTGTACGGGCGAATGTGGCAGGTCATCCGGCGAGCTGGATGTGATCCCTCTCTCCGGGACGCCCCAGGGCGAGTATTGGTACAATCCGCGGCAGCTTTATGAGTGCCTGCGGGCCCAGAGCGGGACGCTGATGGTGGATGTGGCGCAAAACGGCATTCTCATCCTGCGCAGTGATGAGCTTGTCTGTATGCAGATGGCCGTTCGCGCGCCCAAGGCGGCAGAGTGCGCTCTGCCCAAAGCGGCTTAGGAGGGGTGCTGTTGAAGTATATCCCCACAATTTGCCGTTACTGCGGCGGAAAGATTACGCTCACTGCGGCAAGGACAGTCTATGGAGATGCCGTGTACCGACTGGGACTGGAGCATGAAAAAATCTACCTTTGCCAAAACTGCAACGCTCGAGTCGGCTGCCACAAGGGCACCGACCGGCCTCTTGGCAATGTGGCCAATGAGGTGTTGCGGCTAAAGCGAATGGAGACCCACAGTATTTTTGACGCCTTTTGGCGCAGTCATGGAATGACCCGAACCGGGGCCTACAAGTGGCTGTCGCAGAAAATGGAGCTGCCTGAAAAGCATACCCACATCGGTAGCTTTGAGATGGACGCCTGTGAGCAGGTCATCGGCCTGTGCAGGGAATATGAAAAAAACAAGGAGGCTGCGTAACCATGTCCCACTGCGAAAAAGAGAAACAGGCCGAGCATTGCTGTAACTGCCTGGATCGCAAATCAACGGATATTTCTGTTGCCCTCAACCACTGGCAGACTAATTTTGAGTTTCAGGGCTGGCGCCTGTGGTATGACACTTTGGCTCAGCCCGGCGAGGATAACCGCCTGTGCAAGGTTGGCCGTTGCCGTGTCTGCGGCAAGTGCCTGTGCATTGGGATTACGTTGCAGCCCAACCAGAGCATTGACAGCTTTTTGGCTGCGGTCTATCGCGGTATGTACCAGCTTTGGTATGCGGAGTGTAGACAATTCGCTGACTTCCGCGAGGTATTTACCTCCATCTTTCATGACGAGGATCGGCCCCATGTGCTCCAGTGGCTCACTTTGCCGGAGAATCAGAGCGTTTGGCAGATGTACCGGCACGATGTCGGAGGTGTGGAGTAATGGGGAAGGTGAAAATACTTCGCCCCAAATGCAATGACTGTGAACACCGCTTTTACTATTCGGGGAATTTCCCGCAGCGGCGCAATGGAGTCATGATGCACTTTGGCGAAACCTTTTGTCTGGGCACAAAAAAGGCCAGACGGTTTCGTCGGGGTGATCCCAAAATCCATATCCCCGACTGGTGCCCGAGACAAAAGAGTCCGCATGAGCTGCGGATTTACAACTACAAGAATCTAAACGAGCGGATGCTGCACGATATGCTGTGCCACTCATTGGGGGAGGAGCTTGCACCGGAGGCCAGACGCTATGCCGTAGAGCATGAACTGACCACGGAGCTGTCGGCAGCGGAGTTTTGGAAGCGCTGTGACTTGGAGCCCTGCGGTGATTTGCTTCAGGTAGCCGTTTACCGGCATCAAGTAGTGGAGATCGACGATGGCATTAAGCCTATGTGCTTTTACCGCGCCGAACACGGTTATAAGTATGCGCCCTATTTTAATACCGAAGTAGCGCGCAAGAATAAAAAGGAGGACCCCATTTGATCGAAGAAGCAAAAAGCTGTATGACCTGTGCGTATTCCTATTATCTGACAGATGCGCACGATAATCCAACGGAGCAGTGTTGTAGTAACGACAAATACAACGCCCCAGAATACACACGCGAAATGCTAATGGAGGACTGGGACAAGGGCTATTGCCGGTTCTGGACTCCCAAAGAAGAAAGGATAAATCAACATGAAAAACAATTATACCATCGCCCAGCGCAATGAAATCGTAGAGGACCACCTCTGGTGCATTGGCGCGACGATGAAGAAAAACACGGACCTCATCCGGGCTGCCCACATGGATCGGGACGATGTGTACCAGCAGCTTGCCGTCCGGCTCATCCGGGCTGTGGCTACCTTTGACCCCGAAAAGGGCAAGCTGGAGCAGCACATTTTTGCTCAGCTTCAGTATGAAGTTCTTAACTGCAAGGCGGTTCGCCGACTCACCGGCATTACCAATGCCCCCGCCGACTTCCGGGGCAAGATCATCTCTCTGGACGCCATCCGGGAGACCAGCCCTCTATACGAAACCGCTTTGGCGGCATAAGGAGAAATTAAAATGAGCATACGGTTTTCCGAAGTAACGCTTTCAGCTCCAGGCTGGGACTCTCTCCAAGTGTTGATAGATGGACACCCCGACGAGGACGATTTGCGGGAAAATGAATATCTGCGCGGGGCAGCGGATGATTTTGATTATCCAATTCAAGTGAGCGTTCAGCAGTATTGCTTTTTGACCGACTCCTGTGAGGAGGATGCAGACTGCAACCATTTTGCGCTCATCCGTGCTTACGATGAATTGGCAGAGCTGTGTAACAGCCTAAAGCCGACCTGCAACGTCGGCCTGTTTACCGACCGGGACGATGTAGAGCATGGGGATTATTTTACATTTCAAGTGGAGGACCCGCATCATGAATAATGGCAGCGGCATCTATGTCCTCTGTTCCGACCCATGTGACCATCATTTGACTGGAACCAGTTGCTACTCCTCCCACGGCACATTCCATGGGGAGGATGATGTGGTGGGCAGCTCCAAGCTAGATGACGCGAGACTTTTCAGAAGCCTGGAGGAGGCGGAAATCTTCCGCAAGCGTGAATTGCCCCGGTGGGCCAGAAGAAAATTCCGCGCTGTTGAGGTAAGCGGGTATCAGCTCCTTTTAGCCCGACCCATGGAGTACGCGGAGGCACTTGGGCGAGCGTTCCAAATGGAGCTTGCCCAGCAAATGAAAGTATAGGAGGACTTATTTTGCTCAGAGACAAAATGCTGGCCGTCATGGCCGATGTAAACAGCCAAATCGCCGAGCGCGAGGAACTTGTGGCAACGATTGCCACCGCGCTGCTGACTAGAAAAAACCTCTTTATTCTGGGTGATCCCGGTCAGGCCAAGAGCTACGCCATCAATCTGTTCCGTGAGCGCATCACCGGCGCGCGGCAGTTTGAGCGGCTGCTCTCCAAGCAGACCGACGAGGACCAGCTCTTTGGCCGGGTCGACCTCTCCAGCCTCATCCCCGGAAAAGTCTCCCGGCAGGTGCTGGACAACGATCCCACTTACCAGACCATGCTGGAGCAGCTGACAAACGCCCAGAAGCAAATTGCGGACACCCCGGCAGACGCCAACGGGGTCGTGGACGCCTCCGGCTATGCCGTCAGAATGGAGCGCTACCGCAGTATTCTGGCGCTCCTGCATGGCAACGAGCCCACCGTGCTCACCACCGGGAAGATCCCGGAGGCGGACATTGTGTTTTTAGACGAAGCCTTTAAATGTAACGACGGCGTGCTCAACTCCCTGCTCACGGCGCTGAATGAGCGAAAATACACCAACGAGGGGCATACCTACCCCATCCCCACCATCTCCTTCTTTGCGGCCTCCAATGAAATACCGAATTTCAACGACCCGCAGGAAAAGATTCTGGCGGCGCTCTATGACCGGCTGGAGCTGAAAATTGTCACAGAAAACATTGCCGACCGGGACAATCGGCTGGGTGTTCTGCGCCAAAAGCAGAGCGGCGGCACAGGCGGCGCCGGTGCTACCATCACCTTGGACGAGCTGAAGGCCATGCAGGTGGAGGTGGCGGCGATTCCCGTGCCCGACGCGGCAAACGAGCTGGCCGACGACATCCTCTGTGAGCTGCGCAAGGGCGGCATCACCGTTTCCGACCGCAAATACTTAAACTACTACCCCATCGCTCAGGCCCAGGCATGGCTATCCGGGCACACCGAGGTGGAGGCAAAGGATTTGCTGGCTCTGCGATGCTATCTCTGGGAAAAACCCGCTGACCGGACTCAGGTAGATACCGTTTTAAACCGTATGTGTATCAATCCCATGCAGGACAAGGTAAACGACATTCGTGCCATGGCCGCCGATGTGCTGGAGGACTTCAACACATCTAAGGATGCCGCGGGCAGCCGTGCGCTCATCAAGTTCCGGGGCGAGTACATTCGCCTGTATGGGATGTATGAGGTGCTGGTTCAAAAAGCGGAGAGCGACGCTGAAAAGGCCATGCTGGCCGATCTGCTCTCCGATTTGGAGAGGGACAGCAAGACCGCGCATGATGCGGTCAACTTTACTTATACGCCGCTGGAACAGCTTGCGGCGCTGAATAATTAACGGAGATGTGCTTATGGACAAAAAAGACACTTTAAGGATAATTGATACTATCCACCAGCGCTCTGGTGATGTGCAATTCCGTATGGCCATACAACACCTTTTTGACACCGGCCATCAGAATTTTAACGAGGCCAATGTGGAAGAGGCAAAGGAGACGATCCGCAGAAATTCCAGCAGAACCCCCATCTTGACGCCGGACTTTCAGTGTGAGCTATTGGATTGCTGTCTGGAGCTGAGCCGATTGCCCATCTGGGACGTTTTGCTGTATGTCAAGTCTTTTCTCGGTATGGAGGGAGATGACTGGCCGCTGTTGGAGCGAGCTGAACAGTCTCTTTGCAGATGGAGCAATATCCTGGCGCCGCAGTCCTGGCGTGATGCCTGCGCCAATGCTGATTTGCGGGAAGAAATTTTGTGCGAGATGGTTAACCGCCGCAGAGGTGCGTATACCTTTGCCGAAATCGAGTCGGCCATCCGTATTGTTGTGGAAGATGAGTAGGAGGAAGCAGAAATGTTAAATCATATCACAATCATGGGCCGACTGACCCGAGATCCTGAGCAGCGGCAGGTGGGCGAAGCGCCGGTGTGCAACTTCTCCATCGCCTGCGACCGGGACTACAAAAATGCCGCCGGCGAAAAGGAGACCGACTTCATCGACGTGGTGGCATGGCGGAAGACTGCCGAAACGGTCAGCAAGTATTTCACCAAGGGCCGCATGGCCGTGGTGGAGGGCCGCCTTCAAATTCGTGATTGGATGGACAAGGATGGAAACAAGCGCCGCAGCGCCGAGATTGTGGCCGACCGGGTCTACTTTGGCGATTCCAAACCCAAGGGCGAGGGCAACGCCAACGGTGGCACAGGAGACCCCGGCACACCGCCGGATGATTTTATGCCGGATTTCGAGAATGGGGATGGCGAGCTGCCGTTCTAAAAAACACAGAGAGGAAGGCTACGGCCTTCCTCTCTGTCTAAAAAGGAGAACAGAATATGAATCAAACCCATTGGTGTACCTGTGAAGGTCACAATACCGGCGATTTTGTCCGCACCACCGACTTTTACTCCAGCTACTTTCAACCCATCGGCTGGGCGCTGGAATATGACACGCTCTTAGAGGAAGCCGCAGAAGAGCGCACGCTGTATCTCACAGGCCAGTGTGGACTCTGCTTCAACTTCATGCGCGCAGGGATGACGCTGCCCATCAAACGCGGAGGCGAGGCCCTGCTTGCGCATATCTGGACGGCACTGGAAACCTATCGCCCCTTTGCATTTGAGAAAGCAGATGCAGAGGGCTATACCGGCTGCCCTCCGGTTCGTGGTAACTGGTATCAGCGGCAAAACAAGCTGAGCGAGGAGGAAAAGGAGGCCCGCTTTGCGGCGCTTTTCCACGATGCGGACAAAGAAGTTGTGGAGCATTGGCTGGCGCAGCGCAGGGCTACTCCACATATACAGGTCGTACGCGACAGCGCCGAGGACTTATTCCGTGCCATTGTACTGCGTGCCAAGCAGTACGGCGATTGGCAGGAGGCACAGGAGATTTTGGATTATTACCTGCCTTCAGAGCATGAGGGCTATGCCACAAAAAAGGATATTCTTACTGCCTACGAATTTAACTTTTATGCCGTTATGCAGTTCGGCGGCAGCGAGGGTATCTACATCGACTGCTCCCTACGTGGAAAATTTGATGACTCCGGCCGAACTGTGCTGGACATTGGCACCATCAAGACCCTGGAGACGAATATGGATGCCTGTAAGCGCATGGGTGCCCTCTGCGGAGCTCTAATTTATCACGCCTCGGCCTATGTAAATGAAAACCTCCACCGCTATACCCCCGACGCAGTGCTGTGCGCTGAAGCCGCACGTTTGGAGGAATGGCGAACAGTGGAGGCATACGAAATGGAGGAAGCGCTATGATAAAACCGTACCGCAGTATTGACGATGTCATGCGCTCCCCATGGGCGGACCTGTGTCTACAAGAAAAAAGGGCGGAACAGTCCGACCGCGTGTTGAAATCCACGCGCTTGGAGGACAATATCTACGCCGATCTGCGCCGGGACGACGGCGCGTTGGATGAAATGGAAGCGGCCGCCGCCCCGAAGCTCAAGACCTTTCCCGCGCTGTCACGGGATGTGTACCAGTCCTTTTACTCTCTGATGCCCCGCAAGACCCCGGAGGAAACCCTCTCCGCCACGGCACGAAAGTTTAACGCCAAAATCCTTGACCATATTGTGGAGAGCGAGGACTATCCCACACTGAAGGCTGTGTGCGAGGGACGTGAGCTTCCCGCCTATGAGGCGGCGGGCGAATTTACCGCCCGTGTTGCGGATGAACTGGACGGTCTTCTGGGCCAAATGGGCGGGGACAAGGGCGCACTGAATACGCTAGAGAAGCTGGAGGCCGCACAGGCGCAGGCCGAACAGGAGCTGGCCGCGCTGCTGGAGCGTATGCGTAGTGCCCAAGGCAAAAACGATACGCTGGAGCAGGCTGTGGTGACCGCCGCCAATCTGGCAGATAGCAAGCAGCGGCAGGCAGAGGCCGTGGCAAAGCGTGTGGATACTGCTCTTGCCCAAAATAAGGACGCCATTGGTGCAATTCTTGACCAAGCAGCGCACGCCGCGAAAGATAAGGCAGAAGAGGTGCAAAGCATCATTGGTGCATGGGGCGATGACCCCGCCAACCTCCAGCGCAATGCGCTGAACACCGATTTGCTGGAGCGGGTGCGAAAAAGCCCGGCGCTGTTGGAGGTCTCCAAGTATCTGGGACGATTCCGTGAGATTTTTGCCCAAGGAAAGAAGAACGGCTATGCCTGTGGCCGCGGCGAAAAGTATTCTCTGGAGCTGGGCAACGACCTCTCTCGGGCCATCACCTCAGAGCTGGCTCTGCTGGCAACGGAAGAGACCATCCCGCTGTTCCTGCGAAAGTACCAGCAAAAGCAAATCAAGCAGTACCGCCGTCGGGAGCCAATCTACAAGGGGTTCGGCGACATCATCTGCTGCTTAGACGAATCCGACTCCACAGCGGGGGCGCCCGCTGCCTGGGGCAAGGCTGTGGCCATGACGCTGTTGGAGATTGCCGCAGAGGGTGGACGCAAATTTGCCCTCATCCACTTCTCCGGCAGGGACAGCTTTAAAGTTGATTTGTTTTTACCTGGGCAGTACACAGCCGAGGAGAAGCTGCTGGCAGCGGAGACCTTTCTAAGCGGCGGCACCAATTTTGTCACTCCTTTGCGGGAAGCTCTGCGCCTCATGGGTGAGCAGGACTTTGAAAATGCCGACATTGTGTTTATCACGGATGGCGAATGTGCCATCACGGAAGAAGCCCTTGCGGTGCTGCACCGCCAGCAGGCGGAACTGCGCTTCACCATTACCGGCGTGCTCTTGGATACCGACAGTCCCGGCATGGATTTTAGTTTAAAAGCCTTTTGCCAGAATATCTACCGCACCAGCCAGCTCATGGGCGAGGACATTGTGCGGGCGCTGGTTGGCACAAGGGTTTGAGGCGGTTTGAGCGCTTGCGTTCAGGGTATCATTATGGTACAATTCAGTTAGAAATACGGATAAAGGAGGGCATAAAGTTGGAACAGATTTATTCTATCCCAGAAATCCAAAGTATTCTGACGCCGATTTTTGCCCGCTATGGCGTCAAACGGGCCGTTTTGTTCGGCTCTTACGGTAAAGTGAGCGCTACGGAAAAAAGCGACGTGGATTTGCTGGTGGACAGCGGCCTGCGTGGCCTGCGGTTTATCGGACTGTCAGAGGACATCCGCACAGCGCTTCACAAGGATGTCGATTTATTTGATGTCTCCCACATAGAGCCTCATTCCCTCATTGAGAAGGAGATCCAAGACTCGGGGGTGACGGTCTATGAGAAATGAAGTGATCCTGCAAAAGCTCATTGGCTATGTGGATAAAATCACGCAGTATTGCACAGGCAAGGATTACAGCAGTTTTTCAGCAGACTCACAGTTGGTGGAAGCCTGTGTATTTAATCTGAGCCAGATGGGCGAGTTGGTGGGCAAGCTGGACGATTCTTTTTTAGAAGCGCACAGCAATATTCCCTGGCGGGCCATGCGCGGCCTGCGCAATCGCATTGTCCACGACTACGACGGGGTCAATCTCCGACTGGTGTGGGATGTGATCGAGGGCGACCTACCTGAGCTTAAAACCATGCTGACCTCAATCTGACACAGCGAGCGGCCGTTGCATATGCAGCGGCCGCTTTTTCCTGTCTGAGTTGAATCACTCGCACCCATGCTTTGGGTAAGTATGGTTTATGGATAATGTACTGCTCGCAGCCATAGCTGAGAATCCTCTCACTAGCCTTTTAGTTCTCCATGCTTGGTCGTCCCGATGGGTGGATTCGCCGCCTTTAGGCGGGCTACTACCTTTAGCCAAGCACACTTTGTTGCCTGAAAGTCTTCAAAGTGCTCTTTCACATGAGCATGGTAAAAATCCAACTCTTTGAGAATCGCACGAAAATCCTCATTCCCAAAATGTGCGCAGAGCTTTGGGAGCACCATATTTAGATCTTCTCGTATACCCTCTATCCGCGCAACATATTCTTCCGGTGCGGTGATATAAAGAAGCAACGGCTTATAGCGAATCCAGCCGATACAGGCCTTTAGAAAGCGGCTGTAAATCGCGGGCGTATCGGCACACATAGCCTTGAGCCGGTTGGGCAGTGTGCCCGACAGCAGGCAGGGATAAGCGGAGTATGCGTCATGGAAGGTGTAGCAGGGTACCTTTCGCACAGTACAATCTACAATGCAAGTGCTCAAAAAGGTGTCTTCCCCACGCGCCCCCGGCGGATTATAAAAGGGGAAGATTTTGTCAAGATTTTTAAGATTAAAGCCTAAATTAGCCCCTGAGATAAACTTCATGCCGTTAATCTCCCGCACCTCCTTGACCTCTTGGCGGTTGATAGCAGTAAGCTCTGCGAAGGAGACCCCACCATCCTCCAGTTTGCCCTTGACTGACTCCCAGGTGATGATATCGTTACTGATGGTATGCATAAGCATTCTAAAGTCATCCTCGGCAAACACATTGCTAAGCTCAATGCTCGGAATGGGGGAAATATAGCCACAGTGGTGTCCATGGGTCATATCACAGTAAGGAAGATTTTGAATGTGGGTAGACAAAACCTCTTGCCCTTTCCATACGAGACTGTCCCCCATTCGGATATTTGCAATGGGGTATTCATCGTCATCCAAAAAAATGAGATAGTCCATTTTGCTCTTCAGGGCAAAATATAACACCGCGTTGCGCTTCATCGCGTAGCCCTCACCGAACAGCAGCTTGGCCTCCGCCGGGCTGAGAACCTTTTGGGCGACCAACTCCCGCGCTTCATTGGCGATGGCCCCGCTCCCCAAATAGTGGGCAGAGTCTACAATACCTAATATTTCGTCCTCCGTCATATGATAATCGCTGGCGTGGGTACCAAGATACTTTAAATCGTAGGCCACAAACAGGTGGAGGGCGTATTTCTTCTGCTCCAACAGTCCCGACAGCCGCCAACTGTCCAGGTAAGACTTCACCACAGTTTTAAAATGCTTTCGCCCAGTAGCAAAACCAATACCCACATTGATCTTCTTTGTATCAATTTTCATTGGCTTGCCAATCCATTAGGTTGGGGTCGATGTCCAGGATAGAGTCGTATTGCCCGCGACTTCCATAGACAGCACCGGGGTCCAGCCGCTGGTATCGATCATATTTCTCCGCGCGATCTTTCACGGTCGCCCACCCAAAATGCGCAATGCGGTATTCCGCCTCGGCCTTGGGAAGCGAGTCGCAATTGGAAGGGAACCTCCCGCAGTGCTGGGGCGTCTGCCTCCACTGATAGTCGTAATCGGTGCGGTAGCGAAGCAAAAAAGCCCAGCTTCTTTTGTGCGCGCGCCAATAGGTGTCTTCCCGATACTGCGTCTCATTCCACATGTCGTAAAGCCGGAAGCAGCAACGCTCTATCATGGAATCGCAAAGGATCTCCTGCGCGTTTTCCCAAAAGGCATCCTCCACCAGCTCGTCCGCATCCAGATTTAAAATCCAGTCAGGATTTGTTTTCACGGTTTCCTCCCACTGTAATCTCCGTAGACTCACCTCATCGGCAAACATGGACGCTTTGTTTTTGATCAGTCGCAATGGGATGCCGGATAGCAGTTCCTCACAGATGGACACTGTTCCGTCTGTACTAGCGTCGTCGATGATGACTGCCTCGTCAATGTGTCCGACAAGACTGCCAAGCACCCGGCGCAAGTAGCGCCCCGCTTCATTCTTGACCACCATGGAGAGGGTAACATGCCCGCCCAGCCGCGCGCGCCTGCATCCCAGTACATAGGCAGAGGCGCCCGCCAGGTCTGACGGACGGTAAATATGGTAGGCAGGATAGCGGGTATCCACGAAAAGCCCCACGCCGAGGACCGCCGCGCGGATGCAGAAAAAGCGATCCTCCCCGTGAATGGTCAGGTTTGAGATGGGTGTAAAATTAACCCTCTTGAGCAGCGCCGACCGCTGAAGCAGCGTACACGCGCCCAAACCACCGACTTCGTAAAGACCTGGCTTCCGGAGCTCCTTTAAAAATGCGGCTTGTCTGCTTTTCTGCTCCTCGTCGTCCAGCTCCTCACCTAAGGTTTTGGGAATCAGATCATATTCATCAAACAACCACACATTAGGCTCCAGCGGCTGTCCCTCATGCCAGCTCGTCCAAAAAATCTCGGATACAATTTCTTTTTTCTGGCGCTGTAAGTGCAAAATGAGGTCAGGATGCAGCAGCAAATCGGAGTCTACAAAAAAGAGTGCGTCGTATTCGTGGTCTATGGCGTATTGAATGATGGTGTTTTTGTAATTTGCCACGCGAAGCATCAGGCTGTCGTCCCAGTGGTGGGATGCTTCATCACAGACATAGCTGCTGCGGTTTTGTCCCTGAAGAAGAATGACGTTTGATTCCAGCCGCGCAAATTGATTCAGTTGCCGGCTGGATTCAGCATCCTTATTGTCATCTACAAACAGGTAATCCATTTGCAGTCCGGTACGGTTCAGCGCTCCGAGCGAAGCTAAAAACTGTGCTAAGATAGCGGGAGACTGACAAACAGGGCTTCCCACAAGGACTTTATGCGGATTCAAAAGATCCCACTTCCTTTCGCGGCTTATTTTTTTCGTTTTGCCATTGACTCTGCTTTTGGGGCAACCGGCAGGACAGGTGCGGACATCGGGTTCACCCTCTCTTTCTTCTTCTTTTTCAATTTCTTTGGATTCTTGTCTCCCATATTTGGCACGCCCTTTCTTAAAATAAAAAAGAGTCACTTTTGCTTGCAAAAGTGACTCTTTCAATCTGTAGTTGTTCGGTTCCCAATTTTCACAAGTTATTGGGAACAATTTAAGTATAGCATTGATGTGACATCTTGTCAAATTGGGTTTTCGCCGCAACAATATTCACAAACAATTGATAGCGTGTACTATGGATAATATTCCCTAGATAAAGCTCAGTGAAGCGGCACAGTTTAAATTGAATACGAAGTACTGTCTAAAAGAAATACAATCGCGTCTCCGAGTTTTATGATAGAACATGATAGGGGGCCAATATGTACAGTCTGTAAACAACGAAGGGTATGATTGCTATTTGCGCTTTTACGTGCTATGCTGACACTATCATATTATATAGAAAAAATGAAAATGAGGTTTTCAGGACTTGACATACAATGTGCTGCACAGGAATGTGCGCTCTTGTTGTCTGGTTTTGGGACCCTCATTTTATTTTATCAAACAGTATTGATAAGGGGGGATTTTGTGTACAACATTCTATTAGGCGGCGCGGCGGGTGACGGAATTGAAACAATGTCCATGCTGCTGGAAAAACTGCTGAAGCAATCCGGCTTTTTTGTGTTTACTACCTGTGATTTCATGTCAAGGATACGCGGGGGACACAATTTTGTGCGGATTCGTTTCGGTCTGACGCCGGTTGAAAGCCACTGCGAGACGCTGGACGGTATTTTCGCGATGGACAATGAGACCTTTTTACTGCACCGAAATAAGCTTTATGCAGAGGGTTTTGTTCTATGCGATTCTTCCCTTGCACGCGCAGTTGAGCGACCCCTGCCATTGCAATCAAGTTAGCGCCTTAATGGAAGAATTTATTTAATTGAAAGAAGGAAAAATAATGTTGATGGCAGGCCAGGAGGCAAGCAATTTTACCTTGATGGACAAGGACGGAAGGGCGGTATCTCTGACGGATTTTCGGGGACAAAAAGTAGTGCTGTATTTTTACCCAAAGGATGACACCCCCGGCTGCACAAAGCAGGCTTGTGCGTTCCGAGACGCTTATGCCGAGTTTTTAGAGCAGAAAATGACAGTCATTGGAATCAGCCGGGACAACGCCGCCTCACATCAGAATTTTGCCCAAAAATATCATCTCCCCTTTATTCTGCTGGCGGATACAGACGGCGCCGTGATTGCCGCATATGGCGTCAAGGGCGCATTTGGAGCAACGCGCACAACCTACATTGTCAGTGAGAAGGGACTGATCGAGAAGGTGTTTGAAAAAGCAAGCCCGGATACGAACGCCACGGACATATTAGAATATGTGAGAAAGTAGGACAAAATGGATTTTATTGACGCGATGAAAAACCGAAGAAGCTTTTATGGCATTTCAAATAAGAGCACGGTGGACAGTGAAAAAATTATTGAGATTGTAAGATTCGCAACAAAGTACACACCCTCGGCCTATAACAGCCAAAGCCAAATGACGGCGATTCTCTTCGGAGAAAAGCACCACCAGCTGTGGGACATTGTGCTGAGCGTACTGCGCAATTATGTGCCAGACGCTGGATTTGCGAAAACGCAAGAGAAGATAAACGGGTTTCGGGCGGGCTATGGTACCGTGCTCTATTTCAACGACGACAGCATCACGCAGTCCCTGCAAGAGCAAAATCCGCTCTATGCGGACAATTTCCCTGTTTGGGCGGAGCAGGCAAACGGTATGCTGCAATTTGCCGTCTGGAGCCTGCTGGAGTGCGAGGGCTTGGGCGCAAGCCTGCAGCACTATAATCCTTTGATTGATACCGAAATAAGCGCTGCGTTTGAACTGCCCAAATGCTGGCGTCTGATTGCTCAGATGCCCTTCGGGACCCCTACCGCGCAGCCCGGCGCAAAGGAATTTAACGATATTGACACACGGGTAAAAATATTAAAGTAGAAAAGAGGAACTTGTCATGTGCGAACAAAAATTTTTCAGGTGCAAGCATTGCGGTAATCTGGTGGAACTCATCAATAATGGGGGCGTGCCCATGATTTGCTGCGGCGAGTCCATGGCGGAGCTCATTCCAAACACGGTGGACGCAGCGGCGGAAAAGCATCTGCCCGAAGTCAGCGTCAAAGAGCGGCTGGTGCACGCAAAGGTTGGCAGCGTAGCGCATCCTATGACAGAGGAGCACCACATTGAGTTTATTTATCTTCAAACCGAAAACGGCGGACAGAGGAGATGTCTGAAGGTCGGTTCGGAAGCCGCCACCATGTTTGCCGTTTTGGACAACAAGCCGCTGGAGGTTTTTGCCTACTGCAATTTGCATGGGCTTTGGAAGGTCGCCGTACCCTGCAGCTGTGGTGACGAACACAAGCTGTCAGAGTATGACGTCCATGAGGAAACCATCTGCTCGGCGGAATTTGCCCAGGGCTGTATTTAACCGCAGAAAGGGAGAACAATGTGACAACTCATCCGATTCAAAGTATGCTCAACAGTCAGCTGATGAAAGAAATCTTCTCATCGTATCTCTACCTTGCCATTTCAAATTACTACTCAGAGCAGAACTTGGACGGCTTTGCGAACTGGTTCGAGGTGCAGTCGAGGGAAGAATAGGATCATGCGATGCTGTTCCGGCGATATCTGCAGAATCAGGGGGCGCACATTTCCCTCAACGAAATCTCCGCGGCGAGCGCGAACTATACAAAGCTGGACGATGAAATTACCGCCGCTCTGGCGCATGAACAGATGATCACAGCCTCCATCAGTGAATTCTATTCCGCTGCACTTGACTGCAAGGATTATAGTACGACGCAGTTTCTCGACTGGTTTATCAAAGAGCAGGTGGAAGAGGAAAAAACGCAACTGATTTCTGCAAGAAGTTTGAGCTCTTCGGCAGTGATTCAAAAGGCCTTTACCTGCTAAACGCGGAGCTTATGGCGAGAGTATACGCCCCAGCCACGTTGGTGCTATAAAATACGTCACAACTGAGCTCGCCTGGCAAATTACATGTGTTACGTTCATTAAGTAGTGTGTTTTATGGATATGATGCCATACCAAAATGGATTGCAGATCATCGTGTATAAGCAACAACAGCCAGTGCATTTGCTGCACGGCTGTTGTTTTGGGCAGGATATAGCACATTTTTGAGCGGTGCATTATTCACATAACACACAGTTTCTTATCGTTTCCGTTATTATACTGTTTTCCCTATAAAAAGACAACTATATCCCCTGTTTTGTGCCCTGGTTTCCCATGTGACGAAACTGCACCTATACAGGCCGCCGTGCGGGTGATACGATAGGGTTGTATTTAAGGGCGGAGCATTGTAGGGTGGAGCGATGAAAGGGCGGATGGAGAAAGCACCCGGGGAGTAGTCTGCCCGGGCCCGCGCGCACGACCAAGAATACAAAAATAGGAACCAGAAAGACCGTAATTGCCTCTTCGGGGGCGGTTGCGGTCTTTTTTTGCGTTCCAACAAATTGAAGGAGGAACCCTGTATGAGTGAAAACAGTGTAAGCGGAGGATTTGACTTTAGTGAACTAGGTGAGGACGGACTGGACATCGGCGCTATTTTTGGAGGTGGCGGAGCGGCGGAAGACCTCTTTGCTGCACCCCCGGCACCTGTGGCGCCTACGGCACAACCGGCTCCGTCCGTAGCCACGACTGGCCCCCAACAGCCGACACCCACCCCTGTCCCTGTGCAGGAGGCGGATGCGCCCAACAACCTGATCGAAGCTGCCTTTGCCGCTACCGCATCGCCTACGGCAGAAGCTGCGCCCCAGCAGACCACGCTCTCCCTCTTTGACAAGCCGCCTGTCTTTTCCTACGGTGGGGCCAAAGAGGAAATCTCAGACACATCTATGACCTTTGAAGAACTGCGCATCGCCAAGGCCGACGACTTCCCGGAGCTGGCCGAGGGCAAAAAGGTCTCGTGGACGGTGACCTATGGCAAGAGTAGCAAAACCATCACCGACCCCAAGAGTACCACCATCGCCTCCGTCAAGGAGGAACTGGAGAAGTCCAAGACCTTCCTGGACAATCTCAAAAAGGCCAAGGGCGAGACCCTGGAATGTCTGGTCAAACCCACCGTCACCATGCAAAGCAAGGGCATCGCATCCTACAAGGGCGTGTTCACCAGCGTGGAGGAGGCGCAGGCATCGGATAAGACCATCTGCCTCATCCCCGCTAGGGATGGGCAGGTCTACGAGCTGCGTAAGACTGAAATGGGCGAGTTTGTCGCCCCCAAAAACAACATCCTAGAGTTTGGGGCAGTCAGGGCCGGGTTCACCCCGGCCCTCCCCCTGGTACCCAAGGCGCTCATGGAACAGATCATCACCTTTTTTCGCAGCTTTATGAATGAGGACGGTACCTTTGAGGCGCTGGCGCACATCTACTGGGACCGGCAGGCAGAGGAGTTTGCCGTCCACATCCCCAAGCAAGAGGTGTCCAAGGCATATATCTCTGCCGACCTGTGCACCGAGGTATTGCCGGAGGACCGTTACCTGCACTACATGGATATCCACAGTCACAACGACATGGAGGCTAAGTTCTCCATGGTGGACGATGCCGATGAGCGCGCCACACGGCTATATTTGGTGGTGGGGCGGCTGGACAAGTTCTATCCGACCATCACCGCCCGGGCGTCCTGCGGCGGGACATACCAGACCATCGACCCCAACACAGTGCTGGAGGGGATGGATCGGGTTTTTCCCAATGAGTGGCTGAAAAATGTGACACGGCAGACCGATGTGCGTCCCTCCCATAAAACTTGCGGCGACGGTATCTTTACGGACTTCTTTGTGCCGGGGGTGACACTCTAATGAAATTTTCAAAGGAACGCCCGGTCAAAATTGTGATGTTGGGCGCAGGCGGAACCGGCGGGCATATCGCTCCGCACCTCTACCGCCTGCTGTACGCCCTCGAGCGTCCCGTACGCTTTGTCATCTGCGACGGCGACGTGGTGGAGCAGAAAAATCTTGTGCGTCAAAACTTCACCTCCGCCGACCTTGGAGAGAACAAGGCCAAAGTCATTGCCGAACGGTACTCTTCCGTATTTGGCATGGAGACCGAGTATGTGCCCTCGTTCATAGAGAGTGAGGAAAAGTTGCGGGAACTGCTGACGCCCATGGAATGGCGAATCGGCTACTATGGGGCAACCACCATTGTGGAGCAGGTAATTCTCCTTGGTGCCGTGGACAATAATAAGAGCCGCAAGCTCTGCCATGCGGTATTTAATCAGGCCAAGGAGCTCATCTACATCGACAGCGGCAACGGCGAGTTCACCGGGCAGGTGGTTTGCGGCGTGCGAAGAAACGGAAAGACCATGTACCGCCCCATCGCCTCGGTTTACCCGGAGGTGCTGAAGGACACAGACAAATTCCCCACTGAACTCTCCTGTGCGGAGGCATCAGTTTCCGCGCCCCAGAGCATTGCCGCCAACATTACGGCGGCCACAGCGGTGGTGGATATGGTCTACAACATCCTGGCCCGGGGCGACTGCTCTGTGCGGCAGGTCACCTTTGCCACGAACATGATCAACATTCGGCCCACGCTGGCCAAGACAAGAAAAAGGAGTAAAGCTGCATGAATGGAATTGTAGACGCAAGTACATTCTCTGATGCCCTCGGTCGGGTCATGAAGCTGGCGGCCAAACGCAGCGTCATACCCGCGTTGGAGCAGGTCAAGGTGGCCTTTTCCGGTACGCTCTGTACGCTGACTGCCACCGATTTGGAGCAGTGGGGCACGATGGAGCTGGCCGCCCAGGGAGACGACTTCTCCTTTGTACTGGGCAACGTCAAGGAAGTGCTCAAAATGCTGGACAAGCAGACTGGGCCGCTGAACGTGGCCTTGGAGTCCACGGAAAAGCTGCTGCGGGTTATGCTGGTATGCGGCGGGCGGGAAAGTTCCTTTTTTGTCTCGGACACAACCGACTACCCGGTCGTGCCCCAAGTGGAGCCGACGCAGATCTATCATGCGGACAGCGGTGTGCTGCTAAACAAGGTGAACGCCATCAGTTACGCGGCCGCGGAGAAATCGGAAAGCCGTCCCGTATCTTGCGGCGTGAGCTTTTTGAAAAAGGAAATCTACTGTGTGGACGGCTATCGCATGGCGGTGGTGAACAATGACCAGTTGGAAGCCGCAGAGCCCTTTACGGTGCCTGTTCGGATGTTCAAGAGCTGGCGGGCCTTATTTCCCGCCGGACAAGTGACACTGGATGTAGACAAGAGGTTTCTAAGGGTGACCGGTTCGGGCGTCACGGCGCTGTTCCGGTTGCTGGAGGGGCAAAATCTGTGCCCGCAGAATGTGTTCCCCACCTCCTGCAAGGAGCGATACCGGGTCGATCCAAAGGAATACGCCCATGAGCTGAACTACCTGAACAGCTTTGTCACATTGCCCCGGCAGCAGCCGGTGAAATTTCACGGTGGGCGGCTGTCGGTCATGACGCCAAACGGCGCGTATTCCGGAAAAATCAATGTGGAGGGCGCCGCTGAAATCGAGTATGGCTTTCAGGCCGGCTATATGCTGGAGGCCATGAAGTCGTTTGCCGACCGGGAGCGCGTCACCATAGAGGTGTCGCACCCCAAGGGGCCCATTGTACTGCAAGCCGGTGACGGTCGAAGAACGCTCGTCCTCCCTATGCGCTTGAGAGAAGAAGCAAAACAGGCGGCATGACCGCCTCAAATAAAAGAAGGAGCTGTATTTTATGAAAACCATCTACATCCCCAAGGGCGAAACCGTGCGCTATGAGTCCGTCGTGACCGAGAATCTGGTGGTCAAGGGCTGTCTGGAGGTTGCCTACGGCGTCAGCGCCAAGCACATCAGCGGCAGCGGTATCATTCACGCCCAGAGCATTTCCGCCGACACCATCCGCGCCGATGAGCTGGAGGCAGGTCTCGTCACCTGCAAGCGGCTGATTGCCAAACGGGTCAGCGCGCCGGAGGTGTTTGCCTCTGAGAGCGCCGCCGTGTCCTGCCTCCTCTCCGCAGCCTATGTAGAGACGGGCCGACTGACAGTGGCACTCAGCGACATCGACGAAGTGAAGGCCGATGAGGTCATCAACCTCACGCCAAAAAAGCGTGGGCTGTTCGGTACGCTTCTGGCGTCGGCATTTAGAGCCTTTTGGCTGTCCTGCTTCGCCAAGCCGGTTAAGCCGGACAAGTCCGAGGTCATGGATGCAGAATATACCCCGGTAGAGGTCGCTGTGCCTCAAACTGAAGCCGTTGCCGACGCTGCCATACCGGAGGACTTTATCCCGGAGGGCTTTGCTGCCGAGGAACAGGAAGATTTTGAGCTGAAGCGTATCATCGCTCAGTTTAAACTGGCGCGGGAGTCGGGCTATACGTTGCGGCTCATCCCCGGTACGCCAGAGGAAAACGCGCCCGTGTTCCCCTTTGAAGCGGAACCGGTAGAGGTACGCTCCGCCGCTTGAGCAGTGTGGGCATTTATGAGGCAAGGGATGGATTTCCCTTGCCCATTTTTATATTTGAGGAGGCTTTTTCATGTCAAATCAATCGCAGGAAAACAATATGCGCAAGCTTGCCCGGCTTTTGTCCACGGATTTGGGCTACATCTGGGGTGAGCGGGAAAGCGGCCCCAATGGAGACAAAAAGGTGTTTCTAAACACGGGCAAAGCCTTTTTGCGGGCGTTGGGCAGGGATTTGGGCCTGCACGACTGCAAGGTGCACGCCAATGCGGCCGGGATTGCCGTGTCCGGCGAGTGCTGTCTTACCGGAATGTGGGAGGATGGCGGTCTGCATATCTGTCTGGAACAGCCCTGCTATATGCGGGAAAATGTGCTGTGCTATCACAGCATTCGCGCGATGCACGACCACAAGGGCGGTTATCACCACTATATCCGCCGCGCAGAGCTGGAGACGATGCCCTATTCTCAGCTTTTAATGCGGCTAAGTGAACTACGCAAGGAGTGCGCCTATGAGCGGGCAGCCTGAGTCGGCCATCCACTACGCGGCGGAGAAGCTGTCCCAGGCCCGGTACGCCATTTTAAAGGGATGCGACCTGCTCCTGGTCAGCCGGGCCCGGGTGGAAAGATACCGCACCGTCAATTTGGAACGGGCGCAGGAGGCCCACGGGGAACTGCAACGGGTGCGGAAACATCTGGTGACGGCTCTGGGCGATGCGCGGCTGGCCTTTTTGGAGATGGAGGAGTATGCCGCCGCACAGACGGCGGCTAAGCTCCAGACGGGCCTTGCAGGCTTCAATCTCATGTCCAGCGTCTATAAGCCGGTCTATGAAGCCCTGACGGGCTTTGCCCAAAAGCTGCCGGAGAGCGCCAGCGCCGTCAATGCCTCGGTGATTGGGCGGCTGATGAATAACGTCCGCATGGGCTACTACCCCACAGACCCGGACAACATCGACCACATCCTCCGGGGTATCCACTTCCCAGAGGGCGTCACCACCAATCTGCTGGACCCCTGCTGTGGCTGTGGCAAGGCCCTGCGCCAGATGGCCCAGGGCAACAACTGCTTTGCCTATGGCATGGAGCTGGACGAAGCCAGGGCGGAGGAAGCCCAGACCCGACTCCACCGCGTGGGCATGGGCAGCTTCTTTCACAGCCGGATCAGCAGCGAGGCCTTTCACGCCATGCTGCTCAACCCGCCCTACCTGTCCGTTTTAAACGAAGGCGGCGGCAGAGCACGCCACGAAAAGCGTTTTTTGATCGAGAGCATAGGCCACCTGATGTATGGCGGTCTGCTCATCTACATCATCCCGTACTACCGGCTGACCGCCGATGTGTGCCGCATCCTTAGTGACAACTTTTCGGATTTGTCCGTCTGGCGCTTTACCGACGGTGAGTTTAAAAAGTTTAAGCAGGCGGTAGTCTTGGGTCTTCGGAAACGGCGGGAGGACGCCCCGGAGTGTGCGCAGGCACTGGAGCGGTATTCTATCAGTCCGGCCAATATCCCCTGTGTGACGGAGCTGGAGGAAGGGCGCTACATACTGCCATCTACCCCCAAAAGCGTGGATGTGTTTAAAGGCGAGAAGTTCAACGAGAAGGAATTGGAGCAGCAGCTTCGCCGCTCAGACAGCTTTCAAAAGCTCATGGCGAAAAGTGAGCTGGACAGCGCGGACAAGCGTCCACTGCTGCCACTGTCCATTGGGCAGATTGGCCTTGTTGGCGGCTCCGGCATGATCAACGGCCTCATTGAGTGCGATACCCCACACATCATCAAGGGCCGCATCATCAAGGTGCGGCGTGTGGAGACGGAGGACAAGGTAAGCGCCTCCGGCAGGCATATGGGACAGGAAATCCGAGAGGTCATCAGCAACAAAATGGTGTTCAACGTCCTGACGCCACAGGGGTTTCGGGCGCTGACCTGAGAAGGAGTGCAATATGAGCAGAGAATTTGGTATTTACCCGGAAAACTGCGTCCCCCGTCAATGGTGGGGCGCAAGAGCCATTATTGACAAGCACGCGCAGCTTGACTTTCTGCCTGACCGGCAGAGTGTCGAGTGTGTGGATGCTGTGACCATCGAGGAGCAAGAAGCCTTTCATACTTGGATTCTCCACGTGGCCATTCCAGCCATGCAAAATAAGGCGGCCACGGGCTTCTTTCGCAAATGGGAGGATATCCTTCGGCTTACTTCCCAGGATGGGCGCTTTCACTGTGAATGCACGCCCAAAAACAGCTACGGCGAATACCTGTATATCGGCTGCTGGGAAAGTGGGGTGTGAGCATATGTTGTTTGTCTCTGGCGAACGACGCTTTGCCCCAGGTCGTTTTTTGATCACTCCGGCGGCAATGGAAGTCCTACCCGAGTATCGGGTGCACATTGCCCTGTCCCGGCACTTGAACTGCGACTGGGGAGACTTATGCGAAGCGGACAAACAGGCAAACGACGATGCGCTCAAAAAAGGGGAGCGATTGCTGTCGGCCTACCGCAGCATGGACGGCACAAAGTTTTGGATTATTACTGAAGCGGATCGCAGCGCCACCACGGTGCTGCTTCCGCAGGAGTATTAAAGGTGAAGGCGTGAAAAAGGATTGTTGTATTTGTGGGTGCCGCATGGTATGGAGCCACCCCACGATTCCAGACTGTATGCAGGAGAGTTCCTGTTATCTTGGCGGTAATTGGCCGATTTACCGCGATTGTATGGTTGAGCATTGTGTTCACACAAATTGCTTTGCTTGCAACTATGGGAAATACCCTGACTGCCGTTTCCTTAAAATGAAAATGCATTATAAAAATAACGATTGAGGAGGAACTTTTTGTGAAAACAACATCTATTGCCGTTGTCGTTCCCGTGGAGAACCCGGCTCAAGACGATGCCGCCAGCCGTACGCTGGTCTGGTCAAGGGTGGTGGAGCTGCTAAAGCCTGGTCTGGGAAAGCTCTATCATCGTTTCCAGCCTGCCACCGCGGCGTGGGCGCAGGCCTTGTCTGACCCGCTGGGTGTGGTCATGGGGAAAACCGAGCCCGCTCTTTTCCTCTATTTCTATGGCGCCGCGAAGGGCCGCCAAGAGGAGGCAATCAACTTCCATATGGACAGGCTGTTGGGCGAGCTGGAGCCGGGCACCAAAATACAGGACGGAAAAATCACCGGCTATGTGCTGGAAGTCAAGGGCGACGGCGAAAATCTAGGCCCCCATCTTCTGTGGCATATGGGGATGATGACCGGCGCGCTGCTGCCTGACTGCGGCGTTTACTATCTGGCACACAAAACGGCCTTTGCCGCCGATGTGTTGGATCGGGAGGTTTTGACCAATGTCCCCAGCTATGCCCTGTGCATGGTGACGCTGGCGGTGGAGGAAACAGCATGAACCTTGATTTAAAGCTGCTGACCAAACGCTTTTTGCAGGCGAAGGAGGAAGAATCCGTTTCCACCGAGGAAGTAAACCCCTATTTACTGGAGTATGTGATTCGCCCACTGCTGCGTGGCGAGACGGTGCGCTACGGAGAGATTGACTACGGCGAATTTGAGGATTTTGATCTCCGTGTGGTCTCGCATTACTGCGATGACATTTACAGTGTAGCCCATCGGCTGGAGCAGTTCGCGGGTGATGTTGCAAACACAGCGCCAGCGTTCCTTCGTCAGCGCGTGTTTTGTTGAGGTGACGATATGGAGGAAATTAGCACGTGGCTCTTGGAGAGCCTTTATACCATGAAACAGATGTATGACCATGGCTGTGCCAATGATGTGTTGAAAACCTATGGCGATTATGCGCTGGACGGCGACATGATGTTTGAAATTGCCTGCGATTGCATGGAACGTGTGTTTTGTGACACGCGTAGTTACTGCAACCAGAGCGAGGAAATAGAAACGCTAGTCTTTTTCGACCCTGTCATCACCAATTTTTATCTGCTGTGCGAGGAGTATGAGCGCCAAACCAGCCTCCCCTCGCAGGAAAACCCCTACCGGGCCGAGATGCAACGGGCCATCAGCAGCGGATTCTCCTTTGACGACTATTCCTATGGCCACGCCATCTACACCACGCCCAATGGCCACAGCGGGTGCAAGCTGGTGCTGCTGCTCTATCCCGAATTTTGCAGCCACTATGCAGTGCCGAATGGCCTGCTGGAAATCCGCGATGCCTTTGTATACACCACAGAGCGTATGCACAAGGAATTGGAAAAAACGGAGCACAGTCGGGTCATAGAACTGCCTGTGGCAGAAAAACCCGAAGAAAGGATGGTGGCATAATGCAAAGAACCTGTGATACCGTCCTGCGCATCTCGCCCAGCAAGGCGGAAATTGTGGTGGAGCAGGAAAAAAAGGGGGTCATCTCCCGGAAGCTGATTACCCCGGAGACCTTAGCAAAATGCTTTTTGAGCAGCCGGTACGATGACGAAACACACGCCACCGGCCTTCTGCCGGAAGGCTGTATCTCGGTGATCATCACACCCAAGCACACCGCCTACTACATCCGCTGCCCTGAACTGTATGCGGATGTTAGCTATTACGGTACGGTCTATCCCAATTTCCCGCTGCCCCGGCTGGTCTTTGAGCTTCGGTATATGCCGGCAGAGGGAAAAATCGCAAAGTGCCGCCTGTGTGTGGTAAAGGACGAACGGCTGACCATGGACACCCCCACATATCGTTATCCGTTTTCTAATGTCGGCTTTGATGGCAGCATTTGTATGGGCAATAACGCCCTGCCGCGCTACAAAGACCCGGCGCGGTTGGGGACGCTGCCCGGTCATATCCTGCGGATACCAAACAACAATGACCACTTCTCCAAGGAAAACAATGTGTTGAAGCTGGAATACCGGGATCTGCTGGAGCAGATGAAGGGCAAAGAGCCCTCTCACTACTACACCGATCTGCTCATCCCGGACGGAAAAACTTTAGGCGGCTTTATCAAGGGAGGCACAGCATGACAGAGAAAACACCCAGAGAAATTCAAGCGGCACTGGCCCAACCCTTCGCGCCGGAGGATTTGGAGTGGCGACTTCAACGGGCATCGGAAGAAAAAATGCGTGGGCTTGCCGTCCCCTATGTTACCAACCGAGCCATCATGAATCGGCTGGACGACGTGGTGGGGCCGGAGAACTGGCATAACGAGTACAAGCCATGGCATAGCTCCGGTAAAAAGGACGCCCAGATTTGCGGCATCTCCCTCTATTTCGAGGGCCGGGGCTGGGTGACCAAGTGGGATGGCGCCGAGGACACTGACGTGGAACCCGTCAAGGGCGGTCTCAGCGACAGCATGAAGCGCGCGGCGGTCCAGTGGGGCGTCGGCCGGGTGCTCTACAACCTGGACACCGTCTGGGTGGACATCGAAAAGAGCGGAAAGAGCCTCGTTATTAAGGACAGCGAGCGCGCCAAGCTGAACCGTGCATATATCAATATGCTGGACGGGCTTCATCAGCTCCCCGCCCCCGCGGGCGGGACACAGGCGCAGCTTATGCCCAAGGATACGCCGGGCGCTGCCGACAAGGCGGAAATGCCACCGACACAGGAGGCTCCACAGCCGCAAGCGCCGCCCACACCAAAATCCACCGGAAAAACAACGCCATTCCCCACACCTGTGGAGCCCGACTGGGAGTACACCGTCCAGACGGCCAAGGTGCAGAAGGGTATGACCAGCACCAGCACCAGCGTGGTGATGGAGGATCGGGACGGCAAGCGTGTGAATGCCTTTGCCAAAGGTGAACACGACGGACTTTCTTCCGGTGTGCGTCTAAAAAAAGTGAAGCTGACCCAGCGTCAGCAGGATACCGTGGTGTTCAATATGTTGGTAGGCTATGAAATTGTCGAGCCTGCACCGCAGGCGGCATAGTACAAAAATAAAATATGGAGGTGTACCCGGCATGGATAAATTATCGGCCTTTCAAATTACCGGCATGAGCCTTTCCGGCTTTAAGTCCTATCTGGAGCCCACGGAGCTGACCTTCGGCAATCCCACCGTGATCACCGGCGGCAACGGTAAGGGCAAGTCCAGCATTGCGGACGCCATCGCCTTCGCTGTCACTGGCCTCCCCTTTTTCGGGGAGCGGGGCATTGACCGGCTCCACAGCGACGACTCCCCTGAGCTGTTTGTCGCCCTGCGCTTCACCGATGAAACGGGCGCGGCCCATGAACTGACCCGTACCCGGTATAAGAGCCGCATGACCATCACCTATGACGGCTATGAGATTCGCCAGCACAACCTAACGGATATGTTTGGCGAAAAAGACGTGTTCCTCTCCATCTTCAACCCCCTCTATTTTATTGAGGAGCTGGGGGACAACGGCAAAAATCTGCTGGAGCGGTATCTGCCCGCTATTACCCACGAGGAGGTGCTGGCAAGGCTCAGTGAAACAGTTCGCACCTCTCTGGAGGGGGAATCCCTGCTGTCGCCGGAGGTCTGTCTCAAGCGGCTGCGGGAGAACATTCGGGAGCTGGAGGAGTCTGTGATTTACCTCACCGGCCAGAAAGACCTTGTGGAGGCACAGGGGCAAAACGGAGAGAAAAAGGCTGCCGAGCGTGCGGAACGGCTGACGGTACTCAATAGCGAAATTCATGCGCTGGAGGATCGACAGTTTTTAGGGCTTGACATCGCCGACTTGCGAGAGCAGATGATTGACCTCAGCGCCCGCTATGAGGAGCTGGCGAAGGAGGGCGGCGCGCCGGACAGCCGGCTTACCGCGCTGCATCAGCGGCTGGCCCAGCGGAAGGCTGCACAGTACGAGCCCAAATATGCCCAGCCGATTGCCGACACGGAAGCGCAGCTCAAGCTGCTGGGCGAGCAGTACAAGCGGGAAATGGCGCTCTATCAGGGCTTTACGCCCGGAACCATGTGCCCGACCTGCCGCCGGACTGTCACCGATGGGGACATCGGTACGGTGCAGGGAGAACTGAAAAAGTCCATCCAGGCGATAGGCGCTGCGGGCAAGGAGCAGACCGCCCAGCGGGACGAGCTGCGGGAGCTGGAGCGCAAGGCCAGAGAGACCTTTTTGCAATTCCAGGCCGACGATGTGGCCGCTCTGGAGCAAGAAATTGCGGAGGCCGCAGCCTCTGATGACGGCGGCGAGAGCCGCAGCAAGGAGCTGGACACCCTGCGGCAGAGTATCCAGGAGTTGACTACCACACTGGAGTACGGCAAATTGGATCAGGAGGACTACGACAGACTGCAAAATGACCGGGAGGAGCGCCGAACATTGGAAGCGGAGCTGGATGCCCTAAAAAGCATCGGTGCTGATTCCGATCAAGACTACGATGCCCGGATTAAGCAGGCGCAGGAGGAGATCACCGCCCTCAAAAAGCGCATCACCGATGTGGCCTCCTATGTGAGCCACCGGGCGGAGCTGACCTTCTCCAAGCTTCAGATGAACCGGGTAGCCATCTCCCTCTACGATGTGGTCAAAACCACCGGCGAGGCCAAGGATGCCTTTCGCTTTACCTACAATGAGCGGCGGTATGACCGGCTCTCCCTCTCGGAGAAAATCCGGGCGGGCATGGAGGTGTCCGAACTGATGAAGCGCCTCACGGGGCGCAATTACCCCGTGTTCGTCGATAACATGGAGTCGGTGGAGGAACTGTCTAATGTTCGGCCCACCGGGCAGGTCATCATGGCCAAGTGCGTACCCATGGCAGAGCTGTCGGTAAAGGCCGGGGGCGTCAAGCTGGCACAGAGTAAGGCGGCATAACCCCTCAAGCTGGCAGAAAGGGGTGACACCGCTTGGCAAACCGTCCCTACACAAAAATTCCCATTGTGGACGCAGCTAGGCGGTGCGGGCTTGTCCTCGACGATCGGACGCTTGGGCGTAGCGAGGTCGAGGCAAGCTGCCCCTTCTGCGGCGACCACGGCAAGGGTAAATTCCATCTTAGCCTCAATACCGACACCGACCAGTTTCGGTGCAATCTCTGTAATGCCAGGGGCAACAGCGTCACGCTGTACGCCCGGGTGAAGGAGATGAGTAATGGCGAGGCATTCCGGGCGCTGGCTGCGGGCGGCAAGGTTTATCCCATGCCGTCCCAGCCCGTTCCCCAAAAAACAGAGCGGCAGCCCCAACCGCTGAGGCAGCGGCACGATGCCTATGAGGAGATGCTGTCCTTTTTGACGCTCTCCCAGCGGCACCGCGAAAATCTGCTGGAACGCGGACTGTCTGACACGCGCATCGCAGAAAACGGCTACCGCAGTATGCCCCAAACCCCACAGGCCCGACGCTTACTGGCAAAGCTGGTGGGCATGAATCACGACCTGTTGGGCGTTCCCGGCTTCTACACTAGGGATGACATATGGACACTGGCGGGGCCGGATGGCTTTCTGATCCCCGTGCGGGATAAGGATGGTCTGATTCAGGGCATGAAAATCCGTCTGGACGATGCCGGTGCACCCGACCGCAAATATCGCTGGCTCTCCAGCCGGGACAAAAGCCTTGCAAACGGAACCCGCAGCTATTCCTGGGTGCACGTTACCGGCGACACCACCCGCAAGCGGGCCTTTCTCACGGAGGGGCCGCTCAAGGGCGACGTAGCAAGCTTTCTTGCAAACGACGCCCTGTTCGTCTGCATTGGTGGCGTCAACGCTACTGCGGGACTGCCTGACACGCTGCGCAGCTTGGGTGTCATTGAGGCGGTGGAGGCCATGGACATGGATCAGATGACCAACCCACAGGTGAGAAACGGAATTCTCACCATGCGCCAGGAGATTCAAAAAAAGCTGCCCCATCTCAAATACTCAAAATACACATGGAACCCGGACTACAAGGGTGTGGATGATTTTTTCCTCAGCCGGGTAGCCACGGGATAAGGAAGGAGCTTTTTCGTGAAAATTGTTGATTTCAAAAATATTGTAGGTGTTAGCACAGGCGACGAGGCCAATATGCTGGGCAAGTTTTTATACTTTTCTCTCTCAAATATTCTGGTGGAGAAGGAGAAGCTGGGTGAGCTGTGCGACAGCATGGGCATCCCCTATTCCGGCGGCAAACGACTTTCCCTGTCCGATGCCTTCCGCAGCGCCACCGGGGATATTCAGCAGCGCATTGTGTCCAAGGTAGACGGCGAGACGCGGATTCACCAAGTTTATTGCCGCGACAACGACAGCAAAAGCGGCGTACTCTCCCGAGAACTGGTGAAGGAGACCATGAACCGTGAGACAAACCACTACGAAAAGCTGGCAAACATCAGCTTTGACAAGGGTGACGGACTGTTTGGCTACGATAATCTGGTCTACGACAGCGAGGTGGACGCACACACCCTCTGCCACCGGGCCGAGGAGCTGTTTGAGCTCTACCAGCAGTGCGCCAACCGCAAGCAGATTGAGACCATTTGCATCAATTTCCTGCGTAGCATGGAGGCTACTAAGGTCAGCGTCAACGGCCACCTCTACTTTGTCCCCCGGTTCCACATGGAGAAGGCGGACATTTTTGAGGACTTTATCGAAACCTTGAGCAAGCTCAACCGCAACGACACCGCCCTCATGGCAAACTCCTTTTACATCATCGACGACGCCAAGCAGCGAGAGAAGATGACCGAGGAGTTCTACTCCGCCGTAAAGAAGGAAATCGCCGAGTATCTGGAGCGTGCGGACTACTTCATCAAAAGCGGCAGCCAAAGCCCCTCCGTCATGGAGCGCTGGGCACTAAAAATCCAAGCGCTGGAGGAGAAAAAACGCCACTATGAGGACATTCTGCGCCGAGAGCTGACCGGGCTGGACGACGAATTTTCCACCCTCAAGTTCTTAGGGCAGGAATTGTCCGTGCGGGCGCAGGGATTGCGATTTCGCAAGGCGGCGTAAAGGCGACTAAAATTGAGGACACCTGCGTAAGGACAGCTTACGCAGGTGTCCTTTTGCTTTAGAGAGAGAAAAGCAGCAATGTCGTCTGCACAGGTAGAGGGGGCGCTCAAGAATTGCACATCCGCTGCCCGTGTGTTATGATGAAAAAAAGAGAAACGTGTGGAGATGAGAGAATGAGAACTGTAATTGAGCCGATTTTATCTGTCTACATTTTATATGGCGCATTTCTGCTGACTTGCGTTTCCCTGCTGGAACGCAGGTATTCCCATAAAACATCCGCCCTCGTCTGGTGCGGGTTTCTGGTAGGTATCCTGCTGCTGCAAGCCACGCTGCTTTTGTCGGGGCAAGATTCCACGTTGGTGCTCACCCTACTGCCGTTGACGGCCTATCTGCCCGCCATTGTCTGCATCCACCTCCTCTCCGCCAACAGCTTTTTCCAGACCTGCGCCGTCTGGACAGCGGGGCTGCTGGTCAGCTTTACGCTGACCTTTTGGCAGAAGCTCCTGACGAGCCAGGTGATGCTCACAAAGCTGGCTTACAGTCTCGTTGTAAACGGACTCCTGCTAGCGATGGCGGTGATTTTGGTTGTGCTGGTGTTCCGGGTGGTACGCGCTCCCTTCCGCGCGTACGTGGGCAAGAGCCGGGACGGCTGGCTGACCATGACCCTGCCCATGCTGGTGGTTTTTGCTCTGCTGTCCTATTTCAGCGATTCCGGCACCAACCCCACGCAGCTGGTGCTGATTTTCCTCACCGCCCTTGTGGTGATTCTGACGCTGGCCCGCTCTCTAAAGCTGGCCGTCGTCGCCCGCCACAACCGAGAGGAGGAGGAAGCCGTCCGCCACCAGATGACCCTCCAGCGGCAGGATTATGAGGTGCTGCACAAAAAAATGGAGCTGGGCCGCGCCTACCGCCACGACCTGCGCCACCACTTAAACGCGCTGGACGCGCTGCTGGGGCGCGGACAGACGACGGAGGCAACGGATTACATCCACCGTCTGGGCGGCCAGCTCTCGGAGACGGAGCAGGAGCGCTGGTGTGAGAATACCACACTCAATGCGGCCCTGTCCGCGTCGATCACCGCCGCGCGGCAGTCCGGCTGCGCGGTGGAGGCCGATATCCGCCTCCCCGCCGAGCTGCCCTTTGACGAGCTTGACCTGTGCGTCATCCTCTCCAACGCTTTGGAAAACGCCGTCCACGCCTGCAAGGCCATTCCTGCCCCACGGCGTAAAATCAGTCTTTCCGCTGTGCTGACCGAAGGCCGGCGGCTCACCATCTCCGTGCAAAACCCCTGGGACGAGCCCATGACCTTCGACGCCGACGGCTTCCCCATCGTCCCCCACCGGGAGGGCCACGGCATCGGCCTGCGCAGTGTGGAGGCGGTGACGAAGAAGTACAACGGCATCTTCCACTGCGCCTGGGCAGAGGGGGTATTTACCCTCAAAACCGTGCTGTTCGACACCGCGGACACCCCCGCCCCCGGCAACCCGCCGCGCCCCAAGCACAGGGTAGCCGCCGCGCTGACCTCAGTATTTCTCGCCATCTTCTTCCTCAACTGTATGCCCACGCTGGCCCAGGCGCTGGAGGAGATTCCCGTGGTGGGGCAGCTGGTGCGCATCGTGGACCTGCGCACTTGGTCCGCCCGCTGGGGGGACACCTCCATTGAGATGGAAACCCCCGTGGCAGAGGGCGACGGCGCCGACGACGTAAACGCCCAGACCGACGCGTGGGTGGCCGCTATGGAGGAAAAGTTTCTCTGGTACGTGGGCCGAAAGTTTGAGGGCTATGTAAGTCTGGAATCCTTCCACAACACCCTGCGCGACGACGCGCAATATCTGGTGCTGCGCTTCTCCGCCACGGTGAACGTGGGCGGCTCGGTGGACTATGTCCGCTTCCTCATGCTGGACAAGCAGAGCGGCCAGATTCTGTCTCTGGGGGATTTGTTCGCCCCCGGCAGCGACTATGTCACCGTCATCAGCGAGAACATCCGCGCCCAGATGGCGCAGCAGATGGAGGAGGGCGTGGGCGATTACTTCCTGCCCGGCGGCATCTGGTCGGACGAGGAGTGCTTCCAGTCCATCGACCCGGATCAGAATTTCTATGTGGACAGTGAGAACAATCTGGTGCTCATCTTTGAGGAGTTCCAAGTGGCGCCGGGAAGCATGGGAACCCCGCAATTCATCATTCCCCTGTCCGAGCTGTCGGATTTGCTGGCATAACGAAGGAAGGAGGAAACCGCTCTTGCTTACCATTTGCATCTGTGATGACCAGCCCGAGGACATCGCGGCAATCCAAGCCTTGGCCGAGCGCTTTGCCCAAACCCACAAGGAACAGCAGACGCGCCTTGCCGTCTTTCAGTCCCCTTTTGCGCTGTTAGATCATCTGGAGAAAAACGCCCCCTTTGACCTCTATCTGCTGGATATGCTCATGCCCCACATGACGGGCATTGAGCTGGCCCAGCGCATTCGGGCGCGGGGTGAACCGGCGGCGCTGCTGTTTCTCACCACCAGCCGGGAGTACGCGGTAGAGGCCTTCAGCGTCCACGCCGCCGGGTACCTGATGAAGCCCGTGACCCAGGAGGCCTTTGACGAAGCGGTGCTGGATGCCATCTCCGCCCTGGCGCCCAGGGAAAATCCCACGCTGCTGCTCAAGACCCGCGACGGCGTCCGCCGGGTGCCCTTCGGCTCCATCGTGATGATTGAGAGCTTTGACCATAACCGGGTGTGTACGCTGGCGGACGGCACGGTGGTGGAGACCGCCGACACGCTGGCCATGCTGACGGAGCGTCTGGAGGGCAATCCCTGCTTTTTCGCCCCCCACCGGGCGTATATTGTCAATCTGCAATATGTACAGGGCATTCAGGGCACCGACCTGTGGCTGACCAGTGGCAGACGCATTCCGGTGGCCCGCAGGCTCCTCCCGGCCTTGAAGGACGCCTATGTCAAGTGCGCTTTTTAGACGCAAAATGTCATTTCACGAAAGAATAACGCTATTTCACGAAAGACGCGGCAAAAGTCGCGTCTTTTTTTGTATGCTATGGGCAGAAGTATTTTTCTTTGTGAGCGGTCTGAAAGGAGCGACGATGATTGCTATGGCGACAAGTCTCAACCAACGCGCCACAGATGTTCCCCTGGTGCAGCCGCGCAGCGGCGGGAGCGTTTGGCCCGCCCAGCACTGCCCAGCGTTTTCGCCGCGCTCCACGGCACTGGCCGCGGGGAAAGAGTGTTGGTTTTGCACCTTTGCGGACTTCCACATTCTGGAGCGTGTGCCGCTGGACGTGGGCATCTGCTGCTGGCCGAGGGTGTGTGTAAAATGAGCGCGGCGCAAACGGACATTCGGAGGAGGTACCTCCTCCGCCGGTTTAGGGGTACCCTAAACCGAACCCCCATTGCCAAATAAGATCTACCACAAACATATGGAGGTATTCACCATGAGAGGAAAGAGAACGAATCATCCCCTGGGCAGACGGACATTGGCGGCGCTGCTGGCGATCTGTATGCTGCTGACCATGACCCCCGCCGTGGCGGCGGAGGTGGAGACGCGGACGCTGACGGGCTTTGCCGCCTTGGGCGACGCGGTACGCGAGCAGACCGTCCCCCACGGCACGGCGCGGGAGGACTTGACGCTGCCCGATACCCTGGAGGCAACAGCCCTCGTCCCCGCCCCGTCGGAGCCGGGGGAGGGTATGCCCACGGAGGAACCCCCTGTCCAAGAGACAGAGCCGCCTGCGGCCGACCATGAGCAGGAGCCGCCCGCGGGTCAAACCCTGCCCATGGAGCAGACCCCGGACCCCGCCCCGGAGGAAATCATAGGGGATGCGGAGCCTCCGCTGGTCGATGTCCCGACTGCGGAAACGGTTTTTGTGACCGGGGTAACCTGGGAGAGCGCACCGGCGTATGACGGCGCGATTTCCGGTACTTACATCTTTACCCCCGTCCTCCCAGCGGCGTATGTCCCGGCGGCGGGCGTCAGCCTGCCGGTCATCACCGTGACAGTGGCGGAGCAGGAGCCCACGCCGATGGACTTCATGGTAAGGAACGGAGCCGCCGTGACGGTGGTGAAGAAAAATATCTATGCCAACGGACTGCCCATCGTCCTGACCGGGGGCGATACCGAGGCACTGACCATCATTTGCGGTACGGACCGCCAGCCGCTTACCATTGAGGGACTGCCGGACAATACCACCGGCGGAACAAATTTGCAGAGTTATACCATTTACGGCGGGGCCAATGGCAGCGATGTGACCAGCGCCGCAATCACCATGGAGGGCGGCAGTGTGTATGCCCTCTACGCGGGCGGGAGCAACGGCAATGTCACTGGAACCGCCGCGCTGGCTCTGACGGATAGCGCTTATGTAAGCTTTCTTTATGGAGACGGCTATACTACCAGCACAGGCAAAGGCATGGTTCAGACCTCCTCCGTAACCATTGCGGGCGGCAGCGTCAACAACGGTGCTTGGGCTGCGGCGAGGGCGACCACCAGCGCCGCGCTCACCATAACCGGCGGCTACATCAGCGGCTGTGTGAGGGGCAATACAACAGGGCAAAATGTTAAGCCCACCCTGACCATAGGCGGCGGCGCCGTCATCGGCGGCTACAACTTTGAGGGAATTTTTCCAGAGGGCTTCCAGGGCATCAGCATCGCCTCAGGCGGCTTTACCGATTTGGCTGGCATATCCATCGTGATTCCCTCGGGTTTTTCGGGGCCGTTTGCCACAAACGCCAAGGCGGGCGACGAAAAATATTTTATTCTCTTCGGCGCGGGCGCCGCAGGAAACGCGGCAGTGGTGCAAAGTGGCGGCATTGAGCTTGCGGCGGCATCCCTAAGCAAGGATAGCGAGGAGCGCTATCAAATTACCTCTGAAGCTGACCTGCGCTTCATGCGCGACCAAGTCAACGCCCAAAACGCGGACTATGCCTCCGCCAGCTATATCCAAACAGCAGACTTGGTCCTCTCGGGTTTTAACTGGTTCCCCATCGGGGGTAAATGTTTCGGCGGGATTAGCAATTACACAAGCATCGCCCCGTTCTCCGGGCACTACGACGGCGGCGGGCATACCATCACCGGCATGACGGCCCTGTGGCCCCGGCTCTACGCCGTGGGGCTGTTCGGCCTCTATGATCCGAGGGTTCAAAATCAATTTTCCAACCTGACGATGGAGCGCTGCGCGGTTTCCGGCCTCTACTATGTGGGTACGCTGCTGGGCGGCGGGGTATATAAAAATAATCCCCCCCATGGCCCACAGATCACGAACTGCCACGTCACCAGCGGGAGCACGGTTTCCGGTACCGCCGAAAATATTGGTGGCCTTGTGGGGACAGCGGACAGGGCAACCCTGACAAACTGCACCGCAAGCGCGGACGTATCGGGCATCAAGTATTGCGGCGGCCTTGCGGGGCAGCTTGGAAACAGCCTCGGGGTGAGCGGCTGCCACGCCACGGGCGATGTCACGGCGGTTCGTCAGGGAAACAGCTCTTATAAAGGTCAGCAGATAGGCGGCCTTATTGGCAGTATTAGCGCCGCTGACGCCAATGTAACTATGACTGATTGCTCCGCTACCGGCAATGTGTCCGCCCGGACGGAAAATCAAATACCGAACCCCAATTTGAGCAGCTGGATCAGTCAGGTGGGCGGCCTTTGCGGGCAAGTCAATAAAATAACGGTGTCAGGCAGCTTTGCCACCGGAAGCGTCAGCGGTGAGGTCGATGTGGGCGGTTTGGTGGGCTATGCCACCGGTTACAACAGTCCCAGCTCCATCGCAAGCTGCTACGCCACTGGAGATGTGACCGGCAGCATTTGTGATGTGGGTGGTCTGGTAGGCGACGCGGACAACAACACCGCTATTACCAGCAGCTACGCATCGGGAGAGGTATCCAGCGCGGGCTACTCCGTGGGCGGCCTTGTGGGCAATATGAACGGCTCCGTACAGACCTCTTGGGCAAGCGGCAGCGTCAAGGGAACCTACAACGTAGGCGGTCTTTTGGGCAATGGCGCATACTCTACCGCAAAGCATTGCTATGCCATTGGCAATGTGACCGGCACAGATTGGAATGTTGGAGGTGTGGTGGGCTGCGGCGAAAACGGCACCGTGGAAAACTGCTTTGCCACAGGTGCGGTGCAGAGCAAACATTATAAGGCCGGGGGCATCGCGGGCACCGGCGGAACCATCAAAAACTGTGCGGCACTCAACCCTTCCGTGACCTCTAGCGGCAGTAATGCAACGTACAAGCCCACTGTTGGCCGGGTCTGCGGCGATTTTACAAAGTCCACGCTGGAGAACAATTTTGCCTTTGACGGCATGGTGCTCACTGTGGATTCCGCTCCCGTTAGCCCTATCAGCGGCGCAGCGAATAATCTCCACGGCGCAGATGGGTCGGTCGGACTCTGCCAGTCTGCCGACAGCTACCCGGAAAGCGCGGGCTGGACTGCGGCGAATGGCTGGACGGTGACGGACGGCGGCAACGAGTACCTGGCCTTGGCACTCACTAGCTTTGGGGCTGTACCCACGCCCGAGCATTTGCGCTATACCCCTCTTGATATCATTTATCTGGGCGGTGCAGACAGAAATGATGCACATGACGGCTCCTCGCCGGAAAATGCCGTTGCCACTGCCAACAAGGCCGTTGAACTAGCTGCGGACAGCGGCGTCATCGTGATCTGCGGTGACACCACGGCACCTACTTCTAAAACATTGGTGGAGAATAAATCTCTCACTTTCACCAATACCGACGGCACAAATACCTACGATAACGCCGTGCTGCGCACCTATTACCCCACCTTCCTATCCAATGTTACTTTAAGTCATTTGGCATGGCAGGATGTTCACAGTAGCAAACAATGTGAGGTTGGCAAAGATGTTACCCTCACACTGGACTCTGTCACAGTCGGTCCAGGCGGCACCAGCGATCTCATTCGTTTTATCGCCGCCAGGGATACCGGCGCACATCTCATCATTCGTGACTCAAACTTCTCCGGAAAGGTGAGCTATCTGTGCAAGTTTGAATCCATTACGCTGGATAAGTCCGTGGCGACGGCGCTCTATACCAACAGTTTCCCAAGCGACGCCAGCGACTTTATTCTCAAAAACGGCAGTACCCTGTCCGTCAGCAAAGACATTAAAGCACTCACCTCCGAGGGTGAGGGCAATACAATTCAGGCGCGTAAACTCTCGGGGCAGACGCTTGTCCCTGTGACGGTTCTCGGTTCGATACAGATTGATCCCGGAAAGCCCATAGTGCTGACAAACTACTTTGAGAAAACGCCCAAGGATGGCGTTCCCTATCTCACGTCCAACGAGGGCTCTCTGACGGTGGACAAATTTACGCTAAGCGGCGAGACGTTTACGCCTGTCAAATACAACGCTATCATCTATGCTGCATCCCGATCCGTATCCACTTTAGCGCCGACCAACCTATCAAAAGAAAGTGCCGACTTGCACGGGGTGGCAGCAACACAATTCCCCCTGGGCGGCGCTGAGTTCGTCTATTGGAAAGCTGGCAATGAATTATCAAAGCAAACGGTGTCTGCCACGGTAAGCAACGATGACAACACATTTTCTGCTGCCCTCGCCAGACTGGATGCCAACACGCTTTACTATGTTCAGGCCATAGCCACGATAGGCGGTGTACGGTGTGCGGGTAATACGCTCTCTTTCCGCTCTTATGCAGAGGAATCCCCAACTGGCTCCATTGGCGGAAGCGTAACCAACAATACCGGCGCACTGTGCGACATTACTGTCACCATTGAGGAAGGTAACACCGTCCGGGCCACGCAAGTATTGTCAAATGTAGCGGACAGCACAAACAGCAGCTTTTCTTTCTCAACCCTGCCCGACGGCTTTTACAATGTGGTGGCCGACAACGGCGCTTATAAGGTCACCTGTCTGGTTGAAATCAAGGGCGGCGCGGCAGTGGTCGACGTGGCGCTGGCTCTGGGTAAAACCCAGTCGGTGGTGGACATCGTTACCCCCGACACGCCCCCAGCCGCTGTGGACGGCCTGCCCGAGCAATTCGAGGACAGCAACCTCGTTGATAATGCCAAGGGTAATACAGGGTATACCCCCGACGATAAAATCGTTGTGACAAGCGGCGGTACGGTGGAGCTAAAGCTGGCAGTGGAGCGCAAGGAGGAGGCTTCGGTGTCCGCTGATGCGGCGCTCATTGCAGGTGCGGCGGCAGGCCAGACAATCCCAATTTACTTAGACCTCACCGTCACCAAGACCGTAATTCCCACCTCCGGGGTTGCGACGGAGACAAAGCTGGTCAGCGTGCCCAAGCTGCTCACCGTTGTATTCCCTCTGCCAGATGAGGTAGTGGGTAAACAGAATATCACAATTTATCGCGTCCACAACGGCACGGCAGAAGCACTGCCCAAGGCCGACCCCGGCGGAAGCGGAGAGTGGGCGGAAATTAGCGGAGCAAACGCTATTCTTCATATTCGCCAGTTCTCCACCTATGCCGTGGGGTATACCAAATCTACGCCACCCGTAGTTCCAGACTATTCTGGTGGTGGTAGTAGCACCTATCCACCAAATATCAACCATGACGAGCATGGCAGCACAACGGTATCCCCCAAAAATCCTGGCTCTGGGGATAGGGTAACGATTACCCCTAAGCCGGATGAGGGCTATCTTGTGGACAAGGTCGTCGTTACCGATAAAAACGGCAAGGAGGTTGCCATCAAAGATAATGGGGATGGCTCCTATACATTTACCCAGCCAGTTGGCAAGGTCACAATCACTGTGACGTTTAAACCAATCCCGCCCGTATGGAATCCCTTTAACGATGTGACGGAGAAAGATTGGTTCCACGACAGCGTGCGCTATGTCTATGAAAATGGCCTTATGGTCGGTACGTCTGATACAGCTTTTAGTCCCCATTTGGACACTAGCCGGGGTATGATTGTCACAATCCTGTGGAGAATCGAAAGTGAACCGAGCGCGATTGACGCAGCGCCTTTCCACGACATTGTCTCTGGCCAGTATTACAGTGACGCCGTAGCCTGGGGCGCAGAAAGCGGCATTGTCAAGGGCTACGACAATGGAAACTATGGTCCAAGTGATCCAATCACCCGCGAGCAGCTTGCCTCCATTCTGTGGCGATATGCCCGGTACAAAAAATGGGACGTGTCCGTAGGTGAGAACACCAACATTCTGAGCTATTTGGATTTCCCGCAAATCAGCGAATACGCCATCCCTGCCCTCCAGTGGGCGGCAGGCGCGCAAATCATGAGCGGCAAGGGCGACGGCATTCTCGATCCCAAGGGGAACGCAACCCGTGCCGAGACAGCGACCATGTTGGAGCGGTTTTTGAAGGACAAGCGCTGACCAATGTTTACATGATCCGGCATCTAAATTCAGAGGAGGAAGTGCGGTATCCCCGCACTTCCTCCTCACTTTGCGTTCTTTGTACATTTCACGAAAGAAAACGACCATTTCACGGAGAAATTTCCTTTTGTCCTAGCATTTATTTTATTCTACCTTTAGAGGAACGATATGCAGGTGAACGACACATCGGGCACAGCTATTCTACTCAAACGGGTTTTGCACAAAAAAACAATAAAAATGCGAGCAAGGCCCGGTATGTCGGACTCTCGCTCGCAGATGGCGCAGTCTATGCTCTCGGAAACTTATTATCCAGTTCATACGATTGCATTATAGGTTGCAAAGAGAATGTCCACCGTTTTATCATCACAAGTTTTTAACGCATGAATTAGCTGCTCACGCTTCAAATCCTGAGCCGATAGCATCTGCTCAGGATAGAAAATGGCTTCGGCAGGCAGTTCCAAAATCCGTACCATATTCAGCAAGACCGCATAGCTGGGCTTGCCTTTCCCGGTTTCAATGGCGGACAGATGGCGTAGACCAATACCCAGGTATTCTGCCAGTTCTTCGGCTTTCATGTTTTTTTGCTCACGCGCTTGCTTCACTACATTTCCCAAAACATCAATGGGTACACGCACTATAACATCACCTCTACTCTATTTTAAAGTTCATATAGCGCAAAATGAATGATGTTATTATTCGTTTGTACATGAGTTTATAATACTTGTTCGGGGGAGAAGATATGAAAAAGTTAAACGAGTATTTTGACCGTTACAGCGGGTGTAATTAAATACCACACGGCTCTGGTACATACAGCATTTAAAACTTGCATCTTGGTTGTATGCACCACGGCCGCGCTTTTCACAAGAGTTTAAACTTCTTCTAAATCAGAATAAACGCACCGTCCAAGCATTGCGGATATACCGCAATCGCCTGGGCGGTGTCGTTTTTTGTCGAACCGAATGCAGCGTCCGCTGCCGTGGGCCGCCTTTCTATGTTTTTGGCAACCACCAATCCGAATTAAATCATAGGAAGGAGCACTAACCATGTGTAACGATAAAATCAGCCAAGTGACCGCACTTCTGGAGGGATATCCCGATATGAAACGCAAAATCGCCGTCCTGCGCTATGAGCTGGAGCATCCTGCCACCGTCTCGCCAGATGAGATGATCGAAGCACTGTCCTTTGCCCACGGCGACGGCGAGGGTCGCCCCGCAGGACATGTTTCAAACAAGACCCTGTATATCGCCATGAACTACCAGACCGAGGCAGCCCGTCTCTCCGGGGAGGCTATGGATGAAATCATGCGCACCCTGCTTCCCTTGGAGCGTGAGCTTCATCGTCTGGAGCATCATCTGGCTTTGCTGCCTGTGCGTGAGCAAACAACTATTCGCTTGCACTATTTTGAAGGAGCCTCATGGGAGCACATCAAAAAAACGCTGCAAGTAGCGCGTAGCACGGCAAATTCGGTGCTCAGTGCAGCCATTGACCATCTGGCAGAGCTTTACGAAGTCATCCCGGAAAGCAAATAGTTCTGTCGGACATTTACTGTACATTCTCGGTAAAGGTTTCGAAAAAAATAATACGCGCATGGTGATTGCAATCGGACAATGCGCCGTGTTATGATTAAGCTGAAAAAAAGGGATGCCCCGGAGCCAAATGGTTCCGAGGCATTCCGCTTTTATTTGGGTGCTGCAAAGGAGGGGCTGAAATGACGATGGAATCAGAGATGCGGCAGGCTTGCCATGTGATGCTGAAAAAGTATCCCGACGTAATCAATGTGGAACAGCTCGCAGAAATTCTATCCGTCAGCACAAAGACCTGCTATAAGCTGGTGGCAGAGGGGAAGATCGAGGTCATTAAAGTCGGTCGTGCTTATCGAATTCCAAAGACAAAAGTATTTAAATATATATTGGCGATTCGAAGCGAAAATAGGTGAAATCACATCTGTCGTTGTGCTATACTGTGTGTGTCAACGGTAGATGAAGCCATACTGCAAAAAGGAGAATTTATTATGGTTGCAGGTCATCTACTAGAAAAAAACGGATACTTTCACATGATAATCGGCTATACGGAAAAAGACGGGAATTACAAAACAGTTTCCATCAGCACCAAGCTCCCTGTAAAGGGGAACAAGAAACGGGCAGAGGAAATGCTGGCGAAAACGCGCCGTGAATTTGTTGTTCCGGACGGCGAAAAGGATGGGCTTCTCTTTGCGGATTATCTCATTGCTTGGCTGGACATGGTAAAGCCCAGCGTTAGCCTCAACACCTTTGCAGGGTATTCCAACAGCGTTAAGAACATTCTCGCACCATATTTCCGCAAAACGGGTGTGCTGCTGTCCGAACTGCAAACCGAGGATATTCAGGCTTTTTACGACTGGAAACTTAAAACCGTAAAGGCTGTCACCATTTCAAGATACCATGCCCACATTCATCACGCACTCAAAACGGCAGTGAAGCGCAAGCTCATTCGCTCTAATCCATCCGACTATGTGGATCTGCCCAAAAAAGAAAAGTTCATCGGTTCGTTTTACGATAAAGATGAAATCAACAAACTGTTTGAGGTTTCAAAGGGAACGAAGTTAGAGTTACCGATCCAGTTTGCCACTTTTTATGGACTGCGTAGGTCGGAAGTGCTGGGGCTCAAATGGGATGCGTTTGATTTTGAACGAGATACTTTTATTGTTCAACACACACGAGTGGTTACCTCGCTGGATGGCAAGCGCATAGAAATTGCACAGGACAGAACAAAAAACCAGTCCAGCCGCCGCACATTCCCGCTGGTTCCATCTTTCAAGAAACGGCTGATGGAACTTAAGGCAGAGCAAGAGGCCAATCGTAAACTCTGCGGAAAATCCTATCGCAAGGACTACATGGAGTACCTCTGTGTGGATATTATGGGGAATCCTGTGCAGTCGAACTACCTTTCAAGCCAGTTTCCAGTTTTGCTTAAGCGTAATGGGCTGCGTCGCATACGATTCCATGATTTGAGACACTCCTGTGCAAGTCTGCTGCTGGCGAATGGCCTTTCTATGAAGCAAATTCAGGAGTGGATGGGTCACAGCGACTTTGGCACTACGGCCAACATTTATTCGCATCTGGATTATCGCTCTAAGGTCGCCTCTGCGGATATCATGTTATCTGGGCTGGATATGGCGGTTATTCCGAATGGACAGGCCGAACAAGAAAAAAGCACCCTTTGAGCATAGAAAAGGGAAAGACATCTCGCGTAAAACAGCAAAAATGTCTTTCCCTATTGGCGGAGAGTCAGGGATTCGAACCCTGGGTCCCTTTTGGGGACACGAAATTTCGAGTTTCGCACCTTCGACCACTCGGACAACTCTCCATGTTAAATTTTTCGGTGCAGCTTTTGATCAAGAAAAAGGGGGCAAATCCTTATGAGGGATATTTACGAGGGATGCGAGAAAAACTGAGAAAGAAAAAGTGCTTAAAAGCATTGCAATATAAGGCTTTTCAAACCAAGAACGTACAAGATTTCGAATAGATTTCGAGTCAGCCCCGTTATGACCACTTCGATACCGCTCCATATTAAGTTATGCGCTATATTCCGTTGAAAATAATAACACAAAGCTTCAGCTATTATACACAGATTATCGGCATTCGTCAAGCTTGATTCACAAGGGATACGTGGATGCCGGACGAGATAGATTAACCCGCTGGATGCCGAAACAATCAGCCGTGAAAACACAAGCGCCTCGGGAGCAGTGCTATGGATTGTGGTGCTGTTTTTGAGGATTTAAAAAAGTAATATCGGGGCTTTTTTGTTTCCTTTTTTTGTGATACACTACAAAATATACAAAAAGGAGAGAACGAAAATGTTTTGGATCATATTTCTGCTCAGCAACGGCGAGCGTGAAACCATTCTTGCTATTTATAATCGCTTGAAGCGGCGGCTGCTCTATGTGGCCAGGTCGTATTTGCAAGACGGCGGAGAAGATGCTGTACAGGACGTGTTTTGCAAGCTATCAGAAAAATATGAAAATAAAATGCAAGAACTTTGTGACAAACCCGATGCTTTCTTCGTCTCTATTATTAGAAATCATGCGATTGACCTTATACGTAAAGAAAAGGGCAAACAGAAGCTAGAACTTGATGAGACTATTATTTTCGATGAAAGCCAAGCGCCCGAACGTGAGATATTGGTGAAAGACGAGGTTTCACGATTGCAGAGATACCTACAGGATCTAAAGCCAATCTACCGTGAGCTGTTGGAGTATAAATTCTTTTTAGACTACTCCAATACGGAAATTGCGCAGGCTTTGGATATTTCACCTTCCTTAGTATCCACACGTTTGGAGCGCGCACTTGCACAGCTGCGCAGACGCTTTGAGGAGGAGGATGTCCAATGACAAATCGGGAATTTGAGAATCTATTGTCCGAGGCCTTGTTGCACGAAGCGCAGGACTACTGCGCAAGCCTGCCCACAGACCAAGATCTGCACAAACAATTCCCCGATACCGCCTTCATGGACGCAGCTTTAGAGCGGCGCTTGGCAGGGGACTCTGCCAAACCTGTGCCCAAACGTCGTACGTTTTGGCGACAAGTGGGGCATACCGCCGCCATGCTCTTGCTTGGTTTTGGTTTGCTGTTTGGTCTGCTCATGACCAACACCCAGGCGCGCGCGTTTGTTTACAACCTGGTCATGTCGTGGTATGAAGACCATGTGGAGTACTCTTTACAAGAGGAGACAAATGGCGCTTTGTTTGGCGAGTGGGAGATCGGCTATATTCCAGAAGGCTTTGAGTCGGTTTCTGAAAGACAAAATGATAATGAGTGGTCAATCAGCTATGAAGGAGAAGGATCTGCTATATTGGATATCTTTATATCTACTGGAATAGGAAGATTATATCTTGATAATGAGCACTATGACATGAGTCGGTTGCCGCTTCGCGATGGAATAGCGGATATTTACCGGGCTACAGATTTGAATTTCTCAAACATGATTGTTTTTTATGACGAAATAAAAAATATTATGTTTCATTTAACAGGCGATGTGAGCATTGATGAATTGATTTTGGTTCTGGAAAACATTCAACCAAGGCCATGAACGTAGGGCAATTGCTTCCTTTGTCTCTCGCAGTAAAAAAGCTTCTAAAAAAATTAAAAAATTAGAAAAATCTTGTGACATTTTGCTTCGTATTACGTTTAGGTAAGTAGAACCCTAAATAAAAAGGAGGTATTCCCATGAAGAAGCAGCTCATTTGCGCAACACTCTTTGCAGCCAGCCTTATCCCAACAGCCGCTTTTGCAGTAGAGGCAGAAGTGCCCCACGCTCTGTCAGATAGTCAGAACAGCATAATACAGCCGCGTTACGCTCAATTGCAGTACGCAAAACCAACGTTAAGCGTGTCAGGCACCAAAGCGAGCTACTCGTTAGATGCCAGAGGAGCATCTACAGTCACCAAAATGAGCGCCACACTGCAATTACAAAAGAAAGAGAGTAACGGCAGTTACAGCAACTATGGCTCATCGTGGTCCGCTTCATCCAGCGGCAATAAATTGACGACCGATGGTAGCAAAACAGTCGATAGTGGTGGAACATATCGATTGAAAGCCAGCATTACGCTGTACGTGGGGAGTAGCTCGTCAACTGAAGTGGTATATTCGTAAATTGGGCACCGCCTCAGGCAGGCAGGTATATCATTTTGTGATCGAATGTACAAAAATAAAAAGGAGAATTACAATAAAAAGTTAATTTGTGCTTTATCGTATGAATAACAGTAGAAGTTTTTGGAGATAAAAAAACTAGGTTTTTATCTGTATTGTAAGGGGTAGTATGAAAAAAGCACGAAAAATAATTCTATTAGCCCCTTTACTTCTTCTTGTCATTGCAGGCATACAATTTTATATTGCCGACTCAAGAAAAACTTTGTCAGATGTATTTGCCAATAGTTCAATTCAGAACTGTTATGGTATTACACCATCAAATGATACGTTTGTATTGGATGATTTGGAAGCGTTTTTAAATATAGCAGATGACACGCAAATACAACTTGATGGAGTAGATCCGCATATGATGCGATCACTTGATGACAAGCTATATGAGCTTTATATTTCCGATGATACAAAGCAATATCAACTATCAATAACCAGTGAAAGTTATTGGATTTATTACAAAGGGATGCGCTACAAAATATCAAATGAGAGTAAGGCGGACATGATTCATTTTCTGGAGACAAAGGGGCGCTTACTAAACCAACCAGAAACCAGCAATGATTAACCGCCAGAAATGTTGCTACTTCATCTTTTCAAAATGCCGTACATCTCTGTTTACTTAACTACTTTTTATAGGATGTGGTCATCTAGAACGGAAAAAGTTTGCAAATTGCCTTGGTGTAAATGCGAATATACACCCTCCCATAGAATATCCCCGCGCTTATTAAAAGTGCGGGGATATTTTGTTTTTTGTGTGTCTGTCAGATACATGAAACTTATCTTGGAGACTGTGCCAAGCAATTGACCGTTCATTTTAAAATCAATTGCAAAAAAATTATTTAGTGATTGAAAGAAAAGATTTCATATGGTAAAATAAATCTAACAAATTTCAGTATTTTATAACCAATTGTGATGATAGTCAATTAAAATAAGAAAGTGATGGTGAGGAATGCATGCACAGAAAGCTGAAAAAACGTGGCCTTTCTTTTGCCTTCACCATCATCATCAATGTTTTACTATTGATTGTTGTCTTGGTTTTAATGAGTTACGTGCAGCGTCTGCTCTTTTCTGATGTCCGCATAAGTCTGACAGAAATTGTTACGCAAAATAAAAACCTGATCAGCAGCAAAATACAACTGGAAGTCCAAAATCTCGGAAATATATCGCAACAGATTTCAGAACGTATTGATATCAAAGACAACAGCAGCGATCAGTCCGTAGAGCAAATCTTTTTAGATTATGCCGAGCGCACCAAGGACCCTATGCTTTGCTGGGCAAACACCAAAGGCGATGCCATATATGGAGATGGCCAGCGGGTCAGTATTGCGGGCAGAAAATACTTTCAACTGGCCTTGGAAGGTCGCTCTAACATCTCTGAGAGAACCCTCTCCCGCTTGACTGCCGAAGATATTTTTGTCATCAGTGTGCCATTGCGCTACGGAGATGAGATCATTGGCACCATACAAAAACAATATACGCCGGAGGAAATGTATCAAATTTGCTCCGTCTCGCTCTTTTCAGAGCGCGGCAGTATGTACATCATCAATAGCGATGGATATATCCTGATTAATTCCAGCCAAGGAGCCCAGTACACGGATAGCAGCAACTATTACCGGATGCTGTTTTCAAGCAACAAAGAAAATTCCATTCGTATGGAAGAAGATATTCGTGCCGGAAAAAGTGGATTTATGGAGACCACGATGGACGGTGAGAAAGTTTTCTCCGCCTATACCCCCATCGAACACGTTCACGACTGGTACCTCATTACAAGTATCAAAACAGATGCCATCATTTCAAACTCAAACAATGCCATCAAACTGATGTATGGCGCGCTCATTGTATTTGTGCTTTCACTCACTGCGAGCATGCTGTATCAGTTCACCTTGAAAAACCGCCAGCAAAAGCATCTGGAACACATTGCCTTCGTGGACACCGTCACAGGGGGCAACACGTATGCCAAGTTCATCATGGATGTGCAAACGCTCTTTGCCATACAAGGGACGGCCACTTCGTATATCATCACCTTTGATGTGGATGGATTTAAGTATATCAATCGGTTTTATGGATTTGAGTTGGGCGATTCCATTCTGAAAAAAGTGTATGAGCACTGCGCCAGTTTGCTGTTGCCGACAGAGTGTATTGCGCGCACATCTTCCGATCACTTTGTGTTGGCGCTAAAAGATATTTCCCTGGAACGCTTAAACCGTATGTTTTGCTCTGATTTAACCTTTGACAAAATTAAAATTTACTTATCTACGGGCCTTTATCCGGTCACGGATACGTCCGAATCGCTCAATTTGATGGTTGATAAGGCCAACTTGGCCAGACAAGTGGCAAAAGGCCGACGTATCAAGCGTGTTGAGGTGTATTCTCAAAATTCAGACGAAGAACTTGCCAAGAATGAGCAAATGAAAAGCGGCGTGGAACAGGCCCTGGAGAATGATGAAATTGTACCGTTTTTCCAGCCGAAGGTGGATGTCAACACCAACAAGCTGGTCGGGGCAGAGGCCTTGGCCCGCTGGATTACTAAGGAAGGTAAGATGATCTTCCCGAATGATTTTATTCCCGTCTGTGAAGAAACGGGCCTAATTAGCCTGGTGGACTGGCGTATTTTTGAATGTACCTTGGCCTTCATCCGTTCTTGTTTGGACAAGGGCATTGCTTGTGTACCGATCTCGGTCAACTTCTCCAGAATCAACCTGCTCAATGAACATTTTTCCGACTCCCTGCAGGAAGCCCTACGTAAGTACCAAGTGCCCGCGCATTTGATTGAAGTGGAATTGACCGAAACCGTCATCTTCGACAACGTGGAAACCATCAATGCCTTCATAGATCAGCTGCACGACATTGGCCTAACCATTTCAATGGACGATTTCGGTCTGGGCTATTCCTCTTTACAAATGCTCAAAGATATAAACATTGATGTGTTAAAAATTGATAAGACTTTTTTACAGGCAACTTCAAACAGCAGCCGTCAAAAGGTCGTGTTTGAAACAATCATTCAAATGGCAAACAGGCTGCATATCAAAACCGTTGTTGAAGGTGTCGAAACCATTGAAAATATTGAACTGATGCGAAGTGCAGACTCACACATTGCGCAAGGCTATTATTACTCGAAACCCGTCGCCGCCGATACCTTCGAAAAATACTATGCGGAAGGAAAAATATGATGAAAAAATGGTGTCTTTTATTGGCCGTACTGATGGCCCTCGCGCTTGCCCTGCCGGGGTGTTCCCAAAAAGATGAGGCTGTCAAAATCGGCGTTTCCTTTGGCGTCGGAGCAGCCACACGTTGGGACCAAGAGCAGCAGTATATGATAGACAGGGCCAAAGAACTCGGCGCTGAGATCGAAGTCAGGCTGAATCGTACCGATACGCCCAAAACGCAAGAGGAAGACTGCATGGAACTCATCGACAGTGGCATTGATGTCTTGATTTTGACGCCACGCGATGTCAACAAGGTAGCAAATATTCTCGATTATGCGAAAGAGAAAAAGGTCAAAGTGATCAGTTACGCGCGCGTGGTTTTGGGCCAGAGCGTGGACTTGCTCGTCGGTTATGACAACGAACGCATCGGCCAGAAAATGGGACAATATCTATCTGAGGCAGCTTACGAAGGTAACTATATTATCCTGCAGGGAGATTCCGGCGATAACAACTCCAGCTTGCTCTATCAAGGCGTCATGCGTTACCTTGATCCCATGAAAGGTAAAATCAACATTCTGCTTGACGCGCCCGTCCCCGGTTGGGATCCCAATGAAGCCGAGACCATGGTAGAAAACGCCATCAAAAATGCCAATGGCAAAATTGACGCTATCCTGGCTCCGAACGATAAAATTGCAGAGGCTTGTGCCGCCGTTGTTGAGCGGCTGGGCATCCAAAATCATGTGGCTATCACCGGTATGGATGCCGAACTCTCAGCCATCCGGCGTATCATTGCCGGCAAGCAGGATATGACCATTTATATGGACTTAAAAGAGTTGGCCTCAACGGCTATCAACGAAGCCTATCACATGGCAAAAGGTGAAAATGTCAATGTCAATGCGGAGTTTGATAACCATAGCGGCGCACCTATTGACGCAAACTTAATTACCGGCCAAATGGTGGTCAAAGAAAATATCGATCGCATCCTGATTGACGGCGGCTATTTCACGCATGAAGAAGTGTATGGCCCCAACTAAACACATGGCGAAAGATCAAAAAGGGGAGAAAGCGTTTGCGCTTTCTCCCCTTTACTGTTATGTTTATAGTAAACATGTTAAACCATGATCCATTGCACAAAGAGCATATATACAATCGTTCCGGCTCCGATACTGAGCAGTACATTACGTTTCCAAATATGTAAAACCACTAGGATCAAAATGGACACAAGCTCTGGTAAGGCGTGCGGCGATTGCAGCAGCGAGACATTTCTCAGGCAATAGATCACCAGCAGCCCCATCATGGCAGGCGGCAGTACTCGTCCCAGGTACACGATCACCTTGGGTGGTTCTTTATTTTCCGGGAAAAGAAAAAATGGGGTAAACCGCGTCACAATTGTCCCGCAGGCAATCGCAATAATCATGAGCATGGTTTGTCCTGATGTCAGCGCCATATTCGATTCCTCCCGATGAGCAGTACCGCCAAAATGACCAGCATAGAGGGGATTACCACATTGTTGCTGCCAAAAAGGCACAGACAAAGAACGGTGCAGCCCAGACCGGCGAAACCGGCGCTGCGATTCTCTTTTTTCAACATTTGCTCCAAAAACAACACAACAAATAGAGCCGTTAAGACAAAATCCAAACCGGTGACGTCAAAGCTCAGAAGCGAACCCAAGGTGCCGCCCAGAAAGGTACCGGCCACCCAGTAAAAATAATCCATGGCGGACACAAAAAAATAAAAGTACTTGCGCTCCACTTGCGGCGGCGGCTCAATGGCCGAGGATATGGAAAAGGTTTCGTCGCAAAGTGTATAGATGAGAAAGAGGCGCAGCTTACCCAGTCCGCGGTATTTTGTTAACATCGAAATGCCATAAAACAGATGTCTGGCGTTGACCATCAGGCTCATGAGAAAGGCCTGTATGGGGTTAAATGCCGTCGTCAAAAGCGTGATGGCCACAAATTGCATGCTGCCGCAAAACGCTATGGCGCTCATCAAAACGGCCCAAACGGTACCATAACCCTTGGTCTGCATCAAGACGCCGTAGGCCATGCCAAGCACCAAAAAACCGGTCAGTACCGGGATGGTGTGCGGGATGGCGGCCCGCCAAGCGACCCACAGCGCATGTCGCTGTTCTTTACTCATTGTCATCGCCCTCCTATCGCGCTGCCACCCAGGCGCAAGACGGGGCGTCTGGGCAAATAGAACCAATTGTGCAAAACAGCAGGTTGACAAATTTTTACCTGCTGTTTATAATAAATGAGAAAAAATGAATTGAGCAAAGGCGTTCATCAGCTGTTTGGGGTGGGGAATACTCCGAGCAAGTTTGGATGATGCCTTTTTTTATCGCTGGCCTAAGAGGCAAGCGATGAAGGATACTGTAAGACCGAAAGGACGGATCGCTGATGCGTATGAAATACCATAGACGAGAACCGGGAGGCGAGCAGCCCTATATCCCATTGGGACTGTTTAAGCTGCGCCTGCCATTCATACATTGGAAGTGGGAACTGCCCGAAATGGTACAAGCCATCGTGGTCTGTGTCACGGGTACCGCGGCCATCACATATCTGCAGGCGCTGTTTGGCTTGACCTTTGAGGCCGCCCTGTCCATTGTTGTCCTTCATGAAGCACTTTATTTGGTCAACAATTTACTCGGTGATCCCCTGGTAGGTGGGTGGATTACCCCGGCTGTTCCATTGATTATGATTTACTTACTTGGCTTTGACGGGAAAGAGCGGATCTGGGCGCTGTTGTCATTGGAGCTCATTCTGGGCATTTTGTTCGTTGTTCTTGGTCTGACCGGTTTGGCCGGGCGTTTGGTAAAACTCTGTCCGAGATCTCTGAAGGCGGGTATCCTCGTTGGTTCCAGCTTTGCCGCCTGTCTGGGTACTTACGGATTCAAACCCCTGGAGCAGGGGGGGGCGGGCTTTTGGGCCAATCCCATCAGTTTTTCCATCGGTGTCTTATTGGCGCTTTACCTGCTGTTTTCTTATGGATTTGGTAAGCAGCGCTTTTCCGGCAACAACGCGCTGGTCCGATTTTTGAGTACCATCGGCTTCGTGCCTGCCCTGGTTGTGGCAGGGATCGTTGGCATGGCGGTGGGAGAGATCAGCCTGCCGAGTGTAGATTTTTCGCAGATTTTTTTCAATCCCATCCCCGGCCTTGCTTGGGTGTTTGAAAACTTCAGTTTCTTTGCACTGGGTCCGCCGCCCATCCATGTTTTCGCATCCGCTATCCCCATCGCTGTGGCTTGCTATCTGATTGCCTTTGGCGATATCCTCAACGGCACCGTTATTTTCAAAGAAGCCCAGGCCTACCGTTCGGATGAGACCATCGACATGAACTCCAACCGCATCAATGTTTGCTGTGGCATCCGAAACCTGGTGGAAGCCTTCTTCGCCCCCACCTGCACCATGTCCGGCCCGGTTTGGAACGCCATGACAATCACTGTGGCGGAGCGCTATAAGTCCGGCGAGAAGAATATGCAATCCATCTTCGGCGGCACCTGCACCTTTAATGTCACCAAATTTCTCTGTCATTTGATTTTGCCCATCATCTTACTGGTGCGTCCTGTGCTTCCGCTGGCTATGGAGCTCACTTGGATGATCCAGGCCTTTGGCTGTTTTTACATTGGTATGAACATGTGCCGCACCAATGTGGAGCGCGGTGTAGCCGGTCTCACAGGCGGTGCAATTGCCGTGTTTGCCAATCCGTCCATTGGCCTGCTCATTGGCATCATTCTTTGCGTTGTCATGGAATTCATCGGCACCAAACAGGCTGATCGCGCTGCGCAGGTGGCTTCGAGTCTTGCCTCGACAGTGCAGGCCAACTTCTCTGAATTTGAGGAGTAGAGAATCAAAAGCAAGCCGTGTATCGAGTATCTTCGATAGACGGCTTGTCATTTTGTCGGTCAGCCCTCTTTATACCGCGCCAGGAATTGACGCGTACGCTCCTCCTTGGGGTGGCCAAAGACCTCTTGCGGCGGCCCCTGCTCTACGATAACACCTTCGTCCATGAAGATGACCCGGTCAGCCACATCGCGGGCAAAGGCCATCTCATGCGTGACGATCACCATGGTGGTGTGACTCTCCGCCAAGCTGCGAATGACCTTTAACACCTCGCCGGTCAACTCGGGGTCCAAGGCGCTGGTCGGTTCGTCAAAGCACAGAATATCAGGCTCCAGCGCCAGGGCGCGGGCGATGGCCACGCGTTGCTGCTGACCACCGGATAGTTGATGCGGGAAGTAGTCCATGCGCTCGCTCAGGCCAACCTTTGCAAGCAGGGCTTGCCCTTTTTGTTTGATCTCATCCAAAATAGCCTTCCGGTTTTGTTTGAAATCCTTGTTCTCACGCGCCAGTAACTCCGCCGCAATGGTCACATTTTTCAGCGCGGAATACTGGGGGAAAAGATTGAAATTCTGAAAGACCAGGCCAAAATGCAGGCGTTTTTTGCGGACTTCACTCTCGCGTTGGGTTTGCGCATCCTCCGCATCAAAAATCAGCTCGTCCTTGACGATGATCTGGCCGCGATCAGGTTTTTCCAGAAAATTCAGACAGCGCAGCAGCGTCGTCTTGCCGCTACCGGAGGAACCGATGATGGCGATGGCTTCACCCTGATCGAGCGAAAAGTCAATTCCCTTCAGTACAGCCAGATCATCAAACTGCTTTTCGATCTTTTTGACTTCTAAAACAGCCATAACATCCCTCCTCACACCTTAAAATAGTTGAGTTTCTTTTCGATCCAGGCAAAGAGCAGGGTCAAAATGCCCACAAAAAGCAAGAAGTAAAGACCCGAGGCAAAGAGCGGCCAAATGATGCCTTTGCTGCTGTAATCGCCTGCGACCATGATGATTTCCTTGTTGGCTATGATACGCGCCAGGGCGGTGTCCTTCACCAGAGTGATGATCTCATTACCCATGGGCGGTATGATACGCTTGACCAACTGCATCAGGGTGACCTTAAAAAAGATCTGGCTCTTGGTCATGCCCAACACCTGGCCGGCCTCGTATTGGCCTTTGGGGATGCTCTCAATGCCGCCACGGAAAATTTCGGAGAAGTAGCAGGCATAGTTGATGACAAAAGCCACCACCGCCGCCATAAAGCGACCGTTGCTGACCGACGACCAGCCAAACGACCAGCCAAACAGACCCGGCCCGAAAAAGATAATGAGCAGCTGCAGCATCAAGGGCGTACCGCGAACGATCCAAACAAAGGTTTTAACCAGCCAGCGCAGCGGTGCAAACCGGCTCATAGAGCCAAAGGACAGGAGCAGACCCAGAATCGGGGCGAGCAGTATGGTCCATCCAAAGAGCTTACAGTTTAAGAAAAAGCTGTCAGACAGCTTTCCCATGATGACAAAGATATCCATATCTCTATTTCCCTCAAAAGATAAGCGGTGGGGCAGGGGATGCTTCCCCTGCCCCGCAGTGTGGGTGTATCGCTTAGGGCAGTGCGCCCTGCTTATTCGGCAGCTGCCTGGTCAGGCAGTTCCAGGTCATACTTCTCAGCCAGCTTGGCCAGGGAGCCGTCTTTGCGCATCTCATCAATGATCTGATTGACCGCGGCGCAGATGTCAGAACCCTTACGGAAGGCCACGCCGTAGTATTCTTCTTCACCAAGGCGATCCACAATCACGATGTTGGTATAATTGCTGCCCTCGCCGGTCATGTGTCTGGCCAAGGTCAGGTCCAAGATGGCGGCGTCAACGGTGCCAGCCTGGAGTTCCATCAGACAATCGCTCTGCTTAGTCGTGGGTACATAGTTGGCCTGCTTGAGGTTTTCATCCGTTTTCATCATATCCTCGCCGGCGGAGCCTTGCTCTGCTGCGACGCTCTTGCCAATCAGGGAAGCGGTGCTCTCATAGCTGTTGCCGTCCTTCATCAAAACCACCTGAATGTTCTTCAGATAAGGCTCGGTGATTTCCATGGCATTTTGGCGGTCGGCGGTGATGGTCAGGCCGTTCCAGACTGCGTCGATGGTTTTGGATTGCAGCTCCACTTCCTTGCTGTTCCAGTCTATCTCGGTAAACTTAGGGGTCACGCCCAGCTTTTCGCAGACCATTTTGGTCAATTCTGTGTCAAAACCTGTGAGGTCGCCGTTCTCATCCTCAAAGTTCATGGGAGGGGCGAGGGTGATGCCGATGACCATCGTGCCATTGGACTTAACGTATTCCAAGTCAGAGTTTTGGTTTTGATCGGTCGTCTTGTCGTTGGTATTTGGGTCGGTTTTCTTGGGGGTACCGCAGGCAGCCAGCGCGAACACCAGGCCCAGCGCCAGAAGCAGAGAAAGCAGCTTTTTCATTTTTCATTTCCTCCAATTTCCATAAATATCAGGTAAACTTTGCTTGTAAAATTATATCACAGTAGCGAGATAAAGCAACTGTTTTTCTGTACAAGCCACAGTTTTGACCTATTGCATGAAAATAAAAAGGAATGTGCATGATTTATCCATAAAACAGACAAAAACCATCCGGCATCAGATGGCAAAGGTAAAGCGGCGTTTACAGGGAACAAGCAACTCTACGGAGCGTTGATTGCCAAGACGCGCAAAACAGGGTACAATTTGAAAACAGGAGGAAAACAAACATGGAACAAACAAAAACCGGCGACCTGATCCGCGCCTTGCGCCAAGAGCACGGTATGACGCAAAAACAATTGGCCGATCGCTTACATGTCAGCGATAAGACCATTTCAAAGTGGGAGCGCGCACTCGGATATCCGGATGTTTCTCTCCTGCCGCAGCTGGCCGAACTCTTTTCGGTTGAGGTCGGTACGCTTTTGGGCGGCGAACTGATGTCCAACGATTTTGTAGGAGGAAATATGAAACAAACGAAATACTATGTCTGTCCGCATTGCCAGAACATTTCACTTTGTAGCGGTGCGGCGGAAGTCAGCTGCTGCGGCAAAAAACTGAGCGCACAGACGCTGCAAAAAGCGGAATTGGCTGAGCGGCTCTCCGTAGAAGTGGTGGAGGATGAATGGTTTATCAGCAGCGATCATCCCATGACCAAAGAACACTATATCTCTTTTGTGGCTTTCGCCACCGGAGATCATATCCAGCTCATCAAACAGTATCCGGAATGGAACTTACAGTGTCGCATACCAAAGCGCGGCCACGGTATGCTCCTGTGGTTTTGCACACAGCACGGATTGTTTTACCAGCCTTTATGATGGCAACAAAATAAACTGCACCTGATGCGCGTCATCAGGTGCAGTTTTCTTCTTTATGCGTTTCGGCATGGGGAGGGGGCGCCGGGTCATTTTCGTGCTCCTTCTTGCAAGCTTCGATTTCTCCCTTGAGCTGCTCAATGCTATGGTGTGTATACGTTGTCAGATCGGTTTCCGGCGCAAGGGTCTGAAGCTGCTGCAGGTAAAGGTATTTCCCGGCAGAGACACCATGACCATGCGCGCCATCTAAAATGGCCTGATCGACCGCGTGGTATTCTGCCGTCAACTGATCCGCGTAGTGCGCCGCCTCGGTGTTTACCACTTCTTTCAGTTCGGACAATACCGTTGATTGCCTGGTGGAATTGGCGGAAAACACCGTGAGCACGACGTTTGCCTCGCCATCAAAGTAACCGTCCACGCGTTCCGCCGACAGTATGGTGCCAACGGCGGCTTGATAGGCTCTATTTTTGATCTTAGTATCTGAAAGAATTTGAGAGCCTTCATCGTTTAAAGACGTGGTGGATATGACGCGATCAAAGCGATTCACGCTGAATTCAATCGAAGGATTCACGTCGACACTGATCACCGCGACCGGCGTAAAATAGAGCCAGCCGCCCATCAAACCACCCAATACCAGGATGGCAAGGCTGGCCACACAGGTGCGCAGGGCTGTGTGACGATTTTGATTGGCAGACGGAACGGGAACCACATCCCCGACCTTCCAGTGTGGATTTGCCCTGACCGAAACAAACGAGCCATCCGCTTGTAGGATAACCGCCTTGCGTTGATCGAGCGTGCAAACTATGCCGGTTCTCATCTATCTCCCCTCCTCCCATCGTGGTAAAAACGATTGTATCAAAGGATACTCTCCATCCATTAAGAGAACTAAGGTCACAATATATTTGCGGTGCTTTTCGATCGTTTTTTGCGAAATGGAAAAGCGTTGGGATAAGGCAGTCTGGGCAAGCGTGTGCTTGCTGCGAAATTCGTCATGTAGAAGCGGTGAGCGAATAATCTCCTGGGCCAGCGTGTAACAGAGCTTGCGCGACCGTACTTGCTTGGGACAAAGGCGGGGGAGTACTGCAAAATTTATGCCAAATTGCTGGAGTTCATCGGAAAAAGCCGCAATTTCTTGCGCTAAACTCACTTGCTCTTGTTTGATGTCATACACGGCGATGGATGCTCGCGCAATGGCAGCTTTGCTTGATTCTTCTTTCCTGTCATCAAACAGCGGGACAAGATTTCTATCCTGACGGCCCTGCTTACGGCTTTCATCCAGCAAACGATTGCGGATGCAAACACTACAAAAAGAGAGGAAGTTTCCCTTTTCCTGCTCGTATTGCGCGACACAACCGGAAAACGTCAGCATGGCCAGGCTGAGCATATCATCATACTCCAGATGCAGGCTCTGTAAGTTGAATACTTGCTTTTTCAGAAAAGGCAGGTAGCGTTCAATCAACTGGTTTAATTTGTGGCGATCCTGTTGTGCCGCCCGCACTTCGTCGATCAACTCGCTCATGAAAACACCACCTTCCGCCATCTGATCTGGAGCTATCATAACACAGTTATACCATTTGCAAAAGGGTTTTGACCTCCCGGTATGCCATTTGACAAGGGTCTAAAATCATTTTGGCAAATACATGTAGGAGCAGCAACCGTAGAGAAACATTGACAATCCTAATAGCATATGCTATTGTAAATATAACTCTTTGCACTGCATCGCGTCCGGCGCAACCGGACGCTCAATCACCAGTACAAACTGAGCAGGCGCCAAACCTACGGGTTTGGGTAGCCGGGCCGCAGAGCGGCAGCAGATAGCAGCTAAGCGTATCTGTGGGACAGTGGTATGTTCCGCAGGTGCGTTTTTTTCGTTTTGCGGGAAGGTTATGCTGTGCCATAGAGTTATCTCAATCACATGGAGGTAACGAGTATGGAAAAAACAAATGAACAAATCGCAATGCGGGTATCCTGCAACAGTATTGTCGGAAATGTAATTCTAACAGTATTCAAGCTGTTCGCCGGGGTGTTCGCGCAGTCCGCAGCCATGATATCCGATGCCATTCATTCCCTGTCGGATGTGTTCAGTACAATCATTGTCATGATAGGCGTGAAACTGGCCAATCAAAAAGCGGATAAAGAGCATCCCTACGGCCACGAGCGGTTTGAATGTGTCGCGGCGATTGTCTTGGCGGCTGTTTTATTTGCAACGGGCGCAGGGATTGGATGGTCAGGTGTCCAAAAAGTGATGGCCGGAAGTTATGGAGGCTTGGCGATACCGGGTTTGCTTGCGCTTGTAGCGGCCGTTACTTCCATCATCGTGAAGGAGGCCATGTATTGGTATACGCGCAGAGCAGCCAAGAAGATTGATTCCAGTGCGCTGATGGCCGACGCATGGCACCATCGCTCGGATGCACTTTCTTCCATCGGCAGTTTCCTCGGCATTCTTGGCGCGCGGCTCGGATTTCCCATCCTGGACCCGTTGGCATGTATCGTGATTTGCCTGTTTATTCTGAAAGCGGCGGTGGATATTTTTCGGGATGCTGTCGGAAAAATGACCGATAAGGCTTGCGATGAGCAAACGTCAGCTAAAATGCGCGAAATCATACTCTCGCAGGAATCGGTGGAGGGGATTGACCGCATGAAAACGCGCTTGTTCGGGGACAAAATCTATGTGGATGTGGAAATTCGCGCCGATGGTTCTGTGACATTGGAACAGGCGCATGATACCGCGCAATGTGTTCATGATGAAATTGAGAAACAGTTTCCCAAAGTCAAACACTGCATGGTGCATGTAAATCCTGTTGCCGTGGATGCACTGATGGATTCGTCCTCTTTTCCCAGTTGAAAATCACCTGCGTTTTGCTGTGTGTATTTCGTATGTAAGGTTTGCTGCTCGGCGTTCAGCTGGGCGGCTTCCTTTTTTATGTGGCATCCATCGCACCAGGAAATCCTCTATGATTAGAGTACGAAATCTTTTTCTCAATTTCATAGTGCGCACCCTACAAAACGGTAAAGAAACTTCGTATTCTATCAACAGAAGCACAAACCACAAATTAGAAATGAGGTAACGCAAAGATGATCAAGAAAATTGTACCCGTTATGGCAGCAGGCGTCATGCTCGTCGCGCTGGGAAGCACGCCCGCTTTGGCCGCAAAGGCTCCTGCCAGCACTCCGTTTTGCTCCATAAGCAACTGTACCAAAACCGGGACGCATCAGCACAACGGTAAGTCCTATACAGCGCACAGCAAAAACGATGGCCACAAGAATCACACTCAGTGCAACGTCAACGGCTGCAATAAGACCGGAATCCATACCGCTCACAATGGCAGCCACAAGAACAACAAACACAATACCACAGGTGGACATCACTAAGCCTGACCCATAAGAGGGCAAACCAAAACACGTTGTTTGAGCGACCGAAAGACCTCGAAACATCAAAGACTGAATCGCTGTTACCATTGACGGTTGGCAGCCGTTCAGTCTTTTGTTTTTTTGGAATACGTCGGCTTTTCCGGACGCCGCGCTTTTTGGTTGACACGTCAAACGGATTTCGATATACTTTTGACAACTATTTTCTGCGGAGACACAATATATCGATATCGCGCTAACTGGACGGTTATGTAAATAGGGTTGCGTCAAACATGTTTCGGCTTTCTCCTTGAGTCAAAGTGAGCATATGTGGCAATTCATCAGGCAAAGGTAGGGATGCTGGTGCGGAATCTCTTTGAACACGCCAAATTGCTTTTTGTTTCAGCATCTGCGGCCTTTGAAACGCGTATCCGTGAACTGCTACAAAAGGAGGGCGCCGTCGACCTGCTCTGTGTGCCATCGCTCCGTGAAGCCAAACACGTTTTAATCGAACAGGATATTGATTTACTGATCTTGGACGCGCCGCTCCCGGGAGAAAACACCTTGTCTTTTGTCATGGAGGTGGCTCGGAGTAAGTTTTCAGAATATAGTATCATATTGCTCAGCAGCGCCGCGCTCTACGAAAAGCAAAACCTATATGAGACGGAACGCATGGGCATCGTGACGTTTAAGAAACCCATAGATCCTCAAATTTTACTGCAAACGATGCGGTTGTTGCTGTCCATGCATCTGAAAATTAAGACTTTGGAGAGTAAGGCAGATCAACTACGGCAAAAGCTGGAGGACGATCACCTGGTCAGCCGGGCTAAAATTTTGCTCGTCGCGAAAGAGAATATGAGCGAAGAAGCGGCGCATCATTATATTGAGAAAAAGGCAATGGATACCTGCGTGAAGAAAACCGTCGTCGCGGCGGAAGTGATCCGAGTTTATGAAGATACATAAGACGCCGCCACAAGTGAACTGTGGCGGCGTCTTGTTTCTGATAGGCAAGTGTATCAAATGGGTGTTTATCTGACGGAAGTCAGCTTCTTCTTGTTGATGGTTTCCAGTTCAGCTTCCATTTCTTCTTTTGTCTGTTCAGACTCTTGGATGGTGATGTTCGCACCCTTGATCACTTCATGGGCTCTTTGTTCGCGTTTTGTGGCAGCAAACTGACAGGTCGCACAGAGCAGGATGCCGACAAGCAGACCCCAAGCAGGGTTGGCGCTGGCAGCAATCGCACCGCCGGTGATGCCGGCCACGCCGCGCTCAATGTTGGTGCGGCACATGGTCAGGCCGACGTAGAAGGAACCGAACGCTTGAATCATCAGGGTTAAGGCCATCGCCAGAGGCAGCGCCGGCTTGATCACGACCATGAGAGGGATAATGGCGCAACAGATCACCTTTGCGGTGTTAAAGGTACAGGCGCCGCCAAAGATGGAATACATGTTTTCCTTACCACTCTTATAGCGTTCGGCGACGGTCACCGTCATGGCCGTCCACAGCGGGCCGGACATGGTGCAGGTGGGGGCAAAGAGACATTCAATGATGTTACGAATGCCGCAGCAGACGTTGGTGCGGTTGGGGTTGATGTCCATTTTTTCGTCTGTACGATACTTCTTGGTATCGTTTAAGAATGCTGTACCGCCGACAATGTCGCCGAAAGCGATGACGTAGGCAATGATCGCCATGGGGATCGCGGAAATAAAAATGTCCAGCGGCGGGGGGCCCATGCCAAAGAGGGAGAAATTATGGAACACCCAAGATAGGCCGGGGAGGGGATTAAAAATAATGCCATTGATGGAGGATAAGTCGGGCAGTTTGATCTCGCCAAAGATCATGCCAATGATGGCCGCGATGACAACTGCAGGCACAAAACCGGCCTTACTGATAAAATTAATAAATTTGTTTTTCACATTGAATTTAATATCACCAAATCCATAGGAAAAGAGCAGGAAAAGGGAAATGAGCACACCAATGGTCCAGCTGATGGGAGAGGCATAAAAGCCAACACCGCCGTTTGCAGCGCTCATAAAGCCGTACTTACCGGTACAGGCGGCAAAACCGGCGCCGATTAAGATACCCGCTTTGATGGACATGGGACAGAAGTTGACCAGTTTAGAGGCAAGGCCGGTCAAGCCGAACACAACGTACATCAAGCCCAGGCAGAGCTCAATGGAGAGCAGCGCATAGATGCGGTCATTGCCTTCATAGGTCGATATGAAGGCTGTGATGAGCGGGACGGCCGGCGTGATCCAGCCACCGACGAGCGGATCGCCCAAAAGGTTATTGACGAGGTATAAAGCTTCGTGGACAATAACAATAGAAAGCGCAATTTCGAAAGAAAGACCAAAAATTTGCTCCAGATAAGCCGTGGCGGCTGCGCCGGTCATAAACACCACGATGGCCTGGATCATTTCGGGAAATTCCCATTCCCAGTGGACAAAGGGAATGCGCAAGTGGAACAGTCCGCCACAGAGTCTGATGTGGGGTTGGATCTCGCCGTCTTTTCTTTTTCTCAGTGATTGCATCGTTGCTTCCTCCTTTTAAATGTCGTCCATACATGGCATGAAGAGCAAGAAAAAAGGCGCTCCTGACCAAAGGGCAAACCTTGCCCTCTCATCAGTGAACGCCATTGCTCACACAATATGGCATGACACACAACTTTGTCTGCCATGAAACTACGTCAATTGTACCAAAGACGAGTGGTCTTGTAAAGATAAAAATGAACAGATTATAAACTTTGTGCAAATGAGAGAATAAATTGGCTAAATTGTTGCTTAATTTTCTTTCTTTTTTGTGAAAAACGCTGCCACTCTGCCAAAAGTTCACTCGTGAAATTGACCAGAGACAAGCCGTCGTTTGGCGCAGTGTCAGCCCACAAACGATGGTTGCCATAAAGCCCAAACTATGGTATAGTAGGTCTGCTGTGTGAGAAGGCGAGTTGGTCACTTGCTACAGCCGTTTGAACCATCGGCCGGTGCCGATGCACAGAGTAGAGATTTATGCGTCAAGTGTTTTCCGGACGGGGAGTTGCCGGGAAAACGAAAGGCAAGCTTGTCTGCGGTATAAATCTTGCATCCCGCTGTTATGCTAACCCATAACCAAGGTATATCGATGTTGGCCGGGCAAGTTTTTTGTTGCGGTGAATAGTCCACCGATTACATGCGGGATAGATGCTTTGTCATCTATCCTTTTTTGTTTTCCGCACGAGGAGAGAAGTTATGAAACGAGTCAAGGCCATTTTGGCGCATCCGCTGTATCAGCGTCACATGCAGGATATCGCCAAGCAGGAGAGCAGTCGGCGGTTTTGCCGCCATGATATCGAGCACTGCTTGAGCGTGGCGCGCATCATGCTGCTCTGCGCCGAGCGGGAACAGCGGCAGCTGGATCCCGCGCTTTTATATGCGGCGGCCCTACTGCATGACATTGGTCGCGCAGCCTGTTGCGCCCCTGGCCGGCAGCATGCCCAGGCGGCTTGTACTCTGGCGGGGGAGATTCTGCCCGCTTGCGGCTATCGTGCGGAGCAGACCGCGCAGGTTTTACATGCCATCCGTCTGCACAACGATGCAACGCCCAGTGAGGAGCCCCTCACGCTGCTCTTGCGTTTTGCCGATCACCGCAGCCGCAACTGTTTTCTTTGCACCGCCCGCGACGATTGTCACTGGCCGGAGACAGAAAAGAATCAAGAGGTGTTTTTATGATCATTGGCGGCAAGCAGTTTGACACGAAACATGAAACCTACATCATGGGGATTTTGAACCTCACACCGGATTCTTTTTCGGACGGTGGCAGCTACCAAACGCTGGACCAAGCCTTGTTCCGCGCCGAACAAATGATAGAGCAGGGCGCGGACCTGTTGGATATCGGCGGGGAATCCACCCGCCCCGGCCATGTCCAGGTGAGCGTGCAGGAGGAAATTGACCGCGTCTGCCCGGTGCTGGAAGCGATCAAGCAACGCTTTGACGTGCCGCTCTCTTTGGATAGCTATAAAAGGGAAGTCATTGCGGCCAATTTGGGATGCATTGATCTTGTCAATGATATTTGGGGCTTGAAGCAGGATCCGCACATGGCGCAGCTCATTGCCGACGCAAAACTGCCCTGCTGCCTGATGCACAACCGCGTCGCACATGATTATCATGTTTTTTTCGATGATGTATTGGAAGACTTGCGCGCTACCTTGCGCCTAGCCAAACAGGCCGGAATTGCCGACGACGCCATCATCTTAGACCCCGGAATCGGTTTCCAAAAAAGTCCGGATGAAAACCTCACCTTGTTGCATCGCATTGACGCGCTCTGCGCGCTGGGTTATCCCGTGCTCCTGGGTCTCTCGCGGAAATCCGTGATCGGGCAGGTTTTGGATCGCCCGGTGGACCAGCGGCTCTACGGTACCTTAGCGGGTACGGTGGTCGCTGTGCTGAAAGGGGCCAGCTTCATTCGCGTGCATGATGTGGCAGAAAACAAGGACGCCATCCGCATGACCCGCGCCATCATAAAGGAGACAACATGGACCAAATCAAAATAAGCGGCCTGGCCTTTTGGGCCTATCACGGTGTCCTGGAAAGTGAACAGCAGCAGGGGCAGCGTTTTCTGATTGACTGCACCTATACACTCGACACCTCTGTCTGCCTGGATGAACTCTCGCGCACGGTACATTATGGAGAATTGAGCGGCAAGATCATCGACTTTTGCCAGGAAAAGTCCTACCGTCTGCTCGAAACACTTGGCAACGACCTGGCCGCCCATCTGCTGATCTCCTATCCGCTCATCGACCGGCTGACCTTGACCATCCACAAACCGGGCGCCCCCATTCCGCATCAGTTTTCAGATGTCTGCTTGACGCTTACGCGTAGCCGCCACATCGTTTATTTGGGCATTGGCTCTAACTTGGGTGATCGCACCGCTTTCTTAGATTTGCTGAGACGGGAGGCCGAAGCTGACCCGCATATCAAGGTGCGCGCCCTCTCCGGCTATCACGAGACAAAACCGTATGGCGTCACCGATCAACCGGACTTTCTCAATGCGGTCATCAAGCTGGAAACCATCTATACACCCATGCAATTGCTTGCTTTTTGCCAGCGGACGGAGGCTTTGGCCGGTCGGGTGAAAACACGCCGTTGGGGTGAACGCAGCCTGGATGTGGATATCCTGTTTTACGATGACCTGATCCTAGAAACGGAAGCGCTGTGTGTGCCGCATGCGGATCTGCACCGACGCAGCTTTGTCCTCGCGCCGTTCTGTGAAATTGATCCGCAGTTTATACACCCGCGCCTGGGTCTTGAGATGCAAACACTTTTGCGTCACTTAACGGCGAGCGGGGAGGAGGCAGCGCCATGAATTATGCACAAAGTCTTTCCTACTTGGAGGGACTCTCACGCTTCGGCATGCGCCTTGGCCTGTCACGTATCACCGCGCTGTTGGATCGTTTGGGCAATCCGCAAAACCAACTGAGATTTATCCATATCGCCGGCACCAACGGCAAAGGCTCTGTGTCGACCATGCTGGCCAATGCGCTGCAGCAAAGCGGCTACCGCACCGGTTTATTCACAAGCCCCTATGTTCTGTGTTTTCGCGAGAGGATGCAGATCAACGGCGAGATGATACCAGAACATGACTTTGCCGCCTGCGCCGACCGTGTCCGAAGCTGTATCGAATCCATGGCTCTTGCTGCCGACGATACGCCCACCCAGTTTGAATTTGAAACCGCCGTGGCCTTTTGCTGGTACGCACAAAGGCAGTGCGACATTGTCTGTCTGGAGGTTGGTTTGGGTGGCCGGTTTGACTCCACCAATGTCATCTTACCGCCGCTCTTACAGGTGGTCACCGCCATCGGGCTTGACCATACGGATGTACTGGGCGAAACGCTCTCAGAAATCGCCTTTGAAAAGGCCGGCATCATCAAAGGCGGCATGACTGTCCTTTACCCCATACAAGACGACGCTGTCCATCAAGTGATCAAAACAACTTGCCGCGAGCGGGGCAGCAACCTGCATCTGCCGGACTTATCACAGCTGCAAATCACAGACGACACCTGGCTTGCCGGACGCTTTTCCTACAAGCAGATTGCGTATCAAAAATCCTTGCTCGGCCACGTGCAGATCTACAATGCCCTGACAGTGATCACCGCTGTGGAAGCCCTGCGCACATGCGGTTTTTCCATCTCTGACACCGCGCTGCAATATAGTATAGAGACTACGCATATGCCCGCCCGTTTGGAGCTGCTTTCTCAGAAACCGCTGGTTCTGCTGGACGGCGCGCACAATCCGGACGGCGCGCGCGGCTTGGTCTCGTGCTTATCAAACCTGCCCCAGCGGCGCATCACGCTGATCATGGGCGTGTTACAGGATAAAAATTATGAGGAAATTCTAAAGACAATCGCTCCCTATGCCCATCATTTTGTGGCGCTCACCCCGGACAATCCCAGGGCGCTGCCGGCACAGGTGCTCGCCACGCAGGCGCGGGCATACTGCCCAGCAGTCTCCTATTATGAGGATTTCGCACAAGCGGTGCAAGATAGCCTGGCAGCATTGCATGATGAGGATGTCTTGCTGGCCTGCGGGTCCCTATATCTGGCCTCCGCACTGCGCCCCCTGCTACAAGAAGCCATTGCCATGCACGGCGAGAAGGAAAGAAGGTCTGACTCATGAATGCAATACGCACTTTGCCGTTTTGGCATCAGCTGACCGCAGAACAACAGCAGTTTTTAGAAGAAGCCACGCATGAGTTTCGTTATGAAAAGGGTACGCTATTACATAATGGCGCCTATGATTGCGTGGGACTGTTTTTGATACTCTCCGGGCAGCTGCGTGTCTATACCATTTCCAGCGAGGGAAAGGAACTGACGCTCTACCGCCTGTTCTCGCAGGATCTTTGTCTGCTTTCCGCATCTTGCATGATACAGGGGCTGCAATTTGATGTGCTGGTTTCCGCAGAGGAGGATACCACTGTCTTGCATATTCCAACGCCCGTCTACCAAACCTTGATGAAGCAGTCGCTGCCGGTGTCGAACTACACCAATGAGCTCATGGCGTCTCATTTTTCCGAGGTCATGTGGCTGATGGATCAAATGATGAATCAAAAGCTGGACGCCCGTCTGGCTGCGTTCTTATTGGAGGAAGCCGACCTGCGCGAAAAGGATCAGCTGACCCTCACCCATGAACAGATTGCCAATCACCTCGGCAGCGCCCGCGAGGTGGTTTCCCGTATGCTCAAACACTTTCAAAGTGAGGGCAGCATCAAATTGGGCAGGGGAAAGCTCGAGATCATCAACCGCGAAACCTTGCGCAATTTGTCCGCGAACAGGACAAGATCCACATAAATTCCTGCGCGATAGCGTCCATTTTCTCCACGAATCCGGTGAAATTTGATTTTTCAAGATGGCCTATTGAAAAAATGGACGCTTTGAGGTAAAATAATGAAATGTCTATCAAAATGGAAATTTGTTGCTTTTTTATCCGATGAGATAAAATGCTTTTCTATCCAGTTGGGAGTGTGTTTTCTTGGGGAATTTGCTGGAAATCAAAAACTTAAATGTATCCTTTGCCGGTGGCGCATCCATGACACAGGTCATTTCCGATCTTTCCCTGACCGTCGGGTCGAGTGAAACCCTCGGCATCGTGGGAGAGTCCGGCAGTGGTAAGAGCGTCACCTCTTTGGCTACTATGCGGCTGCTCCCGCCCAATGCCGCGCGTATTTCCGGTGAGATTCTTTTCAAAGGGGAGAACCTGCTCAAAGCCAGCGAAACGGAAATGCAGAGCATTCGCGGCAATCGTATTTCGATGATCTTTCAAGAGCCGATGACCTCGCTCAATCCCATCCACACCTGCGGCAAACAAATCGCGGAGAGCGTCCGACTGCATAACCGCAGCATCACGAAAAAAGAGGCGCGTGCGCGTGCGCTGGCGCTGCTGGAGCAGTGCGGCATTCCTGCGCCGGCACAGCGTATGAACGAATACCCGCATCAGCTCTCCGGCGGTATGCGCCAGCGCATCATGATTGCCATTGCCTTGGCCTGTCATCCGGAGCTGCTCATCGCGGACGAGCCGACTACGGCGCTCGATGTCACCATTCAGGCGCAAATCTTAGACCTGCTCAAACGGTTGCGCAAGGACCTGAAAATGGGCATCATCATGATTACGCACGACCTTGGCATCGTCTATGATTTTTGTGACCGTGTTGTGGTTGTCTATACAGGAGAAGTGGTGGAATCTGCGCCGGTGTCCGCCTTGTTTTCAAAACCGCTGCACCCCTATACGGAGGGTCTCATCGGCGCGCTGCCGCAGCTGAACATTCAAAAAGAGCGGCTGGCATCCATTGACGGTACGGTGCCCGATGCCGGGAACATGCCGGTGGGCTGCCATTTCCACCCGCGCTGTCAATATGCCAATGAGCGTTGCCGCCTGGAGCATCCGTCCCTGATTGATTTACCGGAAGGCCGCCAAGTGCGGTGCTTTCGCGCGGAGGAGGGTCTATGATGGATGACACTTTAATACAGCTTGACGGTGTGAAGCAGCACTTCTCCATTAAGAAGGGACGCGGTAAAAAAGCGACGCTCTACGCCGTTGACGGTGTTTCTCTTTCCATTGAACGCGGCGAGACGTTGGGTCTTGTCGGGGAATCCGGCTGCGGAAAATCCACGCTGGGCAAGACGCTTTTGGGACTCTATACCCTCAGCGGCGGGCAGATCATCTTCGACGGTACGGATATTGCTACATTAAAAGGTGAGGCACGCAAACGCTTCCACGCCAAAACCCAGATGATCTTTCAGGATCCCTCGTCCTGCCTCAACCCCAGAAGAAAAATTGAGGATATTTTAACCGAACCTTTTTTGATTCATCATCTCTATACGCCGGAGGAGCGGAAGAAGCGAGTCAGCGAGCTTTGCGATATGGTTGGCCTGTCTCAAGTATACCTGAATCGCTATCCACATGAAATGTCCGGCGGGCAAAAGCAACGCGTGGGCATCGCGCGGGCCATCGCTTTGGAGCCACAGTTGATTGTCTGCGACGAACCGGTTTCCGCGCTGGATGTCTCCATCCAGGCGCAAGTGATCAATCTCCTGCAAGACCTGCAAAAACAGTTGGGCATGGCCTATCTTTTTATCTCGCATAACCTGAGCGTGGTCAAACATTGCTGCCGCAGAATTGGCGTCATGTATTTGGGCAAGCTGGTGGAACTTGCGCCGTCCGATGAACTCTATCAAACCCCGCTGCACCCCTATACCATCGCCCTGATCTCTGCCATACCGACCATTGGAGAGAGCGGAGAAGCGCGTTTGGTGCTCTCCGGCGACCTGCCCAGCCCCACCGCGCCACCACCGGGCTGCGCCTTCCACACGCGTTGCCCCTACGCCACTGAGCGTTGTCAGACAGACGTTCCCGCCCTCACAGAGCACAAACCGGGTCACTTCGTCGCCTGTCACTACGCCGGCTCTTTACAATCATAAACCCAAGCAAAGCTTTTCACATAACTGAAGGAGGAACTTAAATGAAGCGAATTGTATCTCTGCTCCTGGTCTCCGTTTTCCTGTTGGCCGCTCTGGCCGGCTGTGGCGGTGGAGGCAACAAAGGCACAGGTGATGGCGGCGCTGTAAAATCCGTCATCATTGGTGGCAAGTCCGACCTTGTTACCCTCGATCCCGGCCGTATGTACGAAACCCATGCCAACATGTTCTCCTATGCCGCCTATGACATGCTCTATCGTGTCAAGAGCGGAACCATGGGTACCCCCGAGCCCTCCGTTGCCACCGAGTATACGGTCGACGAGAGCGGCAAGGTCTATACCTTCAAAATGCGTGAGGATGTGAAGTTTGCCAGCGGCAATCCCATGACCGCCAACGACGTGGTCTGGAGTGTCAACCGCGTGCGCAACATGAAGGATTCTCAGGCATACAGCATGGTCAAGATCGTGGAAAAGGTCGAAGCTCCCGACGACTATACCGTGGTCTTTACCCTCACAGAGGCCGACGCCTCCTTCCTGGTGAAGCTGACCTCGAACGCCTATTGCATCTTGGACAGCAAAGTGGTCAAGGAGCATGGCGGATCCGATCAGGCAACCGACAGCGCCACAGAGTGGCTCAATAACCAATCTGCCGGTTCCGGCCCCTATGTGATCAAGAGCTGGAAGCCGAAAGAGCAGCTTGTTTTGGAGAAGAACCCCAACTATTGGGGCGAAGCCAGCAATATTGATACCATCTACTTCCGTGAAATGGAGAGCGCAGACGCACAGATCACAGCCCTGCAAAACGGTGATATCGACATCGCCCTGGGCCTGAGCGCCGAAAATGCCAAGCAGCTGGAAAACAAGGACGGCATCACCGTCGCAACCGGTGCAACCGCCACGATGACCTTCCTGGTCATGAGCCGCGACAGCAATCTCTCCAAAGAGTTGTCCAACCCCAAGGTGCAGGAAGCCGTGCGTTATGCCATCGACTATGAGAGCCTGTTGTCTCTGGCCGGTGATGGCGCTACCGTGCCCCTGAACTTTGTGCAAAGCGGTTTTGTCGGCGGTCTGACCCGTGACTTGGCCACCGAAGGCCGCGATCTCGAAAAGGCCAAGGCGCTCATGACAGAGGCCGGCTATCCCAACGGATTTTCGGTGACCTTGACTTGCGGCACCAATAGCTCCGAAGGTCTTGCCTGGACCACCATGGCCCAGTTGATCGAACAAAACCTGGCCGAGATCGGCATTAAAGTCAAGATTGAAACCCAGGAAACCACTTTGGTCTATGATAAAATGCGTCAGGGTACCATGCCGTTTTACCTGATGTTTTGGAGCCCGGACTACTACGACATCAATAACCAGCTGGCGTTCCTGCCCGGCACCGGTGAAAACGGTACGGCCTACGGCCAGCGCGCTATGTGGGAGCTCACCCCCGACAATCAGGCGATTGTGGACCTGGGCAATAAGGTCTTTACTGAAACCGACGAGGCACAGCGCACCGAGTATTCCAAGCAAATGCAGCTGGAGTTTGCCAAGGATAATCCCTTTGCCTTCCTCCTGCAGCACGCCAAAATCTTTGCCTATAATAACAGCCGTTTGGAAACTGTGACCTTTAGTGACCTCTGCAAAATCGAAATTTGTGAGCTTAAGCTGAAATAAACCCATGCTCCAAGCGGAGCAGCGGCAGACAAGACGCTCTGTCGCTGCTCCGCATCAAACCGAAACTTAGACCTCTGGCATTGTAAAGAAAGCCCCGCCGTCCTGCGGCAGGCCTTGACAGAGCTTTGTTTACAGTATCAGAGAAAGAGGAAGGATGTGCCGATTTGCTTCGATTCATAGCCAGAAGACTGGGACTGATGGTGGTGCTGTTATTGGGCGTCTCGCTGTTTGTCTTTATCATCTCCCATAGTGTGCCGGGCGATCCGGCCGTGGCCAACCTCAGCCAAACGGCGATCAATGATCCGGAAATCGTGGCCGCCTACCGCGCCAAGTGGGGCTTGGACGAACCCTTGTGGACGCAATATGCCATCTACCTTGGCAATCTGCTCCAAGGCGACATGGGAACCTCCATTCGTACCGGTAAACCGGTGCTGCAGGAGCTGACGCAGTATTTTCCTGCAACATTGGAGCTTTCTCTCTGCGCCATGGCCATCGCCATTGTGCTTGGCATCGGGTTTGGTATCCTCTCGGCCATCTTTCAAAATAAACCCATTGACCATATCTTGCGCACCGTCTCCATCAGCGGCGTATCCGTGCCAAGCTTTTGGTTTTCTCTCTTGGTCATGTCGCTCTTTGCCAAGACGCTGAAAATATTCCCCAGTGGCGGACGCTTCAATTTGCGAATGTTTACGCCGCCGGAAGGGGGGACAGGCCTATACTTGTTCGACGCCATTGCGCAGGGCAACTGGGCCTTGGCGGGCAATTTACTCTCGCACCTTTTCCTGCCGGCACTTGTTTTGGGCTTCTTCACCATGGGCCTCATCGCGCGTCAAACCCGCTCCAATCTCTTGGAGACCATGTCCACCGATTATATCCGCACCGCCAGAGCCAAAGGCATGACGGAAGGTCGTATCGTTGTGCGGCACGCGCTTGGCAACGCCCTTGTACCAGTCATCACGGTCAGCGGTATGGGCTTTTGTAACCTGCTGGGCGGCATGGTCTTCGTGGAACAGATCTTCTCTTGGCCCGGCCTGGGTCAGTATGCCTACCTGGCCGCCAAATCCCAGGACTTTCCCGCCATCTGCGGCGTCTCGTTGCTGATCGCCGTGATCTACGTCGTTGTCAACCTGCTGATCGACATCCTTTACGGTGTGGTTGATCCGCGTATTCGTTACCAGTAAAGGAGGGTCGATCTGTGCGCAATTTCTTTCAGTTTTTTAAGCAAAAGAATCTCATGTTTAAGATCGGCCTCATTCTCTGCCTGATTTGGTTATTCATTGCCATCTTTGCCCCCTTTATTGCCCCTTGTGATCCCCTTTTACAGAATCCCACCCAAGGATTCCAACCGCCCTCCGGGCAGCATTGGTTCGGTACGGATGAGCTGGGGCGCGATGTGTTTAGCCGCGTGCTCTACGCCGCCAGAATTTCTCTGCCTGCCGGCCTCATCACCGTGGTGATTTCCTTCTTCATCGGTATCCTTTTCGGCGGCCTGGCCGGCTATATCGGCGGTGTTGTGGATGACGTTATGATGCGTTTTGCCGAGATGGTGCAGGCCTTTCCGCCTTTGATCTTGGCGATGGTCATTGCGGCAGCCTTGGGGCCGAATATCACCAACTCCATCCTTGCCATGGCCATCATCTGGTGGCCAAACTACGCACGTTTGACACGCAGTATTGTCATCTCGCTCAAACAAAATGATTATGTCACAGCCAGCCGCGTCATGGGCGCCAGCCACACCCGCATGCTTTTTAAGGAAATCCTGCCCAACAGCATAGGTCCCTTGATTGTCATGTCCACGCTGGATCTGGGCAATGCCATTCTGATGTTCTCCGGCCTGTCCTTTCTGGGCCTTGGCGTACAGCCGCCCGTACCCGAATGGGGCAACATGGTCAGCGACGGCGTGCAGGCCTTCCATAATTGGTGGGTGGCCACCTTCCCGGGTCTCGCCATCTTTTCTCTGGCCATCGGCGCTAACTTTGTGGGCGACGGCTTGCGTGATTATCTCGATCCAAAAATGCGTAAAAATCTTGGCGTCTAACTCGATGCCTCATGGAGGTTATTGCTATGCAGAAAATTACTTTGGGCGACGTGCCGGTCACCGGCTTACCGCTCTATGAAATGCAGCGTATTTTCCAGACAAACGGGTCATACAGCGATGTGACGATCAGCTTGATCACCCTTTTACCGGGTAAACGCGTGCCCACCGAGGGCACCGGTGCGCACCTGGAGGATGAATATTCCATCTTTATCGAAGGGGAAGTGTATACCGAAAGCGGCGACTTTCACGGCGTCTGCCGCGCCGGCGAAGCCACGCTCATCCCCAAGGGCGAAGCGCACTGGTGTGAAAATCGTACCGATAAGCCCTGCCGCCTGTTCTGCGTCATGGTGAAGTGAAGCCATGACAATGAATCAAGAACGCATTGACCGCGTCACTTCACTGATGCGCACGCAAGGCCTGCCGCAGATTTTGGTCACAAGCACCGCCTCCGTCTACTATCTCACCGGACTCTGGATAGAACCGCATGAGCGTATGCTGGCTCTCTTGCTCGACGAGACCGGCAAGATGACGCTCTTTGGCAATACCATGTTTGGCATTGATCCGGCCAAGGCCCCGCCGCTGGTGCTGCATCGTGATGGGGAGGACCCGCTTGCCGCACTGGCCAACGCCATTCGTCCAGGCATTTTGGGAATCGATAAATTTTGGTACAGCAAGTTTCTCTTGCTGCTGCTTTCGCACCGCAGTGATCTAAACCCTGTGCTCGGATCGGACCCGGTGGATCTGGCGCGCACCTGTAAAGATGCCGCCGCGTGCGATGCCATGCGACACAGCTCCCAGATCAACGATCAAGTCGTTGCAGAGGCCATCGGTGCGCTCTGTGACGGTGTGCGAGAAAACGAATTGGCCGCGCTGGTCAACCGGGCCTTTTTGGCCCGCGGCGCCGACTGTGAAGGGGTGCAGCTGGTCTGCTTCGGAGCAAACGGCGCCGATCCGCACCATGCCGCAGACGCAACCGTGCTCAAGGCGGGCGACAGCGTGATCTTTGACCTGTTTACCCCCATCTCCCATCATTGGTGCGATATGACCAGAACCGTTTTTTATAAGAGCGTCTCGACAGAACAGCGCACGGTTTATGACCTGGTACGGCGCGCCAATGAAGCGGCCATCGCCGCGATTCGTCCCGGGGTGCTGCTCTCCGAATTGGATCATGTCGCCCGCAGTATCATCACCGACGGGGGATACGGCAGCTATTTTACCCATCGTCTGGGACACGGCTGCGGCCTGGATTGCCACGAGCCCCCCGATGTCAGCGCTGCCTCCGAGATCCCCGTGGAACCCGGCATGATTTTTTCCATAGAGCCAGGTATCTATCTGCCCGGTTCCTTCGGTGTGCGCATTGAGGATCTTGTTCTGGTTACGGAGGACGGCTGCGAGGTGTTGAATCAATACCCCAAAGACCTGCAGGTAATTTCTTGAGCAACTTGCGCGCGCGATGGACGTGATAAAACATGAGCATCAAAAAATATGAAACTTTATTGAAAACGGTCGACTTGGGTAGTTTGACCCGCGCAGCAGAGGAGCTGGGATATACCCAATCGGCCATCAGCCAAATTCTCTCCGGTCTGGAGGGGGATCTGGACTTGAAACTGCTCATCCGTGACCGCGCCGGCGTTCGCCTCACGGAGGCCGGCCGACAGTTACTGCCGGCCATCCGCCACGTTTGCGAAGCAAATGAAGAGGTGCAGCGTCAAGTGGCCTCTCTGCATGGTCAACAGCATGCCTGTCTGCGCATCGGGTATGTTGCCGGCTTGGGCGCGCAAATGGTTTCGCCCTTCCTTTCGCAGTTTTCCGCCCAGCACCCGGAGATACGCTTTTCGCTCACGCAGGCTTCACACAGCGATTTATGTCTCAAGCTGGAGGATGGCGTCTTAGACTGCGCCTTTGTGTGCCTGACGTATAGCCACACGCTGCAGAGCATGCCTGTGATGGCACTGCCGCTCTGTGCGGTCTTTCCTCCCGCGTATGTGTCGTCAGCCTCGCCGTTTTCGCTGTCGCGCCTGGGCGAGCTGCCGCTACTCCTGCAGGAGACGGAAATGGAGCTTTTGCAAAGTCAACAACCGGCCCGAGCCCTCGATGATGCCACAAACATTTATCTGCAAAGCTGTGACGATCACGCCATACTTGCTATGGTCAAGCACGGCCTTGGTATGGCCATCCTGCCGACCACACTGCAGCGCAGCGATCTGAGCGACGGCTTGACCTGGTGCCCCATAACGCCCGCTCTGACGCGTTGTGTCCACCTGTTGTTCCGAGATAAGCGCAGCTTGTCCGCCCTTGCCAAACAGTTCGTTCAAATGATACGAGAAACATTGGATCAACCTGCTTTGTCGGTGAACTAATGGATAAGTTTTCTTAATGGATAAATAAGAAAATATAATTTTACGAAAAAGCTTTTTATTTGTATACTTTTATAGGAACGATAAAAACAGTTTTTCCATGAGAGGCTGTTTTTGCATAACGAGAGGAGACGATTTAAATGGCACAGTTTGTTACCGCGCAGGAAGCTGTAAAACACATTCCGAATGGTTGCAGAGTTGTTCTTGCTCACAGTACTGGTGAACCCCCCACGCTCGTGCGTGCTATGGTTGAAAACTATGAGCAGTATAAGGATGTCGAAGTCTGCCACATGCTCGGCCTTGGCCCCTACGACTACACAAAGCCCGAAATGAAGGGCCACTTCCGCCACAACTCGCTGTTTGTTGGTCCGTCCGGCCGTAAGGCAATTGACGAGAACAGAGCGGATTTCACCCCCGGTTACTTCTGCGACTCCATCCGTTTATTCAGAGAGGGTTATCTTCCTGTCGATGTGTTGATGATGACCGTTTCTCCTCCGGATAAGCACGGTTATGTCACCTGCGGCATCACCTGCGATTTCACCATGCCCGCGTTTGAGTGCGCAAAAATGGTCATCGTGCAGATCAACAAGAATATGCCCAGAACCTTCGGCCAGACTGCCATCCACTTGGATGACATTGACTTCGCCGTGGAAGCAGACGATCCTCTGTACGGTAGCATTCCGGGCGAGAGCAGCGAAATTGAACGCAAAATTGGCGCCCACTGTGCCAGCTTGATTAAAGACGGCGCTTGTCTCCAGCTGGGCATCGGCGGTATCCCCAACGCCGTGCTGGCCTCTCTGACGGATAAGAACGACATGGGTATCCACTCCGAAATGCTCTCTGACGGCATTCTGGAGCTCATCAAAAAGGGCAACATCAACAACACCAAAAAGCAGATTCACTATGGCAAGTCTGCCGTTACCTTCTTGAATGGCTCTCCTGAGCTCTACGCGTATGTCGATGACAACCCCTCGGTTGAGTTCTATCCCGTCGATTACATCAACGATCCTTTCGTGATCGCCAAGAACGACAATATGGCTTCTGTGAACTCCGCCCTGTCCGTTGACCTCATGGGTCAGGTTGTGGCCGATAACATCAGTCAGTACAGACAGATCAGCGGCGCAGGCGGCTTTGTGGACTTTGTCCGTGGTGCAACGGCCTCTAAGGGCGGCGTTTCCATCGTTGCCATGCCCTCCACCGCAGCAGGCGGCAAGGCTTCGAGAATTGAGATGGAATTCGCAGCTGGCCGTCCCATCACCTTGACTCGCTTCGAGAGCTTCTATATCGTCACCGAATACGGTATTGCCAGAATGCGCGGCTGCTCCATGAAGCAGAGAGCACGCAATCTGATTGAAATTTCTCACCCCGATTTCAGAGATGAGATGAAGGAATTCTACGAAAAGCGTTTCGGCGAAAAGTACTGATTGATCGCCAAACCCCTTTTGAGTTGAAAAACGCGCGGATGCAGAAAAGTCGTTCTTTTCGGCGTCCGCGCGTTTCTTTTAATAGGAGTTAAACAATTATGCCTACAAGCTATGTCAAACGCTTTACGCGCTTGGTCCTCGGGCTCTTTCTCTATGCCATTGGCATTTATTTGAGCATCCAGGCCAATATTGGGCTTGCTCCCTGGGATGCCTTCAGCAAGGGGCTTGCTATCCTCACCAATATCAGTTTTGGCGATATCGTGGTGTTATCCGGTATCGTCATCATTGGCATTGACTTTCTATTGAAAGAAAAGATCGGCTTTGGCACCCTGCTCAACGCCATCCTGATCGGTAAATTTGTAGACCTCATTGCCTTTTTTGACCCTCTCCCACAGCTCAACCATTTTTGGGGCGGAGTCGGGCTGTTGCTGGTTGGCCAAGTGTTCATATCCTTGGCCAGCTTTCTCTACATAGGCTCCGCCATGGGCTGCGGCCCTCGTGACGCACTCATGGTCGCTCTATGCCGCAAACTACCCCGCGTACCGGTTGGCGCGATTCGCGTCATCATAGAAGGGTCGGTCCTGCTGATCGGCTTCCTCCTGGGCGCGCGGGTCGGCTTCGGAACCGTCATCGCCGTGTTTGGCATTGGAATCATCATGCAGGCTACCTTCCGCTTGCTGCGCTTTGATATCAAGGGCGTCCACCACGAAAACTTTGTGGATACCTGGCGCAAGTGGTTCCCTGTACCGGTCAAGAGCGAGTAGAGACGCATCGCCAGCAAGAATCAATACCCGCGTAAAGGCAGTCACTTACCTTCTTCTTCCGCCAGTTCACGTAGCAGCTTCTGATCAGCCTTGGACGATAGGTCCAGCTTTTCATACATATCCGGGCGGCGCTCTCTGGTCCTTAAGATGGACTGTTTGCGCCGCCATTTTTCTATGTTGGCATGATGCCCGGAGAGCAGGATGGCGGGTACTGGCCGATCATGCCAAACATCCGGTCTGGAGTAGTGCGGATGCTCCAGCAGCCCGTCCCAATGACTTTCATTGACAAAGCAAGCCTCGTCGGATAAGACACCGGGGACCAGGCGGCACACCGCATCCGCCACGGCCAGCGCCGGGATTTCTCCGCCTGTGAGTACAAAGTCGCCCAGGGAGATCTCCTCATCCACGCATTCTTCGATGAAGCGTTCGTCAATTCCCTCATAATGCCCGCAAACTAAGATCAGGCGCGTATACTCACGCTGTAAGCGTTTGGCGTCGTTTTGCCGAAACACCCGGCCAACAGGGGAGAGGTATATGGTGTGGATTCGTTCGCCCGCCTCGGTGCAGATATGGTTCCAGCAATGATATAAGGGATCCGCCTGCATGACGGCACCCTTGCCGCCGCCGTAAGGGTAATCATCCACCTGCTTCTGCTTGTTCTTGGTGTAATCGCGGATCTGATGGCACTCGATCCGAATGAGGCCTCGCTCCTGCGCGCGGCCTAAAATGGACTCACAGAGCATGTCCCCCACGGTGTCCGGAAAGAGCGTCATAATATCTATCCGATACATGACCGCTCACATCCCTTCAATCAGGCGAACGGTGATATACCCCGCGTCCACATTGGTCTCGAGCACGAAGGCGTCCACAGCCGGAATCATGTACTCTCTCTCGCCGCCACGCACCACATAAATGGTCTGGGCAGGCGGCGTCAGGATATCGGCAATACGGCCGAGCACGGCACCGCTATCCGCATCACGCACCTCCAAATCGTAGAGGTCAACCAGGAAGTGGCGGCCTTCGGGCAATGTGACATCGTCCCGGTGAATCATCAAAACTTTGTCCTTTAAGCGCATCGCGGCATTGACATCCGTGACACCCTCCAGCTGGAGCAGGACCGCTTGCTTGTGTACTCGCGCTGCGATAACACGTATGGGTGCGGCGTCCAGATACAGCGTTTTGAAGCCCAGGAGAAAGTCCGGACTGTCCGTCCACGGCATCACCTTCACCTCACCGTTTATGCCGTGGGTATTCACGATTTTTCCCACTTCCAAGAAGGTCTTTTCCACTCTCAGACACGCTCCTTACATTAAAAATGGCGGAGACAAATTGCCCCGCCATCCATACTTGATTCATAAAACGGAAAAGTCCGGCCGGTCCGACCGGACTTTTTTGATGGACACAGGTCTCAATCCAAAATTTCCACAGAGACCTTCTTGCCCTTTTTCTGGGCCACGGAACGCATCAAGGTACGGATTTCTTTCGCAACCCGCCCCTGACGGCCTATCACCTTACCCATGTCGCTGGGATCAACCCGCAACTCAAGCAGGATCGTTCCTTCTGTCGGCGTCGACTCCACTACGCTGACAGCGTCGGGATGCTCGACCAGGCTTTGGGCAATATAAGTGAGAAGATCCTTCATAAGCCCTCTCCTCTCAATCAGATAGCGCCCGCTTTTTTCAGCAGAGACTTGACCGTTTCGGTCGGCTGTGCGCCGTTCTTGATCCAAGACTGCACACGCTCAGCATCCACCTTCACCTCAGCGGGGGTTGTCAAGGGATTATAGGTACCAAGTTCCTCGATAAAACGACCGTCACGAGGATAGCGGGAATCAGCAGCCACAATACGGTAGAACGGCTTTTTCTTAGCGCCCATTCTACGAAGTCTGATCTTAACCATGTATCTTCACCTCCAAATTAAAATAAAACTATGGAAACACCCAAAGGGCGATTGCCAACCGGATTAAAAGGGGAGACCGGGCATCTTACCCTTGCCGAGGCGGCCAAACTTTCGTTTTCCGCCTGAAAATTGTTTGGACATCTGTTTGGCCATTTGCTGCATCATTTCAAACTGCTTGAGCATACGGTTGATGTCCACTACTTGCATACCACAACCGGCTGCAATCCGCTTTTTCCTGCTGCTGTTGAGTAGAGCAGGATTCTCTCGCTCCTCCACTGTCATGGAGAGAATGATGGCTTCGGTACGGCTGAGCATTTTTCCGTCGATCTCCGCATCCTCCAGGGCTGACGCGTTCATACCCGGCATCATGGCCGCAATATCGGACAGGGAACCCATGCTTTTAATCTGTATCAGTTGATCATAATAATCCGACAGGGTAAAGCGGTTTTTTTTCAGTTTTTCTTGCAGCTCCGCTGCCTTATCCATGTCAAACTGCTGTTCCGCTTTTTCGATCAGGGAGAGCACATCGCCCATGCCTAGAATACGCGAGGCCATGCGATCGGGATAAAACGCATCAATTTGATCCAGCTTTTCACCCATACCGACGAATTTAATCGGCTTACCCGTCACGGCCTGGATGGACAGGGCCGCGCCGCCGCGTGCATCGCCGTCCAGCTTGGTCAGTAAGACGCCTTGAATGTCCAGCGCGTCGTCAAAGGCTTTGGCCGCATTGACGGCGTCCTGCCCGGCCATCGCATCGACGACCAGTAAAATCTCGGTGGGGTTGACCGCCTCTCGAACCGCGCAGAGCTCATCCATCAGCGCCTCGTCAATGTGCAAGCGGCCGGCCGTATCTAGGAACACCATATCGTTGCCATGCTCTTTTGCATGGGCAATGGCCGCCTGCGCAATTTTCACAGGGTTTTCCTGGCCCATTTGAAAAACAGGTACGCCCAATTGCGAACCAACCACTTCCAGCTGCTTGATGGCGGCGGGGCGATAGATATCACAGGCGGCAAGCAGCGGACGCTTGCCCTGTTTTTTCATCAGACCTGCCAATTTGGCGCCATTGGTTGTCTTACCGGCGCCCTGCAAGCCCACCAGCATGATAACCGTTGGTGGGGAAGATGAAATGGCAAGCTTGCTATTGCCGCCACCCATCAGGGAGATCAACTCCTGGTTGACGATCTTCACGATCATCTGTGCGGGGGTCAAACTCTCCAGCACATTTTCGCCGATGGCCTCCTGTGTGACCTTTTGGACAAAATCCTTGACAACTTTATAGCTGACATCAGCCTCCAGGAGCGCCAAGCGGATCTCACGCATGGCTTCTTTCACGTCGGCTTCCGTCAGGCGACCCTTATTGCGCATCCGCTTGAATACCGCGGAGAGTTTTTCGGTTAATCCTTCAAATGCCATGCTTATTCCTTCCTCAGAACGAAAAGAGCTGCTTCCAAGCGCGCGGAGATCAACTCCAATTCTTGATTCTGCAAAACGCTTGCATTGAGCTGCCGTAGCTCCGCAACGATTTGCTGCATGTCCTGCATACTGCTCTGCATACTGTGATAGCGTGCGATGAGACCCGTCTTTTCTTCAATGTCCTGTAAGGATGCCTCCGCGCGCATAATATTATCCCGCACGCCCTGTCGGGTGATCCCGTAGTTTTCAGCAATTTCGGCCAAGGACAGATCTTCATTATAATACAGGTCATAAAATTCCCGTTGCCGCTCGGTCAACAGTTCGCCGTAAAAGTCGTAGAGCATGGTCATGCGATAGGTTTGATTTTTCAAGAAACCCCTCCTATCTGACTATTGTAAAGTAAACTCACTTTACAAGCAAGAGTTATCTTACTATAAATCATAGGCCCTGTCAAGGGGGATTTGCATAAAATGGAGGTTTTACGGCTACGATAGAAGCGCGGAGCCCCCGGGAGCAGGGGGCTAAGACCGGAGCGGCGGGGTGCGACGGGTGATAGCATTGGGATACTGTTGCGAACGCCTGTTGACTTTACTTTTCCATAAAACATGATACAATAATGAAAAACCTTCCTGGAGAAACGGAAAGGAGTGATCTTCTCGATGATGAAGTTGCAGCACCGGGAGCTGATGCCCGGCGTTACGCTCACTTCGGTGCAAACGAACAAGTTTAAAACCTCATCCATTGCCATGACTTTTCTGGAGCCGCTTTCGAAAGACACAGCGGCGGCCAATGCGCTACTGCCTGCCATTTTACGGCGCGGAAGCGCACAACATCCGGACATGCTTTCTTTATCAGCTGCGCTGGATGATTTATATGGCGGTGCGATTGAGCCGATGGTACGCAAAAAAGGCGAAACCCAATGTATTGGCTTCTTGGGTAGTTTTTTAGACGACGCCTACATTCCAGAGGAGTCCAACATTTTAGAAGCGGCCGCGGCTTTGATGGGTGAACTGCTCCTGCAACCCGCCGGCGAAGCGGGACAATTTGTTCCGGACTATTTAGAAAGCGAACGGGAGAATTTGATTCAGCGCATACAAAGCCGTATCAATGACAAACAGCAATACGCCAATTACCGTTTGATTCAAACGATGTTTGCCAATGAACCATACGGCGTCGACAAGCTCGGCGAAGAAGCGCAAGCGCAAGCCATTGACAATAAGAGCCTATGGCAGCGTTATCAGGAGTTGCTGCACACCGCACCCATACAGCTTTATTATTGCGGCAGCGCGGCGTCAGAGCGCGTGGAGGCTGCGATGAAGCAAGCGCTTTCCGCGCTGCCTCAAAATGCACGTCAGAAAACAGCGCCGGTGGAAGTCACCACGAATCCTTGCCCCGAAACGCCGCGCTACTTTGAAGATCACATGGATATCACGCAGGGTAAGCTGGCGATGGGCTTCCGTCTGCCGCAACCTTGCACCACGCCGGAAACTGCTGCAACCTTAATGGTATTCAACGCCATCTATGGCGGATCCACCAATTCAAAGCTGTTTTTGCATGTGCGCGAACGCCTCTCTCTGTGTTATTACGCCAGCACAGCAACAGAGCGGCATAAGGGCATTGTATTGCTGACCTCCGGCATTGCTTTTGAGCAGTATGATAAGGCCAAAGATGAAATATTGGCCCAGTTGGATGATTGCCGCAAAGGTAAGATCTCAGCGGAAGATTTGGAGAGCGCCCGCCGATTTGTCATCAACCATCTTCGCATCACGGACGACGCCCAGAGCCGCTTGGAGGACTTCTGGCTGGCGCAGGCGGTTGCCGGTCGAGAAGATGCTCCGACTGCTCTGGCGCAGGCAGCGGCAGCCGTCAGTTTGACTGATATACAGCAACTGTCGCAAGCTTTGTGTCTGGACAGCATTTATTTCTTGCAGGGGAAGGAGGGGGCGAGAACTTGATTCAGAAGCAATATGACGCACTGGGCGAAACGGTTTGGGAAGAGACTCTGGAAAACGGTCTGCACATTTTTGTATTCCCAAAACTGGACTATGAAAAAAACTTTGCCTTTTTCGCCACCAACTACGGTGGCATGGATACCCGTTTCTCATGGGAAGGACAGTGGCAGGATACCCCGATGGGCGTGGCGCATTTTCTGGAACATAAAATGTTTGACACGAAGGATGGCAATGCCCTGCAAACCCTGAGCAGCAACGGCGCTTCGCCGAATGCCTTTACCGGCTCCGCTTTGACAGGGTATTATTTTGAAGGGACAGAAGGTTTTTATGACAACTTAAAGACCCTGTTATCCTTTGTTTCGGAGCCTTATTTCACGCAGGAAAGCGTCGATAAAGAACAGGGTATCATCGGCCAGGAGATCGGTATGATCGAAGATAACCCAAACTGGCAGGTCTACAACAATTTAATGGCCGCCCTCTACCGCGAGCACCCCGTGCGCAACTCCGTGGCAGGCTCGCAGGAATCCATTGCAAAGATCAGCGCCGAAACCCTCTACCGTTGCCACGAAGCTTTTTATCACCCTGCCAACATGACGCTTTGTGTGGCCGGTGCGGTGGATGCCTCTAAGGTTGTAGAACTTGCTCGGCGCATTCTGCCCAAGGAAGGGAAGCCGCCTGTTTCGCGCGATTACGGCGCGCCGGAAACGGAGTCTGTCCAGCAAGCGAAGTACAGCATGGCCATGGAAGTTTCCACGCCGCTCTTTCTCATTGGCTATAAACTGAAAGAGGAGACCAACCCCGCCGACCGTCTGCGGCACAAATTGCTCGGCGAATTGCTGTGTGAAACCTGGATGGGCCCATCCTCACCGCTCTATGCCAAGCTGTACGCGGAAGGGCTCATCAACCAGAGCTTCTATGCCGCCTATGAGAGTTATCCGGGAGCCGTCTTTCTGGCAGCCGGCGGCGAGAGCCGAGACCCTGCCGCCGTGCAAGACGCCCTTCTGCGCGAGAGAGACCGGCTGGTCAAAGAAGGTGTGGATGACGCCCTCTTTCGCCGCGTGAAAAAAGCGGCTTACGGCAATCAAGTGCGCGGACTCAATTCCTTTGAATACCTCTGCGTGGAGCAAGCCAGGGCGTATTTTGCCCAAGAAGAAATCTGGCAGTTCCCCGCGATTTATGAAACCATTCAAAAGGAAGATGTTGAGCAAGCGCTGCAAACCTGGATTCATCCCGACGGCGTCGCGCTCTCGCTGATCACCCCAAAGGGGGCCAAAGCATGAATCGGATCCTCTTCCCAGGTCTTAACCTGCAATTTTCGATCGATCCGGTTGCCTTTACTGTCTTTGGTCGTCCGGTCTATTGGTATGGCATAATCATTGCCGCGGGCTTTCTGCTGGCCGTTTTCTTCTGTCTAAAGCACTCCCGTCACTTTGGCCTGCGCAATGACGATATCCTTGACATGCTTCTCTTTGCTACGCCCGGCGCCATCATTGGCGCCAGGCTGTATTACATCATCTTCTACCTTGATCTCTATCGCAAGGCGGACGGCAGTTTGGACTTTGCCCAAATGCTGCGCATCCACGACGGCGGCATCGCCATTTACGGCGCCATCATCGCCGCCGCTCTCATTGCCTTTGCCGTTACGCGATACAAGAAAATTCCCTTTTTGGCGATGGCCGATCTGGGCGTCTTCGGCCTTCTCATCGGACAATGTGTGGGGCGTTGGGGTAATTTCGTCAACGCCGAAGCCTATGGTTCCGCCACCGGCCTCCCTTGGCGCATGGGCATCACGGAGGGAAGTCAGTATCTCGAAGTACATCCGACGTTCCTCTACGAATCACTGTGGAATTTACTTGGGTTTTGTCTTTTATACATTCTCCTGCGCCGTGGTATGCGCTACTTCGACGGCATGTTCTTCGCCATCTATCTGGGGTGGTACGGCATCGGCCGCGGGTTGATTGAAGGCTTGCGCACCGACAGTTTGTATCTATTCTCCACGGGTCTGCGTATTTCGCAGCTTGTCGGCTTTATCAGCGCGGCGCTGGCCATCCTCTATCTCATCTATCGATTCCGGAAGAAACCGGATCCCAAAGAGCGATATGTCAACAAATTACAACAGGAAAGCGAGGTGCCAACCGATGTCGGCAACGATACTTGATGGTAAGGCGCTGGCCGCCAAATGCAAACAAGAGCTTAAGCAAGAGGCCGCCAGCTTAGCAAGACAGCCAGGTTTGGCTGTCATCATCGTGGGAGACAACCCTGCCTCCCGCGTCTATGTCAACAGCAAGAAGACCGATTGTGAAGAATGCGGTTTTTTGAGCGAGGAGCACGCTCTGCCCGATACCACCCAGGAGGCAGAGCTGGTTTCGCTGATCCAAACCCTCAATCAGCGCCCGGAGATTGACGGTATTTTGGTGCAGCTGCCCCTACCAAAAGGCATTGACGAAGAAGCCGTGCTGCGTGCCATTGATCCGAGCAAGGATGTGGATGGTTTCCATCCCATGAATATGGGCGCGCTGCTCATTGGCAAAAATGCCTTTGTCCCCTGTACCCCCGCGGGTATCATGGAAATCCTGGACGCCTATCACATTGATCCCTTGGGGAAACAGTGCGTTGTGGTCGGCCGCTCTAACATCGTCGGAAAGCCCATGGCGCTGCTGCTCATGCAAAAACACGGCACGGTCACGGTCTGCCATTCCAGAACGCGCAACCTGGCGGAAATTTGCCGCTCCGCGGATATTCTGGTCGCGGCGGTGGGTCAGGTCGGCATCATCACAGGCGACATGGTCAAACCAGGCGCAGTGGTCATTGATGTCGCGATGAACCGCAACGAGGCGGGTAAGCTCTGCGGTGATGTCTGCTTTGAAGAGGCCGCAGCCAATGCCGGCTATATCACGCCCGTACCAGGCGGCGTCGGTCCCATGACGCGCGCCATGCTCATGAAAAGCACGCTGGAAGCCGCCCGTCTCCATTTGGCAAACAAGGCTTGAGCGCAAGAGTAAAACACTAAGGAGGAGCACCACATGAGTGAAGGCAGAGACTACATCACCTGTTCCGAAGAAAAGGGCGATATTTATATTTCTGAAGAAGTGCTGGCCATGATCGCCGGCGCCGCCGCCTTGGAAATTGACGGCGTGACGGGCCTCCCGGGCGCGAATTTTGGCGAGCAGCTGCTCGGCAAAAAAAGCACCGCGCGCGGCGTCAGTATCCTGCGGGAAGAAGATAGCCTCATCGTCAACCTCTCCATCACCATCCGTTACGGCTGTGCCGTGCCTGACCTGGCGCACAAAGTACAAGAGGCCGTCATGGCCTCCCTGGAAGCAACCAGTGGTTTGCATGTCAACGCGGTGAATATCCGCGTCGCTGCTGTGACCTTTGAGAAAACCGGCAAGGCATAATACCCCATCATAAAACAAAACACGCGTCCATAAGGCCTTTTCGGGGCCTGCTGGGCGCGTGTTTTTGGCCAGATTTCATGAAAATTCGTTCAGAAGCCAAAGAAAGGGTTTATTTTTTCCTTGAAGCTCTATATAATAGTGAGGATAAGATAATGGTTTTTTGTGCCCATTTTTTGCCTGTATCGGAGGAAATATATGACCAGATCGACTGCTCGCGAACTTGCCATGCACTGCTCCTATTCTTTGGGCTTTTTTAACATCACCCCTGAAGCGTTACTGGCCGAACATCTGACTGAGGAAGTTTTTTCGCTCTGGAAAGAGGAGGACGAGCTCTACGAGACCTACCCGGACGAACATTCGTTGACCTATATCAAGGCTTTAGTCTGCGGCGTGGGGCACCACGGGCCGGAGCTGGACGACTACATCAGCCGTTATGCCGTCAACTGGAAGTTTGACCGCATCCCTCGGACAGCAACCGCCATCATGCGCGTGGCGATGTACGAAATTCTTTACATGCCCGACATTCCAAACGGCGCGGCCATCAATGAGGCCGTTGAGATTTCCAAAAAATATGAGGACGCCAAAACTGTCTCCTTCATCAACGGCATACTGGGCAATTTTGTGCGGACCGAATTTCCGGAGAGCAATGCATAATGTCTATCGCACTTGGATTGGATACCAGCAATTACACCACCTCCGTGGCCTACTTTGACGGTCAGGACGGTCAAAATGTCGGGCAGCTACTCGATGTGCCGGAAGGGATGCTTGGACTGCGGCAGAGTGATGCGCTTTTTAGCCATGTCAAGCGTCTGCCCGCCTTAACCGCGCAGCTGCTGGCCGGATGTGAAACGACTGATATTGGCGCAGTTGGCGCAAGCACCAGGCCCCGCGAAGTCGAGGGGTCTTACATGCCCTGCTTTCTGGCCGGAGAGTCACAGGGGCGCACGCTTGCACAGGTCTTGCATGTGCCGTTTTTCTCCGTTTCGCACCAGCAAGGCCACATAGCTGCCGCTGCCTTTTCCGCCAAACGGCTGGATTTGCTTGAAACACCCCACCTGGCCTGGCATCTGTCAGGCGGCACAACAGAGCTGCTCTACATCGAACCGGACGGCCCGCTGCCGCGTGCGCGCCAGATTGGCGGCACCACGGATATATCCGCCGGGCAGCTGGTTGACCGCACGGGTAAGCACCTCGGCCTGCCTTTCCCGGCCGGCAAGGCGCTCGACGCGCTCTCACAGGAGTCAGAGCCTATGCAACCGTTTCGGGTGAAGGTGAAAGATGCCGGCTTTTCGCTCTCCGGTCTGGAAAACCAAATGCATGCCCTGGCCGCGCGCTGCGCCACACCCAATCAAGTGAGCCGCTTTGTGTTAGAGTCCATTCTCTTTGCCGTGCGCACGGCCAGTCAGCAGGCCTTGGCGATGCATCCGGGTCTGCCGCTGCTCTGTGCGGGCGGCGTCTCCTCCAACCGTCTGCTGCGTGAGGGCATGACCGCTGCGTTTGGCGCGCTCTTTGCCGAACCCGCCTTTGCAACCGACAATGCCTTTGGCGTGGCTCTCTTGGCCGCGCGCCTGCTGGAAAGAGGTGCAACGCATGAATGAAAAAATGACGGTCTCCCAGTTGAATTACTATATTAAGATGATGATGGATCAGGACGAGATTCTCTCTCAAGTGCTGGTCTTTGGTGAACTCTCCAACTATAAAACCTATCCCTCGGGACATCATTATTTCTCGCTCAAGGATGCAGAGGGCAGTATCCGCTGCGTCATGTTCCGCAGGGAGGCTTCTTTTTTGCGTTTTCGCCCGGAAAACGGTATGCGCGTCGTGCTTGGCGGCCGCGTGACGGTCTTTCCGCGCGACGGACAGTATCAACTCTATTGCAGCCGCATGATTCCGGACGGCATGGGCGACCTGCATCTGGCCTTTGAGCAAATCAAGGCAAAGCTGCAAAAAGAAGGCCTGTTTGACGCTGCACACAAAAAACCCCTGCCGCCTTACCCGGAGCGGATCGCGCTGATCACCTCGCCGGCCGGCGCAGCGGTGCGGGATATGATCCGCATTCTACAAGCGCGCTACCCCATGGCAAAGATTCTAGTGGCGCCAGTACGCGTGCAAGGGGAGGAAGCGGCGGGAGAGATCTGCGCGGCGCTGGCTATGGTCAACCGCCACCAGCTGGCCGACCTCATCATCACCGGGCGCGGCGGCGGCTCTATGGAGGACCTCTGGGCCTTCAATGAGGAGAGCGTGGCGCGCGCGATCTTTGCGTCCGATATCCCCGTGATCTCCGCTGTGGGGCATGAGCCGGATGTCACCATCGCCGACTATGTCGCCGACCTGCGCGCCGCAACGCCCTCAAACGCCGCGGAACTGTCCGTGCCGGACCGGCGCGCCCTGCTGCACCATCTGCTCCAGTGCCGACAACGCATGGAGGGCAGTTTACAGTATAGACTCTCAGAGGGCAAACGCATCCTCTCTCGCGCACAAAACAGCCCCTGGCTGCGCCCGCCCCTGCCCGTATTATCCGAATCCCGTTTCCTTCTGGACTACCAGCAGCAGCGTCTGCTGCACGGTCTGCAAGCCAGCCTGGCAGAGCAAAAGCAGCGTTTCTCGGAGCTATCCGCGGCCCTTGGCGCACTCAGTCCGCTCAAGGTGCTCGGACGCGGCTTCGCCATGGCGCAGGACGAAGAACAAAACATCATCCGTTCCACAACGCAGCTCGCCCCCGGCCAGGCGTTCCGCCTGCGGCTGAGCGATGGCAGCCTTGCCTGCCGCGTGGAGCGAAAGGAGATTTTCTAAATATGGCAGAAAAAAAAGCTTCCTTTGAAGCTTCCATGCAACGCTTGGAGGAAATCGTCACCTTGCTGGAACAGGGTGACCGTCCCTTGGAGGAGGCGCTTGCCCTCTTTGAGGAAGGCAGCAAGCTGATGAAACAATGTGAAACGCTGCTCAACAAGGCCGAGCAAAAGGTGCTCAAACTCACCGGCAAAGGGGAGAGCGCCCCCTTGGAGAGCGACTTCGCCCCTCTGGAGGGAGACACTTTTTCATGAATTACGATGCGCAGTTTTCTGCTGATGTGCAGCTGGTAGATAGCTTTCTGGCCGACTATATGGATGGGCTCTGGCCTTATGGCAAGCTGGTGGACGCGATGAGTTACAGCCTGCTGTCCGGCGGCAAGCGCATCCGACCGGTTTTGACCCTGGCAGCCTGTCGGTTTTGCGGCGGCGATCCGGGCCTTGCCTTGCCGTTTGCCTGCGCGCTTGAGATGGTTCACACCTATTCTCTCATCCATGATGACCTACCCTGTATGGATAACGATGATTTCCGCCGCGGCAAAGCCACCAACCACAAAGTGTTTGGCCAAGCGACCGCGGTTTTGGCAGGAGACGCCTTGCTCACCGAAGCCTTTACCTGTCTCGCACGCGCGCCCGGCCTGCAAGCGTCGCAAATCGCCGACGCTGTGCGCTGTCTGTCCGAGGCTGCCGGCTGCGGCGGCATGGTCGCCGGACAGATTCTCGACATGGACAAATCGGGCCATGTATCGAATAAAGAACAGGTACAGACCATTGAGTCTCTCAAAACCGGAAAACTCATCGTCGCTGCCACAACACTTGGCTGCATCGCTGCCCGGGGAACCGAGCAGGAACGCCTGGCGCTTGGCTGCTATGCGGAAAACATTGGGCTGGCTTTCCAGGTGCAAGATGATGTCTTGGACTGCGTCGGTCAGGCGGAGGTTTTCGGCAAGCCGCTGGGCTCTGATGCAGATAACGGCAAAGTCACCTTTGTCACGCTCTGCGGCATAGATGCCTGCCGTACCCTGGTACGTGATCTCACCGATGCTGCGCTGGCGGCCCTGCCGCAGGAAGAAAGAAGTGCCTTCTTGCGCCAACTGGCCGAGACGCTTGTGGATCGGAACCGTTAAAAGGCTTCGCTTTTTTCAGAAAGGAGAGGAGCACCATGATTGCCACAGAAGAGTTTTCCTCTCTGCATGATATCTCAGAACAAGAAGCCAGGGTCCTGTGTGAGCAGCTCCGCTTTCGCTTGATTGACGTGGTCTCACGCACAGGGGGCCACCTGGCCTCCAACCTTGGCGTGGTGGAGCTGACGGTGGCGCTGCACCGTGTCTTTGATACGGCGCAAGATCGACTGGTTTTTGATGTCGGCCACCAGTGTTATATTCATAAAATGCTCACCGGACGCAACGGCGTGATGGACACCATACGCAGCTTCGGTGGTCTGGCCGGCTTCCCAAAACCCGCCGAGTCCATTCATGACGCCTTCATCGCCGGGCATGCCTCAAACGCCGTCTCCGTCGCGCTCGGCATGGCTCTGGCCCGTACCCGGCGCAGGGAGGAGCATCATGTCATCGCGTTGTTGGGCGATGGCGCGCTCACCGGCGGACTTGCCTATGAAGGCTTATCCAATGCCGGTCAGAGCGGGGAGTCTCTCCTGGTTATTTTGAATGATAACGGCATGTCCATCACCAAAAACGTCTCGGGAATCGCCAAGCATTTGGCGCGTCAGCGTTTAAAACCCCGCTATTTTCGGATCAAAAAATGGTACCGCCGCGTGATGGCTTCTACCTCACCGGGCCGAGCCTTCTACCAATTTACCCATCGGGCCAAAGCGGGTATCAAAGCGGCCCTTTTGCCGGGCAGTTTTTTTGAAGATATGGGCTTTCAATATATGGGTCCGATTGATGGGCATGATGTGTCCTCGCTCACGCGTGTGCTGCAACAAGCCAAAGAGCTTCCGGGCCCGGTCTTGCTGCATATTAAGACCATCAAGGGTAAGGGCTATGCCCCGGCCGAGCGGAACCCGGACGCCTTTCACGGCATCGCACCCTTCCAAAAAGAAACGGGCCATGTCTTGGATACCGGTTCCGGGCAGACCTTTTCTTCTGTCTTTGGCAACACGCTCTGCGAACTGGCCCTGACCGATCCCCGCCTCTTTGCCATCACAGCGGCCATGGAACCGGGCACCGGTCTGAGCCAATTTGCAAAATCTTTTGCCAACCGTTTTTTCGATGTCGGTATCGCGGAAGGGCATGCCGTCAGCATGGCAGCGGGCATGGCCAAGCAAGGTTTGCTGCCGGTGTTTGCTGTGTACTCTACATTTTTTCAGCGCAGCTATGACATGCTGCTGCACGATGTCGCCATACAAAAACTGCCCATCCTTTTTTGTGTAGATCGCGCCGGCTTGGTCGGTGACGACGGAGAGACGCACCACGGCCTGTTTGACGTCGCCTTTCTCTCCACCATACCGGGCATGACGCTTCTCGCCCCCGCCAGTCATCAGGAACTGCGCAGCATGATCAAACGCTATGTCTCCCAGCCGATCGGCCCTGTGGCCATCCGTTATCCACGCGGCCAGGAGGGTACGTACCGGGACGATCACAGCCACCTGCCGGAGCTCATCTTGCAAGAGGGGACGGATATCACCTTGGTCGGCTACGGTACGATGATCAACACCCTGCTATCGGTCGCTGCGCAGCTGCAAGAGGCCGGCATACAGGCCGAAGTCGTCAAACTCAACCGCATTTCCCCTCTGGACGGCAGCCTGGTTGCCTCCTCCGTGCGGAAAACCGGTCGTCTGCTCGTGGCGGAGGAGACCATTTGCGCCGCTTGTGTGGGCGAGCGTCTGGCCGCACAACTGCTCCAGCAGGGCATAACCCTGCGCACGCTGCTGCTCTGCAACTGCGGAAACGCCTTCGTGACGCATGGCACTACGGCACAGCTGCACAGGCTTTGCGGCCTGGATGCGGACAGCTTAGTCAAACAAGTCAAGGAGGTCTTTCTGCATGGCGGATAAACAGCGATTGGATTTACTGCTCGTCGCGCGTGGCCTCGCTGAAAGCCGCCAACGCGCGCAAGGTTTGATCATGGCCGGGCAGGTACTGGTGGACGGGTTGCGTGTGGATAAGGCCGGTACGGCCGTGCGCGATACGGCGGAGATCACTCTCAAAGGCAACCCGCTGCCTTTTGTCAGCAGAGGCGGCCTCAAGTTGCAAAAGGCCCTTGATGTTTTTTCTTGCTTGGACCTGCACGGCGCCTGTGCAATGGATGCCGGCGCATCCACCGGCGGGTTCACCGACTGTATGCTCCAGCACGGCGCGGCCAAGGTCTATGCCGTGGATGTCGGCTATGGCCAACTCGCCTGGCAGCTGCGTCAAGATCCGCGCGTTGTCTGCATGGAACGAACCAATGTCCGTTATCTGACAAGCGAACAAATCCCAGAACCGCTGGACTTTGTCAGCATTGATGTTTCCTTCATCTCACTCAAACTGATTCTGCCGCCCGTTCGTGCCCTGTTAAAAGAAACCGGCCAGGTGGTTGCGCTGGTCAAGCCGCAGTTTGAAGCAGGCAAGGAGAAGGTCGGCAAGAAGGGCGTCGTGCGGGATGCCGCCGTCCATCTGGAGGTTTTAGAGCAGTTTATGACACACGCAAAGGACAGCGGCCTGCATGTTCGAGACCTTACCTTTTCCCCCGTGCGCGGGCCGGAAGGAAACATTGAATACCTTGCTCATCTCACACGCACAGACAGCCCGACATACCAGGGTGAACTCAAAGCGCTGGTCGAAGAATCCCACCACAGTCTGGAAGGAGGTACGCCATGAAAATTGTTCTTTGCCCAAACCCCTTTCGCGACAGGGGTCTGAAAATTGCCCAGGAGGCAGGGCGCATTTTATTGGAGGCCGGCGCGCATGTGGTTTACTGCTTTCCCTTTTCTGTGGATCACGCCATGATAGAGGACTTGGATCCTAAACTGCAAATCAAAGACTTAAAAACGGAGCTGCCCCGCGCCGATCTTTTGATCTGCTTCGGCGGCGACGGCACCATTCTGCACGCCTCTAAGGATGCCAGCGCCGTGGATGTCCCGGTGTTAGGCGTCAATATGGGCAGCGTCGGCTTTATGGCCGAAGTGGAGCAGGATGACTTGAGCATCTTGACTCGTATGGTCAAGGGACACTACACCAAGGAACAGCGCATGCTGCTGGATGTCAAGGTGGTGCGGGATGGCCGCGTGCTGTTTCGCAGCACGGCGCTCAACGACGCCGTCATTACAAAAGGCGCTGTGGCGCGCGTGATTGAACTCAATGTATATGGAGACAAGACCCTGATCTGTAATATGTACGGCGACGGCGTCATCATCGCCACGCCGACAGGGTCGACCGCCTATTCGCTCTCGGCCGGCGGTCCCATCGTGGAACCGTCCGCCGAAAACATCATTGTCACCCCCATCAGCGCCCACATGCTGCAAGCCAAGGCGATGGTGTTGGATAAAAACCGCTTCATTGATGTCAACGTCCCAAAAAGCAGCCGAAAGACAGCCTATCTCTCCGTTGACGGCGGCAAAGCCTTTAAGCTGTTCGCCGGCGACACGGTTGAAATATGCAAATCCAAACGCTCCTTGCGTCTGGTCAAGCTCACAGATAAAAACTTCTATGATATCATCAACGAAAAACTGGAACGGAGGAGTCGCTTATGAAAGCACAGCGTCAAGCGGAAATCCTGCAGATCATTCAGGATGACGACATTGAAACACAGGACCAGTTGCTCGACGCACTGTCCCTGCGCGGGATGCGCTCCACCCAGGCCACCATCTCCCGTGATATCAAAGAGCTGCACTTGATCAAAGAACTGACCCCGCAAGGCGCTTATCGCTATGTTGTCAGCGAACGCAAAACCTCGCTGAATATCGCCAACCGCCTACACACGATTTTTAAGGAAAGCGTGACGAATTTTGAGGCCGCGCAGAATATCGTTGTGATCAAAACCATGCCCGGCCTGGCCTCTGCCGCTTGTTCCGCGCTGGACGGCATGCACCTGCCCGATATGGTGGGCAGTCTGGCCGGGGACGATACGGCGCTGCTCATTATGCGCAGCACGGAGACCGCGCAGTCACTCTGTGACGAGATTCGACAGATGCTGCAAAAAAGCTAAAGTTTCATACTAGATACTTAAAAGGAGGGTGGCGACCTTGCTGTCCGCGCTACATATTGAAAACATTGCACTCATAGAGTCGGCCGACCTCTCCTTCGGTGAAGGCCTGAACGTCTTAACCGGTGAGACCGGCGCCGGCAAGTCCATCATTCTCGACGCCATCAGCGCCCTGATGGGGGAACGCGTCAGCCGCGATCTCATCCGCAGCGGCGCTAAATCCGCTATGGTCAGCGGCGTGTTTTCCGGCCTGCCCGACCTGCCTTGGTTTTCGGAGATGGGCATCGGCCCGGATGAAAACGGAGAACTCTCCATCACCCGTCAGATGACGGCGGATGGCAAAAACACTTGCCGCGTCGGCGCCCTGCCCTGTACAGTGGTGCAGCTGCGCGGTTTGGGCCGTCAGCTCATCAATATCCACGGGCAGCACGACAGCCAACAGCTCTTGGACGAACATTCTCATCTGGCCTATCTGGACAGTTTTGGCGGCTTGGAGCCCTTGCTGCTTGACTTTCGTCAGGCCTATGATGTGTTGCTTTCTCTGCAGGATAAAATGGCCGCGCTGCGCATGGATGAGGCGGAAAAATCCCGCCGCATTGATACCCTGCGCTTTCAAATACAAGAGTTGGAGCGCGCCAAATTGGTTCCCGGCGAGGTGGAAGCGCTTGACGAACGGCGTGCATTACTGCGCAACAGCGGCAAACTGACCGACGCGGTTGAGCAGGCGCACCTGGCGCTCTCCGGCGATGAAGATCAGGCCGGTGCGGCGGCGCTGCTGTCCGAAGCGGCCAACGCCCTCTCCTACGTCGCCTCCCTCAGCAGTGATATGGAGGAAACCACCAACGCCCTGTCTGAGCTGCGTTTTGCCGCAGACGACATCGCCGAGCGCATACGAGATCTGCGCGACCGTTTTGACTTTTCACCCGACGAACTCGATCAAATTGAAGGTCGCCTAGACTTGTTATATCGCCTGCGTAAAAAATATGGCGACACAACGGAGGATATGCTTGCCTTTCTGCAGCGTTGCCGTGAAGAGTTAGATGAGATCGAACTGGCAGACGATACGCTCCTGCGTCTGGAAAAAGAGCATCAGATCCAGCGACAGCTGGCCGAAGAAAAGGCCGGTCTGCTCACCTTGGCCCGTCAAAAAGCAGGCGAAACCCTGCGCGAAAAAATAGAGACCGAGCTCTCGCAACTCGACATGCCAAAAGTCCGCTTTTCCGCGGAAATCACAGCCAAGACAGGCGCTTTGCCCATGGACCAAACCGGCATGGATGATGTGCGCTTTCTCATGTCCGCCAACGTGGGAGAAGATCAAAAGCCCATTGCAAAGGTGGCATCAGGCGGCGAATTGTCTCGGATCATGCTCGCACTGAAGAACGTCCTGGCGGAAAACGACCCCATCACCACGCTGATCTTCGATGAAGTGGACGCCGGAATCAGTGGACGTGCGGCCGAAAAGGTCGCGCAGAAGATGGGGCGGCTCGCCAGCCATCGGCAGCTTCTCTGCGTCACGCATTTGGCCCAAATCGCCGCCATGGCTGATTGGCATTTTTCCGTGCAAAAGGCGGAGCGTCAGCAGCGCACACATACCGACGTCATGCTCTTATCCCGGGCAGATCGCATCGCGGAGCTCGCCCGTCTCACCGGTGGCAGTCATCTGTCGGACGTGATGCTGCGCAGTGCGCAGGAACTGCTGGAGCAGGCAGAAAAGAGTAAACTGACAGCCGGCAACAAGGGAGAAACAGGATGATACAGGGCGTGATTTTTGATGCCGACGGCACGCTGTTGGATTCCACCGCGATGTGGATGAGCGCAGGGGAGAGATATCTGAACACCATCGGCGTACAAGCGGAGCCAACGCTCGGCGCCCGCCTGTTTGCCATGTCCATCCAAGATAGCATTCAGCACCTCAAAACCCATTATCAACTCGCGCAGACGACGGAGGAAATTTTGGAGGGTATCCATAAGACCATCTGGGATTTTTACCGTCACGAAGTCACGCTCAAACCCGGCGCACGCGAGCTGCTCCTGTTCTTAAAACAGCAGGGCATCCCCATGGCATTGGCCACCGCCACCGATCGTCCGCTCATCGAAGATGCGCTGCGCCACACCAATATCTTTTCATATTTTCAGGCGATCTTCACTTGTAGCGAGGTCGGCTGCGGCAAGGATAAACCCGACATTTACTTGCAGGCCTGTACCGCCTTGGGCGGGGACAGGCCAAATACTTGGGTGCTGGAAGATGCCCTGCACGGGGTGAAAAGCGCCAAGGCCGCCGGCTTTCCCGTCGCGGCGGTGTATGATACCATGAGCGCCGCGCAGGAAGAATCTCTGCGTGTCTGTGCCGATCTCTACTTGCAAAGCCTATCCGAATTTGTTCCGGCTGTGTTTCCTTAAACAAAAAAAGCCTCCACGGCGTCCTGTGATCAGCAGGGCAACGTGGAGGTTTTTATGTTCAGTTTTTCTGTGAGGCAAAAAAGTCTCTGGTCTGCTGGGCATTGCGCATGATCTCCTCCCGCAGCGCTTCCAGGGAAGGAAACTTTTGTTCGGGCCGTATGAAGTCAAAGAACTCCATGCGAATGGTCTGGCCATAGAGGTCGCCGGAGAAGTCCAGAATGAAACCCTCCACCGTCAGCATCTCGCCGTCATCTACCGTCGGACGTCTGCCGACATTGGTTACAGCAATATGACTCTCGCCGTTTTCCAACCAGACGCGGGTGGCATAGACGCCAAGCGCCGGCGGCAGCACATTGGGCTTCAGCTTTAAATTCACCGTGGGAAAGCCCAGTGTGGAGCCCAGTTTTTTACCGTGCGAAACGGTATCGCTCAAGGTATAGGGGTGGCCCAAAAACTCATTGGCTCGCGCAATCTCTCCCTGTGCCACCAGGGTGCGGATGTAGGTCGAGGACACGGTGATGCCGTCTCGTTCCACCTTTTCAATGATATCCAGTCCGATCCCGAGTTCTTGGCAAATGGCTTTTAAGCGCGCCGGATTGCCCTCACCCTTATAACCAAAATGATAATCATGTCCCGCCACCAGATGGACCGCATGCAGCTCCCCGACCAAGGTGTCTCGGACAAAGCTGTCCCAGGGCTGCTTCATGCGTTCCGAGGTAAAGGGGGTCACAATGACATCCTCTATGCCGTAGTACCGCCGCATCAGATCCGCACGATCCTCCGGCGAGGTCAAGAGGGCAAGCGGTTTATCAAAGATCACACTCTGGGGATGGGGGTCAAAGGTAAACGCAGACGGGACAGCATGCAGTTCCATAGCCCGTTTCGTTGTTTGCTTCATCAGGGCGCTGTGCCCCACATGCACTCCGTCAAAAAACCCCAAAGCGATCACACGTTTTTTCTGTTCCAATTCATGACACCTCGAAAAAGCTTTTTACTGTCTTGAGTGTCTGCTCGCTCACGCGACCTAACATCAAGAAATCCTGTTTGTGATTATACACACGATACAAACCATTTTGCGCCGAATGGCCGAATTCCATACCGTTTCTTATGCAGCGCTCCTCGGCTTCACCGACGGTCAAAGTGGGCAGGTCAGAAAAGTACGCATCCACCGGCAAAAGGAACTGCCGCGGGTTATCGTTTTCCATTAATTCCGGCAGCGTATGCGCCTGCTCCACGCGAAATCCAGCCGCCTCTGTCCGGCGCAGAGAGGATAAGCAGCCTCCCACACCCAATGCCGCGCCAATATCATGACAGAGCGTCCGCACGTAGGTGCCTTTTGAGCAGCGGACGCGCAACACAAATTCCGATGGACTGCGCTGCTCTAAGATGGTCAACGCATCAATGGTGACCTGGCGTGGTGCGCGTTCCACCTCCTGGCCGGCGCGCGCCAGCTCATAGAGTTTTTTTCCCTGTTTCTTTATGGCGGAAAACATAGGGGGGACCTGCATCAGCTCGCCCCGGAAAGTAGGGAGGACCTGCTCCAGATCAGCGCAACCCAGTGCCACATCCCTTTGTGACAAAACGGTCCCTGTGATATCCTGCGTATTCGTCACTACACCAAGGCGCAGACCGGCAATATACTCCTTTTGACCCTCCGTCGCAAATTCCACCGCGCGCGTGGCCCGCCCGACAAAGACCGTAAGTAGACCGGTGGCCATCGGGTCCAAGGTGCCCGCGTGCCCGATGCGCCGCTCTTTTAATATGCCCCGCAGCTTGGCCACCACATCATGCGATGTCCAGTCTGCCGGTTTATCCAACAACATAATTCCGCTTGCCATGATGATTGCTCTCCTGCTCTTTTCCTTCTGGGATTAGGCGCTTTCCCGTTGCACCTGTGCAATGGCTGCCACAATGGCGCGCTTGGCCTCGTCCAAACTGCCTAAAATGCTGCATCCGGCCGCAGCGGGGTGACCCCCGCCGCCAAAGAGAGCGCAGACATTGGAGGCATTTAGTTTACCGCCCGTACGCAGGGATATTTTATATTCACCCGGGCACAGCTCGCGTAGCGTCACCGCATTTTCCACACCGCTCACATGCTCCAAATAGGAGGAGATATTGTCCAGGTCATCCTCGGTAGCCTGCAATTGGTGAATCATCTCCAGGGTGATGGCGGCCAGAACCGTGCGTCCATCATCCAAGAGCAGCATATCACGCGTCAGCTGCGCTTCCAGCTGCAGGCGCGCTAAAGACTTCGTGCGGAAATGGCGTTTATTGACCCACTGGTGATCGCAGCCAATACCCATCAGCTCGGCCACAATGCGGTGGGTTTCGGCCGTTGTATTGGAAAACACAAAGCAACCGGTATCTGTGGCAATGGCGACATAGAGCAGTTTTGCCATCTCTGGCGTGATTTCCCCCAGTTCCTTCAGGATATCATAGACCAGTTCGCCACAGGCGGCGCAAGAGGTATCCACACAGCTTTCTTTGGCATAACCGCTGTTGGAACTATGGTGGTCGATGGCCAAATCCACACGCGTCCGCAAGGCAGCGGCGTTATCCGGAAACAGATCCAACGCTGCTGTGTCCATCGTCACAACGAAGGTAAACGCATAGTCCTCCGGGGCGATCAGGCCTTCCAGATAAGGCAACAAGAGGCCGTGTGCCTCCTCATTTGCCAGAATATACGCCGTCTTACCCAAGCGGCGCAGACCGAGGCAGAGCGCAGCCGCGCTGCCAACGGTATCACCATCGGGACGGCGGTGGGTGAGTAGTAGTATACGATCCTGTTGGCGCAGCAAATCGGCAGCTTGGCGATAATCCATAGCATTCTCTCCTTTATTGCTTATCCAAATCGTTGAGCAGCTTCAAAATATGCGTTCCCTGGTCGATCGAATCGTCACGCACGAACATCAGCTCCGGTGTATAACGCAAAGAGAGCGCATGGCCAAGCTCCCGCCGCAGATAACCTGCCGCGGACTTGAGACCCTTGAGCACCTCTGTGATGTCCCCGCGATCGAGCACGCTGACATGGATTTTTGCATAGCGCAAATCGGGCGTTGCCTCCACCGCTGTGATGGAAACTAAGCCATGCACGCGCGGATCCTTGAGGCTACGAATCAAGTTCGACAATTCGCGCTGGATTTCTTCATTGATGCGACCAATTCGGTTATTTGCCATAGTTCCTCCTGTGCCGCAGGGCAAAACATGCCGCGGCCATATCGCTTGTTTCTATTTGGGAAAAGCCGGAGACCCCAAATGGCGCCTCCGGCTTGCTGGTGATACAGGGGAAGCAGTTTCCTAAAAACTTAAGCTTGGATCTGCTCCATCACAAAGGCTTCGATCACATCGCCAACCTTCAAATCGCTATACTTATCAATGCTGACGCCACACTCGTAACCCTGGGCCACTTCCTTCACGTCATCCTTGAAGCGGCGCAGGGAAGCCACTGCACCTTCATGGATGACAATGCCGTCACGGACCAGACGCAGCTGTGCATGGCGGCTGACCTTACCCTCGGTGACATAGCAGCCGGCAATGATACCCGCGCCGGTGATCTTATACACCTCACGCACTTCCACGCTGCCCAAAGCAACCTCTTTGAACTTGGGCGTCAACATGCCCTTCATGGCAGCTTCCATCTCGTCAATGCAGTCATAGATGACACGGTACATGCGCATATCCACCTTCATGCGTGCGGCGGAATCCCTGGCGTTGACATCAGGACGTACGTTAAAGCCGACGATAATGGCGTTTGAGGTGGATGCCAGCATGACATCGGATTCATTGATCGCGCCGACGGCACAGTGAATCACGCGCAGGCGCACTTCCTCATTGGTGAGTTTCTCCAGCGAGGCACGCAGTGCCTCGGCAGAGCCTTGCACATCGGCCTTGACAATGATATTCAGATCCTTCAGCTCACCCAACTGAATCTGGGAGAACAGGTCCTCCAGGGTGACCTTCTGCACAGCGCTGCTACCCGAAGTTTTGTTTTCATGCTTGCGCTGTTCGGCCAGTTCGCGCGCCATACGCTCATCGTCCACGGCGTGGAACTCGTCACCCGCGCCAGGCACCTCGCTCATACCGATGATCTCCACCGGGACAGAGGGGCCGGCAGCCAAAATCTTATGACCGCGGGCATCCGCCATGGCGCGCACACGGCCAACGGCTGTGCCGGCGATGATGGTGTCACCCTGATGCAGAGTGCCTTTTTGCACCAACAGGGTTGCCACCGGACCGCGTCCTTTATCCAAACGCGCTTCAATCACAACGCCATGCGCGGAGCGATGGGGGTTCGCGCGCAGCTCCTGCACTTCCGCGGTCAGGGCCACCATCTCCAAAAGGTGCGGCAGTCCGTCCCCGGTTTTGGCCGAAATGGGACAGATGATGGTATCGCCGCCCCATTCCTCGGATACGAGATTATATTCCGTCAGCTGCTGCTTGATGCGGTCGGGGTTAGCCGACGGTTTATCCATCTTGTTCACGGCGACGATGATGGGAATTTCTGCGGCTCTGGCGTGGTTGATGGATTCGATGGTCTGGGGCATAATGCCATCGTCCGCGGCGACCACTAAGATGGCGATATCCGTCACCATCGCGCCACGGGCACGCATGGCGGTAAACGCCTCATGGCCGGGCGTATCGAGGAAGGTGATGGGGGTGCCTTTGATCTCGACCTGATAGGCGCCGATATGCTGCGTGATGCCGCCGGCTTCGCCTTCGACGACGTTGGCGCTGCGGATTTTATCGAGCAGGGAGGTCTTGCCGTGGTCAACGTGACCCATCACAACCACAACGGGCGCGCGTGCCTGCAGATCCTCTTCCTTATCCTCGGCGGTGTCGATGAGGCGTTCTTCAATGGTGACCACGATTTCACGCTCGACCTTACAGCCCAGCTCCATGGCCACCAGAGCGGCGGTATCATGGTCAATGATTTCAGGCAGGGAGGCCATGATGCCCATTTTCATGAGCTGTTTGACAACTTCCGTGCCAGTCTTTTTCATGCGGGAAGCCAATTCGCCCACGCTGATTTCATCTGGAATCTTGACAGTCAGCGGCGTTTTCTTCGCAATCTCTAATTGCAGGCGGCGGATCTTCTCCTGCTCTTCCTGGCGGCGCTTGTTGCCAAAGCTCGGACCCTTGCGCTGATTGTTTCGGTTCTGGATCTTTTGCTTGCCAACCTGCATCTTATCGGCACGATCCGGCGCCAGGTTCTCCAGACGCTCGTCGTAACGCTCCAGGTTGACATTGCCCGCTTTGCGGGTATCGACAATCTTTTTCTCCGGCACGCGCGATGTCGCCTTGTCCCCAACTATGGGGGCATTGCCGCTGTTTGTCGGCGCATTGTTGCCTGCGCCTGCTTGCGACACGGGCGGCGCTGGCTTTCTGTCGCGCTCTTGTCTGTTGTTGGCAGGGGAGAGGGGCGACTTCGTTTCCGGCGGGCGATTGCCCTGTTGCTTTTGCGCCTGCGGCGGAGTCGGTTCCTTACTCGGTTTGACGGGCGCTGCAGGAGCCTCCGCCTTCTTTTCGCTGGCCGCTGCAAAAATTGCCTCCAAGTCATCCACCTGGTGATGCTGCGTCAGGTATTCAAAGATCACTGACAGCTCATGATCTTCCAGAACCTGCATGTGGTTTTTGGGTGCAGTTGCATAGGTCGTCAGGATCTGGGCAATATCCTTCGACTGCAAGCCAAGGTCCTTGGCCACTTCATGGACTCGGTATTTCATCAAACTCAAATAAGCCACCTCCGTATAATCGATCGGCAGACCAAACGGAATCCGCCGAGATAGGGACACTATTATTTTTCCGCTTTCTTCTCTCCCGCACGGGATACTTGTCTTTTCTTACCGCGCAGCAGGTTCTTTTCATGGGCACGTTTTTCTTTGCGCCGCTGCAGGGTTTTGGATGATTTTGCAGCTAAACGCTCACAGAGCGAGGGGTCAATGGCCGGATTTTGCACCGATAGCTTTTTGATCAGCGCAGCGGCAAAACCAATATCCGTGACAGCGATCATCGAGCAGGGCGGACGGCCAATCGCTTGACCGAGCTGATCTTTATCCAAGGGGACCGCAACCATCGGGCTGCGTGCTAAATCAGCAAAGTGCTGGGCGCGCCGCACGGAATTGTGCGCCGCATCTTGCGCGATCAGGATGAGCTGGGCCTTGTGCGCGCGGCAGGAAGCCCCCACAGGCTCCTCGCCGACCTCAAGTTTCCCCGCCTTTTTGATCAATCCCAAAAAGGCCTGTGTACTATCCAAGGCCATCGCCTCCTTCCAATTGTGCTTCCAGGGCATCATAAACGGCATCGGGAATGGGCGAAGAAAAGGCCCGCTCCAGTGCCTTTGATTTGCGGATGCGCTTCAAGCATTGTACATTTGTGCAAAGGTAGGCGCCGCGCCCCGGTTTTTTTCCGTTGAAATCCAAGGAAATGTCTCCTTCCGGAGAACGCACCACGCGGAGAAGCTCCCGCTTTTGCTTCATCTCCCGGCACCCCATACACTGGCGCTGGGGTATCTTCTTGGGCACTTGCGTCACCTCTTTCTACGTCTTATTCCTCAAAGGCGGCGGTATCCTCATCGAGGAGATCCTCCGCTGCAATCTCGTGATCTGTCAGCGCTGCTTCTTCCACAAAAGCTTCCTCGGCGACCTGCGTATCTTCCTCTTGCGCGATCGCATCCAGCGCGGATTCGGGCTTAATGTCAATTTTATAGCCGGTCAATTTGGCGGCCAGACGCGCGTTCTGTCCTTCTTTACCGATGGCCAGCGAGAGCTGATGATCCGGCACAATGACCTGGCAGATCTTTTCGCCTTCCAGCGGCCGAACGGAAATCACTTCGGCAGGGGAGAGGGCCGCGGCCACAAATTCCTCCGGATCATCGCTGTATTTGATGATATCAATTTTTTCATTGCGCAGTTCATCCACCACGGCGTTGACGCGGGCTCCTTTCGGGCCGACACAGGCGCCAATCGGATCCACGTTTTCATCTGCAGACCAGACAGCCAGCTTGGACCGGTTGCCCGCCTCACGGGCAATGGAGCGAATCTCCACCGTGCCGTCGTAGATCTCCGGCACCTCCAGCTCAAACAGGCGTTTGACAAGGCCGGGATGGGTACGAGAGATCAGGATCTGCGGGCCACGGTTGGTGCGCCGCACTTCGACAACATAAACTTTCAGGCGGTCGCCTTCGCGAATGACCTCACCGCGCACCTGCTCTGCTGTGGACAAATAGGAATCCACCACCTCTGAGCCGCTGCCGATACGGATGGATACTGCGCCGGTGCGGGGATCCACGCGCGTAACGGTTCCCATCATCATCTCATGTTCTTTGGAGGTAAACTCGTCATAGACCATGCTGTGTTCAGCCTCACGCATGCCTTGGATGATGACTTGGCGGGCTGTCTGGGCGGCGATTCTGCCAAAATTGCGCGGCTTGATCTCCATACGAATCACATCGCCAAATTCCGCGGTGGGCAGGGTCGCGCGCGCTTCTTCGAGTGATAGCTCCATTGCCGGATTATCAACCGTTTCCACCACTTCTTTTTTCAAAAACATGCGGACCTCACCGCGCGCTTCATCGGCGTCCACAAATACATTATCGTTGACCCCTTCATGATCCCGTTTATAAGCGGAGACCAGCGCCTGGGTGATTTTATCCAACATATAGGCCTTGGGGATGCCTTTTTCCTTTTCGATCAGGGAAATGGCAGCGAAAAACTCTTTCCCGTCCAGCTCATTGCTTTTTGCTGCTTTCGAAGCCTTTTTAGCCATGAAAACCGATTCTCCTTCCACCTGTTTGCTTAAAAGCTGATGTGCAGTCGCACCTGTGCGATATCTTGCTTGGAAAAGAGGCGTGTTTCTTCGCCGCAGCGCAGCGAAACATCCCCCTCTTGATAGGCCAATAAAACGCCGGTGTGCTGTTTCGATCCATGCTGGACTTTGTACAGCCGTACATCCACGGCTTCGCCCAGGAAGGCCTGAAAATGCGCCGGGGTTTTCAGGACGCGGTCGGCCCCGGCAGAGGAGACCTCAAAGGTATACGCCTCTTGTATGGGATCGGCTTCATCCAGCAGGTCAGAGAGTGCACGGCTGACCGCTTCGCAGTCATCAATGGAGACGCCCGTTTCTTTGTCAATGTAGACGCGCAAAAAATAGCTGCCGGCTTCCTTTACATATTCAACGTCCCAAAGGGACAGGCCCAGCTCATCAATGATGGGTTTGGCCAGATTGGCGGTCAATTCAGTCACTTTTGACACGAAACACGCCTCCTTTGTCTCTCGTATATTCCTGTGTAGATGATTCTATGTTTTACGTTGGCAAACCAAATGCGGCATAAAAGAAAGAGCGGGGCGCGCCCCACTCTTTGTTTACTACTCACTATATAAATACTATATCATGTTTTTCGGGCACATGCAAGAACTTTCTCAAATTTTTTAACAGATTATTCCGCAGGGAAGGGCCTTTGACGCGACAGCTTAGTACTTGACCAAATAGTTGGCAACTTCCCAGCTGCTCACGCGTGTGCAGTATTCCCGCCATTCACGCTCTTTACCGGAGACATATTGCGTAAACACATGATTGCCAAGGGTTTCGATGATCAAGGGATCTTTCTTGAGCTCCTTGATCGCCGCATGCAGGGAGTTTGGCAGATCTTCAATCCCGTGGGCGGCGCGGCTCTCCTCGTCCATGTCATAGATGTTCTCTGTGATCTCCGCCGGCGGCATCAGGTCGCGTTCAATGCCATCGAGGCCGGCAGCCAAACAGACCGCCAGAGAGAGATAGGGGTTGCAGGACGGATCGGGGGAGCGCAGCTCCACGCGTGTACTCTGGCCTCTTGCGGCGGGAATACGGATCAGCGCGCTGCGGTTCGAGGCCGACCAGGCCAGGTAGCAGGGCGCCTCATAGCCGGGCACCAGACGCTTATACGAATTGATCAGGGGATTGGTGATAGCGGTGATGGCTTTCATATGCTCTAAAAGACCGGCAATGAAGTTATAGGCCTGACGGGAGAGTTTTCTCTCATCACTCGGATCATAAAAAATATTTTCGCCCTTTTCGTTGAACAAAGACATATTGGTGTGCATACCGGAACCGGCCACGCCGTAGATTGGTTTCGGCATGAACGTAGCATGCAGACCATTGCGGTGGGCGATGGCTTTCACGGTCTGCTTAAAGGTCATGATATTATCCGCAGAGTGCAGCGCCTCAGCATATTTGAAGTCAATCTCATGCTGGCCGCCTGCACATTCGTGATGAGAGGCCTCGATCTCAAAGCCCAAAGCTTCCAGAGCCAGACAGACTTCGCGCCGGGTGGCTTCACCGTGATCGGTGGGGCCGAGTTCAAAATAACCCGCTACATCACGGGTTTTGGTCGTCGGCGCCCCGTCCTGATCCAAATGAAAGAGGAAGAATTCACATTCAGGCCCCACGTTAAAGGAGTAGCCCATTTTCTTGGCGCGCGCCAGCACCTTCTTTAACACATGGCGCGGATCGCCGACAAAGGGGGAGCCGTCCGGATTATAAACATCGCAGAACATGCGCGCAATCTTACCATGCCCTGTGCTCCAGGCCACGGGCGAAAACGTATCCAAATCGGGGTGCAGGTACTGATCCGATTCATGAATCCGCGTGAAGCCTTCAATGGAGCTGCCGTCGATGGTCAGCTTGTTGCTCAATGCCTTTTCCATCTGAGAGCTGGAGATGGCCAGGTTCTTCATATGACCAAAAATGTCGGTAAACTGCATTCTGATGAAGTTGACGCCCTGCTCGTTCACCATGCCAATGATTTCTTCCTTGGTGTATTTTCCCATAACGACATCCCCTTTCGGACTCGTAAGATAAAACGCCTCATCGTTTGATCCAAAACCTGCGTTTATGAGCCGCCCGCTTGATTCAGCTATTCGTATGATTATAAAATCACTCGCCGCATCTGTCAACCAAAAACGCAGGAAAAGCACGCACGGCTCGCATTTTTCTGCGTTATGTCGGGAAGCGCTTTGAATTTAGATTCCTCTTTCGGCAAATCACCTATCGGTTTCACAAGCAGGTCATCGCCCTCATCTGATCAGTAAATGTGCGCGCAGGCATTGCAAATTTTTCTGATTTGTGAGAAAATAGGAAGGTAGTTATGCCAATCAAAGGGCAATCCCAGCTTACGCGGGCGCCCTACCGTATGCGCGGCCCGGTGGCGGCAGGTATACTCGTCACCGTAGTCACGCGAGCAATAGGAGGAAAACAAATTCATGTGTGGAATTGTTGGTTTTACCGGTCGCCAAAGCGCGGCCCCTATTTTGATAGACGGCCTGAAAAAACTGGAGTACCGCGGCTATGACTCTGCCGGCGTTGCCGTGTCCAATCCTGATGGCATTCAAATGATTAAAACCATCGGCGTGATCAAGAACCTGGTGGAAAAAACAAACGATGGGGCGGATCTGCCCGGGCATGCCGGCATCGGTCACACCCGCTGGGCCACCCACGGCGCGCCCACCGATCTCAATGCCCACCCGCATATGAGCCGGGATGATACCTTTGCCATCGTGCACAACGGCATCATTGAAAACTATGCCATCCTGCGCGAAGAACTGCGCGAAAAGGGCTTTACATTTAAAAGCGAAACCGATACGGAAGTCATCGCCCATCTGCTGGACCACTACTATACAGGCGACCTGAAAACGGCCGTGATGAAAACAGTCTCCCGTTTGGAAGGGTCGTATACTCTTGGCGTTATGTGTGCTGACTTTCCCGATCGACTTTTTGCCGTGCGTGAGACCGGCCCGCTGATCCTCGGCGTGGGCATTGGCGAAAATTATTTCGCCTCCGATGTCACCGCGCTGATCTCCCACACCAAAAATGTCATTTATCTTGAGGACGGTCAGTTCGCAGAGCTAACCCCTGATGACATCACCGTCTATGACGGCACGGGCAATGCCATTGAGCATAGCGTCACGCGGGTCATCTGGGATATTGAAGCCGCGGAAAAGGGCGGCTACGAGCACTTCATGCTCAAAGAAATCATGGAGCAGCCCAACGCCCTGAAGGCAACCATTGAACCGCGCATACAAGATGGTGAAATTGTCCTGGACGACTTTACGCTCTCCGACGAGGACCTAAAGCATATCAATAAAGTGATCATCACCGCCTGCGGCTCTGCCTACTATGCCGGTTGCCAAGGCAAGTATGCCATTGAGGAGCTTTGCCGCATTCCCGTTGAGGTCGATCTGGCCAGCGAACTGCGCTATCGCAACCCGCTTGTGGATGACAGAACCCTACTCGTCGTGGTATCGCAATCCGGCGAGACAGCGGACACCATAGCAGCCATGAAAGAATGTAAAGCACGCGGCGCCAAAATCCTCTCCATCGTCAACGTGGTGGGCAGCACCATCTCAAAACTCTCCGACCATGTGATCTATACCTGGGCGGGCCCGGAAATCGCCGTGGCCACCACCAAGGGCTATACCACACAGGTTGCCGTTTTGGATCTTCTGGCCGTTTACTTAGCCAAACGCTTGGGCCGCATCGACAACGCCCGTTATACGGCGCTCATCGAATGCATTCGTCAGTTCCCCAGCCTGGTGCAGCGCGCCATAGACTTAAACCCCGCCATCGCCAGCCTGGCTGCACAATACCACAAAAAAGACAATGTCTTTTTCATCGGCCGCTATAATGACTATGCCGCCTGTCTGGAAGGTTCCTTAAAGCTCAAGGAAATCTCCTACATTCATTCGGAAGCCTATGCCGCGGGTGAACTCAAGCACGGCACCATCGCCCTGATTGAGGAGGGGAGACTGGTCATTGCCCTGGCCTGCCATGAGCGTCTGTTTGATAAGATGATGAGCAACATCAAAGAAGTAAAGGCGCGCGGCGCCTGTGTGCTCGGCGTGGCGCTGGAAGGTAACCGCGAGATCTTTAAAGAAGCGGACGACGTCATCGCCGTCCCACGCACGGAGCCCATCTTTAATGCCCTGGCGGAGATCATCCCTCTGCAGCTGTTTTCTTATTATGTCGCCAAGGAAAACGGTTGCGATATAGATAAACCCAAAAACTTAGCCAAATCCGTCACCGTTGAATAAACAGAAGGTATCACACCCAACACAGAAATAGTTGAAAGATCATCAGCAAAGCGCGCCAGGATTGGTTTCCTGGCGCGCTTTGTTTCGTTGCGTGTGACGCAACTTTCTTTGTTTGAGCCAAACAGAGACTTATTTGAGCAATAGAATAAAAACAGTGACTACAGCCATAGCAAAGAGAAAAACCCCAACTCCAATGAAAGCTCTTTTGGCTGTGCTCATGCGATGTACATGATCTAATCGTTCTGTTACCTCAGCAGACATGTCGGTTCCCATCTTTGAATGGTGCTGAGAATAGATATCCATGGGGTCTGTCTCTTTGCCTTTTAGTAAATAGTCGGTTGTCACGCCGAAGATTTCACTCAAACGGATAATCTTTTCACTGTCCGGCAAGGTCTGATCTGTCTCCCATTTGGATACCGCCTGTCTTGTGACATTCATCAAAGAGGCCAATTCTTCTTGTGAAATCCCTTTGACAGTTCTTAAATGAATCAGTTGTTTCGATACGCTCATAGTATGTTCCTCCTTACAGTTTAAGTCGCTTTAGACTACAGCTCCATCGTATCCTTCCGGGTGGTTGCATACCACCTACTCTGTACACACAATTGCGCAACTTCTGGTTGCGACCCATTGAAAATCAGCATGTTTAGCGGGTGACTCCATCATTTCAAATGAACAATATTAAAAAAGCGTTGATTATACATCTGTTCGCCTGATTTTGTCGATTGCAGTTAAAAGAATGCCTTGTTATGATCACGGTAGAGACAGCCTTGGCGATGCCTGTCTATCAAGTGAAAGGAGTTTTGACGATGAACAAGCATACATATCAAATCGGCGATTTGGCGACCGTCTATTTCGGTAAAATCCCTATGATCGGCACCGTGGTGTACATCAACGGAAAGGACAACACGTACCTGGTGCGATTCAATGCCGGCCAGCAAATGTATTATACAGCAGACGAACTGCAAGCATATGTCGCGCCCGGCACAAAGAAATAAGCGTTTTCAACCGATTCAGTTGTACAACGCCGGAAACAGCTGACGCACGCTACCTGCCAGAAAATGAATCGCCACTCTATCGCCCTCCGGCTGATTGGTTTGAAGCAATCCGGGTTTAATTAAGAGGGCAAGCATGCCGTTGATCAGATATTCCAGCTTTGCATCATTTTCACGACAGGGTTGCAGTGGCCCGGCCTGGTACAGTTTGTTGCGAAATGCATCCACAAACATGGTAGGATATTGCGCCGAAAAGCACAGGTTCTCCTTCTTGAATATCGCCAATTCCTCTTTTGAGGGCGGCTCAACTTGGGAGAACAGAAATTCACGCACAAACGCCTCCGGGTCACTGAAAAACTTTGGATAAGGGTCAAATTTATCTGCCATCGCTAAGACAATTTCCTGCAGTACGTTTTCGTATAAGTCATACAAATCATCAAAATGCAGATAGAACGTTCCCTTATTGATCTGCGCTTCCCGCGCCAAACCTGTGACCGTGAGTTTATGCAGAGGCTTTTCACAAATTTGCTTGAGAAAGGTCTCTTTTATCATTTTAGTTGTTTTGGTCACACGCAAATCTTCACGCTTCATTGTGCCATCCACCAATCATTTGTAGTCTTTGCATGATAAAAAAGGGTTCAAAAAACAACGAGGACTTAGTTTGGTGCCTTGTTGTATCGTCTGAAACACCGCTTACTGTGTGTTGGGCACTAAGCCTTCGTCCGTGCATGGTGGTGTATCTGTACGCCAGTCCATCCCTATCTCGTTTAGAAGGCGGATCCGTTCCTGGGTCATATGATAATTGGGGTTACCACGGTACGCCTGCCGTTGGGTGGCGAGCCACATGCCCAGCTTTTTACCATCAGGCGTGCAGTAAGTTGCCTTTATGTTCAGATCTCCGTATTGCCGATAGTAGGCCCGTGCCAGCGCATAATTGCACATCCATTTCTCACGATAAGGTTCCCACAGCATGCCAATGGCATTCAGCCGTGCGATTTGCTCCTCCGTGAGCGAGCCTGACGCATAATCCTTTTGCATATACTTCTGCCGCTGCAGCTGGAGCCAGACCCTAAGCGACCCCTCTCCCGCGACATGAAGATCCGCAGGTACGTTCAGATGGCCTTGTCTGGCAAAAAATTCTTCTGCGAGGGCGCACATCCGTTCCCATCGTTCCTCCAACGGACACCACTGTATACCCAGTCGCTCCAGTGCGCCAATGAGACTGTTGTCCAGATCACCTTTTTTATATTTGGTGCGCATGTTGGAAAGCCAGCTGCCCAGATGCTGACCTCTTTTGTTGACATATTCCAGCGGTGCGTTGATATGCCCGTGCGTTTTGTGGTACTCCTCGGCGGCATACATCCATTGGCGCAGCGACTGTTTCTTTGGCTCCCACACCATCATGATGGTCTCTAGCTTCTGGATTTCCAGCGGTGAGAGGGAACCGGCCAGATATCGGCGCCGCTGCGTGCTTATCCAAGTGCCCAAGGCGGCGCCGTCTGGGGCGATATATTTTCGCGGAACAAGCAGATTCCCGTTTCGCTCATAGTACGCGCCGGCCAACGCATAAGCGCGTTCCCAGTTTGCCCGCGCCACGCGCTCTTTTTTCTGACTTTCCAGTATGCGTTTTTCCGAGAGCAGGAGCGTGTCCGATATCTTTTGCTTTGCATCCATAGCATCCCGCGGCGTCTTCTCAAATGGTATGGCGCCATCCAAAAAATGCAGCTTCATGAGCTTGTTTTCCTGACGTGTGGTCAGCAGCCCATCATAATAACAGCGTCGCTGCTTGGTAAGCCACCTTCTCATGGCGTTGATTTCCGCCCCGGATGAATCACGGGTATCCAGACTGCCATGCTCGACAAAAAAACTATGAGCAGACTCGTACATTCTGTCCCAGGCAGGTGCGTTGACATCTCGATACGCCTCCAAAATGGCGGGCCGATCCCGTTCAGTATCAATCCTCGCATCAGGGAAATTCAGCATCCGGAAAACCCAGCGAATCGCCTCGTCCAGGGTTTGAGGTGACAAGTCGCTTAAAAAATAGATTGCGCTGTCCAACGAAAGCAGAGGCAGGCCGGGCTCTCGGATGCGCAGCAGACGGATGCCGTACTCTTCACAAATTTGATTTTTTTGTATGTCGCTTTTCTCTTTGTCCTTATGAAAGTACCCGTCATACTCGATGCCAACGCGCAGTCCGGGCAGGTAGACATCAATTTCAATGCCAATTTCTTCCCAAAGATTCATTTTAACAGTGCTGGGTTCGATTTTTCCGACGTAGTACATGATGGCCTGCTCCTGAAAAGAGGTAAAGTAGATGCGCTTTGAAGCGTCCCAAATCATACCGATTTGATTCAGCCTTTCAAAACGACGCTGTATTGTAGGGTCGCCCACTGTCAAGAACAATTGATATTTGCGCCGTTGGCCGCTGATCCAGCGCCCTAAATGCAGGCCATCGGTGGTCACATAGCTGGCCGGTATATTCAACTGCTCATGGATTTTGTAATAAGCCTTGGCCGCAGCGTACATTCGTTCCCAAGACTGCTCGAATACCCCCCACACCATGCCAATGGCATCCAAGCGTTCCACTCTCTTAGCTGTCAGGTAGCCGCTCTTTTTAGCCGTCCTCTGCTGTTGTATCCATTGCCAAAGCGCAGAGTCCAAATCTTTTTTCACCACCAGATGGCCTGTTTGCTCAAAATACTGCTTTGCCTGCGTATACTGTTTCTCCCATACTTCCTCAAAGGGTTCCCAGCACATTCCAATAGCATCCAAACGTGAGATGCGTTGGGTCGTGAGCGTGGATCGACCTTGCCTGCGATCTTTGCGCTGATTGGATATCCAGGCAGATAGTCCACCATCCGCCTCATAATCCCTTGGCACCATCAGATCCCCATGGGTATGGTAATACTGCTCTGCCCGTCGAAACAAGGTTTCCCAACCAGTGTCCCGCACACGCCAAACGATGCAAAGCTTCTCCAGTAAATTGATTTTTTCCTCATCCAAACGTCCACGGGTATACTGGACACGCTGGGTATTGATCCAGGCATGTAAATCACCGCAGGCGCAGCGCGTGCCGGGAGGGATACTCAAATGTTTGTTTTTTTGAAAAAATTGCTCCGCTGAGGCATACCAAGCCAACCACTGTGCTTCCAGCGCCGTAATGGCGGGCGCAAACCGTTCCATCTTTCGTTTGTGTTCCGGTGAGAGCTCGTTGGCACGGTATGCACATTTTTGCCGGACGAACCACTCCCCGAGGCTAGTGCCATCCGCTGCCCGCTGTTTTTTAGGGACAAGCGCGCCACCGTTCTTTTGAAGATACGCCAGGCATTGCTCGTAGTAGTCATCCCATCGGCTCAAAGTCTCATTTTTTATGCTCCAAACCATACCTATCTGCGTCAGCAAAGCAACTCTATGCGCAGGCATAGAATGGTTTTGATAAAGCTGCCTTCCCGCAGAAATCCATCCACCAAGAACCACCCCTTCAGCGGTCACATGCTGCGCAGGTACCCGCAAGTGTCCCTCTCTGTGGTAAAAGACACATGCTGCCAAATACATTTTCTGCCAGGCATTTTCCTTGACATCCCATACCATGCCGATTTTTTCAAGAAGGCTCCGCCTCTCCACAGTAAATGCCTGCGTATTCTTCTTGGCCTCCATGCGCTGTGTGCCAATCCAGCGTCCCAAGCGTTTTCCACACGGCGTAATCATATCGCTTGAAATGAGCAGGTTGCCGTGATCTTGATAATATTGACGGGCCAATTCATACATGTGATTCCACTTATTCTGAACGCTCACCCGAGACGTATCGCTGTGCATGTCCATTGCTCCTTTTTCTGCGAGGCAAGTTCTATCAGCGTCAAACCAAAATAACCGACACCAGTATAACACAAAAGTTAGCACCAAATAAATGCAAGCCAGCATTGATTTCGTCCTAACTTTTAAGCGGAAGTATTCAACCATGTTCTTCGGCGTATTTCCTGCAAACGCAGCGCTCCATTTTGGCATAAAGAAAGACAGACCCATTTGTTCAAAACAGGTCTGTCTTCTTTGGTACGGCAGAACCATTCAAATCCGAACCGCACAAATCCTCTAAATCCTCTAGCATGTCCATGTATGAAACCTGGCTGGCATCCTTAATGTTAAAATACATGACCACTTTGTCATCGTATAGATATATGGAATTCACAAAAATATCAATGACGCGCTGTCGGAATGTTAGATCTGTCGGATCGCCGCGGACGAACTGTTGCAGCCAATCCACAATTTCTGATTCTGTCAAGGTGATCCGGCTAGCCACCCTTAACTTTGCCAGATCTAAGTCTAAGTCCTCTTTTTGCGCAGCAAGCAATTCAATGCGCTCATTTATTTTTGTCACTGCCGGCGCAGCTTTGGTGCGGATCAGCGCATCTACCAACTCGTCTATCTCTTTGTCTAGCGACTTAATTTTCTTTTCAAGCAAACGGATACCTGCTGCATCAAAACTTCTGCTATATTCGGCCACCACGCCGGATGCAATTTCTCTGATCCGCTGTTCGGTCAAAACGTGAGTTGTAATCTGTTCAACTACATACCATTCAAGAAAATCCTTTTTTTCGTTTTTCTTTTGGCATGTGTGAAGTTTTTTGCGGGTACCACATGCGTAATAATGATAGTTGACGCCACGGCGTCCTCGACCAGACTCTCCGACCATTGGTGCTCCGCAATAGCCACAGAACAATTTCCCTTGGAGTTGATATTCCTCCTTCGCTTTCACACGACCTGGGGCTCGCCTATTGCGCGCTAGCAGAGAACTCACTTTATCAAATACATCACGTTTAACAATAGGAGGAATGGCGTCCTCTATGGCGATTTCGTCCTTAAAGGTGTATGTACCAACATATGTTTGGTTTTTCAGCATGACAGAAAAGCTGTTAACCGTGAAGGGTTTTCCAAGTCTGGTGCGCCAGCCACGACGATTGCACTCTTTTGCTATCTCGGTTTTTGTCATGCCATCGGCATAAGCCTGGAACACAAATTTAACGATTTCAGCCTCTTTTTGATCCACTACAAGCCGTTTGTTTTCGACTCGATAACCGAGCGGAGCATAGCCACCAAGAGACAGTTGCTTCTCCGCATTTTGATGTAGACCTCGCCGCACATTTTGAGACAGCTGGCGGCTGTACTCTTCTGCCATAGCCTCCAGCACAGCCTCCAATATAATGCTGTCGTTGCCCTCGTCTATCCCTTCGGTAACAGAAAGCACGCGGACGCCGTGCTTCTTTAGCTCAGTTTTATAAATAGCACTATCATACCTGTTCCTGGCAAAGCGATCCAGCTTCCAAACCAACACATATTGAAACGCACCCTTTTTGCTGTCACGAATCATGCGCTGAAATTCCGGGCGGCTATCCGCATGCGTTCCAGATATTGCCCTGTCAATATACTCACCAACAACGCGAAACCCACGCTGGGCGGCGTATTTTTTACAAGCATCAATTTGCCCGTCAATGCTCTGATCGTTTTGGCCAGCGGAACTGTATCGAGAATAGATGATCACATCGGCCACATCGTTGTCAAAGACGGGGGCTACGGCGTGCGCCATTGCAATGTCCTCCCATCATGTCATGTAATAAAAGGGTGATAGCGCGGTCAAACGTATCACCCTTTTATGAGCCGCCCTCGGTGTTGTAGCACTGGGGGCGGTTTTTGTTATTTACTTGAAGGGCATTATTTCTGTCCAGTTATCTTAACAAAGGCGCTTTCGTAAACAGTCGCATTTGATGGGGTTACATCATATGAGACTCTTAATAAGGCGTAGTCGCTTTTATACATATATTGGTTTACCCCAAAAGCCCCCATACTTGGATCACTCATTTTTTTCAAATAGTCATATCTTGCTGTACAGTCTTCTTTATTTTTAAACACTTCTATTGTTCCACCGGGCAAGCCATACTCATCGACAGGTGTTAGCATGTTTGTGTTATCCATTGTTGTGTCGGTAAAATCTGCCTTAAATGTATATTGATTCGGCCTGCCAAGCTTCCCATTTGGGTCTGTTTCTTCTGTCCACACATGGATCTCGCCAATTGGACAACCATCTTCTTTCAGTGCGGTAAGATAGTCTTCCGCGGTTTCATAGGTTGGTTGCTGTGGCACAGCCTCTTTTTGCTGTTCTTTTGCAGGGGGCGGGCCACCGTCTGCTTGCTTGCCAGCAGTCCCACCGCTACATGCGGCAAGAGTTGAGAGCAGTATGCATGCTACAAGCAGTGCAAATAGTTTGCGCATCTTCCATTCCTTCTTTCTTATATTTTTACCGTCCTCCGACGGCGGGATCACAGTTTTTTACTACCAGTAGGCTCAGTTTTTTGCAAACACTAAAATCATGCCTTTTACACATACTAGCCGAACAGTCAATATATCTTAAAATGTCTGATATCAGACATGACAACGATCGACATATATTGACAAGTAATTTTAGGTATGGTAATTGCGAGAAATGCAAAACAAAGTCAAAGACCGTCGGAGTGAATTGGGGTTGTCGCAAGACGAATTGGCCGAGCGGGCCAACGTACCGCGTAGCACAATCTCAGAGATTGAAACAGGCAAGCGTACGCCAGGTGTGGATATTGCTCTCTTGTTGGCCCGCGCCTTGGTCTGTACGGTCGAGGATCTCTTTTCTCTTTGATTGACCGGGGCATATGCCCCGGATACATAGCTTAGTTTACTTTTCCACAATCCACTCGTCTTCTAAGATTCCGATTACTCTGCCAAAGCATTTGATTGTCATGTTGGTATCAAGTGGTATGTCATCATAGCGTTCATTGATGGATTCTAAAAAATCAGCTCGCTGGCGCTTGATATAACCTGCGCCATCGACGGCAAACAGGCCGATCTCTCCAACGTTGACGGATGGCTGCGCACGCACAAGCACGGTGTCGCCGTCGGCAAAGCGCGGCTCCATGCTGTCCCCTTGGATATCCACGCAGAAGTCTGCCTGCCGCGTCAACTCGTTCAGCTCGACCAGCCATTTGTCCATCTGCTCATGACCGTCCAAGTAGAAGCCTTTGCCGGCAGAGGCCTTTTCGGAGTTGTGCAAAATAAAAATCACGTTCTTGGCTTGATCCATTGCATGTTCATCGGTAGGTGCCGTGGCCGTCTTTTCAGATTTCATCCGGCTACTTTCGGCATCTATTACGATACGTGTCAAATGCTTTCCATGTTCGTCAAGTGCGCTATAATCATTCGCTATTTTCATTGCGTCGGCAGGAAGCGTTGGGTTTCTTGCGCCCCTTGGAGCATCGTCAAAATCCTCAAGAGTTTTACCAAGAGCACGCGCAATGGATTTCATGTTGTCCAGCGTTGGTGCCTTGGTTACGCCAGCAATTATTTTGTTTAATGTACCCTTTGGAACGCATGATTTTTCGCTCAGTTCATCAATAGTGAGCCCAGCTTGTTTCCGATAGAAAGATATTAAGTCACCAGTTTCCATTGTGTCCACCTCTGAGTCTAATTGTATATGGGCTCTCATCAAAAGTCAAGAAAAATAATTCCTTTTTCGGCACTTTACTTTTAAATATCTATTGACAAGTCTACTTTACGGGATTATACTAATGTTGAAAGTCCCGCAAACGGAACAGAAAGGGAGGTGATCTTATGGTTCTATACCCAGTACTTATTGGAGAAATGGCAAAACACAAAATTGCAAAGAAAACTATAGCGCAAAGCATTGGAGTGTGTGACAAGGCACTAAACAACAAATTGAATGGGCGAACTCCGTTTACTTGGCCAGAAGTGAAGACCATTCGACATGAATTTTTCCCAGATATCGCGCCTGATTTACTATTTGAACAAAATGCTAGTGTTTCTTATTGTGCCTCTACCGACCCCGGCCAGGATAACGCGAGTTAGGAGGCAACCCATGCGCGAACAAACAACAATCCGCCTCACGGTGAGGGCAACAGAAGAGCTTGACAAACTTCTTCGTGAGGAAGCGGTAAGGCGGGGGACAAACGTGAATCAAACAATGCTCTACATAATAAATTTGTTTTTTCAGGAATCTGACAGTTCGATTACGCCTCGCTCCTGCTCATAGTCATTGATGCGGCGTTTAATCATTAGCTCAATTTCGCGATTAGCTGATCGTCCCTCTTCCTCAGCTATATATCTAATTTTGTCCAAGTACTCTTGAGGGATGCGGAGTGTATAACGTGGTAGGTTAGAAGACATAACAAATCCTCCTTGTGTCATTATGGCGTCATTATAGCATAATAAATTCGTCAAAGTTTTACTTGACGCAAAAGTGACGCACTGCTATAATGAGATTAGGAGGTGACGAAAAGGTGACGCAACAAAAGAAACGACTTGGCTTATCTGTGCCAACTTCGCTGTATGAAAAACTAGCGGATCTTTCTGAATACCAAGGTAAGACCATCAACTCACTGTGTTTAGATATTTTTTGGAGGTACTTTGATGATAAACCGTCTGACACTGGCCAGGACAGTGCTTAAGGAGGAATCTTATGAATGTAATCCTTGAAGGAGAGGTAAAAGAAATTGCCGCCCTTGTACTTGCGATACAAGAGCGGCAGGATGGCAAGCCTGCAACTTTGAAGTTAAGGCTTGATGGGAAAGAAATAGTTAAGAGTTCTCTTGAAGCCATTCGTGATAAGCACGAAGAAGAATGGTAGAGTATCCAGCGGAGTATGTGATAATCATTTCAGCAAAGTGGTTCATGAAGGCCTCGACACTCTCAGGCGTAAGCTTTTCTATAACAGTAATATCCGCCATTTTGAGATCTTCAAACGCGGAGTAACCTGTTTCCTCGAGATGTTTAACAAATTCGTCGAAATCTGGGTACATGGGTTTCGCCTCCTTTCGACCACAACCTATCACGGGCGAGGAACGTAGGCAAGAAGGATCAGGCAGAACATAATACACGAAGAGGTGAAAACCATGGCATATCTGGCGCGCAGGATGGCGCGAGTTAGGAGGTGGCTGTATGGCGCTTGTGCAAGTTGGTTTTATGGCACTACGTTCACCTGACGGCAATTTTTTACCGGCTACTCCCATTTACAAAGAACTGCCGGTGAATGCGAGAGGGCGCACAACCAGAGAAGAAAAGGCCACGGATGAAATTTCAAAGATACTGGCCGCCAAATTCAAGGAATACATAGACGGCTGTAATGCCTTAGACGACAACAAAGAAGATATGAAAGGGTGAGAAAAATAACCATGAAAAAGTATTCGGTCTGTCCGCAGTGCGGAGCACATCTTGACAACGGAGAACGCTGTGACTGTCAGCGTGTTGAAATTGTTCCGCAGGACATACCAGCGGAGCGCCTGACGATTCTGGCTCGACCGGTGCTGGCAGCCGTGCGAGCGGCCTTTGAGGATCCTGTGATCGCTGCTGAGTATGCCACATGGCTCGCAGCACGCCAATCCAAACAAAAAAAGATCGCTGTGACTCGCGACTGTATTACAAAGACATAAAGACTTGAAGGAGGGAAACCCAATGGAAAAGATCGGGACAATTTACCACGGGGACAGGCTAGGCCTATACACACAAGAGGAACTGGCGCCCCTGGTGCTGGTGAACCGCCGGCACAAGGAGGCGAGGCGCGAGCGGGCGCGCAGGTATCGGCAGATGATCCGGGTCTGCATCGCAGCGGCGACGGTTGCACTGGTGTTTGGTTTATTGGTATGGGTGGTGCGGATTTGAAGGGCTACATAGGGATAAAAAGAGCCGCCCCAGGTGGTAGGACACCCAGGGCGGCAAGAGAAAAAAACATAAGATTACGCTACTTAAAGTGTAGCACACAAAGGCGGGAATCGTCAATGGGAAAGAAGTGGAACGTGCGCCAGGTTCGGCTTGTGCAGCAGGGCTTTTCACCAGGTGGTGCCTGTGCTGACTGTTGCAAGCAAAAAACACTGTCCGGCTCATTGGGTGACAGGGAGGTTGGTGCGGTAGCTTCTGACGATGATGATCTGCCGTATTAAGGCGGTGCAGGCATGGCAAGAGAGTATTTTTGTGCCTATCACAGTTTTTTAGAGGCGATGGAACGCTTGGATGATGCCGAACGTGGGCGGCTGTTTAGCGCTTGCCTCCAGTATAGTAAGACAGGAACTTCGCCAGATCTGACCGGCAATGAGCAGTTTGTCTTTCCGGCCCTGCGCTCACAGATAGACCGAGACAACAAAGGTTATGCGGAGAAATGCGCCAACAATCGGAAAAATGGTGCGCTGGGCGCAAAGCGAACGGGGGCGAACGCTAGCGAACGCCCCCCGAACGCCCCCCAAGGAAAAGGAGAAGGAGAAGACAAAGACAAAGGCAAAGGAGAAAAAGATTGTGAGACGCCGCGCGCGAAAAAGGCGTCGCGCTTTGTTCCACCCACCACCGCGGAGGTTGCGTCCTATGTGGCGCAACGCCACAGCCCGGTTGATCCGCAGGAGTTCATTGACTTCTATGCGTCCAAGGGCTGGCTGGTTGGCAAGACCCCCATGAAAGACTGGAAAGCGGCTTGCCGAAACGCGGAAAAGTGGGATAGATGGCAGAAGGGTTTTGGAAAGCAAACGCCGCACAGTGGACGACATGCCTTGCCAACTGGGCAAGTATCTGCCGAACGGGCGCAGAAGGATTTGTCTCGACTGGACAAGCTGCTGGGTGAGAGCGGTGAGGCGCCATGACGCACCAGCTGATCATCCCGGGACGGCTGCCGGGGCTTAACGAGTACATAGAGGTCGAGCGTACAAACCGGAAAAAGGGCGGGGGCGGCTGTACATGGTCGACGGAGGCAGAGGATGGGACTAAACCGCTATGAGAAAAGGAATCCCGTTTGAAGAAGATCATGCACAATGGAAAGAAAATCCGCCTGTTTGCTGTTGACTTCAGGCACAAGATAGCGGGGCACGCCGTCGTCAAACAGGTCAAATAGAGCCGCAAGATAGGCGCGCTTGATTTCCTGATCTCCTTGAAACATCGTGTTGAGATCTCCCCAGTGAGCTTTTGGGTTGCTTCCCCAGATATGAACACTGCAGATATGATGGCGCACTGCTTTCAAATGTTCCAACAAGAGAGGGATTTTCTCAGGTGTGTTTAACAGACCATGTGCCGTGAAAAGCTGTGGGACGTCAAAAGCAATATGAAGGTTAGCACCAGAGCTATCTAACAGACCGGAAAAGGTCAGAAAGCTTTTGTAAGTGGATAATAAAAAGCGCTTCCCAAGGATATTCCCGGTACGGTTTTCAAGAACGATAGATGTTTCTGGTGCCCATTGGCGAATATTAGTCTCAAAAACGGCAAAGCGTTGAAAAAACTGGGCCCAATCGCAGTTCTGTTGATAGGGAGGGTGGATTTCAAGTACAGCGGGAGGCACCCCTTGGCAAAGAGTCTGCACAAATGCCGCGAAGGCACAGGCCCAAGCCTCGGATGTCCACAGCAACGGGATACCACGCTCATAGCTTTCACAGATGGCAGGGAATCTCTGTGTGAGTGGAGAAGGTTTTCTTGTTCCGGCGCTGTACTCGGTGTGTAGGCTATATGGAGCATCCACGCGGATTCTGTTTTTACCAAAATGTGCGGCTACCTCGTTGATTTGTGGTGATATGCCCTCGGGGTAAGTGCAGTGGCCGTATTTTACAGGAATGAAATGACTCATAATATCGCCTCACTTTTGGTGAAGTATATCATAGACAAACGCCATTGAATAGAAAGTTTTTTCTTATGAGGCCACAAACTGCGTTCAGAGTCAAATTCGTGCGGGAGATCACACCCGAGCAGCTGGCTATGAACAGCTAACGTGGGTTGCAAATCTGGACTGAGTGGAGGCGATCACTTGACAAAAAAAGAACTGTCGCAGCTTTATTGGCTCAACCGGGAAATAGAAGAGAACAAGAGGCGGCTGGAGGAATTGCGCACGGCAGCGGCAGGCGGCGCAGCGCGGATCACCGGTCTGCCACATGCGCCGTCTCCTGGGCGTGGGTTGGAGTCCTATGCCATTTTGATCGCCGAAACAGAGGAGCTGATCCGCCTGAAGAACCAGCAACTGATCATTGAATACAACCGTCTCAACCGTTACATTGCGGAATTGGACGATAGTTTCATGCGGCAGATCCTGGCCCTGCGTTACATCAATGGCATGACTTGGGTTCAGGTGGCCGCGCATGTGGGGGGCGGGAATACGGAGGATAGTGTGAGGATGGCACATAACCGTTTTTTAAGCACATGCTAAGTTGTTCGCTTTGTTCGGTATGAGTGTGGTAAGGTGATATAGTCAAGGAATTTCGAAGACCGCTGAAGGCTTTTGCCTTTGGCGGTTTATTCATGAAGGGGCTGAGAAATCGAGGTAATGAAATGGAATTGCACCAAGGAGACTGTCTGGCAGTCATGAAAGCGCTACCTAGCGAAAGCGTGGATCTCGTGTTAACGGATCCACCATATAATATCGGGATAGCAAAGTGGGATAAAATAGAAGGATATGTCGAGTGGAGTTTATTGTGGCTAAAAGAATGCGAACGGCTGCTTAAGCCAAACGGAGTCCTTTATTTTTGGCATAATGACATGAAACAAATTGCTCAGTTGCTGTGCGCCATCCGAGAACAAACAGACTTGACCTTAAAAAGTTTCTGCATTTGGGACAAAGGGAACAGCTACCGGGCGCAATCTTGGAAAAACCGCAGAGCATGCAGCAAAACGGCATTGCGATCTTGGTTTAATGTTTGCGAATATTGCCTGCATTTTTTCAAAACAACGCAGCCAACATGGAAGGATGGTACGCGTACAAGCATCGAAAGGATTGAAACCACGCCGAACAACTACGAAGCATTGATTGCATGGGCAGAAAGCGAAAAAGATCGTCTGCAGTTAAGTGACCAGGCAATCGCCAGTTTTTACACGAAGGTAACCAGGAAGCGGCCGCATATGCTGAAGCATTACTTTCGGAAATCACAGTTTGCCATACCATCACAGATGGTTTGGGAGTCGGTGTACATGCCGCTTGGGTTTAGCAAGTCATACACCGAATTGAAAGAGTGCTACGTGACGCTAAAGGAAGCAAGCAGAGTCAATCGGAATATACACCATGTTGACGCAATGCACTGCAATATTTGGCATCTCCCGCCTGTCCCAAACAAAAATCGTTTGCACCCATGTCAGAAACCGGTTGCGTTGCTGGAGCGATTGATCCGCGTCAGCAGCGACGAGGACGGAACTGTTTTAGATTGCTTTATGGGGTCAGGATCTACAGGTGTGGCTTGTGTCAACACGGGCAGAGCTTTCGTGGGGATTGAGCAAGATGAGCAATACTTTGCCGCTGCGAAGGCGCGTCTGAGTCTAAGCATGGACAGCGGAACAATGTAAGGCATAACAATCTGGCTGATATGGGACACCCAAGCGGCGGCTTTTTTGTTGCCATGAAAGGAGGTGGTGGACATGAACAAGGAGGAAAGATAGTGCCCGTACATTTGCTGGAGTGTATTCGAGCGGGGCGCTTACATGTGTTCTACACTTCCGCTGATTGGCTGCATTTGCGCCGATCGGTTTTAGAGTATGATCACTTCGAGTGCCAGCATTGTAAGCAACGCGGCAAGTACACGAGGGCAAGCACGGTACATCATGTGCGCTATGTCCGTAAGTGTCCAGATTTGGCTCTGTCCAAGTGGTACCAAGATGAGGAAGGCAGGACGCAGCGTAATCTGATCAGCCTATGCCACGATTGTCACGAGGCGGAGCATGGGCACAGGCGCAAACATGTCAAGTCATCTTTGACCGTAGAGCAATGGTAAGGGCACCCCCCGGTCGAAAAAAACGGGAATTAACAGGACTTGTCTTGACTCGCATGGGTTACAGACAAGGGAGAGCGGCTCGCGCATGTGAGGAGGTGAGATGGGTGAGAAAGACGAAAGACGAAAAATGGCGGGACGACATTCGCGGCGATCTGCTGGACCAGCTGGAAAGGAACTGCACAGTCGGAAAGTATTACACAGATCTGGTCGACGACTATATGGGGATGTGGGACACCAAAACCATGCTCATTGCAGACATTCGGGAGCGTGGTGTCACAGTTATGGGTGTAAGCGGTGTCAAAAAGAACGATTCGGTTGGCGACCTGGTGCGTATCAATGCACAGATGCTCAAGCTGCTTTCAGAACTCGGCATCAAACCTGCGCAGGCGGATGGTGATGGCGGTGCCCTCTAAAATCAATCCGCATATTCTTCACTATATGGAGATGGTAGAACAGGGAGACATCCGCGCCTGCGAAGATCAGCACTTGCTTATTCAACATGTGCGACGCTGCTTCGAGCAGGAGGATATCCAAACAGATGGGACGCAACTGGAGCATTATCTCTCATTGGCTGCTTATTTCCCCTTTGAACAGGTTTTCCCCTGGCAAGCCTTTTTTGTTGCGCTGCATTTGTGTACATATCGCGCTGACGGCATGCCGCGCTGGCCGGATGCTTTGGCCTTCATTGGGCGAGGTGCAGGAAAGGACGGGACAATTGCTTGGGAGTCCCTGTGCCTCATGTCCCCCTATAACGCCATCAAGGGTTATGATGTGGATATCTGCGCAAACAACGAAGAACAAGCCATGCGACCGGTATTCGATGTGATTGAAGCCTTGGAAACGCCGGCGCACAACAAGAAGCTCAAGCGGCACTTTTACTGGACAAAAGAACAGGTCACAGGACTGGCGACAAAGTCAGTCATGAAAGGACGCACCAACAGTCCCAAGGGAAAGGACGGCCTGCGCTCCGGTGTTTGCGTGTTCAACGAGATTCACCAGTACGAAAATTACGCCAACATCAATGTGTTTACCACGGGCCTGGGTAAGAAGAGACACCCGCGCCGCACTTATTTCACCACGAATGGCGATGTGCGAGACGGGCCGCTGGATGATCTTTTAGAGAGCGCCAATGATATTTTGCGGCATGGCGAACCTGATCACGGCTTGCTGCCGTTCATTTGCAAGCTCAACACCAAAGACGAGGTGCATGACCCGGAAAACTGGCAGATGGCAAACCCGTCTTTGCCCTATCGCCCTGATCTCATGGAAGAGATCCGCAAGGAGTACGCCGAATGGAAGCGCCGCCCGGCACAGCTGCCAGCCTTTATGACCAAGCGCATGAACATTCCGCAGAGCGATAAAGAGATTGCCGTGACAGACTGGGAGAACATTGCCGCAACGAACAAGCCGCTGCCGGACTTGGACGGCTGGGATTGCACCGTTGGCATTGACTTCGCTTCGGTGCAGGACTGGGCGGCGGTCAATTTCCACTTTCGCAAAGGAGAGCAGCGCTTTGATTTCGGGCACTACTGGCTTTGTGAGAGATCTTTGGATCTGCCGCGCATCAAGGCGCCGTGGCGTGAGTGGGCAAGAGACGAGTTGGTAACGGTGGTGCAGGATGTGGAGATTCCCGTTGATGCACTGGTGGACTATATTGCGGAGATGGCCACGCGGTATCATGTGAAAATAATCGCCTTGGATAACTTCCGCTACGGTTTGATGAGACAAGCGCTGCGAAGGATTGGCTTTGATGCAAAGGACTATAAAAATGTCTACCTCGTGCGGCCGTCCGATATCATGAAGGTGCAGCCCGTGATTGACAGCTGCTTTAATCGCAAGCTGTTTACCTGGGACAACAATCCGCCGCTCAGATGGGCGACAAATAACACAAAACTTGTCCGGTCTGGCCGTAAAGAGGGCACAGATACGGGCAATTTTTATTACGCAAAGATCGAGGCAAAGAGCCGCAAGACAGATCCGTTCATGGCGTTGGTTGCCTCGATGGTAGTCGAGGATGTCCTTGGGGCAGTGGACTATGGCAGTTTGCCGGATCTTAGTGTGATTACCGGTTAGGGGGTGAATGATTGGGACTGAATTTCAAACGCTGGCTGCTGGAGAAGCTTGGCGGAGACAAGGCACAAGTCGGGGCGGAGACGCTGACTGCGGAGGATTTTTTTGGGATCTCCGCCGATCTCTATGTCCGAGAGCTTGCCTTTTGGTCATGCGTGCATGTGGTGGCCAACGCCGTGAGCAAGTGCGAAATGAAAACCTTTTTCAAAGGGGAAGAAACGAAGGGGGATGAATATTACCTCTGGAATATTGAACCGAACTGCAACCAGAGCAGCAGCGCCTTTTTGCATAAGTTAATTGCCCAACTTTATCGCCACAACGAAGTGTTAGTCATAGAGCAAAGCGGCCAGCTGCTGGTGGCGGATAGCTTTTCCAAAAAGCCTTATGCGCTCTATGAGGATGTATTTTCCCAAGTGACGGTGGGCGATTTCTGTTTTGGGCGAAGCTTTGCGCAGTCTGAGGTGCTTTACTTTACACTGCACGAGCGGGCGATGCGGCCTGTTGTCAATGGGCTGTATGAGGCGTATCGAAAGCTGCTCGATTATGGCATGAAAAGTTACCAGAAATCTCGCGGGACAAAGGGCATCCTCTCCTTGGACACGATGGCCGCCGGAGATGAAGTTTTTCAAAGAACATATGAAGAACTGCGCAACAACGGGTTTAAGGGCTTTGCCGCCGCTGAACATGCTGTGCTGCCACTTTGGAAGGGCATGGCCTATACCGATCTTGGCACAAAGACCTATGCAAACGAGGGAACGCGGGATATCCGCGCGATGATTGATGATGTGTCGGACTTTATGGCCAAAGCCTTTGGCATCCCTCCGCCGCTGTTGCGGGGCGATGTACAGGGGATTTCTGATGCGCTTGACCAATTCTTGACCTTTTGCCTCGATCCCTTGGCGGACGTATTGACGGAAGAGATCAACCGTAAGCGCTGCGGCAAGGCGGTTTTAGATGGCACATATGTGAAGCTTGATACGAAATGCGTCAAGCATGTCGACCTGCTCGGCGTATCCACGGCCATTGACAAGCTGATTTCCTCCGGCGCGTTCTGCGTCAACGACATCCGCGCGCTGGTCGGCGAAGCGGTCATAGATGCGCCGTGGGCATATCAGCATGTCATGACCAAGAACTACGAGACGGTACAGGACTTGTTGAGAGCCGCGCAGACGGAGGATCCGGTGACAGAATCAGTAAAGGAGGTGAAAGAATGAAACAGTATTATGCTCTGATACAAGACGGCACAGAAGCAAGCATCACGATCTATGGGGATATTACATCGTGGCCGTGGTTGGAGAGTGATGTGTCGGCCTATCTGCTCTCGCAGAAAATTACTGACATAAGGGCGGATACGATACACGTTTACATCAATTCCTATGGCGGCGAGGTGGCAGAGGCTTTGGCCATTTACAGCGCACTAAAGCGCCACGGCGCCAAGATTGTCACGCATTGCGACGGCTTTGCTTGTTCGGCGGCCTCCTTGGTGTTTATGGCAGGCGAGGAACGCCTGATGGGGCAGGCCAGCCTTCTGATGGTCCACAATGCGTGGACATGCGCCAGCGGGAATGCCGAAGAATTGCGTAAGGCGGCGGCAGACCTGGAGACCATCAGCGAAACCGCAGCGCAGATTTACCGTGCGGCGGTGGCGGTATCGGATGGGGAGTTGGAAAAACTGCTGGACGATGAGACCTGGATCCCCCCGCAGGACGCGGTAAGCATGGGCTTTGCGACCGCCATAGAGTCCCAGCAAAGCACGGGCAGGCCCGCCGCCAGCGCAAAAGAGACCGTCATGGCGCGCCTGGTTGCGCAGTCAAGGCAAGCGTTAGAACAGGATTATGCAGCCAGGATTGCCGCACATGTACTCGATGGCTTGATGGCACATTGTGATGCGGGCGGACAAGAGAACAAAACCGTAAAATTTTTAGAGGCGCTTTTGCGCTGAAGGAGGATCATATGAAGAATAAAGACCTAATGAAGCAGGAAAAGACCGAAATCATGCAGAAGATGGCAGAAGCCATCAAGGGCAGCGACGACGAAGGTTTTGCCCAGGCGTTTGCCGCCTTTGCCGACCATGTGCAGCAGCAGATCATTGGCGATGCCCAGGAATTTATGCAGCGCGCCGATGCCAACATTTTGACAGCGCGCGGTGTGCGTCAGCTCACAAGCGAAGAGGGCAAGTATTATGAAGCCGTCATCGAGGCGATGCGTTCAGCCAATCCGAAACAGGCGCTCACGGAGCTGGATGTGGTGCTACCAAAAACGACAATCGACTGGGTATTTGAGGATATGAAAGACGCCCACCCGCTGCTGGATTGCATCGGCTTCCAGAATACCTCCGGCCTGATCGAGGTTATTGTGAACACCGGCACGAAGCAGTTGGCGACCTGGTCTGCCCTCACCGACGACATTGTCAAGGAGCTGGCCGGCGGCTTTAAAAAGGTGCCCATGGGCCAGAACAAGCTGTCCGCGTTCATGCCGGTAGCCAAGGCCATGCTTGATCTTGGCCCGGTATGGCTTGATCGCTATGTGCGCGAGATTTTGCAGGAAGCGCTCTATCTCGGACTGGAGGAAGCCATCATCAATGGCACCGGTAAGGACATGCCCATCGGTATGAACCGCAAGGTGGGCGATGGCGTGACGGTAACAGGCGGAGTATACCCCTTGAAGAATACGGTTGCCTTGACCAGTCTTGACCCGGTAAGTTACGGCGATCTGCTCTCCGGTATGGCCGTGACACCTAACGGCCACTTTCGGACGGTGGATGGGGTTTTGATGATTGTAAACCCGAATGACTACCTGACTAAGATCATGCCCGCCACCACGGTGCGCGCGGCTGACGGAACCTATGCGTCCAACGTGTTCCCGTTTCCGACCACGGTGATCCAGTCGGTGCAGGTGCCGGAAGGACGGGCGATCCTTGGCCTGGGTGACAGATACTTCATGGGCATTGGTACGGCGAAGAGCGGCAAGATCGAATGCTCTGACGAGTACCGCTTTTTAGAAGATGAGCGCGTGTATCTTGTGAAGCTGTATGGACATGGTGAACCCTTGGACAACACGGCCTTTGTGTATGCGGATATCTCGAATCTAAAGCCCACGGTGCAGCATGTTGTTGTGGATGAGGTCAGAGGCACGGTAGAGACCAAGGAAAAGGCCTAAGGTGAGGGGCGATGGCTGACGAATTGCTTGTACAGCTGCGCCTGTACCTTGATATCACCTGGGATGACCCGGAGGGAGACGAAAAGCTCTCTGGTATCCTGGCGCGCGGGCAGCGCTACTTAGACCGTATGGCGGGCGCGCCGCTCGATTACCATGTCGATGGCGCGCCGCGCGCGCTGTTGTTTGACTATGTGCGCTATGCCCGCGCGCACGCACTCAATGAATTCCAGCCCAACTATTTGCATGAACTTCTGGCCCTTCAGCTGGACGAGGAGGTGCGCAGACATGCGGCAACAGACATACAATGATGGCCTTGTGGATGTTTATGCAGTCAAGAATGTGGCCAGTCCGGGCGACACGCCGAAGGAAGGTCTGGCCTTCAAGCTGCGCCTGCGTTTCGAGGAAAGGACCGTGGGCATCAGCCGTTACTACCAGGCCATGCAGCAACAGGTAAAACCGGAGCGTGTCCTTCGCATGCAGCGGCATGAGACGGTTTGCGCCGGTGACATGGTGGTATTCAATGGGAGACGGTACCGGGTCGAACGGGTGCAGTATATCAAGGATGTCACGCCGCCCAGCATGGATCTTGAGATTGGCAGGTGGGAACAGTATGATGGCGTTTGAAAAGCTGAAAGAAGCCCTGCTGCGCGTGATACCCAACGTGGGACACTATCACGCCTACGAAAAGGGAGAGCAATACATCGTATGGGCAGAGGACGGCGCCGGCCGTGCGCTCAGCGGGGACAATCGCTGCCTGGTGCAAGTGCTGACGGGAGCCGTGCATTATTTCACCAGGCAGGAAGCAGACCCACATGTGGCGCGGATTCAAAGCGCACTCACCGAAGCGGAAATTGCTTGGCAATTGAACAGCATTCAACAGGAGCAGGACACCGGGTACACCCACTATACATGGCGATGGGAGATGGTCTGATGGCACGCATGACGTTTAAAGCGGGCGAGGAATATTCGCTCAAACTCTCTGCCCTGCAAAGCGGTAGCGATGAGATTGCCAAGCGGGCAATCTACGAGGCAGCGGGGCTGATCGCCGATGCCGTCAGAAGCAACTTGGAAGGCGTTCTTTCGGGGAAATCCTCGGGCGCGTTGTCTGACTCGCTCGGCATCACGCCTATCCTGCAAGATCTATATGGCAACTGGAATGCAAGAATTGGCTTTGACGGTTATGACGCACAGGGCACGCCGAACCAGTTGAAGGCGCGTGCCCTGGAGTCCGGCACAAGCAATATAACCGCACGGCCCTTTGTCGGCCCGGCGGTCAGCAGAACAAGGCAAGCGGCCCAACAGTTGATGGGCAGAGTCATTGATGAAGAAATTCAGAAACGAATGAGATAACTGGGAGGTAGAAAAGTATGGCAAGTATTGGTGTTTCTAAGCCTTATGTGGCAAAGTACAGCGATAACGGTGATGGGACGGTCACCTATACGGGTGGTGTGCGCTTAGCGAAGGCCACTGAAATTTCGGCGAGCATTGAGACGGGCGATAACAATAACCTGTATGCAGACAATGGCGTGGCAGAAAGCGATAAATCCTTTGCGGGTGGCACCTTGACGGTGGGCGTGGATGACATCTCACAGGAGAGCAGTAAAGTAATCCTCGGCGTGAAGGAGGGCAAAATCACCGTAAATGGCGAGGAAGTGACCGAGCTGATTTACGATGACGACACAGTTGCGCCTAACCTCGGCTTCGGCTGCATCATCAAGAAAAAGAAGGACAACGTGGATAAGTGGCGCGCGGTGGTCTTTACCAAGATCATGTTTGGCATTCCAGAGGACGCGGCCACCACGCAGGGCGAGAGCATCGAGTGGCAGACGCCGTCCATCGAGGCAACGATCATGCGTGATGACAGCGCCAAGCACATGTGGAAACGCGAGGCGACCTTTGATAGCGAGGCACAGGCAGAGGCTTACATTAAAATGGTCTTGCAGATCAGCGGTGATGCGCTTGGTGAATTATCGCTTGTAAGCGCAGCCGGTGCAGCTGTGGGAGAGACGAAGCTGACAGTCACTCCGGTAAAGAATGCAGGCAACAGCTATAAGTACAAGACTGCTGTGAGCAGCGCCACCCTGCCCGCTTATGACGCCTTGTGCAGCACAGGCTACACCGCATGGGACGGCGCTGCGGACATTGCCGCAACCACAGGGCACAAACTGCTGCTTGTGGAGGTCGACGCGGGCAATAAAGCGAAAAAGGCCGGTATCGCCACCGTGACCGCAAAGGCGTAAGGAGAGAACAATGGAGCGCATTCAATACGTGACACTGGCAGGAAAAGCTTATCCGCTGAATTTTTCGGTGAGGGCCGCACGGGCAGTAGATGAAAAGTACGGATCTCTGGATCAGATGGGCGGTATCTTTGGCGCAGCCGAGGATTTTACCACGAATCTGTATAACATCCATTGGCTGCTGCGGCTGCTGATGGAGCAAGGCGCAGCTTACTTGCGTCTGGTGGAAGGGGAGAGCGTGGAGCTGCCCGACGAGGATGAGCTGGAAGTTTTAGTCGGTATCCATAATCTACTCGAGGTGCAGGCCAGCTTACTGGAAGCCATTGGCTTTGGGAGCAAAACCACGGTGGAGGTC
>CAYVNT010000001.1:0-425343 GCA_964453275.1 uncultured Ruminiclostridium sp. | reverse complement strand
CCGCCTGACAGCTAAAGTAGACTACCACCTTTTTATCCCCTTGTCAAGCCTTTCCACGCATTTTCGAGAACTTTTTTCAACATATCCTTTTTGGCAAGCCACCCTGTCTCAAGCAAGCCACACGGCTCTCATAAAATATTATAGTAAACATGCCATTCTTTTTCAAATTTAAACAGTAACAAAAACATAGTGCTTCTTATGTGCTGTCGCAACTACACTTAGAGAATATTTTTCCTCTTACATAAGTCTTTCCGCCAATAATTTTTAGCCTTAATATAAATAACGTGTAGTTTTTTGTCGAAAAGCGTGTATTTGCCCCCTTTTTCGAGTCTTATCTTTCGACAATAATCCACTCGCAGAAAAATTATGCTTGCTTTTTGCGTGCGGATGCGTTACAATAGGGTTACAAAAGTTAAAGACCAGAAACAGGAGGCGTATACAATCATGCGAAAACGACTACTTGGTGTGCTGGTTGGAGCAGTTTTGTTGACAGCACTCTGTATGAATGTTTTAGCTGCCTATACAGACAGCTTTTCAAGCAATCAGCCAGAAAACACTCCGATCTTAACAGAAGAAAATAATAGCGCCAACAGCTCAAACACAGTTGCCGTTGAGAAAGAGACCAGTACTAATATCGAGAAAACACTCTCGGCTTCCCTCTTTCTTGATGCCACTTGTGATCCCATACCCGTCAACGAAATCACCCAATCCACCCCCACACCGCAACCCATCGGGCCTCAGCTTTTTGTCAACGGTGTTTCCCTGCAAAATGCTGAAACAACCACGATAAGCGACAGCACCTATGTTTCCATTCGTAGTATAGTGGAAGCCCTGGATCCCTCGGCCAAAGTCACTTGGGAAAACGGTCAGCTGCTGGCCACCGGAAAGAACTTTTCCATAACCGCGCGGCCGGGCAATCCTTACATGGTGGTCAATGACCGTTATCTCTATGTCCCCAGCGGCATTCTCTCGCAAGACGGTTCCATTATGGCCCCAATCCGTACCCTGGGCAATGCCTTGGGCGCAAGCACAAACTGGGACGTTATGACCAAAGATATCGCCGTAACCACTTCGGGCGCACCTTTGGTCTCCGGCAACTCTCATTATAACTACGATGACCTTTATTGGCTCTCCCGCATCATTACAGCAGAGAGCAGAAACCAGCCCCTGAAGGGCAAGATCGCCGTTGGCACCGTGATCATGAACCGTGTGGAGAGCCCCAAGTTCCCCAATACCATTCATGATGTCATCTTCTCGGGCATCCAATTCTCGCCCGTACAAAACGGCAGCATCTATAATGCGCCAAGCGAAGAAAGCATTGTCGCTGCCAAACTGGTATTAGATGGTGCGCGCGAAGCTGGAGACAGCCTGTTTTTTAACCGCGTTGGTTTGAACTCCTGGGCATCTCGCAGTAAGACCTATATCACCACCATTGCAGACCACAGTTTTTATCGTTAACAAATGAAAAGATCGCCGGATACCACATCCGGCGATCTTTTTTTATGATCATACTTCCCCATTATGTCATACCCGCAGCGTCAAATCCAAATCATCATCATTGTTACCGGCCAAAAGCGGATCAATCTCATTTTCTAAGAAGGCAAGCACCTGCTCCGGGCAGCGTCCAATGTAAGCGGACGCTTGCAGTTGCTCTGTTATTTCCTCCAATGAGAGACCAAAGGATGCATCATTTGCAATGCGCAAGAGCAAATCATTGGCCCGCCCCTCCTGCTTCACCCGTTCCCCGGCGGCCAAGGCGTAAAGCCGCAGTTTTTCGTGGAGTTCCTGCCGATTCCCGCCACGTTTCACCCCTGCCATTAAGATATTTTCCGTGGCCATAAACGGCAGTTCCTCGGAAACATGCTGTTCAATGACTTTTGGATGCACGATTAAGTTCTCTGCCATGTTGTCATAGAGATTGAGGATAGCGTCTGTTGCCAAAAAAGCCTCAGATATTGCTAAGCGGCGGTTGGCTGAATCATCCAGTGTGCGCTCAAACCATTGGTTGGCCGCGGTCATGGCCGGATTCACAGCGTCGATCATCACATAACGCGCCAAGGCGCAGATACGCTCGCTGCGCACTGGATTCCGCTTGTATGGCATAGCGGAAGATCCAACTTGTTTTTCCTCAAATGGTTCCTCAATCTCTTTTAGGTGACACAAAAGACGTAAATCCGACGCAAATTTATGTGCCGATTGCGCAATACCGGACAGCGTCGCCAACATGGCGGCATCCACCTTTCTGGGATACGTCTGGCCGGAAACCGGGACCACGCGTGTAAACCCCATTTCCCGGGCAATCTTACGCTCCAGCTCCAGCACTTTGTCATGCTTACCGTCAAATAGGGCCAAAAAACTGGCCTGCGATCCGGTGGTTCCTTTTGAGCCCAACAGCGCCAGATGTTCCAAACGAAAGTCCAATTCTTGCAAGTCCATTTGCAAGTCTTGCATCCAAAGTGTGGCGCGCTTTCCTACTGTCACCAGTTGCGCGGCTTGAAAATGCGTAAATCCAAGCGTCGGTAACTCTTTATACGTCAAAGCAAATCGGCGCAAATGGCGCAGGATGGACAGCATTTTTTCGCGCAAAAGCGTCATCGCCTCGCGTAAAATAATAATATCGGTATTGTCCCCCACATAGCTGCTCGTCGCGCCCAGATGCAATATCGGCATAGCCTCGGGGCAAAGGGCGCCATAGGCATGAATATGCGCCATGACATCGTGCCGCAGTTCTTTTTCCTTTTGTTCTGCAAAGTCATAGTTGATATTATTTTTTTCGCGCTCTAACGCCTCGATTTGATCCTGAAAAATGGGCAGGCCGAGCTCCATTTCGGCGCGGGCCAGTGCAATCCAAAGGCGGCGCCAGGTGGTGAATTTCTTTTCGGGCGAAAAAAGATACAACATCTCCCGGCTGGCATAGCGGGAGGAAAGCGGGCTTTCATAGCTTGTTTTCATCTGTATCCATCCTCCTGATCAATGGGCATTGACGGCAACGAACATGTAACTATCAGGATGTGCAGAGATTGCGCATTCATACATCAATAACGCGCCGCGGAAACCATCTTCCGCGGCGCGTTGCATCTTTTTTTTGACGATCTAGTCGCATCACTCGGCAAGAAAACGCTCCAACCGATCCAAACCCTCACGAATATTGTCCATGGATGTTGCATAGGACCAGCGCACATAGTTTGGCGCGCCAAAACCCGTGCATGGCACCACAGCCACCAGCCCCTTCTCCAAGAACACACGGGCAAAATCATCGGCATCTTGCATCAGCGCGCCGTGCAAGGTTTTACCCAAAAGCCGATCAATGTTCATCATGGCGTAAAATGCGCCTTCCGGCTTGATACAGCTCACGCCGTCAATTTGATTGAGCCGTTTGTAAATGTAATCCCGGCGTTCTTCAAACGCGTCGCGCATTTGGGCGATGCCGTCCTGCGAGGCGCTCAGCGCCTCCACCGCAGCCCACTGTGAAATAGAACTCGGCGCAGAGGTGGCATGGCTAAGGTAGTTGGCCATCACTTTGGCAATGTGCGTCGGGGCGGCGGCATACCCGATGCGCCAGCCGGTCATCGCATAGGACTTAGAAACACCATTGATCAAAATGCAGCGTTCACGCACATCTTGCCCCAGCGTGACCAAACTGCGAAAAGGTTTTTGATCATACACGAGTCCATAATAAATTTCATCGGCAATGATATAGAGATCTGCCTCTACACAAACATTGGCGAGTTTACGCAGGGCCGCTTCCTCATAGATCATACCCGTTGGGTTGCTTGGATTGTTCAAGATCAACGCTTTGGTTTTCGGCGTGATGGCGCGGCGCAACTGCTGCTCATTCATTTTAAAGCAGTCATCTGCGTTTGTTTCAATCACCACCGGGACGGCGCCGACCATTTTGATCAGCTCATAGTAACTCACCCAATAGGGCGCTGGCAAGATGACCTCGTCTCCGGGATTGATTACTGTCCGCAGCGCGGCATACAAAATATGCTTTGCACCGCTGCTCACCACAATGTCTGCCGGGGCATAGGTGATGCCGCAATCCTCCTTCAGACGATGACAGACTGCTTCGCGCAGTTCTTGAATGCCGGCTGTCTGCGTGTATCTTGTTTTATTCTCACGGATGGCGCGAATGCCGGCTTCTTTGATATGTTCCGGCGTATCAAAATCCGGTTCGCCGGCGCCAAACCCGATGACAGGGATTCCTTCCGCCTGCATTTTTTTATACATGGCATCAATGGCCATCGTTGTGGACGCCTGTACAGCCTCCGCAACAGCAGACAACGCTTTCATACGCTGACCTCCTCGATCTTTCCCACAAACTTATCTGAAACATTATATGACGTTGCTTGCAAGAATGCAAGTCCAAATCCAATAATCTTTCGTTTTTTTCAGCTCATCTTCGACTCATTTTTTCTCGAGTCTCACAGCCTAAAGTCCGCGGATGATGATTAAGCAGCGTATATGCCCACTTAGTCGTGTCTATTTACGCTGTTTTTGTGTGTTTTTTTGATAAAGCAGATATAGCCCGTCCATCAGCAAATTTGCATCAAAGATAATGTCCCGCTTGCAGTACTTGCGTACAATCGGCCCATTCTCCCCTGTCATAATCACGGTTTTAGCCGCTTGAGAGGCCTCCTCCAAGCGTAAAATCATATTGTCCAGCATGGCGGCGTGGCCATATAGCACGCCCGAACGCATGGCGTCAATGGTATTGCGGCCCATAACAGAAGGCGGCGGCTCCAGCGAAATATGCGGCAGTTCCGCCGCGCGCTGGGAGAGCGCCTCCACCCCCACCCGCAGACCAGGAATGATGACACAGCCTTCATAGGTGTTGCCTTGCAGGACGGACATGGTTGTCGCCGTTCCCATATCAATCAGAATCAGGGGCGATTCGTACTTATGAAGCGCCGCAACCGAGGAGGCCACGATATCGGCGCCAAGCTGGCCATGCGCCTCTGCAATGATGTTGAGCCCTGTTTTGATGCCGGAACCAACCACCATCGGCGCTTTTCCTGTCAAGAATTTGACTGCTCTGGTCAAGTTTTTTGTCATGGGCGGCACCACGCTGGATAGGATCGTGCCTGAAACAGCCTTGATATCCGCATCGTAGAGCCGAAAAACATTCAAAAGATCCATAGCGCACTGGTCTCTGGTGCTGTCCTTCACCGTTTTGAGCGTGGCACAAAATTGCAGCTCGCCCGCTGTCGTATAGAGGCCGACCATTGTGCTGGAATTGCCTGTATCAATCGCCAAAATCATCAGACGCACCTTCTTTGTCTCGAAGTCTTGATATACCTATTTCAGTATACAAATTCTTGTCTCCAAAGTCAAAGTTTTTCGCCAAAACTGCTTCTTAACTCTTAGCCTGCCCACAAAGTCTCGTTTCACGCAACATATTGAAATTGATATGGATATTACGCGCTCATGGCATCAAGCAAAGCGGAGCGACATAAGTTCAAAACATAGGACTACCCAACATCCTATTTTTTCTTTTTTTATGGCCTTGATTCCGCCATTTCCAGCAAAATCACCAAAGATTCTGCTCGCGTTGGAAGCCCCCAGTCTTGACAGCAAAGTGCATAAGTTGTACAATTTATAAAGTATATTCAACGGACAGTTTTACCAGCAATGACCGAAAGTGACAGGAAGCAAGGACATTTTCCGCCACATTCCGCCACGCACCTTGTCGCCGTATGCTTGGATGGTTCGCCATGCTTTTATGCTTTCCATCGACAACTTGTCCGGTCAAAGCGATCGCATACATTTAAAAGGAGGCATAAAAATGAGTCTTGATAACCTGACTTGCGCCTGTGACCACGGCAGTACGGATGCAGAAAAGTACGCCAAGATTGCCGCAGTGATTGATGCACACAAGGATCAGGAGGGCAGTTTGATCATGATCCTCCACGCAGCCCAGGAGATCTACGGGTATCTTCCCTTAGAGCTCCAGAAGTTCATCGCGCTACGCATGGGGCTGCCTTTATCTAAGGTATACGGCGTGGTCGGCTTTTACTCCTTCTTTTCAACCGAGGAGCGCGGCAAGCACACCATCCACATCTGTATGGGTACAGCCTGCTACGTGCGCGGTGCGTCCAAGCTGGTGGAGGCCTTTGAAGACCGACTGTATGTCAAAGTCGGCGGCGTCACGGCCGACAAGAAATTCACCCTGGATGTGGCGCGCTGCATCGGCGCTTGCGGTTTGGCGCCTGCCATCATGGTCGATGACGATGTCTATCAGCAGGTAACCCCGGGCGCTGTGGGCTCCATCGTTTCCAACTACTGATGAGGAGGTGTCTTTTTGACTAAAATTACAAGCCTTTCTGACTTGACTGCGATCAAGGCCGCCTATGTCGCGGACTTGGAGCAGTATCAACATCAAATTCTCCTCTGCGCCGGTGCGGGCTGTATCTCCTGCGGCTGCGCCAAGGTCAGCGCGCAGCTGTCTCTTGATCTAAAGGAGATGAAGCTCGACCGCAGCGTCAAAGTGGTGGAAACCGGCTGCATCGGTCTGTGTTCTCTGGGACCGGTCATGCTGATTCTGCCCGAACGCATCTTTTATGTCAACTTAACCCCGGAGAGCCTGCGCACCATCCTTACCACTCACTTTTTGGAGCATAAAGTGGCAGAAAAATGGTGCTATCGCGATCCGATCAATAAACAGTACATCCCCGTCATTGACGAGATCCCGTTTTATAAAAACCAAGTGCGTATCGCCCTGGATGGTTGTGGCGTCATTGATTACAGTCGGCTGGATGCCTACATCGCCATGGACGGCTACAAAACCTTACACAAGGCTTTGACCGAAATGTCACCCCAGCAGGTCATCGACGAAGTGAAGGACTCCACCCTGCGTGGCCGCGGCGGCGGCGGTTTCCCCGCCGGTGTCAAGTGGCAGGCTGGCCGCGATGCCGTTGGCGCTCAAAAGTACATCGTCTGCAACGCCGACGAAGGCGATCCGGGCGCATTCATGGATCGCTCCATCATTGAAGGCACGCCGCATAAACTGATCGAGGGCATCATCCTGGCCGCTTACGCCATCGGCGCAAGCCACGGTTATGTGTATATCCGCGCGGAATACCCCATCGCCGTGAATCGCCTGAGCGCCGCGATCGACCAGGCCCGTGCTGCGGGCCTTTTGGGCAAGCAATTGTTTGGCACCGACTTTTCCTTCGACTTGGAAATCCGCATCGGCGCGGGCGCCTTCGTCTGCGGTGAAGAAACCGCACTCATGGAATCCATTGAAGGCCACCGCGGTGAGCCGCGCCAAAAACCCCCGCTTCCCTTCCAGGCCGGCCTGTTTGGTATGCCCACCATCATCAACAATGTGGAAACCCTGGCCAATATTCCGTATATTGTCCAACGCGGCGCAGGCGCCTATACCAAGTACGGCACGCCAACCGCGCCCGGCACCAAGGTCTTTGCCCTTGCCGGTGACATTGTCAATGCCGGTATCATCGAAGTCCCCATTGGTATGCCGCTGCGCAAAATCATTTTTGACATTGGCGGCGGCCTCATCGGCGGTAAGGCGTTTAAAGCAGCGCAGGTCGGCGGTCCGTCCGGCGGCTGTATCACCGCCGATGACCTGGACGTCTCGATGGACTATGCGGATTTGATGCAAAAGGGCGCCATCATGGGGTCCGGCGGCCTGATTGCCATGAGCCGCGACACCTGTATGGTCGACACCGCGCGCTTTTTTATGGACTTTGTGCAGGACGAGTCCTGCGGCAAGTGCGTGGCCTGCCGCATCGGCACCAAACGCATGTTGGAAATCCTCAACCGCATCACGCGCGGAAAGGGCCGCGAGGATGACGTCGATCGCCTTGTCGAAGTGGGCCAAGTTGTCAGAGACACCGCCATGTGCGGCCTGGGACAAACTGCCCCGAACCCCATCCTCTCCACCATTCGTTACTTCCGCGATGAATTTGACGCCCATATCTTAGATCAGCGCTGCCCCGCCGGGAGCTGTAAAGCACTGACCACATTCGAGATTGATCCCTCCCTCTGTATCGGCTGTACGCTCTGCGCCCGTCACTGCCCGGCGTATGCCATCACCGGTGAGAGAAAAGAGGTTCACGTGATCGACCCCAATCTCTGTGTCAGCTGCCGCGCCTGCTATGATGCTTGCCGCATTGGCGCGATCAATCCCACCAAGAGGGAGGCTATCTTAGAATGAGTATCATCAACCTGACCATCAACGGGCGCCCCTGCCAAACTACGCAAGGCAGTACCATCTTAGAGGCCGCCCGCGCCAATGACTTTCACATCCCCACTCTTTGCCATTTAAAGGATGTTCACCGTTTTGGTACTTGTCGCATCTGCGTCGTTGAGCAGACTGGTGCCAAAAACTTGCAGGCGTCCTGTATTGTGGAAGCGCAGGAGGGTATGGAGATCTACACCCATTCCGACCGCGTGCGGCGCGCCCGCAAAACCTTGTATCAACTGATGATTTCCGACCATAATAAGAACTGCCTGTCCTGTATCCGCAACCAGGATTGCGACCTGCAGGCTATGGGCCGAGAACTCGGCGTGCTCAGCGATCCCTATGCCGGCGAAACCAATCCGGGTACACCCGATTTCTCCGAATCCATCCTGCGTGACAGCACAAAATGTATTCTCTGCCGGCGCTGCGTTACGGTCTGCAACGATATTCAGCAGGTATCCGTGCTCAATGCACAGAGCCGCGGCTTCCGCACGACGGTCGCCCCAGCCGCCAATATGCGCCTGGGCGCCAGTAACTGTACGTATTGCGGTCAATGCGTCAATGTCTGCCCGGTGGGTGCGCTGGCTGAAACCAGCCACAAAGAACGTGTCTGGCAGGCTTTGGGTGATCCCAAGAAATACGCCGTGGTGCAGACTGCACCGGCGGTGCGTGTCGGCATTGGCGAGTGCTTCGGCTTGGAGCCCGGTACGTCTCAAACCGGTAAAATGGTCTCCGCCCTGCAGCTGCTCGGCTTTGATGCGGTCTTTGATACCAACTGGGGCGCCGACCTCACCATCATGGAAGAAGGCACAGAGTTCCTGGCCCGGCTGAAAGCCTCCCTGGCAGGAGAAGCCGTCACGCTGCCTATGATCACCTCCTGCTCCCCCGGCTGGGTCAAGTTCATTGAAAATCACTACCCAGACCATTTGGCGCACTTGTCCACCTGCAAATCGCCGCATACCATGCTTGGCGCTGTGATCAAGCATTACTATGCCAAAAAAATCGGGAAAAAGCCCGAGGATATGTATGTGGTTTCCGTCATGCCCTGTACGGCCAAGAAAACGGAAATCGCGCGCAATGAAATGGCCAACAACGGCCTGCGTAATGTCGACGCCGTGCTCACCACGCGTGAGCTGGGCGATATGATCCGCGCAACAGGCACCAATTTCCTGCACCTGCCGGAAGGTAAGTTTGATTCCCCGCTGGGCGAATCCAGCGGTGCAGCGGATATCTTCGGCCTGACAGGCGGTGTCATGGAGGCGGCGCTGCGTACCGTTTATGAAATCATCTGCGGCCGCGAGCTGCCCTTCCCCAATCTCCACGTCTCTCCCATTGTCGGCCTGGAGATGGTCAAGGAAGCCACGATCAAGCTGGAAAATGTAAAGCCGGAATGGTCCGCTGCCGAGGGCTTTGAGGTCAAAATTGCCGTCGCGAGCGGCCTGGCCGGCGCCAGAATCCTGATGGATCAAATCGCAGCCGGGACTTCTCCGTATCACTTCATTGAGGTCATGGCCTGCCCCGGCGGCTGTATCACCGGCGGCGGCCAGCCGCGCACCCATGACATCGAGGGAACCAGACAGGCCAGAATGGCCGCACTCTATCGCGAAGATGAAGGCAAGGCCATGCGCAAGTCTCATGAAAATCCCTCGTTGCAAGCCTTTTATGCCGAGTGGGGTCAGCCGGGTTGCCATGCTTCCCATGAGTATTTACATACTCACTTTATCCCACGCGGGATTTATAATGAGCTGACCACCGAGGACTTTAACCTAAACCGCTGAGTCGGTACTTTTGGGGTGGGATTCGTTCCCACCCCAATTTATTTTGTATCACAGAGAGAATAGAGGAACGTGTAAAGATGAAACGAACTGCATTTTGGCTTCTGGCCCTTACCCTGACTTTACTTGTCGGCTGCGTTGCGAGCAACACGGAAAACACACCGCCGAGCGCGCCTGATCAGGTGCCCGTACCCGAAACCGTCCGCATCGGCGGCCTCACCGGCCCGACCTCCATCGGCATGGTGCAGATGATGGACGCTGCCAAAACCGGCAAAAGTTCTCTGCCCTATACCTTCACGCTTGCAGCCGGCGCCGAGGAGCTGGTGCCCAAGCTTTCACAGGGTGAACTGGACATGGCGGCCATCCCGGCAAACTTAGCCGCCATTTTGTATCAGAACACCAAGGGAGAGATTTGCGTCCTGGCAGTCAACACCCTCGGCGTACTCTCCATCGTCGAAAAGGGCGGGGACAGCATCCAAACCCTTTCTGATCTGCGCGGGAAAACCATCTACGCCACCGGTCAAGGCAGCACGCCGGAGTATGTCCTGCGGTATCTCTTGAACGAGAGCGGCCTGAACCCTGATACCGATGTCACCATCGAGTTTCGAAGTGAACCCACGGAGGTCGTCTCCCTGCTCGCCAACAAACCAAACGGCATCGCCATGCTGCCGCAGCCTTTTGTCACAGTCGCCCAGGACAAGCTAGGCGATCTGCGCATCGCCGTCGACCTCACGAAAGCCTGGGATGAGCTGGGCCTGGACAGTACCCTCATCACCGGCGTCATGGTGGCACGCCGCGACTTTGTGTCTCAGTATCCCGACGCAATCAAGCAGTTTTTGACGGAATACGATGCGTCTATTCGTTTTACCACAGAGGATTTGGAACAAACTGCCCAGCTCACCGAACAGTTTGGCATTGTCAAGGCAGAGATTGCCAAGCGTGCCATCCCCCATTGTAACCTGACCCTACTCACCGGCGCAGACATGAAAACCGCTCTGTCCGCCTATCTGGAGGTGCTGTATGCACAAAACCCGGCGTCCGTTGGCAAAAACCTGCCAGACGACGGCTTCTACTACGCGTCCTAAACGCCGTCTGCACCGCATTGCGTCCATTGTGTTTGCGCTTGCCGTCTGGCAAATGGCGGCCATGCTGGTTGGGCAGGATCTTCTGCTGCCCTCACCTTTGACCGTACTGCTGCGGCTTATGACCATCTGGCAGCTGCCCGGCTTTTTCTCTGCCATTTGCTTTACCTTTGAGCGCATCGTCTGCGGCTTTCTGCTGGCCCTGTTTTTGGGCACACTGCTCGGCGCGCTGGCCGGACGCTTCTCCTTGTTTCAGATTTTATTCTCGCCCTTTGCCGTCACCATCAAATCTGTACCGGTGGCTTCTTTTATTGTCATCTTCCTCATTTGGCTGCCGGTCAGGCAATTATCATTCCTGATCTCTTTTTTAATGGTGCTCCCGGTGATCTACACCAATGTGCTCACCGGCATGCAGAGCACTGCGCCGACTGCCTTAGAGGTCTGCCAGGTCTTTTCTCTGCCTTGGTGGCGGCGCCTTGTTTACCTCTGGCTGCCACAACTGCGCCCCTTTTTGCTGTCCGCCTGCGGCGTCGGGCTGGGTCTGGCCTGGAAAGCCGGCATTGCGGCGGAGATCATTGGCATTCCCTCCGGTTCCATCGGCCGCATGTTTTACGAGGCCAAACTTTATTTGAATACTACGGATTTGTTCGCTTGGACGGTCATTGTTGTATGCATCAGCGTCCTGTTTGAACAGTTTTTTTTGCGACTGCTGCGCGTTTTGTTTCGTCGATTGGAGAAGCTGTGATGGATATTACCATACGCGCCCTATACAAGAGCTATGATCAGCATTGCGTGCTGGAGAACTTCTCGGCGCAGTTCTCCGCGGACAGCATCACCTGCCTGATGGGCCCTTCCGGCTGCGGCAAGACCACACTGCTGCGCTTGATTCTGGGCCTGGAGCCTGCCGATGCCGGGGAAATTACGGGCACCGACGTACCAAAAGCCGCTGTCTTTCAGGAAAACCGCTTATTTGAGGACTTCTCTCCGCTGTCCAATGTTGCAGCGGTGCTGCCCGGTAAAGCAGATCGGGCATGGATTGCCACACACCTTTGCGCGCTCGGCTTGGGCGATTATTTACATGTCCCCGCCCGCACCCTCAGTGGCGGCATGAAACGCCGCGTGGCTCTGGTGCGCGCGATGCTGGCCCCGGCAAAGCTTATTGTGCTTGACGAACCTTTCACGGGTTTGGATCTTGAAAGCAAACAAACCGCGCTCCGTTTTGTACAAGAACAGGCAGAGGGCAAAACCCTGCTCTTGGTCACACATGACGCGTTGGAAGGGCAGTTTCTAAACGCCAAACTGCTCACGCTGCCTGCCCAAACCAGCAAAATATAACAGCAGCGACAGGAGAATCCCTTGAAACGGGCTTCCCTTGTCGCTGCTTCTTTATTTGTTGATTTGCAATTCGATTCTCAAAGAATGATGCAAATGAGTCCACCGGAGCCTTCGTTGATGATGCGCTCGAGCGTTTCCTGCATCTTCATGCGCGCCTCTTCGGGCATGCGCTTGAGTTTGCTGTTTAAGTCCTCATTGATGAGCTCGTGGAAGGAGCGTCCGAAGATGTTGGAGTCCCATATCTTGGTCGGATCCTCTTCAAACTCGGCCATCAGGAAGCTGAGCATATCTTCCGACTGCTTCTCGTTGCCCACAATCGGCGACACCTCGGCCTGAATATCCGCACGGATTAAGTGGATCGACGGCGCGGATGCCTTGAGCTGCACGCCATAGCGTCCACCCTGCTTGACGATCTCCGGCTCCTCGAGCACCAGCTCCTCTGCAGTCGGCACCACAATGCCATAACCGGTGGCACGCACTTCTTCCAAGGCCGCGCCCACCTTCTCATACTCACGCTTGAGCTTTGCCATTTCACTCAGCAGCGTCAGCAGTTCGCCATCGTTGCGTATGGGGAAACCTGTGGCCTCGGTCATGGTCTCATAGAACAGCTTACGCGGCAGCTCCAAGCGCGCGGCACAGTTGCCGCTGCCCAGTTGCATGGCGGTGACCTGTGCTTGGGTGATCAATTCGCAGCTTCCTATGGACGCAATGGCGCTTTCCAGGTCGCGAATCTTGCTTAACTTCTCCATGCCCTCCCGAATTGAGCCATAGACCGTGGTTTTAATCGGATGGTCACGGCGCAGCGCATCGACCCACTCGGGCAGATAGATGGCCAATTCACCGATGGGGAACTCGTAGAGCACTTCCTGAATGATATCCGTTACGGCCTTTTGGCTCAGCTCCAGGCAGTTGATGGCCAGACAGGTGACGCCATGCCGCTCCTTAAGCGCCTGGCACATGCTCTGGGTGCGCTCGGCATGTGGGTGCACAGAGTTGAGCAGGATGATAAACGGTTTACCAACCTCTTTGAGCTCGGAGATGACACGCTCCTCTGCTTCCAAGTAGTCATCTCTGCCAATTTCCGTGATACTGCCATCGGTTGTGACCACAATGCCGATGGTGGAATGCTCCCCAATGACTTTACGCGTACCGATTTCCGCCGCCTCTGCCATGGGAATTTCCTCGTCAAACCAAGGGGTATGCACCATGCGTGGCAGGTCATCTTCCGTTTGGCCCACGGCGCCCGGCACCATGTAACCCACACAGTCAATCAGGCGGACGGAAAAGCTGCCGCCCCCATCCATGTTGACTTCCACCGCTTCCTCGGGAACAAACTTCGGCTCCGCGGTCATGATGGTTCTGCCGGACCCACTCTGCGGCAGCTCGTCTCGTGCGCGCTCCCGCTGATAGGCATTTTCAATGTTCGGCAGGACCATGGTCTCCATAAAGCGTTTGATAAAGGTGGATTTGCCCGTTCTGGCCGGCCCCACCACGCCGATATAAATATCGCCGCCGGTGCGTGTGGCAATATCCTGATAGATCGCAGTATTGATCATAGCGCCATCCTCTTTTCATTTGGTCTTTACTGCACTCTATGAAAGCTTGACCTTGAATATGCATTTTTCTCGCCGCTTTCCTGACTTCTTTTTTCGTTTTTAGGCCCGGACAAACACTTTGACAGTTCGCACAAATTGATTCGCCGCAATGCCGCAAAAACCTGCATTCATTCCACTATACAAAGCGCCGCTCTGCTTTTATAATAATACAAAGAGTAAAAAATTGTCGAAGCACCGCCACATTGTATACTTTTTGTAGTATTATAGGCAGTTGATACAACTACGCGTGTGTGAAAGGAGTCCCCGGGCATGAAACGAACCCTCGCTTTATTCCTCAACGCTCTGCTGGCTGGCATGTGTATTGCACTGGGCTGTACCGTCTATCTGCGTTTTGTCTACTTATTCCCCGGTTCCAATGTCATTGCTGCGCTGCTCTTTGCCGTCGGCCTGTTTACCATCTGCACCCGTGGCTATGCCCTGTATACGGGCAAAGTGTGTTATCTGTTTGACAATCCCTTGCGTCCGTACCTATGTGACCTCGGCATCATTTGGCTGGGTAACTTCTGCGGCTGTGCGCTGATTGCTTTTACGGAATCCTTTACCCCTCTCTTTGGTGAGTCGGGCATTAACGCCGTGGCGGGCACCGTGGTCGCACAAAAGTCCGCCGCCTCATACCTCGGCTTCTTTCTCTTAGCCATCTTATGCAATATCTTCATTTACATCGCGGTCAATGGCTACGCGAAAAACCCTCATCAGTTGGGCAAGTATTTGGCGCTGTTCTTTGGCGTTGTCTGCTTTATCTTAGCGGGCACCGAGCATAGCATTGCGGACATGTATTTCTGGTGCGCTTCCGGCTTTATCCTGGATGCACCCGCCGACGCCATCATCCGCTTACTGCTCGCCACGCTTGGCAATGCCGTTGGCGGCGTGTTCTTTCCCTTATTGGAACGAGCCCGAGAGCGTTTGGATCCGGCATAAAGAAGCAGGACTGTATCCCATACAAACCGGGATACAGTCCTGTTTTTATTGTTTTCTCTCCCGTTTATCTGGGGATGAGCAGCATCTGCCCAATGTAGAGTTCGTTCGTGGGCAGCGCATTGGCCTCTGCAATATCGGTTTCGGTGCTGCTGTACGCTTTGGCAATGTCCCAGAGCGATTCCCCGCCGCGCACCGAACGGATGATCACCGACGGCATCTCCTCGTCCGACGCACTGCGTTCTTCAGCGCTGGCGAACTCGATACCCTCAACGCTATCCTGTTGCATCGCCATCCAGCGGAAATCCAGAGCAAAATTGACTTCCACTCCGCCGGATGTGGGCGTTGCCAGGCCATCTCGGCTGACCGCAAAGTCGCACTGGTACTCCCAGTTATGCGCAGTCGGAATGCTGTGCGGCACGCTCAGGCGGCGATGAAGACTGCCGATCTCCTCCTGCTCCGCTTGAAACAGGACAAAGACGTCCACCTCTGCCTCCATAAAGAGGCTTTCTTCCTCCACCCTGGTCTGCAAGCTCACGGGGCGAATCTGCACATCCAAGATGTTCTCGATGGGTGTTGTACTCTCCAACATATCGCGCACATTTTCCGGTGCGACGCCCTGATCCATCATACGACCACAGGTATACGGCTTTCGTGTGGCTTGCGTATCATAGCGCGTGCTATACAGATCGGTCAGCAAGGTCAACTGTTCTGTACGAGAGAGCACACACTGGGCCAGCAGCTCCAGTTCCACGGATAAGGTTCTGCCTTCCTCGTCGGTCCGTTTACACGATAAATCCGTGTAAATGATCTGCAATTCCGGAACGCTCTCCTCTCCCGCGTCGCCAATCTCCATCATCTGCGAGAAGGGCAAGGGGAATACCACCGTACATAGACTGTCGTCTGTGGCACGGTAGAGGACTTCTACCTTCGCCTCACCTTTGAAAAGCAGCTTGTTGCCAATCACCTTTGCCTCTTTGGTCAGGCAATCCGCGCGGTGACGCAGAATCTCCGCCATATCCGGGCGACCGGCGGGCAGCGTCAGGACATCGGCATAGTTGAAGTTCTTCTCCTGCAGCGCAATCGGCAGATAGGTGGCGTGCTCCTCGACCTTTTGGCAGAGGGCATGCTGCTCTTCCTGTTTTGCGCAGGGGCAGAAGGCCAGGCTTTGCGGCGTATAGCAGCGTACATCCAGTATAAAATTGACCTTGATTAAGACTTTTCTGGGATTGAGTAAATGAACATCGACTTTTTGTATCTTGGGTGAAACCATCAGCTTTGAATGGCGGTTGATCGCTTGGGCCTCAATGCTCGTGGTGAAGGGCAGGACGCCCTCCATGTTGCACAGCGACTTGCCGCCTTCCGGCTGATAGAGAATCCCGACCTTGATGCAACCGGAAAACTCTGCGCGGCCATCCAGGGCCTCTCTTCTTTGCAGCAGAAGCTTTCCCTCGCCGTCCAGAATTTGCAAAATATCCGGACAGGCATCCGGCACGATCATCTCCGTGGTTTCTTCCTGATTGATACATGTGCGATATCCGTTGTCCCAGCAGCTTATGTACTCTTGCCGGAGTTCCAGTTCCATAGTCGTTCTCTCCTTATGATTAGTCTATGAAACTTTATGCGCCGCGCGGCTCGCTTATGACAACCCTGTCCATCAAACTTTAAATATTTTCTTCAGTAAGCCAGCCATCATCTTCGGGGATTTCCAAACCACAATTTTCATCACTGACACCTCCTGTCATCAAAACACCCGTCTTGCTTTGCAAACTGATGCTTCCCTATCAGTATATACAAAGTAAGACGGGTATGTGACGATCTTATTTCCAGGTTTTACGTTCTTTTGCCTGTTCATACAGACGAAGATAGCTCGCATGCCGGCTTTTTCGGATCTTTCCCTCCGCCACCGCCTGCAAAACAGCGCAACCCTTTTCCTTGGTGTGCGAGCAACCGACAAAACGGCAGTCGGACAGATAGGGCACAAAGTCTCGAAAGCTTTCGGCCAATTCCTCCAAAGGACGCGGCTCCATTTTTTCGGCGTCGAAAGCCGAAAAGCCCGGTGTATCGGCCAAGTAGCCGCCATCGCGCAGCGGAAACAACTCCACATGGCGCGTGGTATGACGACCGCGGCCTAACTTGTCGCTCACTTCGCCCTCGGCAATGCGCAGCGAGGAATCCAGTGCATTGAGCAGGCTTGACTTTCCTACCCCGGAATTGCCGGTGAACGCCGAGATTTTCCCCTGCAACACACGGTGCAACTCCTCCAGGCCCAAGCCCGTTTTGGCGCTCAGGCGCAGCACGCGAAAACCCGCCGCCTCGTACTGCTCAAATAGATCATCCGCCTGCACCAGGTCCCATTTGTTGATGCAGAGGATGGGTTCACACCCCAAGCCATCTACCAACGAAAACATCTGATCAACGAGAAAGGGATCGGTGACCGGGGTTGCCCCGGACGCCACCATCAGCATCTGGTCAATGTTAGCGACAGCCGGACGGTAAAAGGCATTTTTACGTGCCAGAATGCGATCCAAGTACCCGCTGCCGTCCGCCTGCTGCAACAGCTCCACCTGGTCACCCACCAGCGGCGTCAGTTTCTGATACCGAAACTTTCCGCGCGCACGGCAGGTGATGATGCGATCTTCCTCGCATTGCACATAGTAAAACCCGCTGAGCGCCTTAAGAATGGTGCCCGTTTTTCTGTCTGCATTCATGTGCTAAAAGTCCCGGTCAAAGCGGTTTTCCTCGATACCATCAATGAAAATCACAATTTCCTGACGGCCGCTTCCTGTCACTTGCACGGACACAGTGCCATCGGCCGTATTGACGATCTGATTAAACTGATCGTTGCCACCGACGTTGACGCGGAGTTCGACCGTCTCCTTCTCCTGCGGCAGTGTGACGGTGATGTTCTGGGTTTTTGTTACGGGGGCCGCCGGGCCTTTGCTCACTTGGAGCGTGACGGTGGAACCGGCGTCCACCTGATTGCCTGCCTGAATGCTCTGGTAGAACACTTTGCCAGCCGGCTCGTCACTATTTGTTTCTCTAAAGTCGCCCTTGAGCCCAACGCTCTTGAGCATCTCAGCCGCCTGCGCCCGCGTCAAGTTTATGAGCGGGGGTACCGTCACCTGTTTCACTTCCGGTCCTTTGCTGATAACAAGTTCCACCTCGTCCCCGGGTTTCATGGATGCATCCTTCGTCGGCCAAGATGAGATCACCTTGTTTGCCTCTATTTTCTCGTCGGTGCGGTATTCCATCGGCTCCTTGATCGTTAGGCCAAGCGCCTGCAGCTCCCGCACAGCTTCCTCAACATTCTTATCAACGACATCCGGCAGGGTAAAGCTTCCCTTCCCGCTGCTGACAATCACGCTAATTTGCGGGCGTTCTCCCACGGCATTGCTCTTGGCTTCAGGCGTCTGCTCGATAATCACGCCCTCTTCTTCTTTCTCGCTGGTGCGTGTTCCTCCATTGACGATACTAAAGACATCTGTCACGGTTTTATCCGCCATGACTTCTTCGTAGGTTCTGCCCACCAAATTCGGCACCGGAAGCAAAACTTCCTTCTTAAACATGCCGCTGAAGATAAACATCCACAAAAACGCACCCACCGCAATCAAAAACACAGCAACAACGGAGATGACGAGAATGGTATTGTTGCGCCGTTTGGCAGGACGTCGCGCCACATCGCGCCGCTTCCTATTGTCCTCATAGTCGTCCCCGTAGATGACATACGCCTCATCTTCCACTGGACCTGCCGCACGTGCGGGTAGACGGCGCTTACCGAGACTGCTGGTCACCGACGAGGTATCGATCACCTGCGTCGGCTCGTCACTGCTCAGTAAGCCGTGATCCTCATAACCAAAGCTGATGTTTGGATTTTTGCGGAATTCCTCCAAGTCGCGGATCATTTCATCCGCATTCTTATAGCGTCTGTCCACGTTGGAGGCCATTGCCTTGAGGGTGATCGATTCCAGTGCTTCTGGAATCTCCGGGTTCAGTTCACGCGGAGAGAGCGGAATGGAGCTGATATGTTGGATGGCAACCGACACAGGAGAGTCTCCCTCAAAGGGCAGGCGGCCGGTCAGCATTTCATACAGCACAACGCCGGCAGAATAGAGGTCAGCGCGCTCATCAATGTGGCTGCCTCTGGCTTGCTCCGGAGAAATGTAATGGACGGATCCCAAGGCTTCCTGCGTCAGGGTATTCTGCGCAGCGCTCATCACGCGCGCAATGCCGAAATCGGCCACACGGACGCTACCATCACGCAGCACCATGATATTCTGTGGTTTGATATCACGGTGGATGATGCCGCGGCTGTGCGCGTGACCCAGCGCGCGGAGAATTTGGGTGATATAGTGCAGCGCCTCGCGCCAGCTCAACTTGCCGCCCTTTTTCTTCATATATTGCTTCAGGGTAATGCCATCAATGAGCTCCATGACGATATACTCTAAGTCCTCGCCTCGGCTCACGTCATAGATAGAGACAATATTGGGATGCGAGAGCATGGCAACCGCCTGGGCTTCATCGTGGAAACGTCTGCGGAATTCCGCATCGGAGGCTAAGTCCTTACGCAGTACCTTGACAGCCACAAAGCGGTGCAGACGGTGGCAGTACGCCTTATATACCATTGCCATACCACCAACACCGATGGTATCTAAAATCTCATACCGGTTATCCAGTAATTTACCGATCAGTTGATCCATGGTCCACCCCCCCTTCTTGCTCAGATTCTACATGAAACAGCATAATCGTGACATTGTCCCGCGCGCCGCGCTCTAATACAATGTCAAGCAGCACGCAGCAGATGGTCTCTGCCGTCCGTTCCGGATTCATCTCTGCTGCGATTTCTTCATCCGTCATTTCATTGGTCAGGCCGTCGGAACAGAGCAAGAGCCAGTCGCCCTGCTCCATCTGCACTTCATAGAGGTCTGCCTCTGCCGTCTTGCTGGTACCCAGCGCCCTGGTGATGAGATTTTTCTGTGGGTGCTGTCTGGCTTCTTCCGGGGTGATATTCCCACGCTCCACCAGCGCCTCAACAATGGAATGATCTCTTGTGATGCGGCGCATTGCGCCCTTTGAAACATGATAGGCGCGGCTGTCGCCGATGTTAATGACCGTCGCCTGCCCATCCTGCATAATCGCGCCGACAAGCGTGGTGCCCATACCGAAATACTCACGGTTACGGTTGGCGATGAACAGGATGGCCTCGTTACCTTCCGCCACGGCAGCGCGCAGCGCAGCCGCCGGCGGCGAGGCCTGATCGGCCTCATTGCGCTTTTCCATATATTCACGAAACACTTCAACCCCGATGCGGCTGGCAATATCACCGGCGCGCGCACCGCCCATGCCGTCGCAGACAACGCCCCAGGCATAGGACGTATCTTCTTCTTTATAGGCACAGGCATCCTGATTGGCCCTTCGCAACTTTCCTCTATCACTAATTCCGTACACGGAAATCATAGGAAATTCCTTCCTTTCCAGATCTGGTCAAACGAACTGACCCTCATGTCTCGCTGCCGGACTTCGACCGCTCCGCCTTACGGCGCAGTTGTCCACAGGAGGCATCAATGTCACTGCCTAAGCGGCGACGCACCGTCACGGTTAGGCCCGCGCGCTCTAACTGCTCCTGAAACGCACGAACTCTGCGGCTGGGCAGCAAGCTGCTCTCCTCCACATAGTTAAGCGGGATCAGGTTCACATGACCGGGCGCACTGCGCAAGCGTTTGGCCAGCAGCGCCGCCTGCTCCTGCGTGTCATTGATTCCATCTATCATAGCATATTCATATGAAATTCGTCTACCTGTCTGATGAAAATATTGCCGACAGGCATCCAGAAGCGTTTTGATATCATAGGCCTTATTGATGGGCATCAGCTTGCTGCGCGTTTCGTCATCGGGCGCATGCAGCGAGATGGAGAGCGTCAAGGATAGACCTTCGTTCTGCAATTTGGCAATCTCAGGCACCAGGCCGCAAGTGGACAGCGAGATGTGCCGCATGCCAATGCCCATCCCGTCCGGATGATTCACCAAGTGCAGAAATTGTATCACGTTATCATAGTTATCCAGCGGTTCGCCGATGCCCATAATGACAATATTGGAGATCGTTTCACCCGAATCCTCTTGGGTAAACAGCACCTGATCCAAGAGCTCCGACGGGGCCAGGTCACGCACTTTGCCACCCAAAGCCGAGGCGCAGAACGAACAACCCATGCGGCAACCCACTTGAGAGGAAATGCAGACCGAATTGCCGTGATGATATTTCATGAGAACCGTTTCAATGCAGTTGCCGTCTGCAAGACGCCATAAGTATTTTATGGTGCCATCCTGTAAAGAGACCTGTTTTCTCTCCAATTCCGGCACGGTGACAAAAGAACAGGCCTTTAGACTCTCACGAAAGGCTTTGGGCAGGTCTGTCATCTCATCAAAGCTGCGCACCCCACGGTGCAGCCAACGAAACAACTGTTTACCGCGAAAGGCAGGCGCCCCCAGTTCTTTCACAAAGGCGGTGAGCTCTTCCTGGTTTTTTGATTTTACGTCTGTCATGGGCACCTCCGCAGCTTGGCAACAAAAAAACCATCCGTATCCACACGCTGCGGCCAGAGCGTCACCATGCCGCGCTCCACCATGCCGATCTTTGGCAGAGAAAACGGCTCGGCTGAAAAGTCGGCATGTTTGTCCAAAAAGTCTTGGACAAGGTCTTCATTTTCCTCTCGCCGCAAGGTGCAGGTTGCATAGAGCAGCACGCCGCCCGGTTTCACATAGGCGGATACGGTTTGCAGTATTTCCGCCTGTAAGGCCGGCAAGCCCAGCATCTGCTCCGGATCTTTGTATCGGATTTCAGGTTTTTTCCGTATCACGCCCAAGCCGGAGCAAGGCACATCCGCCAGCACCAGATCAAAGGCTTTCTCCCACTCCTGGCGGTGTGCGCGGGCATCCTGCACCAAGGCCTGTACACAGCTCAGACCCAAGCGCTGTGCACCGGCTTCGAGTAGCGCTTGCTTGTGCGGATAGCAGTCGCAGGCGATCAGTTGACCCTGATCGCCCATGGCAATGGCCGTACCAAATGATTTTCCGCCCGGCGCGGCGCAGGCATCCAAAACCTTTTCGCCCGGCTGAGGAGACGCCGCCAAGACCGCCAGCTTCGCCGCCGCATCCTGTACATAAAACATACCTTGCCGGAAGGACTCCAGCTGCTCTAAATTCCCGGATTTTTCCAATAAAAAGCAATCAGGCAGCCAAGGATGCGGCGTCAATTCCACGCCCTCTGCCTCCAATTGGGCGCAAAAACGCTGCGCGTCGCCCTGTAAGGTATTGCGCTGCACACAGGTCGGGGTAATTTGATTATGAATCTGCAATAACGCTTCCAGCTCCGCCTGGTCGGGCAACTGGCGCGACAGTTCCTCCAATAACCAGCGCGGATGGCTGTACTGCAAGGAAAGCTTCGTCCACTTGTCACCGTCCGGCTGAGGCAGCGCATCCAGATTGCGTAAAAAACTACGCAGAATACCGTTGACCATTCCGGCTGCACGGGGATTTTTCGCGTAACGCCGCGTCAGGCTCACCGTCTCATTGACTGCTGCACTGTGCGGAATGCGTTCTAAAAACAACACTTGGTAGAGGGCCAGCCGCAGCGCATTGCGCACTGCCGGCTCCATTTTTTCCGGCTTCATCGTGGAAAACGCCGCCATGTAGAAATCCAACAGCAGACGGTTTTGCAGCGTACCGAAGCAAAGGCGCGTCGCCAAGGCCGCATCGCGCCTAGCCAGCTGTGCGCGCCCGATCTCTTTTTTAAGTTGTGCATTTGCCCAGGCATCTTGCCTTTCCACGGCGATAAGCGTCAAAAGCGCCGCCTTTCTGGCTGACATACGACCACCTCACTTCCTTTGTACAGACAAATCCATCAAAGCGGATTGCCACGCAAATATTCCGCTGCAGACATGCGCCGCTTTCCCTCTGCCTGCAACTGTTCAATGACAAGCACACTGCCTTCGCCGCAGGCCAAAGAGATACCGTCTGCCTCCGCACGCAACACTGTGCCGGGCGCGGCTTTGCTTGTCTCATCCGTCCGTCTGGTTTTCCAGATCTTCACGGTCTTTCCGCCCAGCGTTGCCGTCGCCGAAGGCCAAGGCGTCAGGCCGCGCACCTGGTTGTGTAACATGATCGCGTGGCGTGTCCAATCCAAGGGCGAGAGCGCACGGCTGAGCATGGGCGCAAAGCTCACCAGGGCCGCATCCTGCGGTGTGCGTTTGGCGCGGCCGGCCGCAATCTCCACAACGGTATCCGACAGCAGCGTCGCCCCCATGATGGATAGTCTATCATGCAGCTCACCCACGGTTTCGTCCGGGTCTATGGGTGTCTTGGCAAAGGCAATGATATCACCGGCGTCCAACTCCTCCGCCATGTGCATGATGGTCACGCCGCTTTCTGTTTCCCCATTCAAAATGGCCCAGTGGATAGGCGCTGCGCCGCGGTATTTGGGTAGGAGCGAGGAGTGGATATTGATGCAGCCAAGCGGTGGCAAGTCCAGAATATCACGCGGCAAGATACGGCCATAGGCCGCCACCACAATCAAGTCAGGTCGGAGCTCTTGCAATATGCCAAGCGCTGTCCCATCCTTGACTTTTTCCGGTTGAAAGACAGTAAGCCCCTGAGACAGGGCATACTCCTTCACTGGCGGCGCCTGCAGTTTCATGCCGCGGTTTTTGGGCTTGTCCGGCTGGGTAAATACGCCGACCACCGCATGCCCATCCTCCACCAGGACACGAAGGGGCATGACGGCAAAGTCCGGCGTACCCATGAATACGATTCTCATGCTCACGCTTCCTTTTGTTCTTCTTCCATAATGGCGTCCAGCTGTTTTTCGGTATACAATCTGTCGCAGTGTTCATCAAACAGATGCCCTTCCAGGTGCTCGAGTTCGTGACAGAAACAGCGCGCCACGATCCCGCTGCCCGACACGGTGAACCATTCGCCATGTCGATCCTGCGCGCGGACAGTCGCTTCCGTCGGACGCGTCACAAAGCCCCACATGTTGGACAGACTCAAGCAGCCCTCCAAGCCTTCTTGCTCACCGCTAAAGGAGACCAGCTCGGGATTGATCAGCTCAATCACCTGTTCCTGCTCGTCAATGACTACCACAACCCGACGCAGAATGCCGATTTGCACGGCTGCCAGGCCCGCGCCGCCAATGTATTGCAGGGTATCAATCATATCGTCTAATAAGGTATGCAGTTTGCGGTCGAACACCGTCACAGCGTGACTTTTCTTTAAGAGGGTGGGATCCCCTTTTTGCAGTATTTTTTTTCTTGCCATCGTTCTTTCTCCTTCACATTGATATCAATTCACCCCGCACGCACTCATTCCATACTGTTGATATCGGCAACAATGGACATGCCGCGGGTGGCCGGATCGCTCTGCGCCGCGCGCAACAGCTGGCCCAGCCAGGTTCTGGTTTGTTTGGTATTACGCTCACGTAAGGTAAGCTGGTAACGGTAGCGGTTGTTGATTTTTAAAATGCCCGCGGGAGCCGGACCAAAAACCTGTGGCGGCGGCAAGGCCGTCTGCTGTGTTTGACAGTAACGGTCAATCCCCGCGCGCAGGTTCATGCAGACACGCAGCACCGCAGCCTCATCCGGCCCGGCAACCGTCAGACGAAACAGATCGCCAAAGGGCGGCATCTGCCGCAGGGCTCGCAGCTGGCATTCCTTCTCATAAAACTGATCATAGTCCTGCTGCGCGGCCAGGCGGATGATCTCGTGATCGGGGGTAAAGGTCTGAATCACGGCTCTGCCCGGTCGCTCGCCGCGGCCCGCGCGGCCAACTACCTGCGTCAGCAGTGAAAAGGTGCGCTCATTGGCCCGATAGTGGTTTACATAAAGTGATAGATCCGCCTCAATGACCCCAACCAGGGTTACATTTTCAAAATCCAAGCCTTTGGCCACCATCTGCGTGCCCACCAGCACCGGTACTCGTTTATGCCGAAAACGCTCTAACATGGCTTCATGGGAACAGGATGCGCTCACGGTATCGGTATCCATGCGCATCACCTCAATATTCGGGTAGCGTTGCCGCAGTTCCGCCTCGATCCGCTGAGTCCCCTGTCCGACAAAGTGCAAGGTTCCGCCGCAGACCGCGCAAGTGCGCGGCAAAGGCTCCGAATAACCGCAATGATGACACATAAGGCGTGCGTTCTTCTCATGATATGCCAAGTACACCGAGCAACGTGCACAGGTGGGCACCTCGCCGCACTCGCCACAGGTCACCAGACGATGGCTGCCGCGACGGTTCAAGAATAAAATACTCTGTTCCCCGCGCGCAAAGTTTTTCTCCAATTCTTCCAGCAGCGGCACACTCAGGCCGCTATCCCTCCCGGCACGCAGCTCCTCTTTCATATCGACGATCATCACCGACGGCAGGGCCTTTGTATTATAACGCTCTTTGATGGTAAACAGATGATATGCCCCTTGTTTGGCCGCATACATACTTTCCACCGCAGGCGTAGCCGAACCGAGCAGTAACAGCGCCCGATGTTGCACACAGCGATACTTAGCCACATCTCTGGCGTGGTAACGCAACATGCTTTCGGACTGATAGCTGCCCTCTTGTTCTTCATCGAGGATGATCAGGCCGAGATCCTTGAGCGGGGCAAAAACGGCCGAACGCGTCCCCAGCACAACCCTGGCCTTGCCGTTTCGGATACGCTTCCACTCGTCATAGCGCTCTCCGGCCGGCAGGGCGCTGTGCAAGATGGCGACCTGATCCTGAAAATACCGCACGAACAGCTCCAACAGCTGGCTGGTCAGAGCAATTTCAGGCACCAACACAAGGGCGGAACGACCTTGATCCAGTACGTGCCGGATGAGCGTCAAATAGACCTGCGTCTTGCCGCTGCCTGTCACGCCATACAGAAGCGCCGCCTCGGCTTGTCCACCGGAACAAAGCGGCAGGATACCATCCACCGCAGCCTGCTGCGCAGCGTTAAGCTGCAGGGGCGGCGCGGGCATGAACTGTTCCGGCACGGCGCGGCGGAACACTTCTCGCTCTTCCAGCGCAAGTATGCCACTTTTTTCCAAGCTCTTCATGGTGGATGCGGTGGCCCCGGTGAAGTAGCGTATTTCCTTCACAGACGCACTACCCAGCGCGCAGAGCAGCTGCGTGACGGCAAAGCGCATGGGTGCGCTGGTGCGGCGTTTGTCAACCAACGCCAGCGCCTCCTCAGGCGGCAGGCAAAGCGATGCCACCTTCTCCGTCTTATCCTTAATTTTGCGTTCTGCGCCCGTTTGCAGCACAAGAACACCCTCATCCGTTAGGCGGCGCAGAAGCGCTTGGGGATTTTTGACCGCAATGCCATCCAAGATGTGCTCCAGCTCTGCACTGCCGCCGGCAGCAAACAGCAACTCCAGCAGACGCCGCGCCGCCACCGATTTTCCTGCGGCTTGAAACGCGGCCTCCCGGTCAATATGCGGGGCAAGATGATAGCTGTCGTGCAGGGTATACCACAGGCCCGTAGGCAGCATACTCAGTAGCGCTGTATATACGGTGCAAAAGCAGCGCTCCCGCAGCCAAAGCAGTAACGAGATGCCGGCCTTGTCCAACACCGGCTGCTCATCTAAGAGCGCAAGCACATGCTTGAGCTTTTTCTTCTCTTCCTGCTGACCGAACGAGAGTACGATGCCCTCACTGCGCTTATTGCCCCGACCAAAGGGAACCAGTACGCGCTGCCCCACCTGCAAGAGATTCGTCAAGTCCTCGGGCACAAGATAGTCATAGGGTTTATCAATGGCAAACGTGGCCGCCGCCAACGCAATTTTGGCCACCTGCAATCTTGACGCCCCCCTTCACTCTCCCAAACATTTCCTTCTCTCTAAAAAGCACAAGCGGCAGAGTATCCTCTGTCGCCTGTTTCTTTCCTATTCGGGCAACTTCCCCTGTGCGACCTCCATAATAGCAATGCTTACCGGTTTATCCTCCAGTGCAAGGCCCTGCTCGTCTGCCTCGGCGGCAATTTGTCTGGCACGATAGGCCACCATGTTCACCAGTTGATAGCGGCTTGGCACCTGCTTGAGCAGGTCGTTCATTGCGGGATACAGCATCATAGTCAATTCCCCTCTTTCTTCTCACTCGGTCAAATGGATGCGTCGTTTTGTCCGGCAACGCTCTGCCGTTAGGATAGCCAGCAGCTCATCCACCGCCGCTTCCACCCGATCATTGACAACAATATAGTCATAGCCTCCCGCCTCACGCACTTCTTCTCGCGCGCGGGCAAGGCGGCCCTTGATCTTTTCTTCACTATCCGTTCCACGCTCACGCAGACGCTTTTCCAGCTCTGTCATGGACGGCGGTACAATAAACACCGAAACGGCGTCGGGGCTGTTCTTCTTCACCTGCGCAGCGCCCTGCACCTCAATGTCAAGCAGCACATCAAAACCCTCCGCGCGTTTTTGCTCCACCTGACTGCGGGCGGTGCCGTAATAGTTGCCCACATACTCTGCGTGCTCCAAAAAGTCACCCGCGGCGATGCGCGCTTCAAAGTCCGCGCGGTCGGTAAAATGATAGTTTACACCATCCGTTTCGCCCGGACGCGGCGCACGCGTGGTCCAGGAAACGGAGAAGTAAAGCTGATCCCGGCGGCGCAGCAGCTGCGCAATGACTGTACTCTTTCCCACGCCTGAGGCGCCGGAAATGACAAGTAAACTGCCTGTTTCCCGGTTCATTCTGCTTCCTCCTCATCTTCAGCGACCGCTTCCTTGCCGTTCAGGCGGCCGGCAACGGTTTCCGGCTGCAAGGCGGAGAGGATAATATGGTCGCTATCCGCAATCAGGACCGCGCGCGTTCTTCTGCCATAGGTGGCGTCCACCAGTACGCCGCGCTCACGCGCTTCCTGCACCATGCGTTTGATGGGGGCCGATTCGGGACTGACAATGGCGATCAGGCGACCGGCGGACACCATATTGCCAAAGCCGATATTGATCAGTTTCATCCCGCCGCCCCCTATTCCATATTTTGCACTTGCTCGCGCATTTTTTCAATTTCACCCTTGATCTCCAGCACGGTCCGCGTGATCTCCACATCGCCGCACTTCGAACCAATGGTGTTGGCTTCACGGTTGAACTCTTGAATCAAAAAGTCGAGCTTGCGGCCAACGATCCCGCCCTCTGCCAACATCTCATCGAGCTGGGCTAAGTGGCTGCGCAGCCGCACGGTTTCTTCATCCACCGCTGTCTTGTCCGCAAAGAAAGCTGCCTCGGTCAAAATGCGGCTTTCCTCTATGGTCGTGCTCTCCAAGACCTCCGCCATACGCCGCTGCAGCTTTTCACGGTACTCCGCCACCGTTTTCGGCCCGCGTTTTTCCACAATTTCCAGCAGCTGGCCTATGCGCACGGCACGCGCACGGATATCTTCTTGCAGCTTTTCTCCCTCACGCGTCCGCATGGTATTGAAATTCTCCAGAGCCACCGACAACACCTGCACCAAATCCGTCTCCAGAGATGCCAGGTCTGCCGGGGCCTTTTCGGCCAATAGGACATCCGGAAAGCGTGCGAGCAGTGAAACAGAAATATCATCCTGCACCGTATACCGACTGCGCAGCTCCAACAGCGCCGCATGGTAGGCATCGGCCACCGGTTGATTCACGCGCACCACAAGCTGCTCGGCAGCGGTGTTGTCTATGCCAACAAAAACATCCACTTTGCCGCGGGAGATCTGCTCTTGCACTTTGGCCTTGAGCGCCTCCTCGGCAAAGATATAGCTGCGGGGTATTTTGACCGCACAATCTAAGTATCGATTATTGACAGAGCGCAGCTCCACTGTGATGCTCCGCCCGTTTAGCAATGCCTCGCCCCGGCCATAGCCGGTCATACTTCGTATCACGGCACACACCTGCCTTTTTCTTCTGTATCAGTATAACCTGTTCTGCTCAGTGGCAACCATCGCAGCAGCAAGACCAGCAGAGGAACATGCTGCACACATCGCTGGTGCTAAAGCCGCGCCCCTGGTAGGACTGGAAGCCGCGACCGGACTGCGTGTTAAGCTGCTCAACCGCTTGGCGATATTCAAAGTTGCCCGGCTCCATGTTGCAGGCCATCGTGAAATTATCCCGCGCCTCGGACAGCCAGCCGCGCCGATAAGCCACGTTGCCCATCAGATAATACCACTCTGCATTGCGCAGGTTGCTGCGCTCCAAGAGTTGCTGCGCCTCGTCAAGCTTATATTGTCCAAGCAGTTGGCGTACTTGCTGAAAAACAGGCTCTGTTGTTCCGCTCGAGCGACTTTGTCCCTGCCAAGACTGTCCCTGATAACCACCCGCGCTGCGTTGTTTGACGATGGCATCATAGGCTTCGTTGATTTCCTTCATCTTTTCTTCAGCCAAATCTGCCAGGGGGTTATTTTGGTAGTTATCCGGATGATATTGCTTCACCAGGTCACGATAGGCTCGCTTCACTTCTTCATCGCTGGCTGAGGGTTTTACGCCCAGGACCAGATACGGATCGCTCATTATTTGATCTCCTTATGTTTCGTTTCTTATCGGATTGCCGCAGACCACGCAACACAGCATCCTGCATGGCGGGTAAGCCTAAGCTTATGATATTCTCCACCAGCGGCGTCCATACACCAAATTCCTGCCAACCGGCGGCATCCGCTGCCGCCGCCAAGGACGCCGAGAGCGTTTCTTGCAGCGCCAGTTTGCCTTCTTCGGCATCGTCGCCACGCAGCAGGATCGGGTTATAGGCGCCGTGTTTGCGGTCATCCTCCAGATCGTCCCAGGCGTCGATCAGATAAATCCAACGCCCGATATGATAGAGCATCTGCGACAAGGCAGCCTGGCCGGCCAAGCCATCCACGCCGGAAGCCGCCTGTAAGATGCGGGCAAAGGCATCCGCCGGACGATCCAGCGAAGGCAGCCGCGCAAGCTCCATCTGCCGTAAGTCTTTTAAACACTGCTGTACGGTTTCGTCAAAGGCCGGGCAGTCCCGGGCGGCCTTGCGGTAAGCACGGCGCAGCAGGAGAGATAGAAAGCGCGCCAGCATTCTTTTGGGCAGCGTTTCATCCTGTATGCTGTCCCGCAGTTTCCAATAGGCCAGAATGACGCTCTCAGCCGCGGCCAGCTCCAAGCCGGCATCCTCCTGCCAATGCGTCCGCTTGCGCCAGGGATGCGCCATACAGCGCGCACAGGTGAAGCAGGGTGCATCCGGCTGTTTGGAGAGCACCATTGCCAAAAACGCAAAATCGTAATTTAAAAACATCTGCGATATCAGGCCATAACGCTTCCCCATCACACGGCAGAGGCCGCAATAAGCCGCCTTGTAGCGCGCGAGATCCGCTTCTTCCATGGCCGGTCGCATGGGTTTTACGTATCCAAACATCGTTTTTTAATTTCCACCATTTTAAACTTCAGGCCACGGGTCTTCTTTGCGTGCCTATCCCAAGCGATGGCGCCAGCGATGCCCAGAAGGAAACCAAGCAAGCCACCGATGACAGGCACGCTGCCCTCCGTTTGTGAAAACAGAGTACCTGCGGTAAAGTAACCGACAAAGAAAAGGATAAAGGGCACGATATACACGATCATGGCAGCGGCCAAGATTTTGTTGCTCTGGCTCTCGATGAGAACCGTATCGCCTAGACCGGCATTCATCTCGTTTTTCACCTGTACAACTGTCTCACCGGTGACCACCTGGGTACAGCCGGCGCAGTCGGCGCAGTCGTGGCCACAGGCCGTCAGTCGCCGGACCTGCACCTCCACAAAGCCGTTATTTTGTAGTTTTCTAACTGTTGCTACCTGCGTCATATTAACCTCGCTTGTTCTATTTCATGCTGATGGCAACGGTATAGTCCGAACCAACAACACCCACACCGTTGATCCCTTCCACATACACTTGCGCCTCGGCACGTTGCTGGCCTCGTCTGGGCGTCACGCCCTTCAAATCCACCACCACACGCAAGTTGACCGCGGACAGATGGTCAAGCTGTTCCTGCGCACCCCGCACCCAAACCTGCAAAGAGTCATTGACCAAGCTGGTTTTATAGCCTTTCGGTGTGTTCACCAGGCTGATCTGGCGGGCAATGACGGCTTTCATCGGCACATTATCCACGTTGACAGTAACCGAAGCTTCCGTCTCCCCGCTGCGGTTTGTCACACCTTGGGGAATGGTGATGGGGAAAGTCTTTGTCTTGCTGCCGAACACGTCGGCCAAACGCATCTCGCCCAGCGTAATCTCTTGCAGTTGCGACAGGATTTCTTCCGGTCCGGAGAGCTTGATGGTGGATGGCGTGATGTCCACTTTGGCATCCCCCGCCGTCGCACCGCCGCCGTCTTGTAGCGTGACCGATAAGGGCAGTTCATACAGTTTATAAACCGGGAGCGTCACCGCGAGGGTCTCGACCGAGCGGATCAAGCTGGTCTCTGAGAGCAGCTTATCATCCTGGTCATAGAGAGCGTACGGCAACTCTGTTTGTATGGTCTGGCTGATGTCTTCCCCTTCCAGCGTGACCAAGGCATAGGACACCCGATTGATCTCGTCCTGCGGACCGCTGACTTCAATGGTTTGGGGGGTAATCTGTATCTCTTCTCCGGCAAAGCCCTCGGCATAGGTCCCTTTGAATTCTGCACGGATGGGAATTTCCCGACTTTCCTTTTTCTGAACGGTCACCATGATGGCAAAATTGTCCCGCTCGGAGAGCGTGACGCTGCCGTCGGAGCGCACGGTTTCCGGTGTGACTTTCCCGATCACACGATGCTCGCCTGCCGTCTCAATGCCGGACACATCCAGCATGAGCGCAATTTCGCTTTTATAAAACTTTAAAAATGTCTTTCGTTTGCCGGTCGCCTTCAGGTTCACCGTCTCACGGTTTAACTCTGTCACCATGAGGCCTTTTCCCGCCAAAGTGTCGGCGCCGACAACTTCAACAGGCACGGCGGGGATCACCGTCTCTCCCGCAGGGTTTTCTACATTGACAACGTAGAACCAGAGCAGGACGGCAATCAGAATGGAGAGCAGAATGTTAAACCGTTTCCCGCCCTTGATCAAATCACTCATGCCCCTCGCCTCTCTTCTTCCAAAAACCAAGCAGGCCATTGCGGCGCACATGTTCCATCTTGCTGTCCCGCGGCAGCAGCTCGTTGCGCAGCGCCTGCTCAAGTGTTTCCGGCGCAAGGTGGCGCGTGAGTCTGCCATCGCTGGCAAGGGAGATGGCGCCCGTTTCCTCCGAGACAATGGCCACGATGGCATCCGAATTCTCACTCATACCAATGCCGGCACGGTGGCGCATACCGAGGTCTCGGCTCAGGTTCATATTGGACGAGAGCGGCAGCATACAGCCTGCACCGGCCAGTTTCCCGGCGCGGATCACCACCGCACCATCGTGCAGCGGCGCCTTCGGATAAAAGATGTTTTTCATCAACTCGCTCGACACCGTCGCATCCATCATGGTACCGGATTCAATCACGGCGTTTAAGTTGTTCTTACGCTCGAACACCGTCAGCGCACCCACGCGGTCTTTGGCCAGGACAGTATACGCGGCCACCGTTTCCATGATGGCCGTTTCAATCTCATCCACCGGCGTTTCCTTGCCCAGCCAAAAACTGCCGAAACTATTGCTGCCGATCTGTTCCAAGAAGCGGCGGATCTCCGGCTGGAACACGATAACCAGCGCCAAAAGGCCCAGTTCCATGGCCTTGTTGAGTACAAAACTGACCATGTTCAGGTTCAGTTGGTGGGACACCCAAAGCGTCACCACAATGAACAACAGCGCTTTTCCCACCTGCGCGGCGCTGCTCTTACGCAGCAGGGCCATGCCTTTATAGATCACATAGGCAACCACAACCATATCGAGCACATCTGTGACCTTAATGAGGCGAAGGTAAGCCAACGCGGTTGACAGCAACTCGTGTAGCATATCCATCCCGGCGGCCTCCCCCTCTCCATGACATCACACACGATGCAAAGCATCTTTTCCACGCGATACGATAATTCAGTTTATTATACTTGATTATGCGCCATTTGACAAGTGCGATATCAAAACAAATGCATGGAAAGACAGCGCATTGGCTTCGATCCGGCGTCTTGACAAAGTTGCACAAAAAACAACACAATCCACACGCCAAACACAGCTTGCATGTCAGTTTCTTAAAATGGTTTGGCGGATACTCCAGTAAATGAAAAAAACACGGCAAACAGAAGTCAATTTCTGTTTGCCGCTGCTTTTTTGTTTGACAGCAATGCCCTACATCATCATGTTCCGGATGCCGATTCGGCAAAGGGCGTAAAGTTGACCCGATAGCCCTCTTCTTCCTCTTTCTCGAGCTGATAGAGTCCCGGCGAAGCGGGCTTGCCCTCCTCTTTTTCATACACATCCATATTGCGTCTGACGGACGAGGTCGCTTGCTCCTGCGCGGGCGGCGCTTCAACCGCCTCTGCTTTGGCGCTGGTCAGCTGGGTGTTGACTTCTTCCAGCTGCTTTTCAATCACTTTTTGTGTTTGCTCTGTGCCCATACCATTGGTTGTGCTTTTGAGGAGCAGCATTTGGTTTTGCAGCGTTTGTTGCTTGAGCGTTAATTCCTGCACGGGGTCCCTGCTGCGCTGCTTCCAGTTTTGCTGCATCTGGGTGAGTCCGTTCTTTTTCTGACCCATCATGGTCAAGGGATTCACATACCCTTCTTTTACCTTCATCGTTGCCATGCTTGGCACATCCTTTCGTTGATATATTTGATAGCCGCCATCTTCTGTATGCGATAAGGGCTTCACCGTCTATATCGTATGATTTGTTTAAAACAAAAGGCTTGTAACCTCAACGGCTCCTCTCATTGCGCAGATGGTTGTTTGTCACCTTGATCCCAACAAAGCAGGAGGCTGATCCGAAAGGTACCCTCACTCGCTGCTAGCTCCATACTACCTTGATATTTCTCTACAATCTGCTTCGTATTTTTGAGGCCTGTTCCCCAGATGATCGGTTCGGCCACCAGGATGGGATTGCTGAGTTCAAGCACCAGAAACTGATGCCGCACCCGCGCCGTCAGTTGGATTTCCCTGCGCGCCGGTTCGAGCTGCAAACAGGCCTTGATGGCGTTATCCAAGGGGTTGGAAAACAGAACGCACAGATCCAGGTCATCCACCGACAAGTGTGCCGGAACATGGACGGTATGTTTGACGACGATTTGATTCTGCTCGGCATACCGCAACTTTTCACTGAGCAGAATGTCCAGCACGGCGTGGCCGCTTGCCACGCTTGGGCGCAAAGCGCCTGAGGCCATATTCAATTTGTCAAAATACTGGCTTGCACCTGTCAAGTCACGCGCATGGATAAGCCCCGCCAGCACGGACAGATGACTGTTGACATCATGCAAAAAAGCCTGCGCCTGCTCGTCTCGCTTACCGGCTTCGGCCAGATAACGCTGCTGCTCACGCAGTTGATCTTGCAGGAGCGCCTGTTCCGTTTCTCGCGTGGATAGACGCACGACTTTGGCAAACACCTGCAGTATCACAAAAAAAGACAGGCAGGCACCGAGAATACAAATAAACCCAAATAGAGCGGCGCTGCCCGCCAGGTTGCCCACCACCTCATCCGGCCCTATGCTGTTCAGGCCCAGCGTCAATCGCGTAATCCATACAATGAAGGCACAGGGCAGCAGCAGAATATACAGGTAGGGCGCCATAGGTTTTTGCGCCATATCTTGATATCCCCTCGCCACCAGACGCAGGGCATAATAAAACAGCACTGCCAAAGAAAGACTCAGCGCTATCTGGACAACGGCCCCCATCCGCGGGCTGGGGATACTCGTAGCCAGTAAACGCATGATGACGGCAGACAATCCATCCACAAAGGTATAAAGGGTAAACACAATGGTCACCGGGGCGATCACACGAAGCGGTTTGTACTTGGTCAGGATCAGTGCGCAAGCCGCCAGGAGAACAATGTGTATACACTCGCGCCAAACACCAGGCAGCTGAACACACATGGAAAATACAGTGAACACACAGTTGACGAAAACATATGAAAAGCCGATCGCCAAATGCCTCCCTTGCGCATTGGCAAAGCGCAACAAAAAACCAAACTCCACAGCACACATGAAACCATTGTACAAGGCCCACCACAGGTAAAACAAAACCGTCTGTACGGTCAGCGCATCCATCACAAAACCTCCTCTCGGAAAAAATCCAAAAGCCTTTGCGTCAGCTCCTGCTGCTTCCGCCTGGACACTAAGATCTGATGCCCCCCCCACCAGGGTCACCGTGTCACGGTCCTTCCGCAATACATACGTCAGGTTGACGATAAAGCTGCGGTGACATTGAAAAAAATGCTTGTCCAATTTTTCTCGCAGGCTTTCCAACGTGCCAAAGTAAGCGTACTGTACCGCGTTGGTATGGATATATATTTTGTGATCGGCGGCCTCGCAGTAGAGAATATCACGCAGAAAAATACGTTGCATGCTGCCGTCTCTGCTAATCAGAAGCGTCTTGTCCTTCGACTGCCTCGCCCATTGAAACGCCTTGTCTAAGGCGTGAAAAACCGCCTCATCGGAAATTGGCTTGAGCAGATAATGCACGGCATCCAGTGCAAAGGCTTCCAGCGCATACGCCGCATGCGCAGTAATAAAGATCACGGGGCAGCTTTGTCTGGCGGCACGCAGCGCTTTGACCACTTCTAAGCCACCTAGCCCCGGTAATTGCAAGTCCATGAAAGCGATATCGAAATCATCCGCCGCCTGCAATAAGGCCTCGCCGCCGGTAAAGAGCAAACAATGGCCCGCCAGATCGTGTGCGGTCATATACCGTTTCACACATTGCTGCAGTTGGTCTAAAAAATAAGGGTCATCGTCGCACAAGGCCAAAGTGAACATGGACTATCCCTCCTTTTCTATCCCAATGATCATAGCATATTTTGTGTCTTTGTGCTTACATTTCATGTCAACGGTTCTTTTCATTTCGTAAACGGTGCGTTTCGCTGGTCTAAACGCACAAAACAGCAGGGCAATCGTCATGATTACCCTGCTGTATATCGCCTTTACGACAACAAATACCCACGCATCAAGGACAAGAAGCGCCCCACTTGCTGCGTTTGGTTAAACGCCGAAAAACTCACGCGTACCGTACCGCTCTCTTCCGTATCCGCACTTTTATGCGCCAAAGGGGCACAGTGCAAGCCTGTGCGAACGGCCACTTGATGGCGGCTTAAGAACGTGCCAATGTCCTCGCAGTCACGTCCGGCAACCCGAAAAGACAGCACACCGGTTTGCCTGGCGTCATCCGCCGATTCAAACACCTGTACGCCCGGCAGTTCCCTTAAGCCCTTGGCCAGTCTGCGCCGCAACATCTGTTCATGGCGCAGAATTTCACCTTCGCCGCGCTGCCGCACAAATTGCAAACCCTGCAGCAAACCGGCGATACCGGGCACGTTCTGCGTCCCTGCCTCCAAACGGTCAGGCAAAAAATCCGGCATCTCCTGCTGCGCGGACAGACTGCCCGTACCGCCGTACAGCAGCGGCTCTGTGTCCCTCCCACAAAGAAGCAGGCCGGTGCCTTGCGGCCCATACAAGCCCTTATGCCCCGGCATGGCCATAAACGCCGCCTGCAAACGAGTAAAATCCAAGGGAAGCGTACCGGCAGATTGAGAAGCGTCTAAAATCCAAGGGACATTCCACCGGGCGCATCGTTTGGCCAGCGCCTCAATGGGCAATATATAACCGAATACATTGGATACATGGGTACAAATGACCGCATCCACACCAAGCTCCAGTTCCTTGGCAAGCTGTGCCAAGAAAGATACGTCATCAAATAAGGGCGTGTCTAAAATACGGACACGCAAGCCGGGTATGGCAGCCAAAGGCCGGCTCACTGCATTGTGCTCATAGCCGGAAATCAGTACCGTATCGCCCGGCTTGACCAGAGAGCGAATCGCGATATTCAGGGCGTGGGTTGCATTCAACGTAAACACCACACGCTCGGGTTCCGATACGCCGAACATCTCCGCCGCCGTCTCACGGCACAAAAACATCACTTCGCTGGCAGAGAGCGAGGCGGCGGAGTCCCCCCGCCCGGAGCTGGCCATGTGATCAATGGCATTGGCGACGGCACGGCCGACACTTTTGGGTTTTTGCATGGTGGTAGCAGCGCTATCAAAATAGATCACAGCTCCACCTCCCGGTAGCCCGCCTCCGATGACCCGACATAAATGCCGACATAAGGCAATCGAAACCGATGGAGCAGCGTCAGAACCGTTGGCAAATCCTTTTGGGCTATGCGTACAGAATAGCTGCAGCCACTGGGAGAAATCGCGCTGGGTGAACGGATCATACGGCAATGAATGCCCGCCCGTTCCAAGGTTTGCACCACTTTTTGTGCATAGGTTACCGATCTGCACATAATTAAATATTGTATCATAAACAGAACGCTCCTCTCACATGCATTGTATGTGTGAGAGGAGCATTTTGTTTACCGCCGACCATCCAGAGGAAAAAGAAGTACCACGGCATGGGCCGCTATTGCTTCTTCTTTACCCGTAAAACCAAGACTTTCTTCTGTTGTTGCCTTGATATTGAGATCAGAAAGCGGGACGGATAGTTTTTGCGATAGTCTCTGGCGCATTTGAGGGATATACGTCTGCAGCTTTGGCTGCTGCGCAATGACGGTGATATCGAGGTTGCCCACCCGCCAGCCTTCGGCACGCAGCAGCTCCATGACCTTTTCCAGGAGCAGCATACTGGAAATGTTGAGATATTGCGGGTCGCGATCTGAAAAATGCCGTCCGATATCACCCAAGGCCGCTGCACCCAAAAGAGCATCCATCACCGCATGCGTCAGCACATCGGCATCCGAATGCCCCAAAAGCCCCATATAGTGCGGAATCTCCACGCCACCCAACATTAGAGGTCGACCCTGCACCAAACGATGCACATCATAGCCATGACCGATTCTCAAACAGACGCCCTCCTTGCCAGAATGGCTTCACCCAGCAAGAGATCTTGCGGGCTTGTCAATTTCAAATTTTCCTCGCTGCCCCGCGTTACTACCACGCGGTAACCCAAACGCTCAACCGCCGCGCAATCGTCCGTCAACGCCACGCCGTCTTCTTCCGCTTTGTGCAACGCGGCACGGATGAGCGCGAGGTCAAACACCTGCGGCGTCTGTATCGCATATAGGCTCTCGCGGGGCGGTGTGCTGCAAACCATGCCGTTTTCTACGACTTTGATGGTATCCTTGACCGGTATGCCGGGCGCGGCCGCGCCGCCCGCCGTCGCCGCCACGATGGTATCCTCCACCAGTTCACGGGTGGCAAACGGACGTGCGCCATCGTGGATGGCCACCAGCGTCGCCTCTTGATTGACTTCGGCAAGGCCCAATCTGACCGACTCACTGCGGCTGGCTCCGCCGGGTAAAATCTTTGTCACTTTACTGATGCCGTAGAGCTTACACAATTGGCCAACGTCCAGCAGACAGTCTTTTCGTGTCACCACAATGATTTCATGTATGAGCGCAGAGGCGGCGAACGGGCGCAGACTATGGATCAACACAGGACATTCACCCAGTTCATAAAAAATCTTGTCTCTGCCCTCCATGCGACTGGCAGAGCCGGCTGCCACCAAAACCAAGGAGCAAAACGGCGGTTTTTCTTCCTGCGGCGCACGAAATAGGCGTTTAAAGATGTTCATGTCGGCGCTCCTTTCCAATGATCTTGCCCGAAAAAATCAAAAGGAGCCAAGCGGCCCCTTTCTTTTTAGAAGGCATTGTAAGCAAGCAAACGGAAACCGCGGGCATTGCCCTTCCCTTTTGCGTCCTTAGCATCATTGTATTACTGCACAGCCAGATTGATGCGCGCTTCCGCTTCTTCATAACTGATACTTTGCGCCAGAACCAATTCTGAAAGCAGGATTTGTTTGGCGGAATGCAGCATTTTGCGCTCACCGGTGGACAGGCCGCGGTCTCCATCGCGTTGCATGAGACTTTTGACTACGCGCGCCACTTCACGCAGGTTGCCGCTTTTCAGGCGTGACATATTCTCGCGGTACCGGTGGTTCCAGTTCTGGGTCATGTCTACGGGGATCTCCGACCACTCCGCCATAACCTGTTCCGCTTCCGCCGCAGCCACAATGGCGCGCACTCCGATCTCACTGCTATTGCACGTCGGGATCATCACAACCATACCGCCAACCGGCAGTTTCATCATATAGTAATCCCTGAGTACACCGTTAATTTTTTGACTGACAATGCCGTCAATCACGCCCGCACCATGCATGGGGTGTACAATCTTATCTCCAACTTTGAACACAGCTCCACCTCCAGACCCTGTAAAACAGAACGAATGACACCAATTTTTTCATACTTATCTATTATCATATATCATAAACTATTTTTTTGCAAGGAAAACCCACAATTTCAGTGAAATCTAACAAAATGATATCCTGCCTTCTTGTCGCTTATCTCTAGTAAAGCAACTTTTCTTATCAATGAAAAATGGACGGTACGCGAAGCACCGTCCATTTTATGTCCGTTGTTAATTCTCTCTCATCCGTGCAAAGCACTCGCTGCAGTAAACGGGACGATCGGACTTCGGCTCAAAAGGAACCTTAGCTTCGCCGCCGCAGGAGGCACACTCTGCAGTGAAGTACTCGCGAGGGCCGCGCGCCGCATTCTTGCGGGTATCACGGCAATTCTTGCAGCGCTGAGGCTCATTCTGGAAACCTCTTTCTGCGTAAAATTCCTGCTCTCCGGCGGAGAACACGAACTCCTGGCCGCACTCCTTGCATACTAATGATTTGTCTTCGTACATGCTTTTTCCCTCTCTTTGACTTGATACCCGGGAATGATCGCTCGCTCCGCTGGGCAAATAAAAAATATGCGTTCAGCTTTCGCTGTATTCGCTCGATTGAAGCTGCCGCGCGACTTTACGCCGAATGCGCTGCACAGCGTTGTCCACGGATTTCGTGGAGCGGTTTACCTCTTTGGCAATTTCGGAATAGGACAGGCCATTTAGATAACAGCCCAATATCACGTTCTCAAGCGTAGAGAGTTGATTCCGGATCCGTTGGGAGAGCGTCCGCATGCTTTCCCGGCTGATCACCAGATCTTCAGGGTTATCCTGATTCATCAAGGCGGACGGCAACTGTACTGCCTCCGCACCGTCGGCAAACAGGAACAGGTCAAAGGGCACATATGTATTGAGTGGAGTATGTTTGTCGCCGCTTGCTTTGCGCACCGCAGAAATCATACGGCGGCGGATGCACAATTCCGCATAGAAGCGAAAGGCAACCTTGCGCGCGGGCGAAAACTCACGGATGGCGGAGAGGAGACCCAGCATACCTTCCTGAATCAAGTCCTCACTGTCACCGCCGATCAGGAAGTATGGGCGGGCGCAGACACGAACCAAACGAGAATATCGTAACACCATCGTCTCTTCTGCTGTTCTGTCTCCCGCCGCAACCAGGGCGCATAGTGCTTCATCTGTCATTTTGGCGCACCTCAATCATCGGGTGGTGCGTATACTTGTACTTATGTTCATATTATACGTGAATTTCCAATCGAAGTCAAGCAAATCCATGCAATTTCAGCCATTCAATAGAAAAAACTTTCCTCCATACACAATATTCACCAGCCATATCACGGCCGTGGGCCGCGCTTTGCGTCCTGCGCTGTATTTATTCCACTTTGATTTGCTCCTGTCCGAAAAATGGAAGGCCCAGATGCTCATAGGCGCGCTGCGTCGCACAGCGTCCCCTGGGCGTGCGCTGCAAAAAGCCTATCTGCATCAAATACGGCTCGCAGACATCCTCCAAGGTGACGGCTTCTTCCCCAACCGTCGCAGCCAGCGTCTCTAAGCCGACCGGCCCACCTGCATAAAAGCCTATGATGCTCTCGAGCATGCGCCGATCCACCGAATCCAGGCCAAGCCGATCCACCTCCAGCGCATTGAGCGCCAGATCCGCGACATGCTGCGTGATCACGCCGCCTGCCCGCACTTGGGCAAAGTCCCGCACTCTGCGCAGCAGACGGTTGGCGATACGAGGCGTGCCGCGGGCGCGGCGGGCAATTTCCACCGCACCGTCCATTTCGATAGGCACCTGTAAAATCCCTGCGCTGCGGGTGATGATCTTTTGCAGTTCATCCGGCGAGTAAAGCTCCAGGCGCAGAATCACGCCAAAGCGGTCACGCAAAGGCGCGGAGAGCTGCCCCGCCCGCGTGGTGGCGCCGATCAGCGTAAAGCGCGGCAGGTCCAGACGAATGGAGTTGGCCGAAGGACCCTTGCCAATGATGATATCTATGGCATAGTCCTCCATCGCGGGGTACAGGATTTCCTCCACCGAACGGTTCAAGCGATGGATTTCATCAATAAACAAAATATCATTTTCGTTGAGGTTGGTCAAAAGCGCCGCGAGATCACCGGGCTTTTCAATCGCCGGGCCGGATGTAATGCGGATTTTTACCCCCATTTCATTGGCGATGATACCCGAGAGTGTTGTCTTGCCAAGGCCGGGCGGTCCATGCAGCAGGACATGGTCGAGCGGTTCATTGCGCATGCGGGCCGCGTCAATGAAAACAGAGAGGTTTTCCTTGGCCTTTTCCTGGCCGACATACTCCTGTAAAGCCCGCGGACGCAGGGCGCCTTCCCGCTCATCCTCTTGCAGCAGTGAGGTGCTCATCAGGGGCTTCTGACTCTCAAATTCTTCTTCAGAAAAATCTATACTCATGCAGAATCCTCCCTCACTTCACCATTTTGCGCAGCGCCTGCCGGATCACTTCTTCCAGCGGCTGCTCCTCTACCGCTATACCACGCAGCGCCAGAGAAATCTCCTCCGTGCCATAACCCAAAACGGCCAGGGCCGCAGCTGCCTCGTTGGCCTTATTCTCCGGGATCAGCGTCATGGCCGGGCTGCCGGGACGCTCAGTTCCCGCCAACTGGCCTTTTGAGAGCTTATCTTTGAGTTCCAATATAATCCGCTGCGCAATTTTCTTGCCGATACCCGGTGCCAAAGTCAGGGCTTTTTCATTGCCCGTGATGATGGACATGGCCAGGCTCTCCGGTGTGGCGGCAGACAGAATCGAGAGCGCAGCCTTCGGGCCAACGCCCGAAATGCCGATCAGCATTTGAAAGCAGTGACGTTCTTCCTCCGTGGCAAAGCCATAGAGTTCCACCAATTCTTCCCGCACATACAAGTGGGTAAACAGCTTGCCCGGTTTGCCTTGCTGCAGGTGAGACAAGCTTTGATTGGTGGTGCGGCAGGCATAACCCACACCGCCGCAATCGAGTACGGCCAAATACGGCGCGATATGCGTCACCGTTCCGTTCAGGTAGTAAAACAAGTATACCTCTCCTTTAACGCCGCAGACGCGGCAATCTGGATGTCGCAGAGCGCGCATGGCACAAGGCCACCGCAACGGCATCCGCCGCATCGTCCGGCTTTGGTACCGCCGGCAGGCCCAGCAGACGCTTGGTCATCTCCATCACCTGTCGTTTTTCGGCGCGGCCATAGCCGGCAACCCCCAGCTTCACCTGCAAGGGGGTATACTCAAACACCGGCACGCCCAGCTTTTCCGCCGTATATAAGATCACGCCGCGCGCCTGCGCCACGCCGATGGCCGTTGTGACATTGGTATTGAAAAAGAGTTCTTCCACCGCGAGCGCATCGGGCGAGAAGCGATGGATCAAGGCTTCCAAGTCCTCCCCGATTTGCAGCAAGCGCCTCGGCATGGGCAGCCCGGCCTGCGTACTGATCACACCGCAGCCGCGCAACGCACTCTGCCCCGCTGCGGTTTCCAAGACGCCGAAACCAACGATGGCAAACCCGGGATCAATTCCCAGAATTATCATGCTTGTCCCCCTTAGTTCAATGGCTTTCCCGTTATTCTATCACGCTGCTTGACCTCTTGCAAGCTTGCAACATGGCGTACCTTTGTAAAAATTGAAAAACACGCACCAACCAGCGTCATGCTCCGGTTGGTGCGTGTTGCTTTTCGTCAGTTGTTGAGGTTTTTCTCCAAAATATCTAGTTCTTCCCAAAGTTCACCGGGTACCTTCTCGCCAAATTTACCGTAAAATTCGCGAATATGTTTGGCCTCATTCTTCCACAAGGGACGATCCACGGTGAGCAGATCACGCATGGTTTTTTCACTGATGTCCAGGCCCTTAATATTGATATCTTCGGCGTTCGGCAGATAACCGATTTCCGTCTCCTGCGCCCCCACCTCATCAAAGGCACGCTTGAGAATCCACTCCAGCACCCGCAGGTTTTCGCCAAACCCGGGCCAGATGAAATCGCCTTCGTCGTCGGTACGGAACCAATTGACATTGAAAATCTTTGGTTGATGGGCAATTTGATCCCCCATAGCCAGCCAGTGCTGCCAGTAGTCACCCATATGGTAACCGCAGAAGGGCAACATCGCCATCGGATCACGCCGCACCACACCAACCGCGCCGGTTGCGGCAGCCGTCGTTTCCGAGGCCATGATAGAACCCACAAAGACGCCATGCTGCCAGTCGCGGGATTGATAGACCAGCGGCGCGGTCTTGGCGCGGCGGCCACCGAAGATGATAGCGGACAGCGGCACACCATGCGGGTTCTCAAACTCAGGTGAAATACAGGGACAGTTCTTTGCCGGCGCGGTAAAGCGGGAGTTCGCGTGCGCGGCTACACTCGTCGCTGTGTCAGGATGCCAGGGCTGACCCAGCCAGTCCAAGGCATTTTTGGGCGGGTTCTTATCCATCTTCTCCCACCAGACGGTATTATCGTCTAAGTTGAGCGCCACATTGGTGAAAATGGTATTCTTTCTCGTGGAGGCCAGCGCATTGGGGTTGGAGTCGGCGTTGGTGCCGGGCGCCACGCCAAAAAAGCCAAGCTCAGGATTCATGGCCCACAGGCGACCATCTTCGCCCACACGAATCCAGGCAATGTCGTCTCCCACACACCAAATTTTCCAGCCATCTTTTTGATATCCTTCCGGCGGAATCAGCATGGCCAGGTTGGTCTTACCGCAGGCCGAGGGAAAGGCGCCAGAGATATAGCGGATCTCCCCCTTCGGGTTCTGCACGCCAAGGATGAGCATATGTTCGGCCATCCAACCTTCCTGCTCGCCCAGGTAAGAGGCGATGCGCAGGGCAAAGCACTTCTTCCCTTGCAAGACATTGCCGCCATAACCGGAATTGATGGACATGATGGTATTGTCCTCCGGAAACTGGACAATATATCGCTCCTCCGGGTCCAACTTGGCCTTGGCATGCAGGCCCTTGATGAAATCATCTGAATCGCCCAGTGCGTCCATCACAGCCTGCCCCACACGAGTCATGATGGACATATTCAGGACAACATAAATCGAATCGGTCAGTTCCAAGCCGTATTTGGCAAAGGGAGAGCCCACAACGCCCATGGAATAGGGAATCACATACATGGTTTTTCCCTTCATGGAACCGTCATAGAGCTTACGCAGCTTTTGGCGCATCTCCTCCGGATCCATCCAGTGATTGGTCGGCCCGGCGTTTTCTTTCTTTTTGCAGCAGATAAAGGTGCGATCTTCCACGCGCGCCACATCGCTGGGGTCGCTGCGATGCAGATAACAGCCCGGCAGCTTTTCCTGGTTGAGCTTATGTAGTTCCCCGCTTGCGCAAGCTTCGGCACGCAGCTGTTCAAGCTGCGCTTCGGTTCCGTCAATCCAGATCAATTGATCCGGTTGGGTGAGCGCAACCTGTTCCTCAATCCAGGCCAAAACCGCCCGGTTTTTTGTCAGCGCCATCTCACATATCCTCCTTCGCGTGATGCCGGCCCTCGGCCGGTTGTTCGTTTCATCTGTTTGGCATCATGAATCAAAGATCAAAACAGCCACACGCCCTGCGGCTGATTACACACAAGATATAGACCGCAGCTGCGGCTAAAACGCATATCGTAAAATTCATTATTTCAACTATTATATTTCATCTGCGCACGGAACGCAAGCACAGTGCGAGCGCTTAGCGCGGTTTCTCCATTTTTTTAGCAAGTTGTGCAAATTCCGGTATGCCCAAACGCTCTCCTCGGACACTTTTGGACAAATCACAAGCTTCCAAGAGCGCGCCCAGCTCCTCTTTTGAAAAATCTGCGCCAAATGCCGCGTGTAAACCATTGAGCAGGGTCTTACGCCGCTGCGCAAAAGAAGCCCGCACCACACGGAAAAACATCTGTGGATCACCAACCTCAGCGGGTTTATCCTGACGCAGATCCATGCGTATCACCGACGAGACCACCCGCGGCGCCGGGTAAAAGCATTCCGGCGGCACATCATACAGCAGGCGGCAGTCGGCATGATATTGACAGAACACAGAAAATGCGCCGTAATCCGGCGTGCCGGGCGCGGCGCAGATACGCAAAGCCACCTCGCGCTGAATCATCACCGTGATGGATGAAAAACACCCAGACTCAATCAGCGCCGTCAAGACCGGTGTCGTAATATTATAGGGCAGGTTGGCGCAGGCCACCCGAGGCAGGCCGGGCAGGTGCGTTTCACACATGGCTCGTATATCCTGCTTCAAGATATCGCCGGACAGCAGTGTGACATTGTCGCAGTCTGCCAGCGTCTCCTCCAAGATGGGAAACAAGCTGCGGTCCAACTCCACCGCCAGCACGCGATCGGCCAAGGCAGCCAGTTGCACCGTCAAGGGACCAATGCCGGGTCCAATCTCCAACACACCCACGCCGGGTCCGGCGCCCGAGGCTTCCGCCGTCTGCCGCGGCACCCAAGGCGCGATCAAAAAGTTTTGCCCCATGCTTTTGGAGAAGTGAAAACCATGCCTGCGAAGCAGGGCAAAGATCGTATCCTGATGGCAAAGGTCCACAGTATCGACATCCTTTTTGCTGGCAAAAGGAAGCAAACGCCTTCCACCAATTGATAAAATGATAGATATTCATTCATCTTAACACAAAAATAACACATTGCCAAGTCACTTTGCAATAAATATTGCAAAATAAAATGAAATGATTCATGGTCAAATCAAGCTGTCTGAGACAAGAAATCGGCTTGGCATCGCAGGCTTGCCGGTGAAACGGCCCGCGTCGTGCGCGTTTTTTGTTTTTTCGCATAGTATGGCATACATCCGATTGAAACGAGGAGGCGGCCATATGCCCACCATTTATCTCTCTCCATCCACGCAGCCATACAACATCTACGCAACAGGCGGCAGCGAGCAGGATTACATGAATCAGCTGGCCGATCAGCTGGAGCCGTATCTGACAGCAGCCGGCATCAGTTTTGTGCGCAAGCGCATCGGTATGACGGCGGCAGAAGCCATCGCCGAATCCAACGCCGGCGACTATGACCTGCACCTTGCCCTACATTCCAATGCCGCGCCGGACTCGCTTGCCGGCACACAGCGCGGCATCATTGTCTTTTACAACCCTGTCAGCAGTGACAGCAAAAAAGCATCCACCCTGGTGGCCGATCAGCTGCGCAAAATTTACCCGCTGCCCGATCTGGTGCGTATTGAGCCCTCAAGCTCCATTGGTGAAGTCACCCGCGTCACGGCGCCGCCCGTCTTTTTGGAGATCGGCTACCACGATAACCCAGAGGACGCACAGTGGATCGTCAACTCAATTCCTTTCATTGCCCGCAGCATCGCGCGCGGCCTTGCCGACTATTTTCAAACACCCTTTCTCACGCCCACAGATACCATGCCCGGCGTTGTCCACACCAACTGGGGCAGCCTGAATATCCGAGAGCGGCCCGATCGCTCGGCCCCCATCGTCGCCAAGGCAGAAAACGGCACGCCGGTGGTCATCATCAATCGCTATTTGGATTGGTACCTCATCCGTCTTGGCACACAGCTGGGCTATGCGTCGTCGGCTTACATCACGCCGCTTTCCAAGACCTAATGCGCTCATTTTTTGGCGTATTTGCACTCATTTTTGAGCGTTCATAAAAAGTTCATGCTAAGTTAGTAAATTATCCACTTCTATTTCTTTCCGCTATGATATTGTATCATCAGAGCAAAACAAACGATACTTTCATAAGCTTTCATGTTTATGTTTCTTCCTCTCCTTTTTTCTCTCTCTTAACAACAAAAGGCCGAGCACGGAATCCGTGTTCGGCCTTTTGTTGTTTGTGATTTGTGATTCAGGTACTGTAGCCACCGCGCACCAGAAGTTTAACCGTTCCATTGTTTACCTTGATCGAGCGACCCTCCACGGTCGTCATATACAGATGATTCTTGACCAGGGCGGACCCGCCCTCCAGTACCGTGCCGCTGGTGGTGTCAATCAAGCCGGGGCTCTCCTGGCTGACGCACTGGGCCGTGCCGGCACGCAGCATGATTTCACAGCCGACCTCCGGCTTGAGGGTTTGTCCCGCCGATAAGTCCACGACAGTAAAACCCGCGCCGCTGCCACCGCCGCCCTGGATCTCTCTGCCAAGGGCTGAGATTTTATCGTCCAGCTTCTTTTCATACCCGGCCTTGGATTCCTCCAGCTTCTTATCTGTTTCCTTCAGGATGCTTTGCGTAAAGACATCCTTTAAGTAGCTCAGTGTCACCAACGGGTTCTCCTGGCTGCCCTGCACGGCCGCCAAGACAGAAAGGCTACTGGATACAATCATGAGTACGACTACGACCGCCAATGCCGTCTTTTTGAGTACTTTCATTTTGTGTTTTCCTCCCCATGTTCTCTGTTTATCTGTTCGTATATGTGATGTCATGTGGCAAGAAGCTTGTCCACATGCTTGTTTGCCGCGGGGCCATCCTCGCCGCACCAGGCGGCGGGATGGCCATATTCGCACTCTGATTTTTTATGCCAGGCTATCCGAATGTAATCCAAAACTCACCGCGATGGCGGCATCTACACGGTGCATCAAATGCCCATCCAGACGTCCCATATATTCCCGCAGTCGCTTCTTATCCAAAGTTCGGATCTGTTCCAAAAGAACCACCGAGTCCTTTGGCAGACCGTATTGCCAGGCAGCCAATTCAATATGAGTCGGCAGCTTGGCCTTGCCGGTCTGCGAGGTAATTGCCGCAGCAATGACGGTGGGACTGTGCTTATTCCCGGTGTCGTTTTGTACAATCAAAACCGGCCGCACGCCCCCCTGCTCGCTTCCCACCACAGGACTGAGGTCGGCATAAAAAATATCTCCGCGTTTGACACTTGCGCTGTTATCCACTTCGCTCACACTCCGCCGGAAGATAGTCACCTGCGCTTTGGTCGGACAAAGCCCCCAAGCACGGTCACTATGATTCTCCCACAAGGCAGCGGCGTTTATACCTGTTCTTGATAAAAAGCAAACATCAAACACCGCCGCTGCCCTCTCCGGCCAAAGACCAAAGGATCCTTCCCCCTGTTGCAGTTTATGTCGAAGGCAGGAAGGGGGTGCGGCGATCAGTTGTCCCGATAAATGCGCGGGATGCGTTTGGAGAGCGCGCAAAGCAGTTCATAGGTAATCGTATGCGCCTTGGCGGCGCCCAGTTCCACCGATTGACCCGATTTTGCATCATAACTATAAATCACCGCTTCGTCTCCCGGCTGGGTTTCGGGCAGCTCCGTCACATCCACCATGCACATATCCATACAAACCCGACCGACAATCGGCACGCGTTTGCCCTGCATGCTGACGGTAAAGCAGTTGGAAAACCCACGGGAGAAACCATCCCCATAACCAATCGGGATCACCGCCAGGAGGCTGTCCCGCTGCAAAACCGCGGTCTGTCCATAACTGACCGACGCCCCGGCCGGCACCGGGCGCACCGCCGTGATGCGTGAGCGGAGCTCCATGACAGGCAGGAGTCGGCACTGGTCTTCCCTTTCCGGCGCAGGGTGATGGCCATAGAGCGCAATGCCCGGCCGCACCATATCCAGATGCGTGTCGGGATAGTAAAGCGTTGCTGCGCTGTTGGCTGCGTGCCGCATGGGCGCTTGGCAGCCGTGGGCGCTGAGCTTGTCCAATAGCGACAAAAAACGCGTCATTTGGCGTTTGGTATAGGCCTCGTCGCCATCGGAATCCGCAAAATGCGTAAATATCCCCTCTATGTGCAGCGCAGGCAAGTTAAACACCCGTCTCAGCTGAAGCAAGGCCTCCTCCTCATGCGCTTCATCACAGAAAAATCCCAGCCGCGTCATGCCGGTATCTACCTTCAGATGCACCGTCAAGGTCCCACCCAGACTCTGCGCCTGCGCGGCGAAACAGCGCGCCTGCTCAAGGTCGTATATCGTCTGTGCCAGCTGATGGCGCAAAAGCAGGGCGGCATCCTCCGGCGCTGTACCGCCCAAGATCAGAATGGGCAGGCAAACGCCGCCTTCGCGCAGCTCCAGGGCTTCATCGAGACAGGCTACCCCCAGGTAGTCTGCCCCCAATTGCTCCAAGTGCCGCGAGATGGGCAGGGCGCCGTGCCCGTATGCATCCGACTTGACCATACCCATCAAGCGGCAGTCTTGGTGGATCATCGCACGCAGGGCCTTGTAGTTATGCGTCAGATTGGGCAGCGATACCTCCGCCCACGTGCGCCTGGTTTGCTCCTTCATGGATTGATTATCTCCTTTGTTATCCTTTCGTAAAGGCCGAAAATTGACAGTAGAGCACGGTAAACCCATCCTGGCTCAGTTCCGCCTGCACCAAATCCCCTGTTGCCGCATCCAGCCAGAGCACGGCTTCTTCTCCGTCTCCTGACAATGCCTCGGGATCACGAAAATTAAGACGCAAGCAGTCGCGTTCTTCCAGCGTTTCTTTCCCACATTCGGCAATATAGCCTTCTGTCAGGTAGCGCAATAGAGCCGGCAGGGCGTCCACGGGTGTGACGCCATTTTCCGAGAGCGGTCCGGTCTCCAAGCGTTCCCCTTCAAACTCCAGCTGTGTCTGATCTTTGGCGATGACCGCTGTCACGCCGGACAGGGCATCCGGTTGCTCAATGGTCAGGCGCAGCTCGCCCTCCTTGTCTCCAACGAAGGAAAGGCCATACTCATAGACCCGCTCGCCGTAGTCTGCGCGAACCTGCATGGATCCCTCCCAGTGCTGCATGTTCAGATAGTCCGTTCGAAAGGCAAGCGCCATGGCATTGAGTGAACTCTCTTTTCCGCTGCATGCCGTCAGCAGCAGAAGTAGCAGTATCATTTGTGTACAGAGCAGTTTGCTTCGCATATGCGACCCTCCGTACCAATTTAGAGTGGAAAAGCCTCCGGAATGGCGGCCAGCATGTCGGTCGGCGTCATGCCATACTCACCCATGCGGGCAGCGCACAGATCCCCGGCCTTGCCATGTAACCAAACCGCAGCAGGCACCGCGCGCTCCGCTGCAAGACCTTGCCCCAAAAGAGAAGCGATCATCCCGGCCAGCACATCCCCGCTGCCCCCCTTGGCCATACCGGGATTGCCCGTTGTATTGACAAACACCCTGCCATCAGGAAAGGCCGTCAAGGTTCGATGTCCCTTGAGAACCAGGATGCAGCCATAGCAGCGGGCAAAGTCCTGCGCCACGGCCTCTCGCTTGGATGAATCCACCGCGCCACCTGTAAGGCGCGCAAACTCCCCTTCATGCGGCGTGAGTACCGTCAAGCGGCCTTGTCTGGCTTTTAAAATATCTATATGTTCCGAAAGGGCGTTTATGCCGTCGGCATCCAAAACGAGCGGCACCGGTAAGGCCTGCACCAGCGTGCAGGTGAGCGCATCACGCCAGGCATCGCGCCCGAGTCCGGGGCCAATCAAAACCGCATCCGCTTCATGGAGCGGCTTAAACTGTCGCTCGCCGTCCTCCTGCACGTAGGGAATCACCATAGCTTCGTTGCATTTGACCGCCACAACCGGCCAGGCCTCCTGCGGCACATAGACAAAGACCAGTCCAGCCCCGCTGCGCACCGCAGCCTGCGCCGCAAAATAAGGTGCGCCGGTATATCTCCTGCTGCCCGCCAACATGTGAACACGGCCAAAATCACCCTTGTGCGCCGCACGCGCACGCGGCGGAATCCAAGCGCGTACCAGCTCCTGTGTGACCTCTATCATGGCCATTCTCCGCCCTTCTCCACATATATGCCCTTCTATTATAAGGATTTTCCTCTTGCATTTCAACTTTTTTTGTGTTATACCTGTGATAATATCAAAAAACGTTGAATGGGAAAATAGCAGGTTTGGTACTGCCAGAGAGAGTTGGTCACCGGCTGAAAGCCAACTCGAGTGCTGCTGCTTGGTTCGCCCGGGAGTTCCGACGGGGAAAGACGTCGGCGTTTTGCCCTCGTTACCGGGCGAATGGAGTGCGCACATGTGTTGCGAACAATGGGTGGTACCGCGGAAGTTTTGCCTTTCGTCCCTGATCTTTGGGGAGGATGGGCTTTTTTTGTTGCCTTTTTCCCCTTCATTTCAACAAAGGAGTTTTTCTATGAAAGCAACGCTGGAACAAATCAAACAAAGCGCGCTGGCAAGCCTGCACAGCATTCTTGATGCCGCCGCACTTGATCAATGGCGCGTGCAGTACCTGGGCAAGAAGGGTGAGCTGACTGCCCTGCTCAAACAGATGGGCAGCCTGTCGGCCGAGGAGCGCCCCATCATGGGGCAGCTGGCCAACGAAGTGCGCGAGGCTTTGACGAACGGATTGGAGGCGCGCCAGGCCAGTTTGGAAGCGGCGGCCCTGGACCGTCGCCTGGCGGAAGAGGCCTTGGATGTGACCATCCCCGGCAAGAAAGTAACCCTCGGCCATCGTCATCCCATGTACATCGTGCTCGATGAAATCAAGGACATCTTTGTCGGCATGGGCTTTGAGTCTCTCGACGGGCCGGAGGTTGAGTTGGCGGAATATAACTTCGATAAGCTCAATGCAGAGGAGGGTCACCCCTCCCGTGACTGGTCCGATACGTTTTATTTTGACACAGACAGCCGTGTGATGCTGCGCAGCCAGACCTCGCCCATGCAGATCCGGGCCATGGAAACCCGCCCTCTGCCCATCCGCGTCATCTCGCCCGGCCGCGTCTACCGCAAAGACGAGGTGGACGCCACGCACTCGCCCATGTTCCACCAGGTCGAAGGCTTGGTGGTCGATCGCGGCATCACCATGTCCGACTTAAAAGGCACGCTCAATACCGTAGTCGAAAAACTCTACGGCAAGGGTACGCAGACCCGTTTCCGCCCCCACCACTTCCCCTTTACCGAACCGTCCTGCGAGATGGACGTGCAGTGTCATAAATGCGGCGGCGTGGGCTGTCCCACCTGTAAATTCGAGGGCTGGATAGAGCTGCTCGGCGCAGGCATGGTACACCCCAAAGTTCTGGAAGGTTGCGGCATCGACACCGAGGTGTATTCCGGCTGGGCCTTCGGTATCGGACTGGAGCGTACCGCGATGCGCCGCTTCAAAATCGCCGACCTGCGCTTGATCTTTGAAAACGACACCCGTTTCCTCACACAATTCTAAGAAAAGGAGAGAAAAACCATGTTATTATCCCGAAAGTGGCTGAACGAATTTGTTTCCATCGACGCCCAAGACCGTGATTTTGCGGAAGAAATGACCCTCTCCGGCTCTAAGGTGGAGACGACGGAGGATCTGGGCGCGGAAATCTTAGGCGTTGTCGTCGGCAAGGTTTTGTCGATCACCCGCCACACCAATTCCGACCATATGTGGATCTGTCAGATCGATATTGGCGCGGGCGCGCCGGTGCAAATCGTCACCGGCGCCCAAAATGTCAGCGAGGGCGATCTGGTGCCCGTTGCCACAGATGGCAGCACCCTGCCCGGCGGCGTGGCCATTCACGCCGGCCAGCTGCGCGGTGAAGTGTCCAGCGGCATGCTCTGTTCCCTGTCTGAACTCAACTTAACCCGCAACGACTTCCCGCTCGCCGTCGAAGACGGAATTTTCATCCTCAACGACGAGCCTTGTCAGGTTGGCCAGGATATCCGCACGGTCATCGGCGCGGACGATCAGGTGGTCGAATTTGAAATCACCCCCAACCGCCCGGATTGCCTCTCTGTCATCGGTTTGGCCCGCGAGGCCGCCGCGACCTATGGCAAAGAACTGCGCCTGCATGAGCCGGTGGTGCGTGGCGGCGGCCCCGGCGACTTGTTTGCGCTGCTCAATGTTGAGGTCCCGGCAGAGGATCTCTGCCCGCGTTATACCGCCCGCATGGTGCGCAATGTCAAAATTGCCCCCTCGCCCAAATGGATGCGGGAGCGGCTGCGCGCATCCGGCGTGCGCCCCATCAACAACATTGTCGACATCACCAACTACGTCATGCTCGAGTATGGTCAGCCCATGCACGCCTTCGATTATCGCTATGTCAAGGGCGGCACCATCATCGTGCGACGGGCCAAGGAGGGTGAAACGCTCACCACGCTTGACGGCAATCAACGTACCCTTCCCTCTACTGCACTGGTCATCGCTGATGAGCACCGCGCGGTGGGTCTGGCCGGCATTATGGGCGGCGAGAACAGTGAAATCGTCTCCGACACGGTGGATGTCGTCTTTGAATCCGCCAACTTCAACGGCACGTCCATCCGCAAAACCGCGCTCTCTCTCGGTATGCGCACAGAGGCCTCTGCCAAATTTGAAAAGGGACTTGATATTCTTGCCACCCTGCCCGCCGTCAATCGCGCCTGTGAGCTTGTTGAGCTGCTGGGCGCGGGAGAGGTGCTCGACGGCGTGATTGATGTGCTCAACTACGTGCCAAATCCCACCACGCTGGACCTGCGCCCGGACAAGATCAACGCCCTGCTTGGCACACAGATCTCAAGTGAGGATATGGCGCGCTATCTGCGATCTGTCGGCTTTTCGGTTGAGGGTGAGCGCGTGAGCGTCCCCTCTTGGCGCGGCGACGTGGCGCATTATTCCGACCTGGCCGAGGAGGTCGCGCGTTTTTACGGCTACAACCGCATCCCTATCAAGGCCATGTACGGCGAGACCACGCAGGGCGGCTTCTCCGATCAAGAGCTTTTGGAGCGTCAGCTCGGCACACTTTGCCGCGCCCTGGGTCATCATGAGATCATCACCTACTCCTTCATTAGCCCGACGTATTATGACAAAATCCGTCTGCCCGAAAACTCTCCCCTGCGCCGGTCGATGACCATTCTCAACCCACTGGGTGAAGACACATCCATGATGCGCACCACCATTCTGCCCTCCATGTTGGAGATCCTGGCGCGCAACTACAACTATCGCAACAAGGCCGTCTGTCTCTACGAGTTGGGGCGGACCTACTTTCAGCGTGCCGACGGCCTGGCAGACGAGCCGAAGGTCCTGGCGCTGGGCGCCTACGGCCCGGATATGGACTTCTTCACCCTTAAGGGCAGCGTGGAGCGCATTCTGACCGATCTTCGTATCGAAGATGTCACCTTCGTACCCGCACAGGATAATCCGTCCTATCACCCGGGCCGTTGCGCCAATTTGTTGCGTGGTAACGAGATCATTGGCGTGGTCGGTCAAATTCATCCGCTGGTGGCCAACAACTATGGCGTGGAAGTCCCCCTCTATTGCGCGGAGCTTCCCGTGGACGCCCTGGCTCGCCACCGCGGCGGTACGCCGCAGTATACCCCCCTGCCCAAATTCCCGGTCATGAACCGGGACATTGCCCTGCTGGTGGATCGCGCGGTCACCGTCGGCATGCTGCAGGATTGTATCCGACGGGCCGGTGGCGAACTTCTGCGCGAAGTTGCCCTCTTTGATATCTACACAGGGGCAAATTTGCCCGAGAACAAAAAAAGCGTCGCCTTTAATCTGCTGCTGCGTGCCGACGACCGCAGCCTGACCGCACAGGAGGCGGATACCGAAATCGGCGTCATACTAGCTGCGCTTGCCAGGGAGCTAGATGCTCACCTTCGTTGAAAAATGATCCTTTTCGCAATTTCCTCTTTACTTTCCGCCACATGCTATGGTAAGATGCAAATGTATTCGAATTGTGAGGTGAGATTTCGTGAGTTTGGATTATACTCGTAAGTTTCAGTTGAATCAGGATAAAAGCGTGGAAATCAAAGATACCCTGATGGCCGTCTATAATGCCCTGCAGGAAAAGGGCTACAACCCCATCAATCAGATCGTCGGGTATATCCTATCAGAGGATCCCACCTATATTACGAATTACAACAATGCCAGAACCTTGATCCGACGTTTGGATCGAGATGAGCTGTTACAGGAGCTCGTCAAACAGTATTTGGCCGACTGAGTCACATCACACATAATGAGCAGGACGCGTTGCCACACCACGGTGTTGGGCAACGCGTCTTTTTTTTAAATATTTCAAGGCCACTGTCTTTTTAATTGATATAAGTTATGATATAATTCTAAATGGTAAGAAACCGGCGGAAAACGCGAAACCCCGCCCACACCTGGCAGAAGTCAGATCAAACGAAGGGATGTAGAAACAAAATGAGACATGGAATGAAGCGAATCCTCACAGCAGTTGCAGTGACAGCCCTACTCGGCACGTTGCCTGCGGCTGCGGCAAGCGTCAGCGACATCAGCGGCCATTGGGCCCAGGCCACCATCCAGTCCTGGGTGGACAGCGGCAAAATCAGCGGCTACCCTGACGGCACGTTTAAACCGGAAAACAATATCTCGCGCGCTGAAATGGTGACTTTGATCAACAAGGCATATAGCCTGTCCGCAGGGATCGGCACCAGCTTTACCGACGTACCAACCAGCAACTGGGCCTATGCCGAGGTGCAAAAAGGCGTTGCCAACGGTTATGTCTCCGGCGACGGCAACGGTCTGTTCCGCCCGAACAGCACAATCACCCGCGCAGAAGCCGCCGTCATGCTCGCCAAAATCAACAGCCTGGGCACCACACAGGATTACTCCACTTACAAAGACAACGCTTCTATTGCCAGCTGGGCAAAGCCCTATGTGAGCGCGGTCACAATCCAAGGCGTGATGAACGGTTATCCGGACGGCAGCTTTGGCCCTGACAACAGAATGACGCGTGCGGAAGCGGTCACCGCCATCAACAAAGCGCTTGCCAAGTATCAACCCAAACCACCCGTCGTCGACGAGATTAAGGACCTGACCGTTGATAGCGACAAGGCCCTGTCCGGCGGCACTTATAAAAGTGTGACCATCACAAAAGCAGGCGCTTCGCTCAAGGACATGACGGTCAATAACGATCTGACCATCACCTCCGGCGTTGGCAGCGGCAACGTCAGCCTGAACAATATGACCATCAAGGGCGACCTCGTTGTCAAGGGCGGCGGCAGCAATTCCGTCTATCTCTACAACTGCCAGGTCACCGGTGATCTCATCGCGGACAAGAGCGGCGTTTCCATCAAGATGGACGCCGATGCCAAGATCAACGGCAATGTCCTCGTGCGCAATGATGTTTCCTTTCAGTCCACAAGCAGCAGTACAAAAGCCAAGCTTGGCAACGTCATTGTTGACTACAAGGATTCCGAACTCACCATCGGCAGCAAGGTCACCATCAATACGCTGAAAGTAGACAAAAACGCCACCGGCGTCAAGTTGACCATTGATGGCACCGTCGGCACGCTCACACCCAACGCCAAAGTAACGGTTAAGGGCAGCGGCACAATCAATAAGCTGGAAAACAGCTCTAATGCCAGCGTGAGTGGTAACATCACCATCGGCAATGGCAGCCGTGTCAGCAGCGTGTCCTTAAATAAGAGCTCAGCCACCGTGGATATCGGCAGTACCATTACGCTCACGGCAAGCATTTCTCCCACAGATTCCTACAACAAGAAAATCAACTGGTCCTCGAACGATACCAGTGTAGCTACCGTCGACTCAAGCGGCGTTGTCAAGGGGATCAAGGCCGGTACCGCAACCATTCGAGCCACTGCGGACGAGAACAGTGATAAGTACGCCACCTGTTCGATCACTGTCAATAGTAACGCAATTATTAATGTCACGGGCGTTTCAATAGCGCCTGCGCCAGCCAAGGTGTCCGTTGGGGGCACAGTGCAGCTGTCTGCTACCATCACGCCCAACAATGCCACCAATAAAAACGTGACCTGGTCGTCCAGCGACACCGGCACTGCAACCGTCAATGCCACCTCCGGCCTTGTGACCGGCGTCAAGACCGGCACCGCAACCATCACCGTCAAAACCAACGACGGCAGTAAAACTGCCACCTGTATCGTCACAGTCGAAAATACCCCCGTGACCGGCATAACACTGAGCCCAACTGATCCAAGTGTAAAAGTTGGGGAAACAGTAACGCTGCAAGCTAGCGTTGTACCGACAGGCGCAACCGACAAAAATGTCACTTGGTCGTCTGACAAGACGGATATCGCAACCGTGAACGCGAACGGCATTGTCACCGGCGTGAACCTCGGCACTGCTACCATCACGGCAACATCTGTCAGCGATACAACGGTGACTGCCACTTGCACCGTCACAGTCACTGAGGCCCCAGCGGCAGTGCTCACCATGTGTCATCCCAGTCATGAATTTTCATTAACTGATGCGCCTGATGCGCCCGGCACGACTCTGGCAAAAACACTTCAAATTACTGCCGCTGACGCTGCAACAATGGCACAGGGCGTGACTTGGAGTATTGACCCTTCGGGCTCCGACATTGTAACCTTGACACCGACCAGCGACTCTTTTACTGTTACTGTCAACCCACTGAAAGTCGGTACAGTCACCGTCATAGCTACATCTAAAGCAGATCCAAAGTTAACCGCAACTTTCGAGATAACCATCACAGCCGGCTCCACTGAACCCGGAACACCAGAGGCACCGGAAAGTCCGTAAAACAAAGAATAAACCAACGATCATAAATCAAAGGCATAGAAGCGTTGCAGGCTGAAAAACCCGCAACGCTTCTTTTTTATGCGCGGACATTTGCAAAAACAAGCGCAGTACTTTCCCCGTACAACTTCGTTTCCTATTTTGTCTGTTGACATTTTAGTACGATCGGACTATACTGAAGAAAATAGACGCAGAGAGGTGGAATTCCCTATGCCAAATCATGATGCGGCGCAAAATAATATGCTCGGCACACGCCCAATCAAAAGTATGATCTGGATGTTTGCCATTCCGGGCATCATCAGCTCCCTGGTCAACGCCGCCCATAACATTGTTGATCAAATTTTCGTCGGCTGGGGCATTGGGGATCTGGGTATCGCCGCCACCAATATTGCCTTTCCGCTGAGCATTCTCACAACGGCGCTGGCTGCGCTGTTCGGTATGGGCGGCGCCTCGCGATTTAACCTGGCAATGGGGCGCGGAGAGGAGGAAAAGGCGCGCAAGGCCTTGGGCAACAGCCTGTTTTGTCTGGTTCTGCTGGGCGTCTTGCTATCAGCGGCGGCCGTATTGTTCCTCCATCCTATGCTATACGCCTTTGGCGTCACCGCGCCCATCTTGCCCTATGCCGAACCGTATACCCTCATCATCAGCCTGGGCATGCCCTTTGGCATTGTCGCCACCGGGACGGCGCATTTCATCCGCTCCGATGGCAACCCGAATTACTCCAGTCTGGTCCTTCTCTCGGGCGCCATTTTTAATATCGTGTTTGACCCCATCTTTCTCTTTGTTTTTGATATGGGTATGACCGGCATTGCCTTGGCAACGGCGCTGGGTCAACTGCTCTCTTGCATCTTGGCGGTCTATTACCTCACGCGTAAATTCAAAACTGTGACCCTTCGCAAGTCCGACCTTCTCCCCTCCGGGGAAACCATCGCCGGCGTCTGTGCCCTGGGCGCCGCTTCCGGCTTCACGCATCTGGCCTCGGCCGGTGTTCAAATTGTGCAGAGTAATATGCTGCGCTATTACGGCGCGCTGTCCATCTACGGCAGTGAGGTGCCCTTAGCCGCGGCGGGTGCGGTGGGTAAGATCATGATTGTGCTCATGTCCTGCGTCATTGGCATCTCGCTCGGCTGCCAGCCGCTTTACGGCTATAATTACGGCGCAAAACAATATGACCGCGTCAGGGAAACCTATCTGCTGGCCATCCGCTATGGCACCATCATCTCGGTGATCGCCTTTCTTTGCATTCAACTGTTTCCGCGTCAACTTCTGGGCATCTTTGGCTCGGACGATCCCATGTTTTACACCTTTGCGGTGAAATATATGCGCATCTTCCTCTTTATGCAGTTTGTCAACGCCTTTCAGCCCATCACGTCTATGTTCTTCACCTCAATCGGCAAGGCCATTGTGGGGGTTTGGATGGCACTCATTCGCCAGGTGTTGTTGCTGATCCCGCTGCTGCTGCTGTTGCCTTACTTCTTGGGTATCGAAGGGCTCTACTGGGCCGGTCCCTTGGCTGACGGCGTGGCCGCGACGGTTGTGATTATCCTTGCCACACGAGAAATGCGCAGCTTGCAGCGGCTCCAGCAGGCACAGCAAAAGGATGTGTTGCCATGAAGCGAGACGTGCGGCAAGAGATTTTACGGCAGGCAAAGCAACTCTTTAACGAACATGGGTTCAACGCCGTCTCCACCGGAGACATTGCCGGGGCGCTGGGCATCAGCAAAGGTCACTTAACGTATTATTTTAAGAAGAAAGAAAACATCATAGAAGCCATTATTCTGGAAACGCCCATATCGGTTCTCCCTGCTACGCCAACCAGCTTGGCAGAGCTGAACGCCTTCCTGCTCCATATACAAAGCACCATACAGGAAAACGCCTTTTACTTCTGGCATCATGCACAGCTTTCCCAACTCTCGCCCGCTATTCGCGACAGGCAGACACAGGTCTATCAGAGAAACCTTGGTATCCTCCTGCAAGTGTTTCATACGCTTGCAGAAAGTGGTATCCTGCGCGCGGAACAATCTGCGGGGGAATATCACCACGTCATTGATACGCTGCTCCTGTCCATCACCTATTGGTTGCCCTTTTGCGCTTTGAAGCAAGAGAGGCCTACAAGCAGCAGTTTCTTGACTCAGGCCTGGAGCATCATGAGAAACCTGCTCACCGAGCAGGGGCAGGCAGCGCTTGCCCAGATGCCAATGCCCGAACAGGCATAACAAAACGCCCCTCCGCTTGCCAAGGCTAAGCAGAGGGGCGTTTTCAGTTATAACAACACGATGCGGTGATAGACTTTCTTTCCCTTTTTGATGACAATACCGTCGCCTGTCAGGCGCTCCCTGGGGCATTGCATCGTTGGATCCGTGACGCGTTCTCCGTCCACTTCTACGCCGCCCTGCTGTACCAGGCGCCTGGCCTCCCCTTTTGACGGCGTCAGACCACTCTTGACCATCAAATCCAAAATGCCAAGGCCTTCTTCCGGCACATCCGCTTGCGTCAGCGTTGTGGTGGGCATGTTGGCCGTATTGCCGCCCGCGGCAAAGAGCGATCGGGCCGTCTCCTGCGCCTGTTCGGCCTCGGCTTCTCCGTGGATCAGCTTGGTCAGCTCGAAGGCGAGGATCTCCTTCGCTTGGTTTAACTGGCTGCCCTGCCAGCTGCTCATTGCTTCAATTTCTTCCAGCGGCAGAAAGGTCAGCATACGAATACACTTAAGCACATCCGCATCCTCGACATTACGCCAATACTGATAAAAGTCATAGGGTGATGTCTTTTCCGGATCCAGCCAGACCGCGCCGCCCATCGTCTTACCCATTTTTTTGCCGTCTGAGGTGAGCAGCAGGGTGATGGTCATGGCATGGGCGTCCTTGGCCAGTTTGCGGCGGATCAGCTCTGTGCCGGCCAGCATATTCGACCACTGATCATCCCCGCCAAACTGCATGTTGCAGCCGTAATGCTGAAACAGATGATAGAAGTCATAGGCCTGCATGATCATATAGTTAAACTCAAAGAAGCTCAGTCCCTTTTCCATGCGGTTTTTGTAGCACTCGGCGCGCAGCATGGTATTGACAGAGAAGCAAGCACCGACCTCCCTGAGCAGCTCAATATAATTGAGCCCCAGCAGCCAATCGGCATTGTTGACCATGACGGCTTTATCGTCTCCAAATTCAATAAACTTCTCCATTTGCTTTTTGAAGCAGTCGCAGTTATGCTGTATGGTCTCAGGCGTCATGACCGTTCTCATATCGCTGCGGCCGGAAGGATCTCCCACCATACCGGTACCGCCGCCGATGAGGGCGATGGGACGGTTCCCCGCCATTTGCAGACGCTTCATCAAACAGAGCGCCATAAAGTGTCCGACATGCAGCGAATCCGCTGTGGGGTCGAACCCAATATAAAAGGTCGCTTTGCCGTGATCGACCAGGGCTCGGATCTCCTCCTCATTGGTCACCTGGGCGATGAGGCCTCTGGCCACGAGTTCATCATATAATTTCATGCTCTTTTCCCTTTCTTCTTTCGTTTGCAGGTGGGGCGTAAATAAAAAACGCCCTCTGTCAACATGACAGAGGACGAAAATAAATCGCGGTACCACCTCTATTTTCCCGTTCCTTACGGATAGGGACTCACGGACTCATGCCTCAATAGGCAAGACAAGCCCAGCGCGGTAACGGGCGCACCCGACGCATTCCTACTATGCGGCCAAAGGCGCGGTTCAGAAGGCTGCTCCGAGTGGTATTCACAGGCCGCCGCTCCCCCTCTCCCACCACTACAAGGGTTCTCTGCGCAGCTGCCGCACCTGCTACTGTTTCTCATCATCACAGTCACACTATCAAATTGCGTTGATTATAGTACAATCGGACAAGCTTGTCAAGGCTTCATGCGGCAATTGTGGAAAAACGCAAGCATGCACATCCTCGTCTCCCATCGCTTGTCCCTTGACAGCGCTGCAATCCATGCTACACTAAAAGAAAGATAGGAGGTCTGCCCCGTATGACACAACAACCGTGTTGCCATATTTTTGCTGCCGGTGTTTTCTCCGGTCTGACGATCAAGCCCGCGCCGGCCGATTATATCATCGCAGCGGACGGTGGTTACTACCACTGTGTGACGGCGGGGCTTGTCCCCGATTTAATCCTCGGAGACTTCGACTCCTTGGATCAGAAACCAGACGGCATTCAAACGCTTTGCTTTCCACCGGAAAAGGACGATACCGATACCATGCTGGCCGTCCAGACGGGCCTTGCCCGCGGGTTTCGCTTGTTCCATTTGCATGCTTGCGCAGGTGGGCGTTTGGATCACACCCTGGCCAACCTACAAGTCCTTCTTTTTTTAGCAGAGCAAGGCGCGCGCGGCTTCCTTTATGCCGAGACAGAGACCTTCACCGCTATCTATCAGGACAGCATACAGCTCCCTCTGCGCCAGAGCGGACTTTTCTCCGTCCTCTGTCTTGGCGCCGATGCCCAAGGCGTATGCATACAGGGCGCGCGCTATCCGCTCTCCAATGCCACGCTGCACGCTGCCCTTCCGCTGGGCGTGAGTAACTGCTTTCAGGGTAAACCCGTTTCTGTTTCCGTGGAACGCGGCGCGCTGCTCATCAGCTGGACAACAAGAGAGCCTGCGTCTGCATAACTGTCTTCGATCAAAAAAGAGCGACCATACCTGAAGTATTTCAGGTTGGCCGCTCTTTATTCATATACGAATTGTGTTAACAGGCAGGCGTTTACATCAAGCGCGAGGTGAAGTACACCGCCATGACGAAAATCCAAACGATCAAAGCCAAAAAGGCATAGTAGGCAAAGGTCACACCCAGCAGCGGGGCCAGCACCAGAAAGGCTGCCACCACGCCGGCGGTGATCCAAATTGTTTTATAATGTGCCCCCGGCTTTAAGAGCGCAATGGATTTACCATGCCATTCCATCACGCCGTCTTTTTTCTGCAAATTGACAGCAAAGGCGCTCAAGCCGGCCAGCAGGCAGAGCAGAACCGCAGCATAGACATAATAAAACACGGTATAGTTTACATGCCCCGTTCTGAAGATCCACAGGCCCAGAATACCGAGACCTGACGCCGTTGCCAGGAGAAAAAATTCTCGTTGATACAGATAATAAATCATAATCAGGCCACCCAGCGAAGGGATAGCCACCAAGAGCACGGACACACTACTGCTGCCCACATGCAAGAACAGAATGGCGCAGACGGATATCGCGGCGAAAAAAGTGGCCGAAATGATACGAGCTATGCCAGCATGTTGATTTGTTCGTCTGCCCATCAGCGCCCAGATCACAAAGACCAAGGCGACGGCAAAGCCGGCAAACTGCAACACCTTCATGGCGCCATTCAGCTTTTCCACCAGCGAAAATTCGGACATCAAGTAATTGAAATAAAACCGGTTTCCCAATAGCACTAAGGTTTCAAGCAGAACGGCAGCGCCCAACCAAAACAGCACACGCCTTAAAACCTCAGCTTCTTCCCGATCCCGCGATGCGCGTAAATCTTTTTCGTCTTTATTCATCGGAAAAAACGCTCCTAAATTCTCGGATCCCTCATCGTGCCATGACACAAGGTTTTGATCCTCTTTTTCGTTAAGCTACATCTTACCAGAAATCGCCGCTTTTTGCAACCAAAAAATGATCGGGGGCTTTTTTTCGCAAAACAGAAACAATCAGCTGATACAATCGTCCGTTCCCGGCGTTTTCTCCTTTAGCGCCCTTCCGCCTGCACCTCACAATAGAGACAGCGGTAAACGCCGGTGTTGCGATCCGTCAAGCGGAACACATGCGGCAGCTCCTGCTCTGTCGAGGTGATGCAGCGTGGATTCTTGCAATAGATGATATTTGTCAGTCTCTCCGGCAAGGGCGGGTTAAACTTCCGTTGCAGCTGTCCGTTTCGTATGACATTCACGGTGATATGGGGATCAATATAGCCCAGTATCTCATAGTTTAAGTCAATGACTGCATTGATTTTCAGCACGTCTTTACGGCCGCGCTTCTGGCTGTCGGCATTTTTGATGAGCACCAGTTCACAGTCCAAGCCGTCCAGCTTCAAATCACGGTAGAGCTCCATACCTCGTCCGGCCGGAATATGGTCAATGACGATCCCGTCCACGATACTACCGATGATCATGGGCTCACCTCCAGCAGCATCAAAATCAGCGCCATGCGGATATACTTGCCATACAGGGTTTGCTTAAAGTAGCAGGCGCGCGGATCGTCATCCACCGCAACAGAAATCTCATTGACGCGCGGCAGCGGATGCAGCACGCACATATCCGCTTTGGCCGCGATGAGCTTTTGCGGCGTTAAGACATAGCTGTCCTTTAAGCGGATATAATCGGCCTCATTGAAAAAACGCTCCCGCTGGACACGCGTCATATACAGGATATCCAGCGCGGGCATACTGGCCTCCAAGTCGTTGGTTTCCTCAAAGGGAATGCCGGCATGCGTCAAAATCTCCTGCTTGACATAGTCCGGCAAACAGAGCTCATCCGGGGAAATCAGCACAAAGCGAACCCCTTCATAACGGGCCAGGGCGGCAATCAGCGAGTGGACCGTGCGTCCGAACTTCAAATCGCCGCACAAGCCGACGGTCAGCCCATCCAGTCGTCCCTTCTCACGCTTGATGGTGATGAGATCGGCCAGTGTCTGTGTGGGGTGGTTATGCCCGCCGTCGCCCGCGTTGATGATCGGCACACCGGTGCGCATGGACGCCACCAGCGGCGCGCCCTCTTTCGGATGACGCATGGCGATGATATCGGCGTAACCGCTCACCACCTGGATGGTATCGGACACACTCTCCCCCTTGGAGGTCGAGGAGCTGCTCGCCTCGGAAAAGCCGAGCACAGCGCCGCCCAGTTCATACATCGCCGCCTCGAAACTCAAACGCGTGCGCGTGGAGGGTTCAAAGAACAGCGTTGCCAGTTTTTTGCCCCGGCACAGCTCGCTATACCGCGCGGGATGTTCTATGATGTCGCCCGCCGTCTCAATCAGACGGTCGATCTCCTCTCTGGATAAGTCCAGTATGTCAATCAGGTGGCGCATCTCAGCCTCCAATCCAGCTCTCATCCGAGGGGTTATCGCGGAAGGCAATCAGGCGGCTGATATCCGCTTTGGCAATGCTGCCTTGCTCGGCTGCCACTTCGACTACGGCATCAAAGTTGGACAGGCTGACACAACGCACCGCCGCCGCTTCCATGCGGTCGAGCCCCTTTTTCATGCCATAGGTGAAGATACTGACGATACCAAGCACTTGCGCGCCTGCTTCACGCAGCGCCTCCACCACCTCGATGACGCTGCCGCCGGTGGAGATCAGGTCCTCCACAACAACAACCTTCTGCCCTGCCTCCAACTTACCTTCAATCCGATTTTGTCTGCCGTGATCCTTCGCGCCGGAGCGCACGTATCCCATAGGCAGATCCAGAAGATGGGCCGCAATGGCCGCGTGAGCAATGCCGGCCGTGCTGGTGCCCATCAAAACCTGTGCGTCCGGATACTCCCGCTTCACGGTATCGGCAATGGCCTGCTCCACACGGCCGCGCACAGCAGGCGCGGTGAGAATCAAGCGATTATCGCAATAAATGGGACTTTTGATCCCACTGGCCCAGGTAAACGGCTCTTCCGGGCGGAGAAAGACTGCGCCAATAGAGAGAAGATCTTTCGCAATTAGCTTTTCCATAGTATCGTCTCCTTATCCAACAAAATCATTGATACAACGAAGATACGCTGCCACCGGGTCAGCAGCCTCCGTGATGGGACGACCGACCACGATGTAGTCAGAGCCCAAGGCTTTCGCAGTTTCCGGCGTCGTGACGCGCACCTGATCGCCCACCGTGCCGTCGGCAAATCGCACGCCGGGCGTCACCGTCAAAAAGGACTGGCCGCATGCCTCTTTGACTTCCTCCACCTCCAAGGGTGAACAGACCACGCCGTCCAAACCGGCGTTTCTTGTCGTTTTCGCATAATGACGCACCACGGTGGGCAGCGATGCTTCGATGAGAAGGTCACGCTGCATCCGTTCTTCACTGGTAGAGGTCAGCTGTGTCACCGCAATGAGCAGCGGACGCGTCCCATCCGGGCGCGTCAGGCCACGCAGCGCCGCCTCCATCATAGCAGCCGTGCCGCCGGCATGGACATTACACATATCCACATCCAAGCCGGAGAGCACCGTCATGGCTTTTTCCACCGTATTGGGAATATCATGCAGCTTGAGATCCAAAAAGACCTTATGGCCCAAGGCCTTGATTTCTCTGACGATCTGTGGTCCTTCTGCATAGTAAAGCTCCATGCCGATTTTGACAAAGGGCTTTCTCTGCGTAAAGCGCGCTAAAAAATCCAGGCAGGTTTTTTTATCTGCAAAGTCGCAGGCTATGATCACGTCTTTTCCCATCAGTGCGCACCTCCAATGATTTCTTCTAAGCTCTCAATGCCAAGCCGCTCCATTTCTGCGGGCAGCGCCTGCACCATTTCAAGGCTGGCGTAGGGATTGATCAAGTTGGCCGCGCCCACCTGCACCGCCGTGGCACCGGCCAGCATCATTTCAATCACATCGCGCACGCTGGACACGCCGCCCATACCGATCACAGGAATCTTCACCGCCTCATACACCTGATACACCATGCGCAATGCCACCGGGAAGATGGCGCTGCCTGAAAAGCCACCCATTTTATTGGCAATCACGGGCTTTCTGGTGTTTAAATCAATGCGCATACCAAGCAGCGTATTGATGAGGCTGATGCCGTCCGCGCCGGCCTGTTCACAGGCAAGCGCAATGTCGGCAATGTCGGTCACATTGGGGCTAAGCTTAATATAAACCGGTTTTTTTGTCACCGCTTTGACAGCCCGCGTGACTTCTGCGGCCGATTCCGGCAGCGTACCAAAGCTCATGCCGCCGTTATGGACATTCGGACAACTGACATTGACTTCAATCAGGCCGACCTGCTCCTCTTTGTCAATCCGCGCACAGCAGGTCACGTATTCTTCCACGGAAAACCCGCTGATATTGGCGATAACCGGCTTGTGAAAGCATGTTTTTAGGCGCGGCAGTTCCTCCGCAATCACCTTGTCAATGCCGGGGTTTTGCAGGCCGACGGAGTTGATCATACCGCCGGGGCATTCGGCAATTCTCGGCGTGGGATTGCCAAAACGCGGCGCGGCCGTGGTGCCTTTGAAGGAGAAAGAGCCGAGTACATTGATATCATACAGCTCCGCAAACTCATAGCCATAACCAAAGGTGCCACTGGCAGGGATAATGGGGTTATCGAGCCGCAGGCCGCTGAGATTGACGCTGGTCTTTACCACAAAATCTCCCCCTTTTCCAGCACAGGCCCTTCCTTACAGATGCGCTTGTACCCGTACTTTGTCTCACAAGAACAGCCCATGCAGGCGCCGAAGCCGCAGCCCATGCGTTCTTCAAAACTGAACTGTCCGTCGCAAGGGCAACTTGCATAAAGAGCGCGGAGCATCGCCTCCGGACCGCAGGTATAGAGGTAGCTTGGCGCCAAACCCTCCAGCGCGTCGGTCACAAAACCACGCATGCCATGGCTGCCATCTGCGGTTGTTACCAAGACCGACAGGCCAAGTGCACGGAAGTCCTCTTCATAAAAGACCTCGTCTTTGCGGTTAAATCCTAAAATAACCGTAGGCTGTACGCCTTTTTCCAACAGGCGCTTGGCCAAGCCATACAAGGGCGGCACGCCAACGCCGCCACCAACCAGAAGCGGCGACTGGCCACTGCGCTGCAGGTCAAATCCATTGCCAAGGCCCACCAGCAAATCAAGCTGCGCGCCCGGCAAGCGTGTTGCCATGGCGCGGGTGCCTTCGCCCACAGTCTTATAGAGCAGGGTGAGGCTCCCCTCGTCCCAGTCGCAGACGGAGATGGGGCGGCGCAGATAAAACCCTTCCAGCGCTATATTGACAAATTGGCCGGGGGCGGTGATGGCGCTCGTGTCACCTTGCAGCACCAGACGGTAGACCTGCTCGGTCAACGCCTGATGCGCCCGGATACGAAACAGGCCCTTTTTCATCTCCCCTTCTCCTTTACGCGTCAATGGTGGAAATACAAATGGTGGTCTCCTCTAAGATATCCAGCAGCACGCGCACGGTATCCAGCGAGGTGAACATGGTCACGCCGTTTTCCACCGCGCAGCGGCGGATCTCATACCCGTCGTTTTCCTGGCTGAGTGAATGATAGTCACGGGTGTTGATGACATAGGTCACATGCCCCTGACGGATGGCGGTGAGGATCTCCTCGCTGCCTTCGCTGATTTTCTGGCGGACGCGTGTGCGGATGCCAAAGCCCTTGAGGAAGGCTGCCGTGCCGCTGGTGGCTTCAATGTTAAAGCCGAGGTTATAGAAGCGGCGAATCAGCGGAAGCGCCTCCTCCTTATCCTTATCGGCGATGGTGGCCAGCACGGTGCCGTAATTCATGACATTGAGCCCTGAAGCCTGCAGGGCCTTATAAAGCGCACGGTTGAGCTGGTTGTCATACCCGATGGCCTCACCGGTGGACTTCATCTCGGGCGACAAATAGGTATCCATGCCCCCCAGTTTGGAGAAGGAGAAGGCCGGCACCTTCACATACCAACGCTTCTTCTCCTGCGGGTACATATCAAAGATGCCTTGTTCCTTCAGGCTTTTGCCCAAAATGACATAGGTGGCAATATCGGCAATGGGAAAGCCGGTCGCTTTGGAGAGGAAGGGCACGGTGCGGCTCGAACGGGGATTCACCTCAATGACATACACGTCCTCATGCGCGTCCACGATAAACTGGATGTTAAACAGACCCACAATGCCGATGCCAAGGCCAAGGCGTTTGGTATATTCCAAGATGAGTCCCTTCGCCTTGTCCGAGACGCTGAAGGTCGGGTAGACGCTGATGCTGTCACCGGAATGGATACCGGTGCGCTCGACATGCTCCATAATGCCCGGGATGAAGACGTCCACCCCGTCGCACACGGCGTCCACCTCCAGCTCCTTGCCGGAAAGATACTTGTCCACCAATACCGGTTGATCTTCGTTGACCTCCACGGCGGTTTTCATATAGGTGCGCAGCGCTTCTTCCGAGTTGACGATCTGCATGGCCCGGCCACCGAGCACATAGCTCGGACGGATGAGTACAGGGTAGCCGATCTCCGCTGCCGTCTTTACGCCTTCGTCAATCGTTGTGACGGCGCGGCCCTTGGGCTGCGGGATTTGCAGCTGCTCCATGATCTTTTCAAAGCTGTCGCGGTTTTCCGCCCGCTCGATGGCCTGAACGCCCGTTCCGATCAGTTTCACACCGCGCTTTTCCAGCGGATCCGCCAGGTTAATGGCCGTCTGACCGCCCAAAGTCGCAATCACGCCGATGGGGTTCTCTCTCTCAATGATGTTCATGACATCTTCCACGGAAAGCGGTTCAAAGTAGAGCTTATCGCCGGTATTGTGATCTGTGGAAACGGTCTCCGGGTTGTTGTTGATGATGATGGACTCATAGCCAAAGTTCTTAATGGCCTGCACGGCATGAACGGTGGAATAGTCAAACTCCACGCCTTGACCGATTCGGATGGGGCCGGAACCAAGCACAATGATTTTCTTGCGATCACTCACGCTGTGCTTGCCCTGCCCGTGATAGGAGGAATAGAAATAAGGTATGTAACTATCCGGCCCAGCCGCACAGGTATCAATCATCAGGTAGTCCGGGAAGATGTTTTCCTTCTTGCGCAGCGCAAAGACATCACCCTCCGACAGATTCCAAAGCTTGGCGATGTAGGCATCGGAGATGCCGTCGCGCTTTGCCTCGCGCAGCAGAGAAACATCGCCGGGTGCTTGGGTGAGCGCCTTCTCACGCTGCGTGATCTCTTGCACCACACGCAAAAAGACGCTTTCGATCATGGTCGCCGCATAGACCTGCTCCACACTGGCGCCCAAACGGAAAAGTTGCGCCAGGGCATAAATGCGGTCGTCCGTGCCATCTTTGACATAAGCCAGCAGTTCTTCCATGCCAAAGGAATCAAACTTGGGCATATACAGATGGATGGCGCCGTTTTCCATGGAGCGGACCGCCTTCATCATGCTCTCTTTTAAGGTCTTACCGATGCTCATGATCTCACCGGTGGCCTTCATCTGCGTGCCGAGTTTATTGGACGCAGTGGCAAACTTATCAAAGGGGAAGCGGGCCATTTTGGTCACCACATACCCCAGGGAGGGATTAAAGAGCGCGGAGCGGTCGGTGATGATAATTTCGTCGAGGTGCATGCCCACGGCAATCTTGGCCGTCACTCTGGCGATGGGGTAACCGCTGGCTTTCGACGCGAGCGCCGAGGAGCGAGACACGCGGGGGTTTACTTCGATCAGGTAGTATTCGGAGGAGGTCGGTGAGAGTGCAAACTGCACATTGCAGCCGCCGGCAATCTTAAGCGTACGGATGATCTTCAAGGCGCTCTCACGCAGCATGGTGAGATCATCGGGTCCAACGCTCTGGCAGGGCGCGACCACCATGGAGTCACCCGTGTGAACGCCAACGGGGTCTATATTTTCCATATCACAGATGGCAATGGCGGCATCGGTCTCGTCACGCATGACTTCAAACTCGATTTCCTTCCAGCCCTTGACGCTCTTTTCCACCATGACCTGTCGTACCGGCGAGAGCGCCAGACCGTGTTTCATCATTTCGCGCAGCTCTGTCTCATTGTAGGCAAACCCGCCACCGGTACCACCCAGCGTAAAGGCCGGACGCAGCACCACCGGATAGCCGATCTGCACCGCCGCTGCCACGCCTTCCTCAACCGTATGGGTGATCACGGAAGGCAGAACCGGTTCTCCGATGGATTCGCACATTTGTTTGAATAGTTCGCGGTCCTCCGCGCGCTCAATGCTTTCGGCGGATGTGCCCAGCAGTTCGACCTGGCACTCCTCTAAAACACCCTTTTTCTGCAATTGGATCGCCAGATTCAGACCTGTCTGGCCACCGATGCCGGGCACAATGCCGTCCGGTCTTTCAAAGCGCAGAATTTTCGCCACATAGTCCAGTGTCAGCGGCTCCATATAGACCTTGTCCGCCATGTTGACATCCGTCATGATCGTCGCGGGGTTGGAGTTGACCAGGATCACCTGATACCCCTCCTCTTTGAGGGCAATGCAAGCCTGCGTGCCGGCATAGTCAAACTCGGCAGCCTGTCCAATCACGATTGGCCCGGAGCCAATCACCAGTATTTTTTTAATGTCTGTTCTTTTCGGCATGTTTTATTCCTCCCATACTATCTTACCATTTACCATCGTCAAACGGCATGCCCCAAAGGCATACTCCCCTGCAAAGGGCGTGCTTCTCCCCTTTGATAGAAACTGTGTCGGATCAATGTCATAGTCTTTTTCCAGGTCAAAAACCGTCAAGGTCGCGGGTTGGCCGACAGCCAGCGGCGTGCCAATCCCGAAACGCTGCGAGGGCTTGTCATGCAGCCAAGAAACAAGCTGCTGCAAACTACAAAATCCCTTTTTGACCAGTTTGGTATAGAGCATGGGAAAGGCCGTCTCCAAACCCACAACTCCCATCATGCTCCCCTTGAGACCACGGGCTTTCTCATCCGCGCTGTGCGGGGCATGGTCGGTGGCAATCATGTCGATCGTACCGTCGAGCAGGCCTTCTTGCAGCGCGGCGCGGTCTTCCGCCGTGCGAATGGGTGGGTTCATCTTAAAGCGTCCGTCCTCCTGCAAATCCATGTCCGTAAACACCAGGTAGTGCGGCGCGGTTTCGCAGGTGACATCAAGGCCATCCGCCTTCGCCTGACGCAGAAGGGCTACGCTCTCTTTGGTGGACACATGGCAGACGTGATAGGCGCAGCCCGTTTTTCTGACCAATTCCAAGTCTCTTTTCACTTGCCCCCACTCGCTCTCAGAGCAAATCCCCTTATGCCCGTGCGCCTTGGCATAGGCCCCGTCGTGGATATAACCCGCGTGCAGCAGGCGATCATCTTCGCAGTGGGCCACAATCATCTTGCCGCACTTTTTAGCGGCAAGCATGGCGCACTCCATCATTGTACCGCTCTGCACACCCCGACCATCATCGGAAAAGGCGATTACATCGCTCGCGATCTCCGCAAAGTCTGTCAGTTTCCTGCCCTGCTCCCCCTCCGTGATGGTACCATAGGGGTAGACCTGTACCACTGCGTTCCTGAGCAAATACAATTGTTTTTCTAGGTTTTCGCGGCAATCTGGTGGCGGTTTTACATTCGGCATGGTACAGATGCTGGTAAATCCTCCCCTGGCAGCAGCCCTCGTTCCGGTCTCCACTGTCTCTTTATAAGAAAAACCCGGTTCCCGCAGATGTACATGTACATCTACGAAACCGGGAAAAGCATAACAACCGCTCAAATCAATGACAGTAGCATCGGAAGCAACTGGTGTCATAGGAGAAATAGCAACAATACTGCCCTGGTCGATCAAAATATCGGCTTGCAATGTATTTTCAGCCGTGCAAATCATCAAACCGGAAAGCAAATACTTCACTGATTTCACCTCATATTATTTTTCTGCAAGATACCCGTCCGGGTCCTGCCGGACGGGAAAACTCTCGCGTCATCAGGCCCAGGCAGCGCACAGGCCGTGTTTATGTCGGACGATATTTTACCCTCATTTACCCCATTTGTCAAGGGCGTTTCGCATTTTTCACTGTTTTTCAGAAAAGGCCGGAGATCAAACCTTCTGCATTCACATCAATTTTTTCCGCGGCAGGCACTTTGGGCAGGCCCGGCATGGTGAGAATATCGCCGGTCAACGCCACGATAAAGCCCGCACCGGCCGAGACCTTGAGATTGCGCACCGTGACCGTAAAGCCGCGCGGCGCGCCGAGGAGCGCCGCGTCGTCGGAGAAGCTATACTGGGTCTTAGCCATACAGATGGGCAGGTGGCCAAACCCCTGTTCGGTTAGCTGCTGCGCCTGCTTTTTGGCATTCGCCGTTAAGAGCACACCATCGCCGCGATAGATCTTTTTCACAATGGCCTCCATCTTCTCCTCAATGGACGCCTCCAGCGCATAGCTCTGCGTAAAGCTGTTTGTTTCCTCACACAGGCGCACCACTTCTTCAGCCAGCGCCCGACCGCCTTCGCCGCCCTTGGCCCAGACCTCGGAGAGCGCCACGTTGACGCCCAACGCCCGGCAACGGTCCGCAATCAGCGCCAGCTCGGCTTCTGTATCCAGCGGAAAACGATTGATTGCCACCACGCAGGGCAGGCCAAACACCGTTGTGATGTTTTCCACATGCTGGAGCAAATTGGGCAGGCCCGCCTCCAGCGCGTTCAAATCCTCTTTGCCCAGATCCGCCTTGGCCGCGCCGCCGTGGTGCTTGAGGGCGCGCACCGTGGCCACCACCACCACAGCAGACGGCGTCAGACCGGCCATGCGGCACTTGATGTCCAAAAACTTTTCCGCGCCCAGATCCGCGCCGAAACCAGCTTCCGTGACTGCATAATCACCCAGTTTCAGGGCTGCTTTCGTCGCCATGATGGAATTGCAGCCATGTGCGATATTGGCGAAGGGGCCACCGTGGATGAAGGCAGGAGTACCCTCCAGGGTTTGCACCAGGTTTGGCTTGAGCGCGTCCTTGAGCAGGGCGGCCATCGCGCCCTGTGCCTTCAAATCCGCCGCGGTGACGGGTTTTTCTTCATAGGTGTAGCCCACCACAATACGGCCTAAGCGTTCTTTTAAATCGGAAATGGAGGTCGCCAGGCATAAAATGGCCATGATTTCGGAAGCGACGGTGATATCAAAGCCATCCTCACGCGGTACGCCGTTCACACGCCCACCGAGGCCATCTGTAATATTACGCAGCTGGCGGTCGTTCATGTCCACGCAGCGACGCCAGGTGATACGGCGCGGGTCAATGTTCAGGCTGTTCCCCTGATAGATGTGATTATCCAAGAGTGCGGCCAGCAGATTGTTGGCTGCGCCAATGGCATGAAAGTCGCCGGTGAAGTGCAGGTTGATCTCCTCCATCGGCACCACTTGCGCATAGCCGCCGCCTGCCGCGCCACCTTTGAGGCCAAACACCGGGCCAAGGGAGGGTTCACGCAGGGCAACCACGGCATTTTTGCCGATGGTACGTAAGCCGTCCGCCAAGCCGACGGTTGTGGTGGTCTTCCCTTCCCCCGCCGGGGTGGGGTTGATGGCGGTCACCAGAATCAGTTTGCCGTCGGGACGCGCCACGGCATCCAGCATGCCAAAGTCCACCTTTGCCTTGTTGCTGCCATATTGCTCTAAACATGCATCCGGCACACCTGCCTTCGCGGCAATGTCTCGGATATGCTGCAACTGACAGCTCTGTGCAATTTCAATGTCGCTTTTCATAACGGCTGCCCCCCTTTTCATTAAACGGTTGTATTCGTGGCCCGTAAAGTTACATCGTGATAGCCGCCCTCTACGATGCTGGTGGCGGACACCAGCGTAATCTTGGCGTTCTTTTGCAGGTCGGGGATACTCGTCACGCCGCAGTTGCACATCGTGGACTGCACCTTATAAAGGCTCTTTGCCACGTTATCCTGCAAGCTGCCGGCATAGACGACATAGGAGTCCACGCCTTCTTCAAAGGAGAGCTCACTGTTGCCGCCCAAGTCATAACGCTGCCAGTTTCGGGCGCGGTTGGAGCCCTCGCCCCAGTACTCCTTCACATAGGTACCATTGACGTTGAGCTTATTGGTCGGGCTCTCATCAAAGCGGGCAAAGTAGCGGCCCAGCATGAGGAAATCCGCGCCCATTGCCAGCGCCAGGGTCATATGGTAGTCATGCACAATGCCGCCGTCGGAACAGATCGGCACATAGATGCCGGTTTTTTCATAATACTCATCACGGGCAGCGGCGACTTCAATGATCGCGGTCGCCTGGCCGCGGCCAATACCTTTTTGCTCGCGTGTGATACAAATGGAGCCACCGCCGATGCCGACTTTGACAAAGTCCGCCCCGGCCTCGGCCAAAAAGAGGAAACCCTCTCTATCCACCACATTACCCGCGCCGACCTTAACCTTGTCTCCGTATTTGCTGCGGACAAATTCCAGCGTACGCTTCTGCCAGACGGTAAAGCCCTCGGAGGAGTCAATGCAAAGGATATCCGCACCGGCCTCTACCAGGGCGGGCACACGCTCCTCATAGTCGAGTGTATTGATGCCGGCGCCCACCACATAACGCTTGTGCTGATCGAGCAGTTCCTGCGGGTTATCCTTATGGGAGGAGTAGTCCTTGCGGAACACAAAGCTCATGAGCAGGCCATTTTCGTCCACAATCGGCAGAGCATTGAGTTTGTGCTCCCAGATGATGTCGTTGGCCTGTTTCAATGTAGTTGTCTTGGGCGAGGTGATGAGACGATCCACCGGCGTCATAAATTCCGCCACCTTGGTATCCTGAGGCATACGGCTGACGCGATAATCGCGGCTGGTCACCAAACCCATCAGCTTGCCGTTGGGTGTGCCGCTATCGGTCACGGCCATGGTGGAGTGGCCTGTGTTTTTTAAGAGCTTCAGCACATCCACCAGCGTGGAATCGGGCTTCAAATTGGAGTCGCTGGCCACAAAGCCCGCCTTATATGATTTTGCACGGGCCACCATTGCAGCCTCATTTTCGATCGTCTGCGAGCCATAGATGAAAGCCACGCCGCCTTCTTTTGCCAGAGCCACCGCCATCTTATCGTCGGAAACGGCCTGCATGATGGCAGAGACCAGGGGAATGTTTAGGCTCAAGTCCGGTTCTTCCCCCCTCTTGTGGCGCACCATCGGTACGCGCAAGGAGACGTTGTCGGGTCTACATTCCTCGGAAGTATAACCGGGAATCAACAGATATTCACTGAAGGTTCGAGAGGGTTCGGAAAAATAATATGCCATACTGAGATCCTCCTTCTATCAGGTAAAATACGAAACTGCGGAGCGGAACAGCCCCATGTCATAGTTGCCGGGTACGTTTTGATAGAGCCCCTGCCCCACGCGCTCCGTGTGGCCCATCTTGCCAAAGATCCGACCATCGGGCGAGGTAATGCCCTCCACCGCAAAGACGGAATTGTTGGGGTTAAAGCGCACATCCGTTGTGGGATGCCCCTCCATGTCCACATACTGCGTGGCGATCTGGCCCTTGGCCGCCAGGTCCATCACCAGCTGCTCGCTGGCCAAGAAGCGACCTTCGCCGTGCGAGACGGGTACGGTATACACCTGACCCGGCTGCGTCTGCATCAGCCAAGGAGAGAGATTCGAGCAGACACGGGTCCGCACCAGGCGGGATTGGTGCCGCCCGATGGTGTTATAGGTCAAGGTCGGGAAGGTCTCGTCGGTATCCATGATTTCACCATACGGCAAAAGGCCCAGCTTGACCAGGGCCTGGAAGCCGTTACAGATGCCGCAGATCAGGCCGTCACGTTGGCGCAGCAGTTCATTGACGCCCTCCGTCACCAGGCCATTGCGGAAAAAGGATGTAATAAACTTGGCCGAGCCGTCCGGTTCATCGCCGCCGGAAAAACCGCCCGGCAAGATGATCATTTGGGCAGACGCCAAGCGTTTGGCAAAGTGCGCGATCGACTCCGTGATATACGCGGGCGTCAGGTTGCGGATGACGATGATTTCCGCCTCGCCACCTGCCGCGCGCAGTGCTTTGGCGACATCGTATTCGCAGTTGGTTCCGGGGAACACCGGAATCAAGGCACGCGGCGTGACCTTCACCCGCGCCGTCGGCCAAGTGCCGGCCTCGTGCACAAAGGCCGGAATCTCCATCTTCTGCGTCGGAATATTGCAGGCATAGATAGGCTCCAAAGTATCCTCGTAGCGTTGGAGCAGTACCGGCAGCGCCAACGCCTCGTCCTGATAGCGCACAGAGGTCTCCGCCGTTGTCTGCCCCAAAGGCTCACCAACGGCGTCTTCTGCGTGGGCGAATTCTAAAATGAAGGATCCATACGAATAGCCGAAGATATCCGCCAGCGAACGCTGCGTATCAAAGGCAAAGCCGATATCATTGCCCACGGCCATTTTCAAAATACCCTCTGCCACGCCGCCGTAGGTGGGCGTCCATGCGGCGCAGAGCTTGCCCTCCCGATTCAGACGTACCACAGTCTCCAAGGTCTCCCGCAGCGAAGCAGCCTCCGGCAAACCGTCCGGTCCGTATTGCGGCCGCAGCCAGGTCACCCGGTGTCCTGCCGCCTTAAATTCGGGCGAGAGGATATGATCCACGCGGTCACAAGTCACCGCAAAGGACACCAGCGTCGGCGGGACATCCAAGTCCTCAAAGCTGCCGCTCATCGAGTCCTTACCGCCGATGGCGGCAATGGAGAGCTCCATCTGCGCGCGAAAGGCGCCAAGCAGAGCGGCTAAGGGTTTTCCCCAGCGGCTTTTATCCTTGCCCAGACGCTCAAAGTACTCCTGAAAACTGAGATAGGTCTCCTCCAAAGACGCGCCCGTGGCCACCAGTTTGGCAACGGATTCAATCACCGCCAGATAGGCGCTGTGATAGGGGCTTTTCTCCGCTATAAAAGGGTTATAACCCCAACTCATCAAAGAGCAGGTCTGAGTATCTTGCGTCTCCATGGCAATCTTATGCACCATGGCCTGCGGCGGCGTCAGCTGATTCTTGCCGCCAAAGGGCATGAGAACGGTATTGGAGCCGATGGTGGCATCAAAGCGTTCGGATAGGCCACGCTTGGAGCAGATATTCAGCTCACCTGCCAAGTCGTGGTAGGCTGCGCTGAAGTTTGAAACAGGAGCTTTTTCAAAGACCTGGGGCGCAGCAGCCACGGCCTCCACATGCTTTTCAGCGCCATTGGTATCGAGAAAATCACGGGACAGGTCCACGATGGCCTCATCGTTCCAGCGCATCACCAGACGGCGCTCAGCCGTCACCGTGGCGACCACGGTGGCCTCCAGGTTTTCTTCCTCGGCCAGGGCCAGGAAATGCGGCGCATCCTGCTCTGCCACCACAACCGCCATTCTCTCCTGCGATTCGCTGATGGCAAGCTCCGTTCCATCCAGGCCTTCATATTTTTTCGGCACGGCATTCAAATCAATTTCCAGGCCGTCGGCCAGTTCACCGATGGCGACCGAAACGCCACCCGCGCCAAAGTCATTGCAACGCTTAATCAGGCGCGCGGCCTGTTTGTTGCGGAACAGGCGCTGAATCTTGCGTTCTTCCGGCGCGTTGCCCTTCTGCACCTCTGCCCCGCTGGTCTCCAGAGAATCGGCGGTGTGCGATTTGGAGGAACCAGTGGCGCCGCCGCAGCCATCGCGGCCGGTTCTGCCGCCGAGCAGGATGACCACATCGCCGGGCAGCGGCGTCTCGCGGCGCACATTTTCCGCCGGAGCGGCGCCGATGACGGCACCGATTTCCATGCGTTTGGCCTCATAACCGGGGTGATAAATCTCATCCACTTGACCTGTTGTCAGGCCAATTTGATTGCCATACGAGCTGTATCCGGCTGCCGCTTTGGTCACAATGGTGCGCTGGGGCAACTTGCCCTCCATCGTCTCCGGCACCGGCTTTAAGGGGTTGGACGCACCCGTCAGGCGCATGGCGGCATAGACATAGGAGCGGCCTGAGAGCGGATCACGAATCGCGCCGCCCACACAGGTGGCCGCACCGCCGAAGGGCTCAATCTCCGTCGGGTGGTTATGGGTTTCATTTTTAAATAGAAGCAGCCAATCCTCTTGTCCCTGCGCCGTTTCCACCTTGATCTTCACCGTACAGGCGTTGACCTCCTCGGACTCGTCCAGATTGGGCAACTTGCCGTTTTGGCGCAGGTACTTCGCCGCAAGGGTGCCCATATCCATGAGGTTAATGGGTTTGGTGCGGCCGATGGCTTCTCTTGTCTGCAAATATTGCTCATAGCTTTTTTGCAAAAGCGGATCCTCAAAGGAAACACGGTCTAAGGTTGTCAAGAAGGTGGTGTGACGACAGTGGTCGGACCAATACGTATCAATGACGCGCAACTCGGTGACCGTCGGGTCACGCCGTTCCTGATAGAAATATTCACGACAAAAGCGCAGATCGTCCATGTCCATTGCCAGACCGTAGCGGCCTTGCAGCAGTTGCAGGCCGGTTTCATCCATCACCCGAAACCCCGTCAGCTGCGCCACGCGCGCGGGCACTTCATAGGTCGATTCCAGCGTCTCAAATTCATCCAGGGCGGCCTCACGGGCTTCGACCGGGTTGATGACATACTTTTTAATCGCCGCGAGCGCCGCCGCGTCGATCTGACCTTCCAAGAGGTAGACCTTGGCGGTGCGCACCAGGGGCCGCTCCCCCTGTGCCATCAGCTGCACACATTGCGCGGCGGAATCCGCGCGCTGATCGAACTGACCGGGCAGGAACTCCACGGCAAAAACCTGCGCGCCGGGAACCTCGGGCAGCGTCCGGCTGACCTGGTCAAGCTGCGGCTCGGACAGGATGGTATGGACGCTTTTTTCAAAAACCTGCTCGCTGATCTTTTCGAGATCATAGCGGTTAAATAGGCGCAGACGATCTATGCCCTTTATCTGCAAGAGGGTACGCAAGTCGGTGAGCAGTGCGGCAGCCTCCGCCGCCAAACCGTCCCGTTTTTCCACATAGATTCGATAAACCATCCCGCTTACACCTCCCGTTCTGCCTGCAGGGCGCGCTGTCCGATATCCTTTCGATAATACGCGTTTTCAAACTTAACCCGCGCGGTCTGCGCATAGGCTTTTTCCACCGCTTCTTGCAGCGTATCCCCCACGGCAGTCACGCCAAGCACCCGTCCGCCGCTTGTTTTGAGCACGCCATCTTCCAGTTTGGCGCCCGCCACGTAGGCCGCGCCATCCAAATCCGCCGGAATGCTGATGGGAAAGCCGGTCTCATAACTGCCCGGATACCCCGCGGACGCCATCACCACGCAGCAGGCTGCGCCGGCACGGAAGCGGACCTCGGTCTCGGCAAGCTTACCGGCTGCCGTGGCCTGCATCACGGTGAGCAGATCGCTCTCCAACAGCGGCAGGACCACCTGCGTCTCCGGATCGCCAAAACGGCAGTTGTATTCAATCACTTTCGGCCCCTGTGGTGTCAGCATCAGGCCAAAGTATAGGCAGCCCTTGAAGGTTCTGCCCTCACGGTTCATCGCCTCCATCGTGGGGAGAAAAATCTCCTGCATACAGCGCTTGGCGATCTCGCTTGTGTAGTAGGGATTGGGGGCAATGGTGCCCATACCGCCGGTGTTCAAGCCGCGATCACCGTCTAAGGCGCGCTTATGATCCATGGAGGAGAGCATGGGGATCATACTCTTGCCGTCGGTAAACGCCAGCACGGAGACCTCCGGCCCCGTCAAAAATTCTTCTACGACAATCTGATTGCCGCTCTCACCAAAGATTTTATCTTCCATCATGGAGCGCACGGCAGCCTGGGCTTGCTCTCTGGTTTCTGCGATGACAACACCTTTACCCAGCGCCAGGCCGTCTGCCTTAATGACGGTGGGAATGGGGGCCGTGTCCAGATAGCGCAACGCCGCTGCCGCTTCGGAAAAGACCTCATAGGCTGCGGTGGGAATGTTATATTGCTTCATTAAGTTTTTAGAAAAAACCTTGCTGCCCTCTAAAATAGCCGCAGCTTTATTCGGGCCAAAGGCGGGCACGCCAACGGCCTCCAACGCGTCCACCGCGCCGAGCACCAGGGGATCATCAGGCGCCACCACTGCAAAGTCAATCTTTTCCTCTACCGCAAACGAGGCGATACGGTCAATTTCCTTCGCTCCGATGGGTACGCAAACAGCTTCGGCTGCCATGCCGCCATTGCCGGGCAACGCGAAGATCTTTATTATCTCCGGGTTTTTCCCCAAGCACTTGATGATGGCGTGTTCACGTCCACCGCCTCCAACGACCAATACCTTCATGGCTTCACCCCCTTCTCAATGATGAAACAGGCGCATGCCAGTGAAGGCCATGGCCATGTTGTGTTTGTTGCAGCAAGCAATCACATGATCATCTCGCACAGAACCGCCGGGTTGCGCAATATAGGTAACGCCGCTGCGAAACGCGCGTTCTATATTATCGCCAAAGGGGAAAAAGGCGTCGCTGCCTAAGCTCACACCATGAATGGTCGACAAATAGGCGCGTTTTTCCTCTTTGGAAAACGGTTCCGGACGCGTTTGAAAGAATTGCTGCCACTGATCCTCACCCAAAACATCATCGCTGTCCTCATCGGAGAGATAGAGATCAATGGTATTGTCTCGATCCGGGCGACGGATGCTGTCCAGAAAGGGCAGATTGAGCACCTTGGGGTGCTGGCGCAAATGCCAAGTATCCGCCTTTTGGCCGGCCAGACGGGTACAGTGAATGCGGGATTGCTGACCCGCTCCCACGCCGATGGCCTGCCCATCCACGGCAAAACAGACAGAATTGGACTGCGTATATTTGAGCGTAATGAGTGCGACAATCATATCCCGCTTGGCTTCTGCGGGGATGGTTTGATTCTCCGTCACCACTTCATGTAGCAGCGCCTCATTGATCACAAAATCGTTTCTGCCCTGGCGAAAGGTCACGCCAAAGACTTGTTTACACTCGCTCTTTTCCGGCACATAGTTCGGGTCAATCTGTACGATATTGTAATTGCCGCCGCGCTTGGATTTGAGCACCTCCAACGCTTCGAGCGAATAGCCAGGCGCGATGATGCCGTCGGACACCTCGCGTGCGATCAGCTTCGCGCAGGTCACATCGCAGGGGTCGGAGAGCGCGATCCAGTCCCCGAACGAGCACATGCGATCCGTCCCGCGGGCGCGGGCATAGGCGCAGGCAACAGGCGAGGCGTCCAGCCCCTCAATGTCGTCTACAAAGCAGGCTTTCTTCAGTGTATCCGAAAGAGGCAGGCCGACCGCGGCGGACGTTGGACTGACATGCTTAAAAGAGGTCGCAGCGGGCAGGCCCAACGCTTCTTTGAGTTCCTTGACCAATTGCCAGCTATTGAAGGCATCCAAAAAATTGATGTAACCCGGTCGACCGTTTAAAATGTCAAACGGCAGATCCTTGCCATTTTCCATGAAAACCTCTGCGGGTTTCTGATTCGGATTGCAGCCGTATTTCAGCTCAAACTGTGTCATACCGCGCCTCCTTCGTGTTTATTGATCAACTGCTCCTCTACCGCGCCGCTCGTCTTATCACAAAATCGAACGTAGAGCGAAATCTTATTATCCGTATGTAAACTGCTCCAGAGCAGATCCGCAAACTCTTTTGCGGCGTTGGGGATCGCCACGCGCCGCGGTTCCCCGGCAAAGGCGGGCAGCGGATTGCCGTCACCTTGATAGGTGTGAATGAAATGACCCACACCGGCCAGTGCGGGATAGGAAAACACATGGCGACTACAGGCGCTTCCCTGCGCGTCGGCGCTTTTGAGAATGGAGAGCTGATAGCTGCCGTCCTGCTGCAGAAGGCCGGAGATGCGCGAGGTGAAATGCGGGGCATCCGGTTCAAATTCCCGCACCTTGAGCGCTGCCTCCAGCGTCTTTCCTTGCGCCAGATAATCGCGCACGGTATCGGTCTGGTCGCCATTGGTCACCACCAGGGCCTGTCCGACCTGTCGCACAGGATGGTAAATGATGAGGGACGGATCCTCCAGCTTATTGGGGTCAAAGGCCTTGGTGCGGATTCCGTCGGCGGTTTTCTCAAACACGCGGTTGCGGCTATTTTCGCTCCGACCCATGATGAAATAAGCGGCAACGGCCTTGCTGCCATCGGCTGAGTTGCCCAGGATGATGCCACGGCCGGGATAGCTATTGGCGCGGAGCAAGACTTCCACGTTTTGCATCTCAAATGTGTTCACCGGGTGCGCCTCTCTTTCTGTATTTGTCTGGAGACCTGCTCGCAGGCACGGGGCAACAGTTTCCACTCCGCCTGTTCCATCACACGCCGCTGCAAGGTCTCGGGCGTATCGCCCGCGCGGACAGGCACGGCTTTTTGCAGCACGATTTCGCCGCCGTCCGGGATTTCATTGACAAAATGCACCGTAGCCCCCGTCAATTTCACCCCGTAGTCGAGCGCCGCCTGATGCACCTTCAAGCCATAAAATCCCTTGCCGCAAAAGGAAGGGATTAAGGCGGGATGCACATTGAGAATCCGGCGCGGATAGGCAGCGGTAAAACGCTCGCTGAGAATGCGCATAAAACCGGCCAGCACAATCAGCTCGATCCCGCGCTCTAGCAGGGCCGCGCGCAGCGCTTCTTCAAAGCGCTCCTGCGTGGGGTAGTCCTCTTTGGAGAGGACAAGGGTCTCAATCTGCTGCTTTCTGGCACGCTCCAGGGCAAAGGCGCCCGGGTTATGGGAGACAACCAGCGCAATCTCGCCGCTTTTGAGGACGCCTGCGTCCTGTGCATCCAGCAGCGCCTGCAAATTGGTGCCGCCGCCGGAAACCAAGACGGCGATTTTGGCTTTTAGCATATCAGTACGCCCTCATCAGAAGCAATCACTTCACCCAGAAGACAGGGGTTCTCACCGGCGGCCCGCAGCGCCTCCATGGCCTTGTCGGCATCTTTTCGATCGACAATGATGGTCATGCCAATGCCCATGTTAAAGGTATTGAACATTTCTCTGCGCGGAATGTTGCCCTTCTCCTCTACGAGACGGAAGATGGGAAGCACAGGCACGGCGCTCTCCTGAATTTTGGCCGTCATGCCCTTGGGCAGGCTGCGCGGAATGTTCTCATAAAACCCGCCGCCTGTGATATGGGAGACGGATTTGATCTTGACCGCCTCCATCAGCGCCAGAATGCTCTTGACATAAATACGAGTGGGCGCCATCAGGGTATCGCCCAGAGAGGCGCCATCGAGCTCCGCCATCGGCGCTTTGAGGTCACAGTCCTCCACGTGAAGCGCCTTACGCACCAAGGAAAATCCATTGGAATGCAGACCGGAGGACGGCAGGCCGATGATCAGATCGCCCGCAGCCACGCGCGTCTTGTCAAAAATGCGATCCTTGTCAACGATGCCCACGGAAAAACCCGCCAGATCATATTCATCCACGGGGTAAAATCCGGGCATTTCAGCTGTCTCGCCGCCGATGACGGCGCAGCCGGCCTGCACGCAACCTTCCGCCACACCGGCAACAATCGACGCAACCTTTTCCGGCACATTCTTCCCAAGCGCAATGTAGTCCAGAAAGAACAGCGGACGCGCGCCGCAGCAGACGATATCGTTGACACACATGGCCACGCAGTCAATGCCAACCGTGTCATGCTTGTCCATCAAAAACGCCAGCTTCAGCTTGGTGCCGACACCGTCGGTTCCGCTGACCAGCACGGGTTTTTGGATGCCTTGGAGGTCCAGTTCAAACAGGCCGCCAAAGCCGCCGATGTCCGACATCGTGCCGGGAATCATGGTGCGAGCGATATGGGACTTCATCAGTTCCACCGCTTTATAGCCGGCTGTGATATCCACGCCGGCGGCAGCATAACTGCCTGATTCAGAAAACGTCACGATGATTTTACCCCTTTCCGTTCCAACAATAGGTGCAGACCTTACAGGGATCTATGCCTATGGATTCGATCAAACCCTCTAAGGATTGGTATTCCAGCGTGGTAAAGTGCAGCGATTCACAGATGCGCGCGCGCATCTTTTGGCCGCGCTCGGTCGCGCCGTCGCTGTACTCGTCGAGGTGGTCAAAGCCCTCCTCACCTTCCAGCTCCAACACTGTGCGGCGGGCGAGCAGATCCATTTCCGAGGTACTGCGCGAAAAATTCAGGTACTTACAGCGGTACATAATGGGCGGACAGGCCGAGCGAATGTGCACCTCTTTCGCACCGTTTTCATACAGGAACTCCACCGTTTCACGCAGCTGCGTGCCGCGGACGATGCTGTCATCCACAAACAGCAGCTTCTTGCCTTCAATGAGTTCATGCACGGGAATCTGCTTCATTTTTGCCACCTTGTTGCGCTCTTGTTGGCTGCTGGGCATGAAGCTGCGCGGCCAGGTGGGGGTATATTTGATGAACGGTCTGGCAAAGGGGATGCCGCTTACGTTGGCATAACCGATGGCGTGCGGCGTTCCCGAATCGGGCACGCCGCTGACATAGTCAATGTCCATGGAGTTACCCTTTTCCTGGTCCGTTCTGGCCAGAATCTCACCATTGCGATTGCGCATCACCTCGACATTGATCCCCTCATAATTCGAGTTCGGATAACCATAGTATGTCCAGAGGAAGGCGCAGATCTTCATTTCTTCGCTGGGCGGCACCAGGGTTTCATAGCCGTCTGCCTTAATTTTGACCACTTCACCGGGGCCCAGCTCATAGGCATCGCGGTAGCCCAGCTTTTGATAGGCAAAGGACTCAAAGGACACGCTGTATCCATCCTCGCGCTTTCCGATATGGATGGGCAAACGGCCCACGCGATCACGTCCGGCGTAGAGCGCATCCTCCGTCATGATCAAAATGGACGCCGTGCCATCCACCAGCTCCTGCGCATAACAAATACCTTCTTCAAAGCTGTCCTTTTGGCTGATGAGCGCGGCAATCAGTTCGGTCCCGTTGACCTTGCCACCACCCATCGCCTCAAAGTGATACCCGCCGCGATCGAGCATGAGGGCGATCAAATCTTCCGCGTTATTGATCACGCCGATGATGCTGATGGCATAGGTGCCCAGCGCCGAGCGCACCAGAAGCGGCTGCGGATCGCTGTCACTGATACAGCCGATGCAGATGTTGCCATCCATTTCCTCCGTCACACCGTCAAACTTGGTGCGGAAGGGGGAATTTTCAATGTTGTGTATATCCCGCTGAAAACCCTTTGTCGGGCCGTAGGCGGCCATGCCACCACGCCGCGTGCCCAGATGAGAATGATAATCCGTACCAAAAAACACATCCAGCACGCTATCGTGCTGAGAAACCGCGCCAAAAAAACCGCCCAATTCGGGTACACCTCCAAAATCCTGCTGTCTGAAATGCCTTCCACGCGGAAGGCCGCCTGTCTTTTTCTTACGCGAAGAACAGCTCGGAGAGCGTCATCGGCTGGATATACTGCCCGTCCTTGTAAACGCGCATATTACCGGAGGCAATCTCATCAATGAGCATGACATTGCCCTTGTCGTCATAGCCAAATTCAAACTTGATATCGTAGAGTACCAAGCCCTTTTTGAGCAGTTCATCTGCCACCACGCGGCTGATCTTCTGGGTCATCTCTTTGATATCGTCATACTGCTTATCGCTCAGAATGCCCAAGATAACCAAGCCGTCCTTGATGATCAGCGGATCGCCCCTGTCATCGTCCTTCAAGGTCATCTCGACATAGGAAGGCAGGTCGGCGCCCTCTGCGATATAGTCGCCATAACGACGGTGGAAGCTGCCCACGGCCTTATGGCGGCAGATCACTTCCAGGCCCTTGCCGAATACTTTAGCGGGCAGGACTTCCATGGTCACGTCATCCAAATTGGCGCTGACATAATGCGTCTTGATGCCGGCTTCTTTCAGCTTCTCAAAGAAATACATGGACATACGCAGGTTCACTTTGCCCACGCCCTCAATCGTCAAGCCGACGGTATTGGCGCCTGGATCAAACACACCATTCTCACCGGTGACATCATCCTTAAACTTGAGCAGATAGTTGCCATTATCCAACGCGTACACATTCTTGGTCTTACCTTCATAAATGGCCTTGTTCATGTTCTGTATTCCTCCAATTGATTGTATCTTCAAACCACAAAGGTTTGCTACGTATTTTCTGCGGCGGGATCGCCTGCAGGGGCTTAGTTGGAAAGTTTAGCAGCCAGCGCCGCATCCTTCTCCAAAATCTTCAGACGCTCCGCAGCCCGGGATGCATCCAGCATTTGCGCCAGTTTCTCGTCCTCCACGGCAAGAATCTGTACAGCAAGCAAAGCGGCATTGGCGGCGCCGTCAATCGCAACCGTCGCAACCGGAATACCCGTCGGCATTTGCACAGTGGATAAAAGCGCGTCAATGCCGTCGAGCACGGAAGCTTTGATTGGAATGCCGATCACGGGAAGCGTACTGTTTGCCGCCAAAGCGCCGGCCAAATGCGCCGCCTTACCGGCAGCGGCAATGATAACGCCAAACCCATTGTTTCTGGCGTTCATGGCAAAGGCTCTGGCCTCTTCCGGCGTTCTATGGGCAGAATACACATGCACCTCGCACGGAACCGAAAACTCCTTTAGCTTGTCCACCGCCTGTGAAACGACGGGCAAGTCGCTGTCACTTCCCATTAGGATTGCCACTTTTTTCATTAAAAACGTCCCCCTTCTTGAAAAAGCCAAAATAGGCAGCCCTCTTCCCTTTATTTTGGAATAGAACTGCCCAGACGGTCGGCTCATTGACACTGGCTGTTTGCTCCCCTGTGGTACCCCACTTCCGTCAGTCACAAAAGCCACTTGAATTGATCGGTTTTATTATACTACGGATCTTGTTTCTCGTCAATTCTCCAAAGCGGCAGGATTGCCCCTTTTTTTCGCAGCTTGTCTGTACATTTCCTCTGTTTTTTTCGTCAAATATCGGCAGAAATGTTTGCTGGAATTTCACCACAAAAAGGAAAGAGCCTTTGCGTCCCCACCCAAAGGGCAAGGACGCAAGAGGCTCTTTTTTAGCTTATCCGGGCAGTTTCCCGCTCTTATTCTTGGCAAAATACTCTTTGGTCAAGCCGGCAACCACACCGGAGAGCGCAAAGAGTGCGACAAAGTTCGGTATGGCCATGAGTCCATTAAATGTATCAGCCATATCCCAAACCACGTCCAAAGAGCTGACCGAGCCAATCACAATCACCGCAATGAAGATCAGCTGATAAACCTTTGCTCCCTTGAGGCCGAACAGATACTGCACGCAGCGCGTACCGTACAGCGACCAGCCCAAAATCGTCGAGTAGGCAAAGAGCATCAGCGCGATGGCCACAAAGATCGCTGCAATCTTTCCGCCCCAGATTGTGGAGAACGCGGCGGTGATGAGCTCCGAGCCGGGCTTGACGCCCCAAGTGATGGCGACGCCGCTGACAATGATCGTCAGGGCTGTGATGGTACAGATCACGATGGTGTCCATAAACACCTCAAAGATGCCGAACATACCCTGCTGCACAGGTCCCTTGGTGTCGGCGGCGGCATGGGCGATGGCCGCGGAACCGAGGCCCGCCTCATTGGAGAACGCGCTGCGGCGCAGGCCCCAAACGAGCGCCTGTTTGAGTGCGATACCGGACGCCGCACCCATGACGGCCTCTGGATTGAACGCCGCCTCAAAGATCTTCGCAAACGCGCCGCCAACGTGGGTGATGTTCCCGCCGATGACGACCAGGGCAAAGATCAGGTACAGAATGCACATCGCGGGGATGAGCTTTTCTGTCACCTTGCCAATGCGCTTGATGCCGCCAAAGAGCACCAAGGCCGTCACGGCGGCCAAAGCAATGCCAATCACCCAGTTGATGGCGGTGCTATAAGCGCCCGCCTGGGGCATAAACGCCGTGATGGCATTGTTGACGGAACCGACAATGGAGTTTGCCTGCGACATATTGCCGATGCCAAAGGAGGCCAGCGTGGCAAACACAGCAAACAGCACGGCCAGCCACTTCCAGTTCTTCCCTAAGCCATTGGTGATGTAGTACATTGGGCCACCAACCCAGTCGCCCTTGGCATCCCGTTCCCGAAAGCGGATGGCCAGCGTCACTTCGGAAAACTTGATCACCATGCCCAAAAGCGCGGCAATCCAGAGCCAAAAAACCGCGCCGTAGCCCCCCATGGCAATTGCCTGGCTGGTGCCGACAATGTTACCGGTTCCAACCGTGCCGGCCAAGGCCGTGGTTACGGCTTGCAGCGGCGTCACCGCGCCTTCTCCTGCATCCTGTTTTTTGAACATTTTACCGGCGGTTTCCTTCATCACATGTCCGAAGCGGGCAAATTGTATGCCGCGGTTGCGGATGGTGAACCAAACGCCGCCAATGAACACGCAGGGCAATAGAATGTACATCCACGCGATGGTATTCAGTTGGCCGGTGATAAAGTCAATGATCATTTGCATCGTTCTCCCTCATTTCCTCTCTGATTTTCCTATTCTATATCGTGGCAGCTGAAGTTAAAAAAGTTGGGTCGGCTCCCAAAGAACCAACCCAACCACAGTCGCCTTTTCAAACGATTAAGTAACGTTTTTGTTCTTTTACCGGAGAAATGACAACGACCACAGCTATGTTTTATCCCAGCGGCAAGGCGGCTCTCTCTTCCGTCTACTGCCTGGCAAGCTGTATGCCACCGATATAGAATCGTTTGAATTAGTATATGAGAAGCAGGAGAAAAAAGCAAGCTTTATTTCCCATTTTTCTACTTTTTTTTACGCATCGCCAGGCGGACTTTTTCAGCCAAGCCCTCCGGCGTCAGACCATACGCCTGCAGCACCGCTTCGGCCTTGCCGGAACGGCCAAACTGATCTTCCACACCGTGCCGCACCACCGGCACCGGACAATGCTCTGCCACAAACTCCGCCACCGCGCCGCCCAAGCCGCCGAGCACATTATGCTCCTCCGAGGTGACAATGGCCCCGGTCTCACGCGCTGCCGCAAGCAATAGTTCACCGTCTAAGGGCTTGATGGTGTGCATATCAATCACCCGCACAGAAAGCCCCTCTTGCGCCAGGATTTGTGCCGCTTGCAAGGCCATCTGCACCATCATGCCAACCGCAACAATGGTGACGTCGTGACCATCGCGCAGCAGGGCGCCTTTGCCCAGTTCAAACTTGTATCCAGGCACCTGATCGGTCACGGTATCCACCGCCAGACGACCCAGGCGCAAGTAAGCGGGGCCATCGTAGGCCAGCAGGGCTCTGACCGCCTGGCGCATCTCATGGCCATCGCAGGGACAGAGCACCATCATGTCTGGAATCGCCCGCATGATGGCCAGATCTTCGATACACTGATGGGTTGCGCCATCCTCTCCCACGGAAAGGCCGCCATGCGAACCCACGATTTTGACATTCAAATGCGTATAGGCCACGCTGTTGCGGATCTGCTCCCAAACGCGTCCGGCGGCAAACATGGCAAAGGAATTGGCGAAGGGCTTTTTGCCGCAAGCCGCCAAACCGGCAGCCGTGCCGATCATATTTGCCTCCGCAATGCCCATATTAAAAAAGCGTTCCGGGTGTTGCTTGGCAAAGTCTTTGGTCATGGTTGAGCCGGATAAGTCTGCATCCAGCACCACAAGGTTCGGTTCCGCTTCCGCCAGATCCACCAAGGTCTGCCCATACGCGGCACGGGTAGCAATTTTCTCTGCCATCTCACTGTCCTCCCAACTGCGCCAGCTTCGCCTCAAGCTCGGCTCTGGCCGCTTGATATTGCTCCTCATTGGGCGCTTTGCCATGCCAGCCGGCATCGTGCTCCATAAAGGAAACACCCTTGCCTTTGACCGTGCTGGCCAAAATCACAGAGGGCTTGCCCTTAATGGCGGCAGCCTCTGCAAAGGCGCGCGTTAAGTCGTCAAAATCATGCCCGTCCACAGTGATAACATGGAAGCCAAAAGCAGCAAACTTTTGGTCCAGCGGCGCCGTGGGCATGACGTCGCTGGTCTTGCCATCAATTTGCAGACCATTCACATCAACCACCACACAGAGGTTGTCCAAGGCATACTTGGCGGCGCTCATGGCCGCCTCCCAGACCTGTCCCTCTGCCAGCTCTCCATCACCCAAGAGCGTATAGACCCGATAATCGGCGGCATCCAGTTTGCCGGCCAAGGCCATACCAACCGCCGCAGATACGCCCTGTCCCAGCGATCCCGTGGACATGTCCACCCCGACGACATGATTCATTTCCGCATGGCCGGACATATGCCCGTCTATGCTGCGGAAAAGCATCAAATTCTCTTCCGAAAAATAGCCCTTCTGCGCCAAAATGGCGTAGAGCGCCGGCGTGCAATGCCCCTTGGAGAGCACAAAACGATCTCGCTTCGGCTGTTTCGGATGCTTGACATCCAGCTGCTGCATGGTGCCAAAATACAGCTGCGTGAGTATGTCCGTGGCAGAAAATGAGCCGCCCAGATGCCCGGACGCGCAGCGATACACCATGTCAAGCCCCAAAAGCCGTCCTTTTGCCGCAATCCTCTCTCGGTTTTGTCGGTCTGCTTGATTCATACAACCCTTCCTTTCGCCCCTTTAAAAACTTGTCTCTTATTGTAGCATGGAAATTTCCGCTGGTCAAACCTCTTTCGCTCTTGCATTCTCAATCGGAATCAGATATAATGGGTACTCGGCTAACTTCCATTGATCTGCCATCGCGCTGCTATCTGACCTTTATCCGGGCGTGGCCCAGTTTGGTAGGGCACCTGGTTTGGGACCAGGGGGCCGCAGGTTCGAATCCTGTCGCCCGGACCACGTTTAAAAACCGCCTAAACAGGCGGTTTTTCTGCGTTTCATGATACATTTTCTAAATGATACATGGTTGCAGGATTTGCTCTTTACCACCAAGCAGGTGGTCAAACACGGCGGCTCCCTTTATGGCGCTACCAAGTACAACCGCTTTGTGTGGGATTTTATCCGCGCCCAGGAGTACACCCTGCGAGACCTGCTGTGCCGCGAAAAAGGCGCTTTACTGGCCGCACAGTATTTCGAATCAATCACCACGCCGAAACAGCTATATTGGTTTGAGCGTTCCGCGCATTTTCCCCAGTGGAGTGAGCCGGAACGATTGCATCAGGTCTTGAAAAGCATAAAAGAAGCAGGCAATTGTTGCATGCAGTAACGTTTCAATCGACAGGAGTGTCCAACATGGGAAGACGAGCAGCGTTATCCAAAGCCACATACAACGAGATGGCAGCTGTCTACGACAGTTCGCCCGAAGGACGTTATACCATACCCCATAAAGCGGAACTTGTCAGGCGGGTATCCCTTCGTGACGCAGACAGCGTTCTGGATGTCGCCTGCGGCAATGGCTCTCTATTGGGTGCGCTATCCAAGAAAGCAAAGGTGCATACCTATGGTTTGGATATCTCGGAAAACATGATTGCCGCCGCACAAGCGCGCCACCCCGCGGGAACCTTTGCCGTGGGGCCTTGCCATCCCCTCCCCTTTGACAGCGAGAGCATGAACGCCATCACGGTCTCCTGTGCCTTTCATCATTTCGAGGACCCGCGGGCCTTCGCTGATGAGAGCCTACGGGTTTTGTCGGCAGGCGGCAAAATTTATCTTGCCGAGCCCTTTCTTCGCCCTGTGATCCGCTGGCTGGCTAACACAATGTGGCTTCCCTTCTCCAAATCCGGCGACGTGCGTGTATACAGCCGGCAGGAACTGCGCGCGATATTTGAAGCGGCAGGGTTTCGCGACATAGAAAGCGTGGCAACAGGCACCGTGCTTTTTTTCTCAGCGACAAAATAGCCCACTAAACCAACGCCCCACCTATCACCACGCCGCACGGAAAGTCAAGAAGGTGGCGCCATAGACGGGTAAAATCAGCAAATACGGAAGGAGGTTTGAAGATCGATTGGATCACGGGCATACAGCGGGCGCTGGACTATACCGAGGCGCATTTGACCGAGGATATCGACTACGAAGCCGTGGCGAAGCAGGCCTATGCGTCACCCTTTCACTTTCAGCGGGTGTTCGGCATGCTCTGCGGATTCACCTTGGGTGACTACATCCGCATGCGTCGGCTGACGCTGGCCGCCGAGGCTTTGCTGCGCAGCGAGCAAAAGATCATCGACATTGCACTGCACTACGGTTACGACACCCCGGAAAGCTTCTCCCGCGCGTTCCAGCGCTTTCACGGTCTGACCCCGACGGAGGCACGCCGCGGCGGTACGATCAAGTCCTTCTCCAGACTGTCCGTAAAACTGACTTTATCGGGAGGCACCACCATGGATTACAGGATTGAAAAGAAGGACGCATTCCAGCTGGTTTGCAAAAAGAAGCAGGTGACCAAACCCCAGGGATACACCGCTGCCGAGGAAGTTTCGGCGCTCTGGGAAACCTGCGAGAAGGATGGCACCATAGAGGCAGTCTGTCAATATGGCCGCTTTGATCGCTTAAACGGCGTGCTGGGCATCTGCTTCTCCGGGGAGATGTCGGATGCCGGTTTCCCCTACGGCATCGGCGCGGAGTATAACGGCGCCCCCTTAGGCAGCGCGGGCTTAGATGTAGTGGATATTCCGGCCCACACCTACGCGGTGTTTCCCTGCAAGGGTAAGATGCCAGAAGCCTTTGAGCATACTTACCAGCGTATCGTCACCGAGTTCTTTCCCCAGAGCAACTATGAGTACGGTAACGGCGTAGAGTTGGAGGTCTATCCCTCCGCGGATGTGAGCGATCCCAATTACAGCTGCGAAATTTGGATTGCGGTGAACGAAAAAAAGTAGGCGCTTAGCAAAACAGCCGGACAGATCCTCTCTGTCCGGCTGTTTGTGTTCACTGTGTCAACATAAAATCCAAGGTGCCTCGCGCAACGCCGTTCACAATCAGCGTGACAGAATGGGTACCCGGGTAGTGTTTTCTGGTGCTTATTTCTGCAAAAGAGTGGGATTTTGTATAAAGCTTTTTCCCATTTTCTTTCAACATCAGCTCGGATATTTGAAAGATCTTACGGTTTCGTTTTCCGTTTGCTTTCACAAAATCTATGCCATACTCCAGCCGAACTTTGACTGCTTTTTTCGCCTCAATGGCAAAGGAAAATGCAATTGTCTCACCGATGGATACAGACGAGGACGCCAGCGCGAATCCATCCACATGCACACAGGCGGCATCGGCAAAGCCAAAGATATCCAGCACGTCCCTGTTGCCCTTTTTCAGCAGCGTCCTGCAGCCGTGTTTGACTATCCAATCAGTATGCTCGTGTTTGCCGTACCAATCCTTTGCCAACTTGGCCACCAAGTCAGGGTGTGTTTTGGAAATATCGTTTAAATGATTGGCCACGCTTTTACGGACATACAGCGACGGGTCAGCTTTTAGCTGCTCTAAAATTTCAAAAACCGGGGACGGATCCTTCTTGAAGCGGGGCAACGCTTGCCCCCACGGCAGAGCGGGGCGGCAGCCCTCGCTGGCAAGCCGCCGGACGTGCGCATTGTCATGTCTGGCCCAAGCGGCCATTTGCGCCATCATGCGCGCTTCCTGCTTGATGATAAATGGCCGTACAGCAAACTCAGAGGAGGAGAGCATGGTATACCGTTCCAAAGCAGCGATTGATAAATCCCAATGACACGCATCCTGTCCATACACCTCAACAAAATCCGGGAAACACATAAATATGAAGTCATTTTCCTCTTCAGAATAACTTGCAACGGTCTGATCCAGAATGGCCAGCGCCTGCGCATAGTCGCTCGGCAAATAGTCCCCCAAACAGATGGCGATTTTCCGCATACGAGCCTTGAGTTCCAGTGCCTCCCATGTTTCGTCCATAATGCATTTCACAAAATCATCCACCCGAAACGGCGGGTGCACAGCTTTGATCCGTACAGCCAACTCATGTAGCGACTGACTATTGTACCTGTTTTTCAGTAATTCTGCCATAGGCTCCCCCTTTTCAACAGAACATGATACAGGATTATACCATAAACGCAGCCTCTACTCACCATCATACAGACAATTATTTTTTTGACAAACCGTAACAAAACTATTCGATTTCATTCTTTTCTATGTTATAATGCATTCGTCTATATGATCTATCTGTATACGATTTGAGCTTTTCTATATCACGAGGAAGAAACGATGAGAAAAAAAACAAACGAATTTGCCGCCGGCAGTACGAAACTATTCGGCACCATGCTTGCTGTGGCAGCGGCAGTGGTCATATCTATCTGTATCTTTTTTGTATTCAATATCCATGAAACGACGGCGAAGGAAACAGAACGGTATTTAACAGAGCTGTCCGCCAGCGTCGTATACTCCGTTGACGCCCGCTTGGAGGCAAACTTGGACGCGTTGGAGTCGCTTGCCGTTACCTATGTGGAAATGAAAAAACTGAATTTGATTGACATAGACTATATCCAAAAAAAAGCGCTGACAAACAAATTTCAAACCGTCTACATCATGAACCTCGACGGAGAGGCGCGAGGCACGAATGGCGCTCTGCTTTATTTTGCAAACAAGCCTGAAATCATGGAGGCGCTTGGCGGAAAGCGCGTTGTCTTCAATGACGCCTTGATTTACGGTCAGACGCGAAGCGGTTTTGCCTACGCGGTTCCCATCTATGAAAACGGCGTCATTACCGGCGCGCTGGTGGCGGGTAACACCACGGAGTGGATCAAGAACCTCTTAGAGCAAACCTATTTTGAGGGAGATGGCTTTTTTCACGTCATTGATTCCGACGGCGCTTTTGTGATTAAGTCGACGAATGCGTCCGCCATGTCGGAAAATCAAAATATATTTCGTGGTTTAGAGGAAGGCGCGCAGTTCGGCCAAGGCACGTCTCTCGAGCAACTCAAAAAACTGGTGGCGGACAATCACAGAGGCACCGTCTATTTTACCATGTATGAGGACGGTATTCCGAAAATCGGGAAGATCATTCCGACGGGTCACGAAGGCTTTTATCTGTTTCTTGTGGTCTTGGAACGGGCGGCCAGCCATCAGTTTGATACGCTATTGTCGCGCGCCATTTGGAATAACATCTGGATTTCCATTATGTTTTTGGGGCTGTTCATCGTCCTTTTTGTGACCAATCGAAAAAACAACCGTCACCTGTCCACCCTCGCTTTTGTGGACCCTGTCACGCAAGGGTTTAGCCGTCTGCGCTTTGAGTTGGAATCCAAAAAACTCATACAAGCCGCTGCACCAAAAACCTTTGTCTTGGTCTCCTTAAACGTGGTCAGATTCAAATGGGTCAATGACGCGTTTGGAACCGCCAATGGGGATAAGGTCTTGAAGCACATCCACGACGTTTTGCTGGGCCATCTTTCAAAGCAGGAGCTGCTCTGCCGCTCCTCCTCGGACAACTTTGACTTGCTGCTTAAGAGCCGCCCCGATGAGGACATTTCTCGCTTCGTCAAAGAAATTGCCCTGGAAGTAAACGCCTTTAATGATGAGCTGATGAAAAAATATTACCTCCCTCTGACAGCCGGCGTCTATCAAATTGACGATGTGGATTTGCCGCTTGTCCATATTCGCGACCGCGCCAATGTGGCCCGTAAAAATGTGCCCTCCGACTCGGGCAGCCTGTTATACTCCTGCGGGTTTTATTCGGATTTGGAACGACAGCGTCAACTGCGCGAAAAGGAAATGGAGAACAAAATGCGCGCCGCCTTGGAGCATCGGGAGTTCAAGGTCTATTTGCAGCCAAAGTTCAGCCTGGAGAATAACAAGGTAGCGGGCGCCGAAGCGTTGGTGCGTTGGCTCGACGTCGATTGGGGCCTGGTCCCGCCCAACAGCTTCATTCCCTTTTTTGAAAAGAACGGCTTTATTGTCCAGGTGGATCTCTATGTATTCGCCGAAGCTTGTCGGACGATTCGTTCGTGGCTGGACGCAGGGGTCGAGGCCGTCCCCATTTCCGTCAACCTCTCCCGGGCGCACCTTTACAATGACCATTTCCTGCAGGATTTTATTGATATTCAGCAGCAATATGACATTCCGCCTGCGCTGTTAGAGATTGAGCTGACGGAAACGCTCCTGTTTGAAAATCTCGAACGCGTCTCCAAAGTCATTGATGAAATCCACGAGGCGGGATATCAGTGCTCTATGGACGACTTCGGCAGTGGGTATTCCTCTCTCAATCTGCTCAAAGATGTGAAGGTGGACACGCTCAAGCTCGACGGCGCCTTTTTCCGCTCCCCCATTGAGGATAATCCCCGCGGACGTGCCATTATTGCGTCTATGGTCGACATGGCCAAAAAACTCTCCATGAAAACCGTATGCGAAGGGGTTGAAACCACCTATCAATTGGATTTTTTGCGGGAAATCCACTGTGATCTTGTGCAGGGTTATATTTTCTCCAAACCGACGGAGATCAACGCCTTTGAATCTATGGCCTTCGGGCGGGAGATCACAGACAAAACCGCAGTCGATTGACCGTTTCGTGTTATATTTGCATACAAAGTAAGGCATGCCGATCACAACAATCGGCATGCCTTTTTTATCACATTGAACCAACGATTATAATTTTTCTTCCCACTCCGCCTGGCGAAAGCCCACGCAGACAAAATCCTGCCCGACCAAGATCGGGCGTTTAACCAGCATGCCATCGCTTGCCAAGAGAGATAGCTGCTCATCTTCAGACATAGATGCCAGCTTGCCCGCCAGGCCCAGGGCCTTATACTGCAAGCCGCTGGTGTTGAAAAACCGCTTGAGCGGCAAGCCGCTTTTCTGGAACCAGGTGCGCAGCTCCTCTTTGGTCGGGCGGTCCTGCTTGATATCGCGCACGGTGATGGGCAAACCCTTTTCGCTTAAATAATCCTGCGCCTTGCGGCAGGTACTACACTTGGGATAACAGACAAACAACATCGTTTCAGACTCCTCCTCTAGCGTTCTATCGCAGTCAGATATTTCACATAGCGTATCAAAAATTGAACCCCGGCCAGCGTCAACGCCGCACCCAGGCCGGTATAAAACACAGCGATAAAGCCCTCCGGCGCCAGGCCGCTTGCGCGCAGGCCGATGCCGAATGTCATCATACAGAACATGATGAGAAAGCCTTTTCGGTCAAAAAACTGCCAAAAAAAGCGATGCGTTTGCTCATAGCCCAAAATGCGGGTGGTATGCTTCACAACCATTTTCCGAAACACAAAGAGGTGAAAGAGCAGATACACGAGCAAAGAGAGCAGCAACGCCCACCAGCTCACCCGCCCGGCGTACGCGATCAGGCCGATGCGCAGGATATTGAACCCTGCCACAGCCCACACAATGGCAGCCAGCAGCAAAAGCGTATGGCGACGCACCTGCCAGCGAAGCGGCATATGATCATCCCTTTCGTCTCATCACCTGCTTGCTCAGCTGCGGCCAAACAGCAGCGCGGCCAAAAGCATACAGAGCGGCTGGTGAATCAAATAGATCCAAATGCTCTTTTGTCCCATCGCAGAGAGCAGCGGCACAGGCGGCATCAGCCAGCGCCCCACCCGCTCGCTGCGCAGCAGTAAGGGCGCTAAAAAGTATCCCGTCACAAAGAGAAACAACCACGGCAGCAAGGGAAAATAATCTCCTGAAGAAAACCCGGCATAGGGAAAGCCAAAAATAGCCAAGGCCTTGCTTTGATATAACGCCTCCGGCAGCGTCAAAAGCTTCCAGCCTGCCACACCCAAATAGCCGTCGGCAATCGGGCGGCAAATTAGAAAGAGCAAAAAACTTCCCAACGCGCCTGCCGGTGGGGGCACCCGCTGTAAGCAGCGATCCAAGGGAATCAGCAGCAGCACCGCACAGCCCATAAAGGTCAGAATACCGTAGCGCACGGTCACCTCCGGCATCGTCAAGAACGTCACAAGAGTCACCAGCAGGCCGCAGGCATTCAAAAAGAGGCCACGCCGCAGATTATGCCGCTTCCCCCATCGCCAGGAAAAGCCGGAGAGCAGAATAAAGGTCCAGCAAATGGACTGCTGCCAGAAATACACAGCCGGTCTGTCATACCATCCCGGCGCGCGGCCATAGACCTCAAAGACATCATAGCAGAAGTGAAAGGCGATCATGCCAAGCAGCGCCAGGGCGCGCAGGGCATCTATACGCAGATAGCGCTGCGCCCTCTCACGATTCGCGGACAAAGAATCGCTCATACCACACCAAAAAGACCAGAACGGTCCAGATTTTTCTGCCGTAATCATGGACGCCGGCCTGATGTTCGTCCAGGAGCTTAATCAGCTGCGCCGTATCAAAAAACTCCGCGGCATAGTCGGCCTCAAAGTAGCGGCGCGCAAGACCCGCGAAACGCTCGTCACGGAACCAGTGACGAATGGGCACCGGGAAACCACGCTTGGGACGCTTGACCCACTCTTCCGGCAAGACAACTTCCGATGCCCGCCGCAGCACGGTTTTGGATTCCTCACCCCGCATACGGTAGTCCGTGGGTAGGGCTTGGGCGAAGTCCAACACCTCACGGTCCAAAAACGGCACGCGCAGCTCCAGCGAATGGGCCATGCACATCTTATCCGCCTTGAGCAGAATGTCGCCGGGCAGCCAGAGGTGCAGGTCAAGGTATTGCATTTTCGTCAACTCATCGGCATCCTTGACCTTGGCGTAATACGGCGCACAGATTGACATGGCGCTCTTTCCACCGCGGCAAGTTGGCTTGAGCAGCGCCATCGCCTCCTGATCGGTGTAAACCATGGCCTGTCCGACGAAGTGATACTCGGGTCTCTCCGCACATTTCACCAGGAAATTGCGGCCCTTCATCTCCGGCAGCGCGTGCGCCACGGCGCCCATCGCCCGGCGCAGAGGACGCGGAATGCGTTTGAATTTTCGGATGGCGGGCGTCCCGATATACCACTCATAGCCCGCAAACAGCTCATCTGCGCCTTCACCGGAGAGCACAACCGTGACATGTTCCCGCGCCATTTGCGCTAAGAAGTAGAGCGGCACACTGGAGGGGTTGGATTGCGGCTCATCCATATGATATTGAATGTCCGACAAGGCACCAAAGCACTCCTCCGGTGTGATGAGTTTACGGTGGTTCTCTACGCCCAGGATCTCCGAGAGCTCGCCCGCCTCGTTGGTTTCATTGAACCCCTGATCGGCAAACCCCACCGAAAAGGTTTTTTGCGGCATGAGCGTCGCGGTGATATAACTGGAGTCAATGCCGCCGGAAAGGAACGAGCCCACCGGCACATTGGCCACGCTATGCGCTTTGACAGACTCGCAAACAACCTCGTTGAGCGCCTTGGCCCGCTCGGCCAAGGTGTCGCCGCCTTGCGGCGCATACGTCAGGCTGCGGTAGGGCCAGATGGTGCACTTGCCTGCTTGCCAGCGCAGACAGTGCGCCGCCGGCAGCTTGTATACCCCTTTGAAAAAAGTCTCCTCCGTCGCCGAATATTGAAAGGTCAGGTAGGGACGCAATGCATCACGGTTGAGCTGTTTTTCAAAACCAGGATGGTCCAAAAACGACTTAATCTCACTGCCAAAGAGCATATTGCCGTCTTTGTTCTGGCAGTAATAGAAGGGTTTGATGCCAAAGATATCCCTGGCGCCAAAAATCGTATTGCTTCGCTCGTCCCAGATCAGAAACGCATACATGCCGCGCAGACGCTCGACAACCGCTTCTCCCCATTGCACATAAGCCATGATCAGCACTTCGCTGTCCGACTCCGTGGAAAAGCTGTGTCCGTGGGTGCGCAGCTGCTCTCTCAGCTCACGAAAATTATAGATTTCACCATTAAAGACCATATGCACCTTGCCGCCCAGCGCATGCATGGGCTGGGCTCCGGCTTCTGAAAGGTCCAAAATGGACAGGCGGCGGAACCCCAACGCCACCTCATCTTGCACAAATGTGCCAAACATATCGGGACCGCGATGCTCGATGCGATCCATCATTTTTTTCAGTACCGCCTCGCGGTTCTCCATTTGTCCGGTAAATCCTACAAAACCACACATAGTTTTTGTTCCTTGTCCCTTCCGTCCATTAAGAGGACAGGTCATTCGTATCAATCCATTAGTATACCAGACCCGGGCAAAAAGAAAAAGTCTTTCCTTAAAAAAACAGATTCTTTCCTTCCCTATCCCTCTGTTTGACGCTCCTTGCGCGACGATGATTGGCTGGACGCCGCGGAAACCACAAAACGGTCGCGTCCCTCATGTTTTGCCTGGTAGAGCGCAGCATCGGCCTGGCCAACAAAGCTATGGTAATCGCTCTCGTCCATATTCTGCGGAATGGCGCTATATATCCCCTGCGATACGGTGACAAAAGCGGCGGCTAAGCTGGCCTCATGCGGGATCTGCAACGCGGCAATGGCCGCCCGTATTCGCTCCGCCACCACCACCGCGCCGCCTACATCGCTGTTCGGCAGTAAGACGATCAACTCCTCCCCGCCATAACGACAGAGCACATCGCTCTGCGTCCGCAAAACAGAGCGGATGGCTTGCGCAATGGCAACGATGGCCTCATCCCCCTTTTGATGTCCATAGCGATCATTATAGTTTTTGAAGCAGTCTATATCAATCATCAGCACAGACACGGGTTCTTTGTGCAAATAACCCTCTTTTGCCATGCGTCTGAGCGCGCTCTCCAGATACCGCCGATTGTAAAGACCCGTCATGGGATCTGTATTGGCGGAGAGATTGCTTTGTCTGACCTTTTTGATATAGGAACCCAGATAAATCAGCGTTAAGACAATGGTCGGCAGGAGAAACACCGCCGTCAACATACGCCGCGTCCGATCGGTATTATTGACAAAATCCTCATAGTAGATATCCGCGCCCAGTAAACCCACAAAGTTTCCTTCCACCGAATATATGGGCACCATACCCGTAAACGACTCGCCATATTGATCCACCGTGATCATGGACTGGCTTCGCTGCGCATCATATACCTCACGCCACGTCTGCTTCATCCAAGAGTAGCGGTGGATATCATCGTAATAATCCGGCGTGGCGGCTACTTCTTCCTGCTGTTCTTTGTTGATGATGGCATCCACCAGCCAGCACAAATTCAGAGGCGTACCGGCCGGCACGCCATAGTAAGCTTCCGTTTCTTCTGTCACATAATACTTGACATCCTCGGGCGCAAGCTGCACCATGACGTAGGCATATTTGAAGTCTTTGCTAAAGTCACCCTGACCAAACAATTCAATCAGGCGTTTGTTGGCCGGATGCTGCAAGGCTGCACGAAAATCCAATTGTCTAAGCTCGGCCACCTCCTGGTCTGTAATGGTGTACTGAGCGGCAGCCATTTTGGCAATGTCGAGCGCTTTGCTCTCGAGCAGCGCAAAGTAGTGATCCGCCACCTGCGCCGTCGCCTGGCGAATGATCGCCATACCGAAAATCAAATAGAGCAAAGCAGCACAAACCACCGCGCTGACAAATAGATAGCGTTTGCGCATGACTTCTCCCTCCCATTTTCACAAATTATCTTGCATTTGCAAGCGTTTCTATGCAGTAACTAAAAAATCTGCCTTTTTTATAGGTTTTATGATAGACAATTTTATGGAAATATGATAGTCTTTTGTAACCAGCTTTTTTGCAAAGGAGTGAATGCTATGGCCTTCCCTGTCCAAGGGGTTTCTCACATGCTTAGACGAGCGCTCAATACCCTCGATTATCGCCTCATGGATCACGGCGACCGTGTATCCTATCTCATCATGAAGCTTTACCAAGCTGACGGAATCCATACAGATGCCAAAATCTTAGAAGTTTGCTACCTAAGCATGTTTCACGATATTGGTGCATATAAAACTGAAATGATTGACTCGCTCATGGATATCGACCAATTCATCCACTTTGAATTGCAAGAATCCCTGCCCCATTCAGCCTATGGTTATCTTTTTCTGCGGGATGTTGCCTTTCTTGCGGAGGATGCCGACGCCATTCTATTTCATCACTTTACATATCCGAAACTTTTAGAGAGTTCTTGTCAAAGCCGCCTTTTGGCCGCGCGCCTGTTTTTAGCCGATCGCATTGACCTGATGATCACAAAAGGCATGGCAAGCAGCCCTGAAGACTTGCTGCGGCTGATCGACAACCCTGTGTTTAATCCCGACGATGTCGCCGCTCTGGCCAAACTACAACAGGAGCACGGCGTGCTATCCAATATTTTTGAGCATCGCTACCTGGACGAACTGCTCCGCTTCATGGAGCAGCCCATCTTACATGACGATCAGATGGCCTCCTTGGTTTCGCTTCTGCCGTATGCCATTGACTTTCGCAGCAAGAACACCGTCACACATACCGTGGCTACCGTGGAAGCCAGCGTCACCCTTGCCAACTTGATGCACCTTTCCGAAGAAGAAAAACACAAGATCTACTACGGCGCTCTGCTACATGATATCGGAAAAATCTCTGTCTCTCTGATGATTTTAGAAAAACCTGACCGGCTCACGGATTTGGAGTTTGAGGTCATGCGTGATCACGTTCTGCTCACGGAGTATATCCTCAGAGACAGGGTCAGCCCGGAGATCATGAAAATTGCCATCCGTCACCACGAGAAATTGGATGGCAGCGGCTATCCCTATGGCATCAAAGGTGAAGACTTAACCCAGAGCGAACGCATCGTCGCCGTTGGCGATATCCTCAGCGCCCTAATGGGCCATCGCAGTTATAAAGATCCCTTCCCCAAAGAGCGTGTCCAAGGTATTTTAAAGGACATGGCGAACAAGGGGAAAATCTGCAAGCAGATCGTCGATTGCGCCATGGAGCATTATGATTATCTGGCGCAACGCGTGGAGACATGCAATGATCAGGCCTTGGCGCGTTTTGAAACCCTGCGCATGAACTATCAGGCCTTGATGCTGGAATACATACACTAACATACACACAGGGAGGAAATCCATTTGGAGTTCAAAAGCAGCCGCACATGGCAAAACATTTTGTATGCCTATGCCAACGAATCCAAGGCGCGCAGCAGCTATACCATGTATGCGGAGGTCGCGCGCGCGGAAGGCAGAGAAGATATCGCCCAATTGTTTGAGCGCATGGGCAAAAACGAACAGGAACATGCCAAGCTTTGGTATAAAATACTCAACGACGGCATCGGTGACAGCGCCACCAATCTGGCCAAGTCCGCCAAGGAAGAAAACGCGGAGTGGAAAAACCTCTACCCCCGCTTCGCGGAAGAAGCGCGGGCAGAAGGGTACGATAGCGTCGCCACCATGTTTGAACAGATCGCCGCCATTGAATATGACCATGAACGCCGTTTTATGGAGAGCTACCTGCACCTTCAGAACAAGGATTCTGTAGCGGAAGTCCTGCCCCCCTGCACGGAAACCCAGTACTGTTGTATATTCTGTGGACACCAGGAAGCAGAGCGCGTGACTACATGCCCTGTCTGCGGGGCAAGCAACTCATTGGTCAAATAAGATTGACAAGCACAGGCGGGAACTTAGCCTTTACACAGAAAAAATGACTCTGATGTTTTGTCTTTCAGGGTCATTTTTCTTTCTGCATACGAAACATGGCACACAGACACGCTGGGGTTCTTTTCATTTATCCTATCAGTTTCCGCTTCTTCTTGCAAGCACCCCCGTGTCAATTTGTGCATTTTTTTGTCAATAGTGTTGTGGCATGTCTGTGGTTCTGGTCTTACCCTTTCTTTTTTTCGGAAAAGCTGCTACAATAGAAAAAGAGTGCGGCAGTCGTGTCCATCTTCCACGCAGCCGCGGCCCTTGTGCAAAGAGACTAAAAAGACAGGTGATCTCATGTATTCTGGTAAAAAACGACTTTTTGATATCTTGCAGCTTTCTGATCGTTCTGATCGCTTGGGACACATGGCCGATATGTTTTTCGTCCTCTTGATCTCTCTGAATGTTCTCATCGTCTTTCTGTACACCTTTACTCTGCCACCGGTCCTCCTACCCATTTTTCGGCAGATTGAATTCGTCTCTATCATTTTCTTCACCGCGGAATACTGCTTGCGTATTTGGACCGCCGATCTACTCTATCCCAACCTGAGTCCCTTCATGGCTCGCTTGCGCTATCTGACCTCTATCATGGCGCTCATCGATCTACTGTCCATTCTCCCCTTCTACTTACCCATGCTCATTCCTTTCGACCTCAAGGTGCTGCGCGCATTGCGTTTGGTGCGACTGTTTCAAATCTTTAAGCTCAGCCGCTATACCTCTCCGCTGACCAGCATTACACACGTGATCCGCCGCAAATCGTCGCAGCTGACCGCGTCGCTGTGCGTTGTGCTTCTGCTGATTATCGTCTCCTCCCTACTGATGTACAGCGTCGAAAACCCCGTGCAGCCAGATAAGTTTAACAACGCCTTTTCCGGCATGTGGTGGGCCATCTCCACCATGACCACGGTGGGTTATGGCGATATTTACCCCGTCACCGCGTTGGGAAAATGCATTGGTTCGTTGATTGCCTTCCTGGGCGTCGGCCTGCTTGCGGTGCCCACTGCTCTCATCAGCACGGGCTTTATGGAGCAAAATGAACAGCACCGCCGCGAACACGAAGACAGTAGCATGACCTACTGCCCACACTGCGGCAAACGCTTGCGCTGACTTTAGCGCCATTTTGACAAAGCCGCTTGCTGTTTATGTCTTTTTGTGTTAGTCTAGTGAGTAAAAAGGCAGTAAAGTAAGCGAGGAGTAGCGATATGAACGTCACCGAAGCCGTAGAAAACTATCTGGAGGCCATTTTAGTCCTTTCACAAGTCCAGGCAGAAGTGCGGGCCACCGATATTTGCAGCCATATGGGCTATTCCCGGCCCACGGTGTCCATCGCCGTGAAGGGCATGAAGCAAAACGGCTTGATCGTCGTGGATGAACACAATCGCATCACCCTTACCAAAGCGGGCAAGCGCATTGCAAGCTCCATTTACGATCGTCACAATACACTGGCTAAGGCCCTGATGCTCCTTGGCGTGCCGCAGGAGACTGCCTTCGAGGATGCCTGCAAGATGGAACATGATATCAGCGAAGAAAGCTTCGCATGCTTTAAGCGCTTCTTGAAGGAGCATTCCCCGTAAAAGGAACCAATAAAAATTGAAAGCTGGCAGCATGTCGTTGGTGACATGCTGCCAGCTTTTTTGTCGGGCTTAACTAATACAAAACTGCCCTTTTCCCATTTCTTTTGCGCGATACAGCGCCATATTACCCTGTTGATACAGGTCATAGAACTTAATCGCTTGCTCTTTTTGGGTCGAAACCCCCACGCTGACATGCAAGTTGAGCATACATTCGCCCAATTTGACGGGATCCTCCATCGTGCGGAGGATTTTTTCGCACTTACTCTCAATGAATTGGCAGCCGTTCGGAAAACTGGTCATAACGGTAAACTCATCTCCGCCTGTGCGCGCCACCAAATCCTTTTCCTTAAAAATAGATTGCAACCGTCTGGCCAAAATTTGCAAGATTTCATCGCCTAAAACGTGTCCATACGTTTGATTGATGCTCTTAAACTGATCAATGTCAATGATAAACAGCGCAAATTGATCGTTTGCATCGACCTCGAGCATCCTCTTGAGCGCATAGCGTTCTATGGCGCTTTTGTTGAGCAAGCCGGTCAGCGTGTCGATCTCCAGCTTTTTAATGAGTTCCTGCTGCTTTTGAAATTCATCGTCTATTTTATACAGCTTACCCACCACGCTAATGGGTTCGTCTCCGATTTTATCCGGTTGATTACAATGGAACGCACACCAAACGTATTCCCCGTTGCCCAGCTTCATTCGCACTTCGACAGAAACTGCGGCTTGATCCGGATGCTCCCGAATATCCTGCAAGGCCTGGAGCAAGGGCTCCCTATCGTCCTGGTGCGTAATCTCAAGGGCCTCCTCCAGCGTATGAAATTCCTCACGTCCGAAAATGCCCTCAAAGTTGGCGGAGAGGTTGAACTCTTTGCTCTCAAAGCTATATTCAAAGACAATATCGCCCCACAGCGTCGCCGCCTGCTGGTATCTCGTGGCCAGACTGATGGCGCGTTGTTTCTTTTGCTCTGTGATGGTCTCTGTGACATTGACCACGCTGGAGCAACAACGCTGCACACCATCTGCATCAGCCGGATATAGGCAGGAAACCGTCTCTAACCAGATCAAGCTGCCATCCTTGCAGATGCTGCGATAATGCAACACCACCATATCGCCAAGCTTGAGCTGCTCTAGTACATCGTTGATGACTTTTTCGCGGTCCTCTTCATAAATCAAGTTTAAGTACTTGTTTTCAAACAACGTCTGAATTTCATATCTGGTGTAGCCAAGAATCGAGAGGAAGCCATCTGAAATATACTCCAAGGTAAAATCCTTGTCAAAACGCAGGTATTTGATGCCTGTGGGAATACGATTCAGTATGGTTTGATGACGTGCATTTTCCGCAGCGATGCGAAGGTTCTCCATCTTAAAGGTATTGTTATCTATGATGACAATGGCCAAGCTCGGCGTGCCATTTTTCCCTTTGACCACATTACCCGTACCCAGAATCCAGATCGGCGTGCCATCTGAGCGCTGTACGCGAAATTCAATCGTAACGGTATCACCCATGCCGAGCTGCCGTCTGATTTCTTCGTTGACGCGGGATATATCATCCGGATGGACAAAACCCAAGGCGCGATTGTGAAACAATTGATCCATCTCCATCGCTGTATACCCCAGCATGCGCCGGTACCCTTCATTACAGGTGAGGAAGGTAAACTCTTGATCCATCGCCACCTGAAAAATGCCGGCATAGACATTGTCTACAATTTCATCCATGGTCATAGGCTGCGCCGGTCTATGGGCGGAATATGCCATGCTTTGCAGGGCCTCATCCACTTCCTCCACTTTGGAAGTGCGCTGATTGCCTTCGCTAAAATACGCTTCATAAAAATCTTGCTCGCTCAGGGGCACACTATAATAATAACCTTGCAATAATTTTGGATTCAACTGCTTGGCTATCGTTTCGATTTCTTTGGTTTCAATGCCTTCCACGCAGACGAACATATTCATGCTGTCACACAGTTGGATCAGCTGCGATATGATTTTTTGATCGGTCACATCGTAGGATATCCGACTCAAGAAGGAACGGTCAATTTTTAATTCATCCGCACTCAAGACCCGAAAAATCTCCAGCGAAGCATAACCGGTTCCAAAATCGTCAAAGGCGATTTTAATGCCTTGGCTGCGCAAAAAGTTAAAAATCTCGCTGACATATTCCACGTTGGTGATTTGGCCGCTCTCTGTCAGTTCCAGGGTGACCAAGTTGGGATTCACACCGTATTTGCGCAACGTGTCGATCACAAACAGCTTGAAATAGGGATTTTCAAACTGAATGCTTGAGACATTAATGCTCATTTGAAAATCGGGCATGTATTTTGTCCAGACCGCCAATTGCTTGATGGCGTTTTCGAGTACCCAGTTGCCCACGTCAATAATCATGCCATAGTTTTCCAAGATAGGTATGAACTCGTAGGGCGATACGCCGTCGGGAAAGCCCTCATGGCGCCAGCGCAGCAACACTTCGCATCCATAAAGTTCTCCGTTCTGCGTCAGCACCAGCGGTTGATAATGCAGCGAAAAGCCTTCAAATTGATTATGAACGCTCTGCTTGATATGCTCAAGCAGATTCATGGAAAATTGCACTTTGTTGAGTAATTCGGCAGATAACACCGTGCAGCGACTGCCACCGCTCTCCTTAGATTCAATCAAGGCAAACCGTGCGTTTTTATGTAGTGTTTCCCCATCTTGTCCATCTGCGGGGAAAAAGCAAATACCACCCGAGATCGCCAAGGAAATTGTGGTTTGTTCTACTACAATATTGTTTTGTACAATGTATTGGAAGGACTCAAAATAAGCCTGCAATTGGCTTGTCGTGGCATCTTGCTGCAAAATACCAAAGCAGTCTCCATCCAATTTATAAAGATGAGTGCCCTCAGGCAACACGGCGCAAACTTGCACGGCAAAACTCTCCAACACCTTATCGCCAAAAGAATAGGAGTACAGGTTGTTGATTCGTTTAAAACCATCCAAACCCAGAATCATAATACCCCAGCATTCCTCTGTTTGAGAGAGCTTATCCAGTTTCCTACGAAACTCCAAATTGGAGTGCAGGTCTTTGATATCATTTGCCATGTTGACACTTCCTCTTTCCCGTAAATTAACAAACAACACATTGCAAGAAAATTGTAACATTTCTGCTCCTTTTTGTCGAGGGTTTTTGTCGAGAAAGTGATTTTTATGGAATATGCTCATTACAATTAGTCAGCACTGACGGGGAGTAAATTTTGTAATGTAATTTTTATCTTCAAATAACTGCTGTATTTGACCAAAAAACTCGATGCAGTCCGATGCTTTTTTGTATGTAAATTGGCCGAGCGACCGGCGCAAAAACTTGTTACTTGGCAAAAAAATACTGCCCGGCAGCAGTACATCAAGGTTTTCCGGCATGTTGCCATCCTTGATTTTCTGCTGCCAAGCAGTCATCACAAAAAACGGACCTACCCAACGCAATCTTCTGCTTTTAGGCGTCTTCTTCGTCCTTACTCTTATAAAACAGTCGACAATGACAATACCCTTCAAAATTCGGATCCGCAATTTGATCCTTAAACTCTTGGCAAACGCAGCGGTTTTCCTCTATCTTCTGCAAACGGCAAGGGCAGTATCCTCCGGTCTGCTTCAGGCCCTCCCGAATCATCGTAACCACTTCTTTGTCCTCATTCAAACGCACCGACATGGCAAGACTCCTTCCTGCGACCCAGCTGCCCGCATGTGATCGGATCAGCCTTTGTCTCCGGTTTCCTTTTCAAAATCTCGATAGAGCAGGCTCGGCTGCACACCAACATTATTTTGATATTTACCTGAAGTATATGTCACATAGTCTCCCTCAATGCTGTGATAATAAATCTGACAAATTTCTACACCCGCATAAATACGTATGGGGTGAATGCAATACATCTCCAGTGTCCAGTACCCTGCGAAACCGACATCTCCGAATCCCGCAGTCACATGCACAAACAGACCCAGTCGTCCGACAGAAGACCGTCCTTCGAGCATCGGGACATAACCTTCCGTTTTGGTATACTCCATCGTGCGGCCCAGATACAAGCGGTGCGGCTCGAGCAGTAAGCCTTCGGGCGGAATGGTCATCCGCTGCGTTGGGTTGTTCTTTTTCATATCCAGGCTATCACCCGTATAAACCAGGAGCTCATCGGCGAGCTTGAGGTTGTAGCTGTTTGGATTCAGCTGGCTCTGTTGATACGGCGTGATGACAATTTCTTTGCCCAAGCGCTTTTTGATTTCTTCTCCGGACAGTAACATGCACTCATCCCCTTTGTGGCACAGTATCCATCGCAAGCGCAGCTGCACCAGTCTTGCCACGCACGCAATTTCTACTATTTTACACAAAAACTACGATGAACGCAAGTCTTTCTGCGCCATGCGGCACGCTTTGCTCTTAATCGATCACAACAAAGCCCACATCATCCATGGTGAGCGGCTCGGTATAGGGGTTTACGTTTTGGTTGAGCATGGCCAGGGCGTCCTCCCGATAGAGCGCATAACACCACGAATAACCCTTATACGTCTTAGTCCCATCGCCGGGCAGCGTCGCGCCGGAGAGCGCCGCACCAACATCCATCTTCGAGGCCTCATTGGCAAAATAGAGCATGTCACGCACACCCAGATTCGTCTCCACATAGGTAGAGAAAATATCAACAAACTCCTTCATTTTGAAGATATTATTCCAAGAAACCACTTTGCCCGCCAGCGTTTTGAGCATCTGCTGCTGCGTCCGGGTTCTCCCGATATCCGAATCGGGATAGCCCGTACCATCCGCGTTTTTGCGGAAACGCACCACCTCAAGCGCCTGTTGGCCGTTCAGCGTCTGCATGCCGGGCATATAGTGGATGGAAAGATCTTGGGCCGGGTCGTCATAATACATCTCAATGGGCACGTCAAATTCCACGCCACCCACGGCCTGCACCAACTTCACAAAAGCTTCCATGTCCACTGTGATGACAAAGTCGATCGGGAAGCCCACCAAATTGGAGACCTCCGACCGCAACACCTCGATCCCTTGGGCATAGGCGGCATTGATTTTGGGCATTTTGCGCGTGGTGTTGACAACGGTATCACGCGGGATGGATACAACGCCAATCTTTTTGTTGGGCACATCAAAGGTCATCACCATGATGGTATCGGCGTTGCCGTTGCCGTCGTCGCTGGCCGCCATCAGGAAGGTGTAGCAACGATCCTTGCGCACCTTGCTGCCCACATTGGAAATGGTAGGTTCTGTGCTTGTCTCTTGTCCCTGCATCTGCTGTCCGGTCACAGGCTGATTGGCGGCCTGGGCCATTTCCGGTTGCCGTATCGCAAAAGTAAACGCCAGGTAAAGCGCCACCACCGTCGCTGAGAGCACCACCACCGTACGATATAAGCCTCGCAAAAAACGATGCGGTCGTTTCATTCTTCTTTCATTGTTCGCCAAGAGGCACCCTCTCCTTACTATGCGGCGGTTGTCCCCCGCCAAAAATTTACGCTATATGGATTATAATTTGTAAAAGCATCATTTTGGTAGTATACAGAAATCCTGCTTTTTCGGCAATAGCATTTTGAATGATTGTTTTTTTCATTGCAAAATGCCGCTCTGCTATATTTTGCCGTCATGCGCTTTTTTTATGTATGGCCTATCCACTCGTTTGACAAATCATCATCACGGGATTGACTTTCGTTTCCAAATCCGCTTAAATGAAAACAAAGGCTCTTTATTTGTACGTTTCTACGAAAGGAATGAATGGGATGTATCGTCTGCTTTTTCTTAGTCTCGCCCTCATGTTTTTCTTACTGCCCTTGTCAGCCTGCTCAAACCAAACCAATACGGCGGATCAGCCAGGCGGCGTGGGGGCGGAACAAACAGAAAACACGCTGCCGGAAGGTCTCATCCGCTTGTCTCTGCCGGACGGCATTTGTGCGGATTTGGTACAACAAATGACCGGCATGGCAGACAGTCTGCAAGTCAATCCTTTGGACGCAGAGCAGGATGCCGCGGCGCTACTCACTGACGGCACTGCGGATCTTGTCCTACTCTCCCCCAAACGCGCCGCCACGCTTTACAACAGCGGTACTGCTGTCCAGGTTGTGGCGGTGGTGGATCCCGGAAAGTATGGGGCGGATTCCATGGTCTGTCTGGTTTCGACCGCTGCGTACTTAGCAGACAATCGCGAGCTCATCCAGCGCTTTTTAACCGCTTATCAGGAGACGGCCTCGGCGTCAAAACAAGAAAACGCCCTTTGCGTCACCGGCTGGGACATGCTTGACATGGTCCAGAAGGAACTGGAGGCCCAGTACATGTTGAGCAGTACCCTGCCGCCGGAAGGAGACTTCGGTATACCCCCCGGCGGGTTCTACTACATTCCCTAAATAGTACACGCCGCACTGCCCGATTGCCTGGCGGTGCGGCGTATTTTTCCAGTCTCGCACTTGCCATTCTTCCCCCCTTCGTGGTATGATATCCCGCGTATATAACTGCGTGTCTTTTCCTGTCGACATGCCGCCAAATTTGTCACGAGGTGAACCCACTTGAACATTGGTTCCGTCAAAATTGACTCCAAACTGGCTCTGGCCCCTATGGCCGGCGTCACCGACCTGGCCTTTCGCACTCTCTGCCGTGAGTTGGGCGCGGGCTATACCATCAGCGAGATGGTCAGCGCAAAGGCGCTCTGCTATCAGGATAAAAAATCCCTGCCTCTGCTGCGCCTTGGTCAGGAAGAACACCCCTGCGCGGTCCAGATCTTTGGCAGCGACCCCGTCTGCATGGAGGAGGCCGCCGCCATCGCCGCGGAGGTTTCCGGCGCGGATGTCATTGATATCAATATGGGTTGTCCTGTGCCAAAGGTCGCCAACAGCGGGGACGGCTCGGGCCTGCTGCGGGATTTAGACAAGGCCTGCCGGGTGGCTGAAGCGGTGATCCGCGGTGCGAAACCGCATCCTGTCACGGTCAAAATGCGCCTCGGCTGGGATCGCGCTTCTATCGTCTGTGTTGAGCTGGCCCAGCGTTTGGAGCAGATCGGCGTGGCGGCGCTTGCCGTTCACGGCAGAACCAAAGTCCAGATGTACAGCGGTACTGCCAACTGGGATCTCATTCGCGAGGTGAAGCAGGCTGTTTCCATCCCCGTCATGGCCAATGGCGACGTATTCGCCGGAGAGGACGCTGTGCGCATCCTGCGCTACACGGGCGCAGACATGGTCATGATTGGCCGCGGCGTATTCGGAAATCCCTGGATCTTCGCCCAAGCCAAGGCCGCCCTCGAAGGGCTGGAGATCCCGCCCATGCCCTCCTTATCTGCGCGCTGTGATCTGGCGGTGCGGCAATTTGAGCTATCCGCCGAGGTCAAGGGAGAAAAGGTCGCCTGTCTGGAAGCGCGGCGCCACTATGCCTGGTATCTCAAGGGCGTCTCCCACGCCGCTTACTGGAAAGAACAGATTTCCCACATCACCACACTTGAGGATGTCTACCGCATCACTGCAGGCATCAAACGAGAACTGCGTTAAGCTAGAAAAGAGGTGACGGTTTGTCACACCCAGAGGAACACAGCCTTGTCCAGCAGGCCATGCAGGGCGATCAGGATGCCTTTGCCGACCTGATGCGCCAGTATGAAAAGCCCATCTATAATCTCTGCCTGCGCATGGTGCGCAAGCCGGAAGACGCCGAGGAACTGACCCAGACAAGCTTTTTCAAAGCTTGGCGCGCCCTGCCCGGTTTTCAGGAGGAATCCGGTTTTTTCACCTGGCTCTATCGTCTGACGAAAAACACCTGTATTGATTTTCTGCGGCGGGAAACCCGTCGCCACAATACCGTACAAACCGTTTCGCTGGATGCGGATGAGGACGCCGCCCTCCAGCTGCCTGATCTGCGCCAGCTGCCTGAAGAGCGCGCCATGCAGCATGACCGGCAACGCGCCCTGCTGCGCGCGCTGGAATCGCTTGCCCCGGAGCACCGCAACATTCTGATCCACCGTGAATTAGACGGACTTTCGTATCAGGAAATCGCTACGCTTTGCCACTTGGAGCTGGGCACCGTCAAATCGCGCATTGCCCGGGCACGGATACAGCTTCGTCAGCTTTTGCTGCACGAGGGGAACTTTTTCTCCCATGACTCGTCTGACCAAGTAAAAGCAAGTGATGGAGGTGACCTGTAATGGCGTCCTGCTTTGAATTTGAATTACTGATCAGCCGCTCAATGGATGAGCCACTCTCAGACATAGAGCAGGCGACTTTGCAGACACATATCTCCACTTGTCCCACTTGCCGTGCGCTGCGTGAGGACTTATTGTCGATGCACGCTTGTCTCGAAGGCTTGTCTGTCGAGCCGCCGCCCCTGCTGCATGAAAACCTGCTTCGCGCATTGGATCAACCTCCCGTCGTTACCTTCCAGACACGCAAGCAGCGTCTGCGCTATGTGACCACGGCGGTCGCTTCCTTAGCTGTGCTGATCTCCGCGGTGATCCTTGGTCCCAAGTTGTTGCCTGTACAGACAGACACAGGGAACGATTCCTATTCCCTCTCCACGCCCTCCGGCGTTGAACCGGCGACGCTACCCCAAACTGCCGACCAGCCGGACGAAGCCCCCGTCACAACGCCCGAATCGAATCCCCAACAGGAAACCGATACAGCACCAAACACAATGCAACCCGGCAGCCACAAAGGCAACGCCAATCAGATTGAAAAAAACAATGCACCGGACCAAAATGCTAAGAATAACACGCAAACAGCCGACAACCCTCAGACGGAAAATCAGCAGGACCCCTTGCCCCGCGGTGTATCGGATCGCGAACCGCCGGCAGAAACCCCCACCCCCTTTGCCATCTCGGACGATCCTGCCAACGGCTTGTCACGCACGCAGGACGAGGCGGAAACCCTCCTTTTCGCCTATTGCACCAATCTTGGCCTGACTGACTTCACGCTCGTGTTTTCTCATGTTTCTGCCGACGGTTTGTTCTTTTACTTCACCTGCGACTTATCGGACGGACAAAAGAAAGTCTATTGCATCTCCTCTGCCACCGGCAGCATTGTCGAAGCGTCCACGCCTGACGAACAGCCAGCTTCCGGAAATTAACAGAATAGCCCCTTCCCTCTCCCCGTTTCTTTCACTTTTCATAAATTTTTGTTGTCAGAGCCTCGATTTTACTGTATAATGAACAACAGTTACATCGTTTGGACAGCCTGCACCATGTGCAGCGGCAGCATCAAATCGTGACAGAAACGATTCAGCGGCACAGATACCGCTGGGAGAGGGGATTTTTTATCCTCTCCGCCGATCAAACGCCCTATCGCATTGTTGTTTCCTGACAGAGTGTTTTTCACTTCACCCTGTCTGCTGATATCATAAAAAAGGAGAGATCATCATTATGAGCTATTCTGCACAAAACATCCGAAATGTCTGTCTGCTGGGACACGGCGGAAACGGAAAGACAAGTCTGGCAGAGAGTATGCTATATCTCACCGGCGGTACCCTGCGGCAGGGCAGCACCACGGACGGCAACACCGTCTGCGACTACGATCCAGAGGAAACACGCCGTCAAATTTCCATCGCCACTGCGGTGGCTCCCGTGGAATATAAGGGCTGCAAAATCAACGTACTCGATACGCCGGGCTATTTTGATTTTTCCGGCGAGGTGGTAGAAGCGCTGCGCGTGGCCGAGTCCGCCGTCATCGTCTGCTCGGCTAAGGCAGGTATGAGCGTGGGGGCAGAAAAAGCTTGGAAGTATTGCGAGCAGAATAAACTGCCCCGCATCCTCTACATCTCCAAAACCGACGAAGATAATTCCGACTATAACGCCGCCTTTGCCACCCTGCGTGAGCGATTTGGCAAGAATGTGGCGCCCATTGTCGCGCCCATCTGGGATGCGGATAAAAAGGTCATCGGCATCATCGACGTACTCCACAAACGCGCCTTCGAAATCAAGGACGGCAAGCGTGTGGAAATTGATGTGCCTGAAGATAAAAAATCTGTTCTTGACGAATTGTATGACGCCCTCAAGGAATCCGTTGCGGAAACCAGCGAGGAGATGATGGATAAGTACTTTGATGGCGGCGAGTTCACCTATGCCGAAATGGTGCAGGGTCTGCGTACAGGCGTCAAGGATCTTTCGATCTTCCCTGTGGTCTGCGGCAGCGCCCTCTCCGGGCTCGGCTCCTTCATGCTGATGGACACCATTGTCGACCTGATGCCAAACCCGCTGGAAGGTCGGCCTGAGCTATCGGAAACCGAAGACGGCGCGCAAGAGGAGTTCATCGCCTCGGCCGGCGCACTGCCCTGTGCTTTTGTCTGGAAGACCGTCTCCGACCAGTACGGCAAGTATTCCTTTGTGAAGGTGGTCTCCGGCAATGTCACCTCCGATATGCCCATGCTCAACAGTCGCACCGGCGCCACGGAAAAGCTTGGCCGCCTCTACATCATGAAGGGTAAAAAGGCCGAGGAAGTCAAAGAACTCTCCTGCGGCGATATTGGCGCCATCGGTAAAATGGAAAAGGTCAAAACCGGCGACACCCTCTGCGATCCGCGCAAGTCGGTCAAGCTGGCCGCTCTCCCCTTCCCCGAACCCTGCTACTCGGTCGCCATCGCGCCCAAAACCAAGGGGCAGGAGGATAAGATCGCCAGCGGACTGACCCGTCTGGGCGAAGAAGATTTGACCTTCCACTGGCAAAACAACGCAGAAACCCACCAAATGGTCATCTCCGGCACCGGCGATATGCAGATGGATGTGCTGGGCGCCCGCTTAAAGAGCCGCTTCGGCGTGGAAACCATCCTGCGGCCGATGCGTGTGCCTTATCGTGAGAAGATCAAAAAGAAGGTCGAGGCGCATGGCCGTCATAAGAAGCAGTCCGGCGGCAGTGGTCAGTTTGGTGATGTCTGGATCCGCTTTGAGCCGCAGGACGAGAGCGATGAGCTGCTCTTCTGTGAAGAGGTGTTCGGCGGCAGCGTGCCGAAGAATTTCTTCCCCGCCGTGGAAAAGGGCTTGCGTGACTCTGTGTCGCATGGCCCTCTGGCCGGTTATCCCCTGGTCGGCTTAAAGGCCACGCTCTATGACGGCTCCTATCACGCCGTTGACTCGAATGAAATGGCCTTTAAGACCGCCGCCCAGTTGGCCTATAAAGAAGGCATCCCCAACGCCGCCCCCACCATCTTAGAGCCTATCGGTGAATTGCGCGTCACCATTCCGGACAACTATTTGGGCGATGTCATGGGTGATCTCAATAAGCGCCGTGGCCGTGTGATGGGCATGAACCCCACAGATGACGGTGAGCAGTTGCTCGAGGCAGAAGTGCCCATGGCCGAAATGACGACGTATGCCATTGACCTGCGTTCCATCACACAGAGCCGCGGCACCTTCACCTTCCGCTTTGTGCGCTACGAGGAAGCCCCGCCGGCAGCGCAGCAGAAAGCGATTGACGAAGCCCGCGCGATCTTGGAAGACGAGAATTAAGTTTACCCGTTTCTTTTCTCATAAAGCGAGCGACCCCTACCGCATGGCGTACTGCGGTAGGGGTCGCTTGTTTTATCTTATTTGTTTTCTGCAAAGGAATAGAGCCATCTGGACGGCGTCTCTCGTTTCCCTGTGAGGGCATTGAGCAGATAACTGCCCGCATCGGTCTCAATGAGCCAGACCGGGATGAGCGAAGCTTGCGTTGACAGGCTCCCTGTGGCGTACACATAACCCCAGGTGATCGCACGGATCTCCTGACACGACAAGCCTTCCGTCTGCACAATCTCCAGAAAATGCAAGAGCATATCCGGCGCCGTTAAAACCTCCATCTGCGTGGTGTCCGGCTTTACATTGCCCAGCAAACGCTTGCCTTGTAAGCTGACCAGGCGGCTATCCTCATAGCGCGCTTCTATTTCACAACTGAAAACCGGTAGCTTTTCACACATCTGTACAAAACGAAGGGTGCTCTTTTTCTCCTGCGTCTCCTGTTTTGTGACGAGAACCTCTACACCCATTTTTTTCAGCAGCTTTGTCGCGTGCCGCTCCGGATTCAAGGTGGACTCCCCCTGCTGCTGGGTAAATGAGAGCGAAAAGCGGCCATCCGGATAAAAGCGCATACTGCCGCGCTCACCGCGGTACTCCGTGGCGATGCCAACGGCGCTCCCCTGCACCTCGCCTAAGATCGTGCGGGCAAGGCGGGCTTCCTCCGTCTCGTCACGCTCCGTGATCATGGCCTGACAAGAGCCCCCCCAGGGCACCAGTTCTCTTTTTAAGTTTAGTCCGGCTTGATTTAAAACTGAGACGGTGTTCTCCTGCAAGGTAAGCGCTATCGATTTGCGTTGTTCTTCACGTCCACCCGCCAGAAAGAGAAGGAATATATTCAAGAGCAACAGGATCAAAATGACGATATTTTTTAGTTTTGACCATTCCACTGGCTGTATCCCGCCTCCTCCTGATTTAAGTCCGAGAGCCAATCAACAGTGATGAGCGCATTTTGGCCCATGTCGATATAAGACAGCGTCAACTCGCCTGCCGTCACGTTCTTGGCCAGCGCCACGCCAACCATCTGAGACTCCGGCAGGACAACCGCCTGCTCCTGTGTCGCCGCGTACTGCCGCATGTGTACGGTAAACTGCTCAACAGCTCCGTTTTTCACAACAAACTGCGCCGCCCAGCCCTTACTTCCAACCTTGACCGGCACACCGCCTAACCGGTACGCAAAGGTGAGTTCGGTTGTGCCGTCCTCTTTTTTTAACATATGGAGCAAATACGGCGTCGCTTCCCCGGTTCGCTCCGATAAAACGATACCAAGCAGTTCCTGTACGTTTTCAATTAAACGCGCATCATCCGCCTGATCCACCCGGAAGCGGGCTTGTTCCCCTCCTTGGCTTTGAAAGACCACCGTGCCCGTATGCAACATGCGCAAGGTATCCGTTCCCTCACGGATGACGGCGAAGGCATCCGCCGATTCGTAGGGCGTTGTCAAACTCGGGTTAAAGCTGAGCTTGCGCATCAGATCTTCCCGCTCGTTGTTATCCATGTCTGCCATAGGATTTTGGGCCTCATAGCGCACAACGCTGGGCGCTGACGGTAAAACCATCACATTGTCATCCGCCAAAGGATACTGATCCGGCTGTTCAAACGCAAACAGCGCGCCGTTCGGCTCAAATTCATCACAAATGCTTGCAAAGCGGCCGGCATCGGTCAGATTGGTTGTAGCAAAGGAGTACGCGTTTGCCGCGTCATCAAAAAAGTAAAGCTTATACCCCTCTGACGCCTCCACAAGCAAAAATCGCCGCGCCATCCCGCTGACATTCTCGTTTCCACTTGCATTGCCCAGCCAGCGCGGCAGATCACGCAAGGGCAGATTGCTCATAAAATCGCAATATAAAAAACGCTTTGCGCTCCGAATGGTCTGCTGCCAGTCAGCCCGGTTGGTTTGTTGCACGTCATGCGCATTACTCAGCGCTTCACGCAGAATGCTGCCCAGTTTTTCTTCAAAAATGGGGTCTATGACCTTACTATTATACTGCATGCCATAGCGACCCGCTTCATTTTGTACTGCAATACGCGCGGCTTGCACAGCGATAGACATGTCTCCATGAAATGTCACCTGCTGGGTCGTTTGCCTGCCTTGCTGTATGCCGCCGGACAGCACATCGAAGCCCTCAAAAAGCGTCGACTGGCGGATCAAGGTGAGGGCCATGATCGCCAAGAGCAGAATCAAAACATTCTTGCCCCATTCAGTCAGCACGCGCCGCTTACTCTCCATGTGTCGGTCCCTCCACCTTCAGTTCCAGGCGCACAGAGGTACCGGGGCCATCTCGATCAACCAAAACGAGCGTCCCCTCATGGCGATTGACGATCTCCTTTGCAATGGACAAGCCCAAGCCTGTACCGCCCGATTCACGCGAGCGCGCCTTATCCACGCGGTAAAAACGCTCAAAAATCCGGTCGCGGTCTTCCGGCGGAATGCCGATGCCGTTGTCACTGATCTCCACCCAGACCAAATCTTCTTTCTGTCCAGCCAATATCTGAATATGCCCCTCATCCGGCGTATACTTGATGGCATTGGACAGCACATTCATCAGCACCTGCAAGATGCGTGCGCGGTCTGCCCGAATATCCGGCAAAGGTTCCTCAATATTCAGCTCCAGCTGATGTCCGCGCCGTTGCGCTTCCATGTGCACAGCCTGATACAGATCCTTTAACGCATGGCTGAATGAGAAAAAGGAGAAATCCATTTCCGCACGCTCAGAGTCAAAGCGGGAGAGCGTCAGCAAATCCTGCACAATGTGCGTCATGCGGTCACTCTCGTTCAAGATCACCTGCAGGAAACTTCTCTGGGTCTCCTGCGGTACATCGGATGTATCCACCAAGGTTTCCGCATAGCTGCGGATATTGGTCAGCGGCGTACGCAGCTCATGTGACACATTGGCCACAAACTCACGACGCATGGTCTCCGTTTTCATCTGCTGCGTCACATCGTGCACCACGACAAGAACACCGGCCTGTTCTTCCCGCGAAAAGGAGGCAAACAAAAGGTGCAAGCTCCTCTCTCCTTGTGTCATGTCCCGTTCGATGGTATCGTTCTGCGCGGCCAGAACCTCTTGCAAAGACACCGCCTCGCCAAAAACCTGATGGTAGAACAGGACATTACCCAGCGGGATTGTCCGGCCCAGCATTTCTTCCGCGGCGGGATTGGCATGAATCACCGCGCCGTTTCGGTGAAACGCCACCACGCCGTCTGTCATATTGCGGAATAAGGTATCGAGCTTGGTTCTCTCATTTTCCACTTCTTGAATGGTGTTTTTCAGCTGGCCCGCCATATCGTTAAAGGTATTGGTCAAGACGCCGATTTCATCCTGGGAATCCACAGAGACGATCTCATCGAATTCCCCCTCAGATACCCGCTTGGCCCCTTCCGTCAGGCGCTGAATGGGAATGATCATCGTTTTTGACAAGAGGAAGGAGAGCAGTATGGAGATCACCAAGCCAAAGCCCAGCGCTTCAATGATCAGGATAAACATCTCACCGCTCAGTTCTTGCATGGTTCTGCGGTTATCGAGGATATAGATAATATACTCCTCATCGCCGCGGGTGATCGGCACGGCCACATCCATGTACTGTGAGGTCAAATCATTTTTATCGCCCACCACGCCCTCGCTGAGCGCAACGGAGAGATTGTAGGAAGAACGGTCCAGCGTCTCCAGCTTCGCCGCGTCAGAGGCATCGAGCGCCTTACCGTTTGCGCCATCCAAGATATAATAGTCACGGCTGCGGCCGTCCACCCCCAAAGCGCCTTTGTAGGCATTGAGGACTTCCTTTAAGCCCTTGACCGCATCTTCTTCTCCGGTTTTCGCTGTACGCAGATCGCGCAGAAAACCCCGATCGGTAAAGACTTCCTCCATCTGTGAGTAAAAATCATTCAGGTAAAAGCGCCCCACCGAATTGATGAGGAACGCGCCCGCCACCGTCATCAGGGAGGTTACCAGAAGCACCATAATCAGTACCAGCTTCATATGCAGGCTGCGAAACAAAGCTTCCACCTTCTCTCCTTCGTGAACTGTCTCATTTCTTAACTATTGAAGAAATAGCCCAATCCGCGCCGCGTCATAATGAATACAGGCTGCGCCGGGTCGTCCTCCAACTTCTCGCGTAAGCGACGCACCGTCACGTCCACACCGCGCACATCTCCGACAAAGCCCTCGTAATTCCAGACGTTTTCCATCAGCTCCTGCCGCGAAAACACCTTGCCCGGGTGCATGGCCATGAATTTAACCAATTCATACTCCCGCTGGGTCAAATCCAGCGTCACTCCGTCCTTACGCAGACAGGCGCTGTCGGTATCCACCGTGATGCGCCCCAAGTCAATGTATTTGTGCGAGTCGGCGGAGGCGGCCTGCTCCCTCTGCGGCGGCAGCATCGACACGCGGCGAATATTCGCCTTGACCCGCGCCAACAGTTCCCGCATCGAAAAAGGCTTGGTAATATAATCATCCGCACCCAGCTCCAGGCCGAGCACCTTATCGTTTTCTTCTTCACGCGCGGTGATCATCAACACCGGCGTCTGATTCCCGCTCTCTCGCAGCGCGCGGCACACGCTCAACCCATCCAGTCCGGGTAGCATCAAGTCCAAGAGGATGAGATCGGGCGACTGCTCCTGCGCCAGACGCAGGCCTGTGAGTCCGTCAAAGGCCTCCAGCGTCTCGTAGCCCTCATGAGACAGATTATAGCGCAGAATGTCGACAATGCCTTTTTCATCCTCAACAATCAAAACCTTCTTTTTCATGCCCTGTCCTCCTTACTGTCCTTCTGCTCCTTGTAAGAAAAGCATAGCTTTCATGGCCCCGACGATGGTTTTGGCATCCACGATCTGCCCCTGGCTGATCTGTTGCAGCAGCTCTTGACGTGGCATGCGAACCAACTCCAAAAATTCATTTTCTTCCGGGTGCGCCGTTCCCTCTGTCAAGTCACGCGCCAAAAAGAGATGGATTTTCTCGGCAAAAATACCGGGGGAAGAATAGCTGACGCCCAGATAGGTCAGCTCGCCGGGTACGCAGCCCGTCTCCTCGCCCAGCTCCCGCAGGGCGCACAAGCGCGGGTCTTCACCCGGCTCCAACTTTCCGGCGGGCAATTCCAGCACGACTTCTTCCACTGCGTAGCGAAATTGGCGCACAAGCAAGACGCGATCCTGCGCATCCAAGGCTAAAATGGCCACGCCACCGGGGTGTTCCACCACTTCCCTGCCGGTCAGATGACCATTGATCAGGCGCACTTGATCGCGCCGCACACGCACAATGTTTCCTTCATAGACCAGGCATTGATCCACCGTGGTTTCGATCAGCTCCATATCGGCACCTCTTATCTTTGCATTCGCAAGCGTTTGACAGCGTAAAACAGCATTCATTTCAAGTTTACAGTATACCATACTTTTTCCCTCCTGCCAACTTCTTTTAAACGGTGGGAAACTTTACAGCTTTCCTTTTGCGCGCACTTTTTTTATAATAAAAAAGACCATGCAACGAAACCACTCTTGGGAGGCCAATCATGATTGCTCAAAGTCTTAGAAACGGCACGATTTACTTCTTTACTTCAGCAGAGCTGCACGAAAAAGGACTTTGTCCCGATTCGCTAGACGCTGCCTCGGCGCTTGGCTTGCTGCGCTCTGTGCCCGCTTTTTGTGAAAATGCTCTGTCCGGCACGCCGGAGGTGCGTCTTTTTTCTGCATCTGACGGCGTTTTGCTCATCCTCGCCCCGCTGCCGCTGCAGCAGACGAACACACTGTTTAGCCAACATATTTGCTCCTGAACCTTTTCCTGCTTTTCCCTTTACATCCTCTTTTTTGTACACCAGAAAAATTTGTTTTGATTTTATTCATATTTGCTGGTATAATAAGTTCAGTTTCTTTATTATTTAATCCGTTTTCTTGCGGAGAAAGCAGATTCCAGGCGAGAAATGCTTGCTTTTCTTGCCTCTTGTCGTTTGCTGCTCAAACAATCAAAAGAGGGTGCAGGTTTGACCAAATATATTATCCGTGGCGGTAATCCGCTCTATGGGGAAGTCGAAATCAGCGGTGCAAAAAATGCAGCTGTCGCCATCATTCCCGCCACTTTGTTGGTGGATGGTGTTTGCCGCATTGAAAATGTTCCGCAGATCAGTGATGTGACCCTGCTCTTGGGCATTTTGAAGGATCTTGGCGCCGATATCCGTACCATTGATCGGACGACGCTGGACATCGACTGCTCAAAGGTCAATACGCAACATGTGTCTTATGACTTGGCGCGGCAAATCCGCGCGTCTTACTATCTCGTCGGCGCTCTGCTTGGCCGTTTTGGCTGCGCCGAGGTGCCTATGCCCGGCGGTTGTGATCTGGGCACCCGTCCGATTGACCAACATGAAAAAGGCTTTTCGGCCATGGGTTCGGATGTGCAGGTGTTAAACGGCTACATCATGGCAAAATCCAAGGCGGATCGTTTGCACAGCGCGCACGTCTACTTGGACGTGGTCTCTGTCGGCGCAACCATGAACATCATGCTGGCCGCAAGCTTGGCCAAAGGCATGACGGTGATCGAAAACGCTGCCAAGGAACCGCATATCGTGGACCTTGCTAACTTTTTAAATTCTATGGGCGCCGATATCATGGGCGCCGGCACCGATGTCATCAAAATTCGCGGCGTGGAACGCTTAAACGGCGGCTTCTACTCCATCATCCCCGACCAGATCGAAGCCGGCACCTATATGGCTGCCGTGGCCGCGGCCGGCGGTGAGGTCAGAATCAACAACATCATCCCCAAGCATTTGGATTGCATCACTGCCAAGTTTTTGGAAATGGGCGTTGAGATCATTGAAGATGAGGACTCTCTCATTGTCAGACGTAACGGACCGCTGACGCGTACCAACGTCAAGACCTTACCCTATCCCGGCTTCCCTACTGATATGCAGCCGCAAATTGCTGCGGTGCTGTGCTTGGCACAGGGAACCAGTATTCTCACCGAAGGCGTTTGGGATAACCGCTACCGTTACGCGGATGAATTTCGCCGCATGGGCGCTAACATTCAGGTGGACGGTAAAATTGCCGTTATTGAAGGCGTCGAGGCCCTGACAGGCGCCCCCGTCAATGCCTGCGATCTGCGTGCCGGCGCCGGCATGATAGTGGCCGGCTTGGCCGCCTCCGGCATCACGGAAATCGACCAAGTGTATCATATTGAACGCGGTTATGAGGATATTGTCTCCAAGCTCAACAAATTGGGTGCAAGTATTCGCACTGAAATCCTGCCCGAAGAGGACTGGCACACCAGTGCGGGCTGAGTTTTTATTGAAACCATACGAAAAAGAAACAGGGCGAGCGGCCCAGCCGCGCGCTCTGTTTGTCGTTTTTTAGAGAGTGAGAACCATGGTACAAATACAGCTTTTGTGCATCGGGAAACTAAAAGAACGCTTTTTTCTCGATGCTTGTCAAGAATACATCAAACGCTTGGGTGCGCAATGCAAAATGACCTTGTTGGAATTGCCGGAGCAGCGCCTGCCGGAGCAACCTTCCCCGGCACAAATAGAGGCGGCGCTCTGTCAAGAAGCGGATACGCTGCGCCAGAAAATTCCCCGCGCCAGCAAGCTGATTGCCCTGTGCGTGGAGGGCGACCTACTCTCAAGCGAGCAGCTCTCTGCCCGCTTGGATCGGTGGATGCTGGAGGGTTGCTCCAGCCTTTGCCTGCTCATTGGTGGTTCTCACGGACTGCATGCCGATCTCAAGCAGCAAGCGACGCTGCGCCTGTCCATGTCCCCGATGACCTTCCCGCATCACCTGGCCCGCGTCATGGTCTTGGAGCAGTTGTACCGCTGCTTTCAAATCAGCGCCGGCACACGTTATCATAAATAAAGGAGAACGATGATCATGTCCTATCGCGAGACCTTGGCCGCTTGGCTGGCAAGCTCTGCCCTTTCCGCCGATGAGCAGGCGGAGCTACATGCCCTGGACGGCAACGACGCCGAACTGGAAAGCCGTTTTTACGGCCCCTTGGAATTTGGCACTGCCGGCTTGCGGGGCGTCATGGGCGTCGGCATCAACCGCATGAATCGTCATGTGATCCGCCATGCCACGCAGGCCTTTGCACAACTGATCCTGCAAGAAGGCGCAGCGGCTTCCAAAGCCGGCGTGGCCATTTGCTTTGATTGCCGCAATCACTCCATTGAATTTGCACGTGAGGCGGCCTGCGTCATGGCAGGCAACGGCATTTCTGTCCGTCTGTTTACCGCGCTGCGCCCCACGCCGGAACTCTCCTTTGCCGTACGGCACTACGGCTGTATCGCAGGCATCAATGTCACCGCCAGCCACAATCCCAAGGAATACAACGGCTATAAAGTCTATTGGTCGGACGGCGCGCAGCTGCCGCCCCAGCACGCCGCCGCCATCGCAAAAAACATGGAGCAGCTGGATCTTTTCACCTCCATTCGCCGCATGGATTTTGACGAAGCACAGGCCGCCGGTCTCATCACACTTTTGGGCGTGGAGACCGATAAAGCTTTCCTCTCCGCCGTCATGGCCATGACCAATGACCGCGCTGTTGTGTCGCGCGTGGCCGACCGCTTTTCCATGGTCTACACCCCGTTTCACGGCACGGGTTATGAGCAGATTCCCTATGTCCTGCGGCAGCTCGGCCTGAAAAAGCTGCACTGTGTGGAGGAGCAGATGAAAGTGGACGGCAACTTTTCTTCCGTCCCCTCCCCCAATCCGGAAAATCCGGAGAGTTTCGCTTTGGCCTTAGCTCTGGCTAAGAAAGAACAAGCGGACTTCATCCTGGGCTCCGATCCGGACGCTGATCGCGTTGGCAGTTGGGCGCGGGAGCATGATGGCAGTTATCGTTTCTTCACCGGCAATCAGACCGGCGCCCTGCTGCTGGACTATCTGATCGGCGCCAAAAGGCGTGCCGGCAGCTTGCCTGCCAATGCCGTCGCGCTCAAAACCATCGTGACCACCAACCTCGCCCGACGCATTGCACAGTCGCAGGGCGTGGCTTCGTTTGATACCTTTACCGGCTTTAAGTTTATGGCGGAAAAAAAGCAGCAACTTGAGGAGGCCGGCGCAGGACACGTCATTTTCTCCTATGAAGAATCCTTTGGTTACATGCTGGGCGATTATGTGCGAGACAAAGACGCCGTCACCGCAGCCCTCTTGCTCACGGAGATGACGGCCTATTATTTCGATCAGGGTAAGACCTTGAGCGACGCCCTGGAAGCACTCTACAAAACCCACGGTTACCACGAGGAACTGACCCTAAACCTCATGATGCCCGGCCTGTCCGGCATGGCCAACATGAAAGCCCTGATGCACAGACTGCGGGAAGCACCGCTCACCGACATCGCCGGCATCCGCGTTCTAAAGCGCACGGACTACGAGGACGGCACACAGACGGAGTTGAGTAGCATGCAGGTGACAAAGAGCGAGCTATGCGGCTCCAACGTGCTGCGCTATACACTGGCCGATGGGACAGATCTTCTCATCCGCCCCTCCGGCACTGAACCAAAGCTCAAGGTATACATCTTGGCCCATGACACCGACCGCGCCGCTTGCCATGCGCGCGTTGAGGCATTGGCCGACTGGGCGAAGGCAGAACTGTGCTGACGATGTGACAGCTCCCCGGCCAGATAAAAATAACAGCGGAGATCGCACCTTCTTGGGCGATCTCCGCTTCCTTTTTACTCTGTCTGGTCTTTTGGCAGACCCAACACGCGGTAGTAGTCACGCTGCAGGATCTTGGTCGAATAGAGAAATTTATCCCGCACTTCTTGCAAGATGCGTTTGGCATAATCGTTTTCTACCGTAACACCCGGCGCCGGTGTAAAGACATCCTTCTTAGCCGAATAGCTGCCCTGTTCGGTCACAAAGCTACTGTCATTGAAGATCACAAGCCCCGGATCGTCCGACAGGATGTCCCGTCCCATCAACAGGCGAGAATCATACGGCACAGCAAACAGGTTGGAAAGCGTCGGCAAAATGTCCAAATTACTGCAGGGCTTCTTCACCCCGACCGGCTCTTTCATATCTCCCGACCAGAGAATCATGGTGCTGCGGTAGAGATCCAGACCATCACGGATCCCCTCCCCGCCCAATTCCTCCAGCGTCTTATCACTCAAGCCATAAGGATAGTGGTCCGGGTAGAGACAAATCACCGTGTTCTCCAGCTGGCCGGCGGCTTCTAATTGTTGCAGCAGGTGAGCCAGCGCACGGTCCAGCTCCATCTGGCAGGCCAAGTAAGCCTGCGCTTCCTCGGAAAGCGGCAGCTGGGACACTTGCGCGCGGTGCTTTTTGGCCATATCGTTTGTATCAAAATTATAGGATAGGTGGCCGCTCACCGTCATATAGTAGGTGTGAAACGGCGTCTTATCGATATAATTGGGCAGCGTTTCCTCCATCATTTCGAGGTCGGATTCCATCTTGGTGGGCACCATGTCCAAGCCGTTTCCAACCCCTTGATAGGCGTAACCCATATTGGGATGCGTTTTGTCGCGTTCATAATAGTCATAGGTGTGGTTGTGATAGGCCTGGGTTTCATACCCGTTTGCGCGCAGTTGATTGCCCATGCAAAACGGCAGGCTGTTGTCCGCTGCCTGAGAGAATGAATGCGTTCCCGCCTGCGGAATCAGTGAGGTGCAGCTCACATATTCCCCGTCCGTGGTGGACATCCACCAGAGCGGCGTGTAAAAATTCTCGAATACGAAGCCCTCACGCGAGAGACGATAGAGCGTTGGCGTCAACTCCTCGTCCACCGCCCAGCTTGAAAAGGCCTCCGCCGTAATCATAATCAGATTTTTCCCCGCAAAACGGCCCGTGTAACTATTCTTTCCGCTGGGCTTATTGGCAGCAAAATAGCGGTGCATTTGCTTGAGCTCCTCGTCGTTTTCCGCGTCTGCCAAGGCGGCAAAATCGATAGCGAGCACCTGTGGATTCTCGACACTGACAACAGGAATCTTATTATCGGGCGCCGGCAGTTCCTTTTTCTCCTTTGGCGTGGTCAACAGGTGCTGCATATCCAGGCGAAGCGAGGTCAAAACACCGAACTGAGATAAGGTCAATTCCGGATTGGTGCGGTGCAAATAGATCTCCCAGCGGGAGGCGATGCTGCCAATCGGACCCAGCGCCAGCATCAATAAAGTCATACCATACAACACCATCGAAGCCAAGATAAATCGAACCGCTTGCTGCCAGTTGCCGCGCGAATCCGCAATCAAATGCTTTGAAAAAACACAGAAGCACACAAACGGCAGAACGATGGGCAGCAAAATCGGTAAGCTGCGCCAGATACCCAGCAGCGCCACGCGCCAATATTCCGTTGCGTTCGTGGCAACCGACACAGAGTAAACGGCAAAGACGGTTTTCATCACCGTGAAGTAAACCGCCTGCAGCAAATATACAAAAGTCAAAACACCCAAAACAATTAGGGTCACACAGCGATTGGTACGGTAAGCCCCTAAGCGAAACAGCGGAAAGAGTATCGCCGTAATGGAAAGAGAAAATAAAGCTGTATACAACAGACCGTCATTCCAAATACTTCTAAAATCCCAAATTTTAACGCATATTTCCATCCAAATGAGCGCAAGCGCAAATGCCAGCGCTTGGAGGCAGAACTGCGGTAGCCACGCGGGTCGATGAAAGGTTTTTATGGTAGGCATGGGCATGGGTTATATATCCTCCGTGGGTCGTTTCAGCAAAAAATACGATAGTTTGAGTGTAACAGAATTACCGACAAAAGCCAAGGACAAATTTCTTCTCTGCAAGCAGCCGCGTTGTCATATTTTCAGGCGCTGTCCCATATCCTTGAGTGTACAAACCCAGAAGGACATTATGGAGGTTTCTATGAAAAAATTGCTCTGTCTGATTTTCATACTGCCCCTGCTTCTCCCAGCGGCGGCAGTCCAAGCGGCCGGGCCGGAAACCAACGCGGCAGCGGTCATCCTCATGGAGAAAGAAAGCGGCACGGTTCTGTTTGAAAAGAATTCTCACGAAAAACTGGCGCCGGCCAGTGTCACCAAAGTCATGACCTTGCTCTTGATCATGGAAGCCTTGGATGAAGGCCGCATTCAAAAAGAGGATATGGTCACGACCTCCGCCACGGCGGCCGGTATGGGCGGTTCACAAGTTTTCCTCAAGGAAAACGAACAGATGAGTGTGCATGATATGCTCAAGGCCATCGCCGTTGCCTCCGGCAACGACGCCTCCGTTGCTATGGCGGAGTTTCTGGCCGGGAGCGAGAGCGCCTTTGTTGAGAAGATGAATGCCAAAGCCGCAGAATTGGGCATGCAGGACACCACCTTCCTCAACTGCACTGGCCTGCCGGCGGAAGGGCATATGACCTCCGCCAACGACATTGCCATCATGTCTCGCGCCTTGATTTTAAACCATCCTGACATTCGCTCCTATACTACCATCTGGATGGATACGCTGCGCGACGGTGCGTTCCAACTCGCCAACACCAACAAACTCATCTACTACTACCCCGGTTCCACCGGCCTCAAAACCGGCTCAACCGACAGCGCCCTGTTCTGTTTGTCCGCCACGGCGGAGCGCGAAAATATGGAGCTGATTGCCGTCGTACTCGGCTCGCCCAGCTCCAACGATCGCTTCGAAGCGGCCAAAGCCTTGCTCAACTATGGCTTTGCCAGCTATGCCATGCAGGATGTCAAACCATCGGAAGCCATTCCGCCGGTCACGGTCAAACTCGGTGAGATTTCCTCCATTCAGCCCGTGCCGGCCAAGGATTGCCGCCTTTTGGTGGAAAAGAGCAAGAGTGCGCAGCTGCGCACCTCCATCACCGTCTCTGAAACGGTCAGCGCTCCGGTGGAAAAGGGGCAGAAGCTGGGCGAGATGATCGTCTACTTGGAAGACGAACCCTACGAAACCATCCCACTCGTCGCGCAGGAGGCTGTGCCTAAAATGAACTTTTTCCACATCTTCCGCGACATGCTCGACACGCTTTTCCTCCAGGTCTAACTCACAGCAAGATGAACAAACATGCGTCACAGAATCAAACGGTTCTGCGACGCATGTTTTTCATGTCAGTCAAGACAAGATACGCCTCCTGCCATCAAACCGGAATCGCCTTAATCATCAATTGATTGGAGATCGCATCTATATTGTGTTGGTCCACATGGTTGGCCGCCGCAATTGCACGTACTTGTCGCATACTGGCTTCATTCTCCAAGTCGGACAACTCACCCAACATACCAATGCGTCTACCCAGGCGAAAGAGGATTTGCTGCTCCTCGGGCAGCGCAAAAAAACGGTCGATGGTCGCCAACATGCGATCCTTATCTTCCGGTAGTTTTCCACGCAGCTCCAGCAAAATATTCAGGATATGATCGCTCTCCACCACGCTGTCTATCCCTTCCAGCTGCTCGATAAAGCGGCGGATCTCGCGCAGGTCGTCCAGATCATTGCTGCGGGTAAAGACGCCGCTCTCATAATCCTCGTATAAATCCAACTTCTCTGACAGGGCCATCGAGCGGATGCGGATGAAATCCGGGTTGATTTGATTCATAACGTCCGCTGTATCGTCCGCGCTCTGCGCGGCATATTCCCGGCCGCCTAAGCCGGGCATGTAAAACTCCGAAACCTCAATGCCGGCGCGCATGGCCTTTTGCCCGGCGATGATCTGCGTTTTCTTGTCCACGCCTTTATTCACCAGGCGCAGCAACTCATCGTTACCCGTCTCCAATCCGATGTGGAAACGGTTCAGGCCAAGCGCGGCATAACGGCTTAAATCTTCATCGGAAATGCGCGCGATGGTGTCCGAGCGCGCGTAGGTGGTGATACGCTCGACTGCCGGGAACACCTTGTTTAAGTGTTCCAAAATGTCGATCATATCACTCGGCTTCATCAGCAGGCTGTTGGCGTCCTGAAAGAAAACAGAAACCATGCCGCTCTGATACCAGTTTGCTGCCATATAATACGCTTCATAATCCGCTTCGGTCTCAATGCGTTTTTCGCCTTTCCCCTCAAAAACGTCGATCCAGGCTTTGAACGCATCAATATCCTGCTTCACATGCTCCGGCGACCGAATGCCGAAACGATGGCCGCGGTAAAAGCCGCAAAACTTACAGCGGTTCCACGCGCAGCCGCGCACCAAACGCAGCAGCAAGCTGTAAGCTTCACTGGGCGGGCGAATTGGCCCAACCTCATAACCTTGATACTGTTGATTATTTTGCAAGTTTTTGCTCCTTTTTTAAAATTTCAAACGATTGATTTTGTATTTTTATTGTATCATGTATTTGTATGCGCGACAAGTATTCTGCTGCTGCGAAGCGCGGCGCAACATCCAGAAATTTGTCTAAATATCTTGCGCCGTTTGTCTCATACTAGAATCGTGCCCATTGGAAGATCGTTTTGAAAAAAACGTCACTGAGCGGCACAACGCAAATTCGGAGGTGATGGCGATCAAACGAATCATTCCTGCCGTTTTGGCAATGAGTGTTGTCCTATCCGCATCCCTCCTCGTCTCTTCGGCGGCTGAACCGGAGAAGACCGTCTCTCTCCCCATTTTGATGTATCACCACATCAGTACCGATCCGGAACGTTGGGGGGATTACACTGTCTCCCCGGAAATGCTGCGGGGTGACTTGGCCTATCTGAAGGAACAAGGTTACACGACCATCACGCTGCAAGAGCTGACAGCCTACGCCAACGGTCAAGGCACTTTGCCTGAAAAACCCATCATGATCACATTTGATGATGGACAAGAAAGCTTTTTGGTCTATGGTTTGCCGCTCTTTGAGGAGTATCAGATGAACGCCGTTCTCGCTATCATTGGCCGCTGCGCCGATGTTTATACGGAGAATGGGGACAATAATGTCAATTATGGATACCTCTCCTGGCCTGATTTGGCCGCGCTGGAGGCCTCTCCCTATGTGGAGTTGGCCGCCCACACCTATGACATGCATTCGGAGAAAACCCGCAAGGGTTGTCGCCGCATGTCTGGTGAGAGTATGGATGCCTACCGCCTTGCCTTTGGGCAAGATATGGGCTTATTGGAAAGCCGCTTCGAAAATCAACTTGGCTTTCTGCCCTCTGCCTTTGCTTATCCTTTTGGTTATAGATGCGAGGAGGCAAAGCAGCTTTTGACAGAGCGGGGTTATTCCATTCTCTTTACCTGTAATCAGAAAGTCAATCAGCTTCACGGTGAGGCCAGCGAATTGCTCACCCTTGGACGCTTCAATCGTCCGTATGGTATGGCGCGTGAGGATTATTTCCGCCAGCTTGCCATATAAGCGCACGCATTGTCGTCTGTAGAGACAGGAAGCTGCTGCCCGCACCTTTTTGGGTGCGGGCAGCTTTTTTATTCCGGCCCTTCCGGGGTTTTGGTTGAAATGGCATTGGGGTAAATTTGCCGCAAGAGCTCATCGCTGTACGCTTGATCCATCCATTGCTGCCAGGTTTGTTCCGCCTCCAAGCCTTCCTCACGCTGGGCGCTGCGGGTCAGCGCCAGCACGGATACCGAGATATTACAGAGCATAAAGGCCAACAGCAGCCAAGCCATCGTATTGCCCAATCGCTTGGGTATTTTTTCAATGAGATTGGAGAGCGGCGGATATAACTTCTTCAGCCAAAGCACCGCCGCAATGCCCCAGAAAAAGCAGTACAGCAAATTGACGCGTCCACCCAGATTAAAGGGCAGTTTGCTGTAATCCCAAAATACTCTTCCAAACAGCAGTTCCGTAAACACGCTGCACAAGTATTCATAGACCCCGCCAATCACCGTGCCAAAGATAAAGATGAAACCGTCTGATTTTTCTCGGTAATTATACAGCAGCAGGGTAGCCAAAGCCAAAGCCAGGCCCCAGACAATACTAAACGGCCCCCATACCACGCTGCTGCGGCTCATCCACACGCCCATCGTCACCCGACAGAACACCGTTTCCACCAGATCGCCCAGGAAGGCTCCGATCAAAAAGATGCAAAACAGCTTTGCCGCGCTGCATCCCTCGGCAAAGACCCGATGCTTTAACTTGAGCGGACGCTTCAGCTCATCCGACAGGGCGGGATATGCCTTGCGCATGCGGCGATGGACATAGGTACGGATGCCGTGATTGAGGCGGCGAGAGATGACATCCAGGCCTTCATTGATTTTTTCCATGCCAAATTGCGTATGTGGAATCTGCCAAATGACCAAGTAGGAGCCGATCGCATCTAATAAGGTAAAGCCTACCATCACCCACAACACAACCTGCAACAGCGTTGACGGCACCAATACGGCCAGCTGCAGAAAAAATGGGTTGAAAAAATAGATGCCCAAAACACCGGCCAAACCCCAGAGCAGCACGGATTGCAGGCTCACGTAGCCGTCAATGTGAAAACGCCGGCCCGAGTAGTCCCACCATTTTTTATGATACAGGCGCTCTAAAAAGTGGCCCGACAACCATTCAATAAGACCGGCCACCACGGCAGAGCCGACGAAAAGAAAAAGGACAGACCCTTTCAGTTCACTCAGGCCTAGGCTAATCGCCACCGCGGCAAAGCCATAGATGCAACACAGCGGCCCATTCAACACCCCTCGGTTGATGAAGCGCTTTTTGCGCACGGCCGCCAAAACACATTCACACAACCAACCCAAAAAAGAATAGATAAAAAAGTACAGTAAGTATATATAAAGGCCTTGCATATCGCTTTCCTCTCTGCTCCCGCCATGAACCTACCCCTGGCTTCAACTGGTTCATGTTTTCCGTCGCCTTGCCTAACCTTTTTATTATAGTCAGTATTGCTCTTTCTGACAAGCTATGTTTTTGCATTTTCTTCTGTCTTTCGACAAGAAATCCCTGTTTTTTGCATCACTGGAACCTGTTTGGAAATGAATCGTCGCTTCGCTGACACAGTGCCTGAAGTTATCGTCATTTCGGTTATAAAAAAACAGAATATTTGTCAGGAAGCGATTGCTTTGTAGCTTGATTTCATGTATGATAAGGAGAGATTATTCCCATTATTCACGCAAGTCTAGCAGTAATAATGTGTCAACTATTTGACCGTCATGGAGGGTGTCAACATGAAAAGATTGCTTCCGATACTGTTTGCTATCCTGCTGTTTTTGAGCGCATGCAGTACCAAAACCACAAGCGGACCTTCTCCCCAAAATCCCGTCACGCTGACTTTATGGCACTATTATAACGGTACCAATAAAGACACGTTTGATGCGCTTGTGCAAACCTTTAACGAGACAGTTGGAAAGGAAAAAGGAATTTTGGTTGACGCCCATGCGTACAGCGGCGTCAATGAACTCTCTGACGCTGTGTTTGCCTCGGCGAACAAAGAAGTGGGCTCTGCCCCGCTGCCCGATATATTTGCCGCCTATTCAGACAATGTCTACCGCCTACATCAGCTCTCCCTCGTCGCTCCCTTGGACGCGTATTTCACCGATCAGGAGCTGTCTGCCTACCGTGAAGATTTTCTCAGCGAAGGCCGCTTCGATCAGGACGGCAAACTGATGATGATTCCAATTGCCAAGTCCACCGAAATCCTCTACATCAACGCCACGGACTATGATCGCTTCGCCGCGGCCACCGGCATTGGCAACGAGGAGATGAACACCTGGGAGGGCATCGCCCGCGCGGCCGAGCGTTACTATACTTGGACCGATGCCCAAACACCGGAAGAAGGCGACGGCAAACCCTTGTTCGGCATCGACTCTATGGCGAACTTTATCCTCATCTCCTGCCGCCAACTGGGCGAAGAATTGTACAGCTTCAATGATACCGGGGTCAGCTTCCAGTTTAGCAAAGAGACGGCCAAGCGCATTTGGGATGCCATCTATGTCCCCTATGTCAGCGGGCACTATGCTTCCATTGGCCGCTTCCGTTCGGATGATACCAAATCCGGTGATTTGCTCGCCTATGTCGGCTCCTCGGCCAGCGCCAGCTACTTCCCCAAACAGGTGGAAACCGGAAAAGACGAGGCCTACTCCATCGTATGCCGCGCCATGCCCTATCCATACTTCGAGGGAAGCAGCAAAGTTGCCGTGCAGCAGGGCGCCGGTATGGCCGTCACAAAGAGCGACAGCACGCGTGAAACTGCCGCTGTTGAATTTTTAAAGTGGTTCACAGCCCCTACACAAAATATCAGCTTTGCCATCAATACCGGTTATATGCCGGTCCAAAATGAAGCGCTCAAACCCGAGACCATCTTGGCGCAAATTCGCCAGCAAGCTGACATTGAGGAGGATTCTCCCGTCATGCAGACGGCAGATGTGATTTACCCCGCCTTGGGTGAATATGCCCTGTATGCCAGCAAACCCTTTGCCCAGAGTTACGACGCGCGCAAGGTGCTTGAAAAGCATCTGACCGATTACATCAAAAGAGATCAAGCTTCTCTGGCGACGCGACAGGCGCAGGGCGAAAGCCGCGCTGCGGTTTTACATGAACTGACCTCTGTGCAGAATTTTGAACAGTGGTACGCAGCGTTCACCAGTGAAATGTCAAAATTGACGAAAGAATAAAAAAACCATGTTGAAATGGAAAAAATTGCGGCCTCGATCCATCATCCTGAAAATTGCACTTTTGATGACTATGATTGTCTTGCTGCAGGCTCTGTTTTCCGCCAGTCTGATCATGCTGACAAAAGTCCCGGCGACGCTGAAAAACAATGCGTATAGCCTGTTAGCCGAGAAAGTGCAAAACCGCAAGAATTACCTGCTCAGTGAGATGACCAACCGCTGGTCCAACATCACTGATTTCAAAGAAAAGATCGTCCATACATATAACCAAGTGGCAAATGGCCGATCCGGGCTGTCGTCGGGTGAAACCGTTGCCTTTCTGGACAAAAGCACGGATACCTTGATCCAAATGATGCAAACATCCATGTCCACCGGCGGCTTTATCATCTTGGACGACGCCAAAAAAACCGGCATATCCAACTCCGGCATCTACATCCGGAACTACAATCCCGCCTTGCACGACCAAACGGCCTCCGCCAGCAACCTGGTGATGCTGCGTGGTCCGGTTGACGTCTCCAAAAAGTATAAAATACCGCTGGAAAATGCCTGGAGCTATGGCTTCTCACTGGATGAGCAGCATAGCCCTATTCTACGAAAACCCATAGGCGCCACCGCGCTGACTACCAATGATAAGTACCTGGGGTATTGGCATGTCTCCCCCTCTCTCTCCACGCAAAACTCCCGCATCATTACTTTCAGCCTGCCTCTGATCGACCAGAACGGTAAGCCTTTCGGTGTCATCGGCGTGGAAATTTCACAGGATTACCTCTATAAGCTGCTTCCCTCGGATGAGTTGGCGGAAAATGAATCCTATGGCTACCTCATTGCCACTGTGGACAACGAGACCGGAGACATCATTCCGCTCATGTCACAAGGAACCGTGCAGAAAAGTATTGCCACCTTGGATGCGCCCCTGCCACTGACGCTTGAGCAAGAGGCGTATGACTGTTACAGCATTGATTCCGCAATCGGGCGCGTCAGCGCCAATTACGAAGAAATCAATTTGTACAACCCCAACACCCCCTTTGTCAATGACCAGTGGCTGTTGATCGGCTTAACGGCAGAATCCAATATCAACACCTTTTCCGACAAACTCATTCAAACATTGCTGCTCATGATTTTTTGGTCCTTGCTCATTGGCGCCTTGGTTTCTTACTTGATCGGCTATTCTTTTTCCCGCCCGATTGTACGCCTTGGCCTAGCGGTGAAGGACAGCCATTTCGACGGAGCGGTTTCCTTGGTGCGCACCAACATTGCGGAAATTGATGACCTTTCCGTCGCCATCGAGCAGCTCAGCCAAAACATCTTGGACTCTGTGACAAAGACCGACCAAATCATGGAGATGATCAATATCGGCGTCGGCTCCTTCGAGTATCGACAGGATTCCCCCTATGTCACCGTCTCCTCCTCCCTGCAACGCATGCTGAACATTCAGCCCGTGGAACATACGGCCTTTTCCGTGCCCAAAGAACAATTCTTCAGCGCACTGACCGATCTCAAGGCGCAACCGGAAGAAGCCATGCCGGACACCTTCTTATTCTCCAACAATCCAAAATGCTGGTATAAACTGATTGAAATGGAGCGTGAGGGCGTCCTGCTCGGCGCGCTCATCGACGTGAGCAAGGATGTACAAGAGCGTTATGTCCTCAACTATGAACGGGATTATGACATCTTGACCGGCATCTATAATCGCTTGGCTTTTCGCCGCAAGGCACAGTACATTTTTGCCAATGAGAACCTGCCTGTCGCCGCCATCACCATGTTTGACCTGGATAATCTCAAATACGTCAATGATACATACGGGCACGAAATGGGCGACCGTTACATCAAAACAGCCGCACGCATGATGGAGATTACCTTTCAGACCAACGCCCTGGTGGCCCGCATGTCGGGTGATGAATTTTATGTTTTCTTTTATGGCTTCACCAGCAAGGATGAAATTTTAGAGCAGCTCAATCAGCTTTACCGAACCTTGGACCAAGAACCAATCACCCTGCCAAACGGCGCGCAATTCAAAGTGCGCATGTCCGGCGGTATCGCATGGTATGGAGAAGATTCCACTGATCTCGATGAACTCATTCGTTTTGCAGACTTCGCCATGTATGAGGGTAAGCACACCATCAAAGGCGAATTGCGCGAGTTTAAGCGCGATGTCTACTTGGCTGAATCCTTCCTGCTCGACGGGAAAGAGGAACTGAACCGTGTCCTGGACAATCAATTCATCGACTTCGCCTTCCAACCCATCGTCAACGCGCAGACCGGCGCGCTGTACGCCTATGAAGCGCTGATGCGTCCGCAGAGCGAGCTGCTCAATTCCCCGATTAAACTGATTCAAATTGCCACGGCGCAGTCACAGCTCTGGCAAATTGAAAAAATCACCTTCTTCAAAGCCTTGACGCAGTATACCAAGTATCGCGAACAATTCGGCGATACCAAATTGTTTATCAACTCCGTACCCAACCAAGTCTTAAAGCCTTTGGAATACGCTGAGTTTGAGCGACTTTATGCCGATGACCTCTCGAACCTTGTGGTGGAAATCATTGAAAACGAACGACTGAACGTGGATCTTTTCCAGCAGAAACTGAATCGAATCACCTCCTGGGGCGCCCAAATTGCTCTGGATGACTATGGTTCCGGCTACAACAACGATCTCAGCCTGCTCAGTATCAACCCACACATAGTCAAACTCGATCGTTTCCTCATTTCCGGGGTGGATATCAACCCCACACATCAGGCCATTGTGGATAAGGTCATCAGCTTCGGCAAACAGAACGGTATGCTGATTCTGGCCGAAGGTGTGGAGACCGCAGAGCAACTTTCCTATCTGGTACGCGCCGGCATTGACCTCTTGCAAGGTTACTACATCGCCAGACCTATGCCTATTCCGAATTTTGACCCGAGCGGTATCCAAGCCGAAATCAGGTCCATACAGCAAGAGAGCATCCCGCTTCCTTAAGCAAAAAGCGCATTGCAGTCACAGCTGACAAACAAATGCAAACAACTCCGATTGTGTCATAACAATCGGAGTTGTTTTTATCTTCATGATCTCAGGCTTTGATCAAAACAGCCTTTTCCCGTCGGAAATATTGATATCCAGTTCCTTCGCTCTGCCGCTTTGGTTAAAGGGATTGATTTTTTCGAATACACCTTTATATTTAAAGAATGAGCCTGTATTTTTGAACCAAAACGTTTTATCCGCTCTTACACACTGCTCTCGAATGTCCAGCACCCAATGATAATCACACTCCCGCGCGCCACGCCCGGTTTCGCCACCAACCGTGACATGGTCAACGCCATGAATGTACGACGACAGGTCAATCGCTTCCAGCAGCGGCGCACAAGCAATGAAACGGCGTTTGATGGGATAGGATAAAAACAGGGGCAGTCGGTAGTCGGCCAGCTCTTGATTCTCTACCGTGCAGCCAATGTTGACATTGTCATAGCCTTCGCCCCAATCGGCCGGCAGCGAAACGAAAAAACGGTCAATGCGTTTTGTCAGAATGAGAAAATCAATATCGCTTCTCTCCTGAATGATGGCCCAGGCCTCTTTGCGCCATGCGTCTGCTTCGGGCAGGAAAAAATCAGTGGCAAAACAAGTGGCAAGAATCTTGTTGCCCTTAATGTTATAGTCCCCTTTGGCATTTTTCCGAATGGGCCAATCAAATTGATCTGTTTTTTGAATGGTATTTTGACCATAGCGTTTTGCATACGGTCCGTAAAAATAGCAATTTGCGCAGCCTTCGCTGGCTTTATAGCAACCTGCCCACGGCTCCCAATTCATTGGTACCCTCCCTCTCGGCGTGGGTTCTCGCTTGTCCCACACGCATAATAGATTTAGTATAGCATAGAAACAAGCGCTGCAAAACCCCCGAAATCGAGCGTCTGCAGCGCCTGCTGTTTTCTTGCTATTGTGCCGTTCTTGGTCTATATTTCAATCATCAAATGCCCTCAAGAACAGTTCTCAAACTGGCTGTTGTAAAGTTCTGCGTAGAAGCCATTCTGTTCCAGCAACTCGTCATGTGTGCCGCTCTCCACAATGTCGCCCTCTTTCATGACCAAAATGAGATCGGCATTTTTAATGGTCGACAGTCGATGCGCGATGACAAAGGAGGTGCGGCCTTCCATCAGTGTGTCCATGGCCTTCTGAATCACCAGCTCTGTACGCGTATCGACGGAGCTTGTGGCCTCATCCAAAATCAGCATGGGCGAATCCTTAATCATCGCGCGCGCGATGGTAAGCTGCTGCTTTTCACCGACAGAGAGGCTCGTATCTTCATCCAACACGGTATCGTAACCATGCGGCAGGGTTTTGATCAGATAGTGAATGCCAACGGCCTTACAAGCCTGGACCACTTCCTCCTCCGTCACACCCTCCCGGCAATAGACCACATTGTCTCGAATCGTTCCTTCAAAGAGCCAGGTATCCTGCAAGACCATGCAGAACAGCTCATGCACATTTTCGCGGCGCAAACTGCTGGTGGGTACCCCGTCAATGAGGATTTCGCCGCCCTGAATTTCATGAAAACGCATCAGCAAGTTGACGATTGTCGTCTTGCCCGCGCCGGTTGGGCCGACGATGGCCACCTTTTGTCCGGGCTTTGCCCGCGCGGAAAAGTCGTGGATCACGGTGACATCCGTACCTTCATAACCGAAGCGCACATGACGGAACTCCACGTCACCTTTGACATCCTGCATGATCAAGGTCTTGTTTTTCTCGTCCTGCATTTCCTCCTCTGCCAAGAATTCAAAGACGCGATCACTCGCAGCGGTGGCCGACTGCATCGCCGTACCCACCTGGGCCATCTGGGCCAGCGGCTGCGTAAAGAAGCGGACGTAGAGCATAAAGGCAACGATGACGCCAAAGCTGATCTGGCCACTCATGACAAGCAGCGCACCCACCACGCAAACAGCTACATAGCCAAAGTTACCGATGAAGGTCATCAGCGGCATCATCAGCCCGGAAAAGAATTGAGACTTGACCGCACTGTCACACAGGGCATTGTTGATGACGGAAAAATCCTCTTTGGCCTGCTTGGCGCCATTATAAATCTTTACCACGTTATGGCCGGAATAGATTTCTTCGATCAGGCCGTTCATCTGACCAAGATTTTTTTGTTGGCGCACAAAGAACTTTTGGGAGCGGCCCATGATTATGCGCATCAGCAGGAAACCAAGCACCGTCGCCACAACCGCCGTGAGCGCCATGAGCCAATTGGTCAGCAGCATCATCACCAGAGAACCCACAAAGAGCGTGGCGGCTGAGACCAGCGTGCCCAAGCTTTGGTTCATTGCCTGGCTGATGCTATCGACATCGTTGGTAACGCGGCTGAGCACGTCACCGTATGGCGTCTTATTAAAATAATGTATGGGCAAACGGTTGATCTTTGCCGCCACATCGCTACGCAGTCGCTTACTGACGCGCTGCGTCATGGTTGCCAACAGATAAGCCTGGCCAAAACCCAAAATGGTGCTGATGCCGTAGATGACAACCAGTACAAAACAGATCGAGAGCACGGCCTTGATGTCAATACCCGTCATCATACCGGCTGTAATCAAATCGGTGATTTCGCTGAGGCGGCCCGGCCCCACCAGGGTCAGAATGGAGGAGATCACCGCGCACAAAAGAGCAATGATGAGCAGTATTCTCTGTGGCCGACAGTAGCGCAGCAGTTCCCGCAAGGTTTTCTTCATGTCCTTGCCCTTTTCACCCGGCACGCCGACGTTCATATGGCCCGGGCCGAACCCTTGCTCGGAGGATGTGCCTTCTATGGGCTCTTTTTCTTTTTTCATTATGCCAATTCCTCCTTCGAAAGTTGCGATAGCGCGATTTCTTGATATAACTGGCAGGTCTGCATCAGCTCTTCATGCTTGCCGTTGCCCACCACACGGCCTTCATCCAGCACAATAATGCGGTCGGCATCGCGAATGGTACCAATACGCTGCGCAACGATCAGACTGGTGACCCCCGCCGTTTTCTCCTTCAGCGCCTGCCGCAGTTCCCGATCAGTGCGATAGTCGAGCGCGGAGAAGGAGTCATCAAAAATATAAATTTCCGGCTTGCGGCAGACGGCCCGCGCAATGGCCAACCGCTGCTTTTGGCCGCCGGAGAGGTTATCACCACCGCGGGCCACCTCTCCCTCGATCTGTTCCGGCATGTGCTCCACAAAGTCTGCACTTTGGGCAATGCGAAGCGCTTCCCAAACCTCTTCTTCCGTATAGGACGACTGCTGGGCTTCCCCGTAGGCAACATTGGAAAACACTGTACCGGAGAACATCACCGCTTTTTGCGAGACATAACCAAACTTGTTATGCAGGGCATGTTGGGTATACTCTTTCACATTCACCCCGTCGATGAGCACTTCGCCCTCAACCGCGTCATAAAAACGAGGCACCAGGTTAATGAGTGAACTTTTGCCGCTGCCCGTCGCCCCGATGAAGGCCACCGTCTCACCCCGGTGCGCCTTGAAGCTAACATCCTTGATGACATATTCATCCGCCTCGGGATAGGAGAAGCTGACATTACGAAACTCGACTTCGCCCTGCATGCCCGCCTCGCCTTCGGTACGGCTGCCGTCCTGAACGCTCAGCGGTGTTTCAATGACTTCCAAAATACGCTTGGCGGCCACGCTGGCGCGCGGCAGCATAATGAAAATCATGCTGAGCATCATGAACGACATGACCACCTGTACGGCGTAGTTGATGAACACAACCATGTCCGCAAACAAGATGACCTTATCCCCTGCCCCTGCCGCGTTGATGAGGTAAGCGCCAATCCAGTAAATGGCCAGGCTCAGGCCGCTCATGATCAGGCTCATACCCGGGTACATGATCGCCATGATACGCTGTGCCGAGAGGTTATTGCCCGTCAACTCACGGTTTGCCGCTTCAAACTTGCGCTTTTGATAACGCTCTGCGTTATAGGCTCTTACCACGCGCAGGCCCATCAGGTTTTCACGCGTCACACGGTTCAAATTGTCGGTCAGGCCCTGGATGCGGCGGAACTTCGGCACCGCAAAAACCACGACAATGCCAATCAAAAGAATCAGGATCAGAACCGCCGCAGCCGTAGCCGTTGTCCACTCCCAACCTTTGCCCGCAATCTTTGTCATAGCCCATACCGCCATGATCGGCGCCTTGACCATCGCCTGCAAACCCATCGCAATGATCATTTGCATTTGTGTGACATCGTTGGTCGAGCGCGTGATGAGGCTTGCTGTGGAAAAGCCGCGTATTTCCGTCATAGAAAAGTCCTGGATCTTTTCAAATTGACGCGCCCGCAGCTCTTTGCTAAAGTTGGCGGCGATGAAGGACGCAAAGCCCGCCACAATAAAAGAAGCCACCAGACTGCCCAGGCCGCACAGAAGCATGAAGCCACCAGCCGATAGAATATCCATCATCTGTGTGCCTTCTTCTTCCAGCAAGCGTGTGATCTTTGCCATATAGTCCGGCAATTTCAAATCCAGATAAACCTGCGCGACAATGAAGACCAAACTGCATGCAATCAGGAGCCACTCCCGCTTTTTCATGTACTTAAATATCTTTACCATGACAATTTTTCTCTGCCTCCTGTTTTGAAGATAATTGATCAGTATAACGACCTTTTATGAATTGCATATGAACAAACCTAAAATTTCTTAAATATTAATGATGTTAACTTTACGTAATATCTATGTCACAATTATTTAAACTTTTGCCGGCCTGTTATCATCTTTTATCCGGCTTTGTCATATACTGGTGACGATGTGATTTGAGCTCATGAGAGCTTGCCTGCAAAAAAACAAGCGTCAATACCTTCAATTTAAGCCCATAATTCCCATATTTAAACTTAAAATTCTATAAACTGTCTATCTTGGCATGAATATTTTCATTTTTTATGAAAATGTGATTGAAAAATTGCTGCAAAAGGGCTATACTACAGAATTGATCGACAACACAAGTTGATGAACGAAGGTTAATCAAAAAGTGAAGAAAAAGTTACATGAAAGAGGTAAGGTCTCATGGTTGAGTTACTGAATAATATCAATCTATTGGTATTCTTTTTGTTCTTTGCCTGCTATGCCTATCAGTTCGTCTATGTGGGTGTGCGGCTTTTCAAAAAGATGCCGAAACGCGAAGCCAAGAAACTGCACCGCTATGCAGCCATTGTGGCCGCGCGTAATGAGAGTCAGGTCATTTCGGAGCTGATTCAGAGTTTAAAAAATCAAAACTATCCCACCGAGCTGCTCGATATCTATGTCGTTGCCGACAACTGCACCGACAATACGGCCTCCGTTGCCCGCCGCAATGGCGCCACGGTCTTTGAGCGCAATAACCTGCAAAAGGTTGGCAAGGGTTATGCCCTGAACCATGCCTTTGAGCAGATTGATGATCGCCACGGTATCTGCCATTACGATGGGTATATGGTCTTTGACGCAGACAATGTCTTAGATGTCAACTATGTGCGCGAGATCAACAAGGTCTTTGACGCCGGTTATCCCGTCGTCACCAGCTACCGCAACTCCAAAAACTACGGTTATAACTGGATTTCTGCTGGCTATGGCCTCTGGTTCATGCGTGAATCGAAGTACCTCAACGGATCCAGAATGATCTGCAACACCAGCTGCGCCATTTCCGGTACAGGCTTCTTGGTGTCCAGCCAGATCATCCAGAAGGATGGCGGCTGGAAGTACCACCTCATGACGGAAGATATTGAATTCACCGTGAGCAACGTCATCGAAGGCAATGTCATCGGTTACTGTGAAAGTGCTATTTTGTATGATGAACAGCCGATTGACTTTAAAACCTCTTGGAACCAGAGAATGCGCTGGACAAAGGGCTTCTATCAGGTGTTGCGTAACTACGGCACGCGTCTGATGCGCGGCTGTGCCTCACCGAAGGGGTTCCAGTGTTTCGATATGCTCTCTACCATTGCACCGGCCACCTTGCTGACCATTTTCATGATGATTCTAAATCTCACTGCTTTTGTTGTCGGTGTTTTGGATGGGCACGATTCTCTGGCTGTCTCTTCCCTGCTGAACATTTGGGCGGCCTTCCGCAACATGTATCTGTCCCTGCTCTTCTTCGGTTTGGTCACCATCATCACCGAGTGGAAGCAGATTCGCTGCTCAGTCACACGCAAAATTGTCTATCTGTTTACCTTCCCCATCTTTATGTTTACTTATCTGCCCATCGCCATCGCCACCATCTTTAAGATGAAGAGCGTCACTTGGGTGCCGATTCGCCACTCGTTTGTGGGAACCATGCCGGACCTGCATCACGCCAAAAACCTTCCCTCAGCGAAGTAAAGCCTTTTTGTAAAATAACAGCGCCGCTCACCAAGCCAAGGTGAGCGGCGCTGTTTTGCTTGTCGTCGCTTCAGAGCGATGCTTTTATGCCAGCTTCTGCACGGCAACGTAAATATTCGAGATATTATACCAGGTTGGAAAATTGACCTCGCCTGTAACCGGCATCTGAAAAATCTCTTGGAATTTTTTCACGGCCCTCTCTGTCCCTACACCGAAGGAACCATCCTCAACCAGCTTTGGAATGGCGGGGTAACTTTCGGAGATGGCATTGAGCTGATTTTGTATGATGGAAACCGGCTCGCCTTTGCTGCCTCGTTTTAACACATAACCGGGGAAAGAGAGCGGAATGCCGACCACCTTTTCCGCTTGTTTTAAGATGATATCCGAACCATAATAATGCCGCAAAATCTGATAGGCCGTATAGCCTTGATCCGCCAGTTCTTTGGAGCCCCATTGGCTCAGCCAACCTGGCCGCACAACCAACCTGCCGTCTGAATACTGCGTAAACAAAGGCTGGCGTATATCCAGTTTTGTGATATAGGTGGTGAAGAGTTCGTCAACCACATCACTGATCTCCCGATAGATGGGCCTACCATAGGTGAAGGCCTGATCATAAGCCGTTGAGTTTGTGATGGTAAAGTCATAACCCTTGCCGCGATACCACTCCGTAAAGACCCGATTGAGTGTAAAGGACTGTATCGCCAAGACATTGGCCCGGAGGGCTTCATGCGGCCAACTGGCGTATATTTCGCTGCTGGCTACGTTTTTGACGTAATCCTGAAACGTCACCGTGTAGTTTTGTGCCGCGACATTACTGGGTGCGCCGGCATGCACGACGACATATTCCGGTATGATCGGTCGGGCCAAAACCGCCAGATCGGTGGGGGGCGGCAGGACTTTGATCGCTTTTTCCGGGATTTTAGGTGGAAAATCCCCCCAAAGCACCGGATAGGGCACCGTGATAATGCTCTCTGCCGACTCGACCTTGATATTTTGAATGGCCGTGGTGTCGGGATAGATTTGCACCGGCTCCACTTGAACCAACGTCCGGCCATCTACACTGACCTGTAAATCGTACATACTGAACGGCCGAGGCATTTCCGGATCCATGGAAAACGCCAGGGGCGGCGCCGGCAGGCTGACGATCGCAGTCTGGCCGGAGCGGTTGGTGAATAATTCCTCCAAAACCCGCTGCGTATTCACCTCCAAAATGCGCACCGTGACATTTTCCAAGGGTCGGGCCGGTGACCCCAACCAAACACTGACCTGTAGGCGTCCCACGCCAAGATACGGCGTTGTCATATCTTCCTGTGCCACACAATCAACCTCCTGACATATCATAACTGATACTGGTTTCTTTGATTTTAAAAAAAGTGCCGTACAGATCTAGCTTGCCAAACCCCCACTTGTTGTTTGGATACAAAATCCCCTCATCTCGGCGGCAGCCGCTGATCAGCAGCAGTCGCGCCGTATCGCCATCCATGGCGCGCATGTGTCCCTGCACCAAACCCCACTCCAGTAAGATGGCAACTGCGCCGGTTGTGATGGCGGCAGCCGCGCTGCTGCCCGTCATCGTACCCGGTCCATCGGGATAGATCCCCGTCACATAAACCCCCGGCGCTACAAAGTCAGGCGTCATACGCGCCAAGCGGGTTGGCCCCCAGGAAGATGACACATACAGCGTGTCATTCTGACCGTTAAAGGCCCCACAGGTGATGGTACGCAAAGACGTGGCGGGAAATACAATGGTGTACTCCGGCACGGGCCTCATGAACTCCACAAAGGGGCTCACTTGATTGGTGATCGGCAACCAGGCAAAATACTGCCCGCTCAGGACATAGTCGCCATACAGCGTCACTTCCCAAATGCCCTCCTTTGCTCCCTCAAAGCCAACACTGATCACGCTGCTGACATCCTGATAATACCCGATGGTGATTGTGGTGCGGTCAATGGTCATTTCACTGCGGAACTGTAGACCCGCTCTAAAGGGTACCCGGCTGATCACTTCCCCACTGGGTGAGGTAATGCCAACGGAAATGCGGTCAAACGATTCGCTATAAATCCCCAGGGTAAAGGAGCTGCTCCGCTCGCCCACGCGAATGCTGATGACATCCATCCCGCCCGTTTGCGTGATGGTGCCCTGCGTGTGATGCCTGGCGTTGCTCTCGTTCCCCGCCGCCGTCACGGTCACATGGCCAGCGCGCTGCGACAGCAGGGAAAGATACTCCTCCAAAGGTGTATTGCCATCATGGCCGGACATATTGGAGCCCAGGCCAATACAGAGCGCCACTGGCATATTACGTTCCTCGGCCCGCTCGACGATATACTGCACGCCCAGCATCACATCAATGGATGAAAAGAGATTTTCCTCCTCTGGCGGCAGCAGGTTCTTTTCTATGTAGAACGGATTTGCCCGGCGTAGCTTGACGACAATCAGCTCTGCGTTCGGCGCTGCTCCCACATAAGCTTTCGTCCGATTCCCGGCGGCCAGAGAGGCCAAAAACGTGCCGTGTCCGTTGGTATCCCTGCTCGGCACAATGGAAAATGGATCTTGCGCGAGTAAGGCCTCGTTGATCTGGTCCCGGCTAAACTCCGCCCCGTAATAGAGATCCTCCCGCCGCGGCCCGTCGATGCTTTGGTCCCAGATGCTGATGATTTTACTGCCGCCGTCGTCGCTTTGAAAGATCTCTTTGGTATAATCAATGCCTGTGTCTATGATCCCAACCACAACGCCACGCCCGCTCAGATCCAGGTAGGGGTGATCGATGACAGCACTGATGCCTGCATCCTCATTGCTTTGGCTATCCAGTGGTGAGAGTATCTGGGGGAAAAAGCTGATAAAGTCGCTGCCCATTTCTTGAAAAACGCGCCAAATGTTTTTTCTGTTTATGTAGATGGGAATATAGCCGGAGGATAATTCTCTGCCGTGCCTGATATAAGACGCCTCTTCGACATATTGCTTGGCGCGTCCCGTGTTCAAGACGATTGCCTCAACCGTCGTCGGCAGCGCCACAAACTCCGCCAAGGACAAGGCCTCTTCTTGTTCTGTCATACGCTTCCCTCCCTCTTGCCTGCGCGCAGGTGCCGGCTTAGGTTGCCATGCCGGACTCACGCATCCGCCGCAGTGTACCGTAAAGATCCAGCTTGCCATAGCCCCATTTGATGCTCGGATAGATTTGCTCCGGCTCACGTCGGCAGCCGCCGATGAGTAAGCGCCGCGCCAAATCCCCATCCATGGAAACCAAATGCTCCTGCACCACCGCCCATTCCATCAAAAGGGCCGCCGCACCGGCGCAAACGGCTGACGAAACGCTGGTGCCCGTCATGCTGCCCGGCCCGCTGGGGTAGATACCTGCCACCTGTACCCCGGGCGCAACGAAGTCCGGTGCGATACGCGGCAGACGCGTCGGCCCCCAGGATGAGGCAGCATACAGGTTGCCGCTGCGCATATCGTAGGCGCCACAGGTGATGGGCCGCAGCGCATTGCCAGGATAGACGATGGTATACTCCGGCACCGGTTTTAAAAACTCCACATAGGGACTGACTTGGTAACTGATCGGCAACCAGGCGTGGTATTCCCCGCCGAGGATGGAATCCCCATACAGGACAATCTGCCACACCCCCTCCTTGGCGTCGCGGAAGCCCAGGGCGATGACGGTGTTGCTGGTGCGGTAATAGGTAATGGTTATGCGCGTCTTTTCAAAGAGCAGTTCCTCGTATGTGGCGCCATCGACATTGAATGGCACGCGGCTGATGACCTCGCCGCTGGGCGAAACAATACCCACTGACATTTTATCGTAGGCCGCACTAAAAATATTGAGCGCAAAGGAAGCGGACTTCTCCCCTACGCGAACTTCAATCGTGTCCGTGGAACCGGTACGAAAGAGGGTGCCCTGTGTGTGATGCTTCGCGTTGCTCTCATTGCCCGCGGCGGTAATGACCACGCAGCCCGGCCGCTGTGATAGATAGGAGATGTATTCCTCCAATACAGTGTAGCCATCGTGGCCCGAATCGTTGGCGCCCAGGCCAATACAGATCACCAGGGGCGCCTGGCGTTCGCTTGCTATATCCACGAGATATTGTATGCCCAACATCACGTCTGCATTGTGAAAATAATTGGGTTTATCCGGCGGCAAAAAGAGCTGATCCACAAAAAATTGATTGGCGCGCCGCAGCTTCACAACCACCAGCTCCGCCCCCGGCGCCGCGCCTACGTAAGCTTCACTCTTGCGCCCTGCCGCCACGGAGGCTAAGAATGTGCCGTGGCCATCCTCATCGCGCGTAGGTACGAGATCCCAGGGACGCTCACTCTCCAACGCTGCATTGATCTGCTCCCGGCTGTATTCGGCGCCATAAAGCAGGCCATGACCGCGCGGCCCTGTGATGCTCTGGTCCCAGATGCTGATGATCTTACTCGTACCGTCCTCGTAGCGAAACACATCTTGCGTGTAATCTATGCCGGTATCCACAAAACCGATGATGACATTGCGCCCTGTCAAGTCCAAGTACGGATGGTTGAGAACCGGCGCAATGCCCGCCGCCTCATTCGCCTCTGCATCCACCGGGGAAAGGATGGCGGGGAAAAGAGAATAGCTGTTGCCCAGCTCTCGAAACAACTCCGGTATGTTTCGTTTGTTGGTATACACGGGCGCAAATCCTGTGCCAAGCACCGGGCCTATTTTGATATAGGGTCGTTCGGCCACGAAGTTCTGCAAAGACTTTGTCAAGACAACATTGAAGGCAAGGGTATCCGGCTGATTGATGAACTCCTCGAGGGACATGGCTGCATCTTCTATATTCGTTGCCACAACTCTCCTCCTACTTGATACTGTCTCAGATATTCCATACTGCGTTCGACACACAATGTCCCATACCCCCACATGCTGTTGGGATAACGGCGGCCACTGACACGCTCAGCGCCGATCCGCAGAAAGGCTTTTAGTCGTTCTCCATAGAGAAAGGGATCATGATTTTGCACGATGCCCCATTCCATCATCAAGGCTGCCGCGCCACTGACAAAAGGCGCGGCAAAGCTGGTACCGGTGAAACTGTCATAGCCTCCACCGCTGCGGCTACTGCGTACTGCTGCGGCCGGCGCCGCCAGATCCGGCTTCCGTGGCAGACAGCGGTCGCCCGGCCCTCTGCCGGAAAAGTCCAACACAGACCCGGTACGCTCTTGATAGCCCGCTACACTGATCACCCGCTGCGCAGTCGATGGAATGGTAAGGGTATTTTCCTCCTCCGGCGAGGCAAAAAAGGTCTCACTCGTCACCGCTTCGAGCGTCGGCAGCCACAGCGCAAAGGCACCATCGCTGACCGCCCCCATTTGCAAACGCAGTTGCCATACATCTGCCCCAACGCTGCCTTCCAACGCACGCACGAAAATATAAATCTGTTGCGAAAGGCTGAAGTGGCTGGGCTGACCATACTGCATTTGTATCTCCAAATTACCATCGCGAAACACATTGACCTGACGGTTCGGATGAATCAACCCGCTGCTTCGTCCATTGGGCAGAATCAATTCCACTGCAATATTATCCACAAAATCCTTCCACATGGTAAGGAAGAATTGCGGAATACCGGCAGCAGTAAAAAAGGGGATGTTCAAGCTGCTATACGAGCTGACCTGCCCCGCATAGTGATGCCCCGCCGCACCTTCGTTGCCGGTCGGCACGACAATGGCCGTTTTCCATTCATTGGCCACATCATCAATATACCGCTCAAAGAGAGAATCTCCCTGATGGGATCCGTCGTTCATGCCAAAACTAATATTGATCACAAGTGGCATGGCCAAAGCACGCGCCTTTTGAATGACATACTGTACAGCGCGCATGAGCTCTGTACTGCGCGCAAAGCAAGGATACCCTCTCATCCCCAATTTCACGGAAATGAGCTCCGCTTCCGGCGCCAGACCCAAGGCATTTCCCTGCGCGTCCCGTCCGCTTCCCGCCGCAATGCCAGCGACGGCTGTGCCGTGACCTCTTTCATCCCGATACGGTACCACGCGCTGCGGATCACCGCTGCGCAGCGCGGCATTGATCTCGCTTCTTTCATATTCCGTGCCGCTCAGAAAGCCGGAGGGCGGATTGCCTCCAACAGCGGTTTGGTCCCAAATATAACGCACTCTACTGCTGCCGTCGGCATTTCGAAAGTCCGGGTGTTCATAGTCCAGGCCGGAATCAATGATGGCAATGAGCACCCCCTTGCCGCGCAGGTTCCAGGCCCCTTGCTCCTGCACCCGCCGCACACAGCTCCCCTCGCCCGCGCTGCTTTGTTCAAAGCTGAGCAATTTCGGCAATTCGATATGTTCCACCTGTGGATAGGTATACAGGGCGGACACCTGCGCCCTGTTGATCGTGACGATGGCATACCCACGATATAATACCTCTGTCTCGCCGCCCAAGGCCGCCACGATATTGGGCAGATCTCCGTGGTATTTTACCACCAGTTCGATGGTATCGGTTTTCTCCATGTCTCATCCCTCCACTGTTTTGATATCAGTAATAAGACCACATGTGGCCAAGAGGGATCCGCTGAAACTGCCATTTCTGCCCCACTCTGATGTAACCACCCAACTGCCCTTGTTCCACGCGCAGCAAAAAAAACCAAAAGCCACGCCCATTTTTCAACCAGACATAGATCAGGACATTTTTTAAATTCCGCACGGTAGCCGCCAAGTGCTGAGGCATCCCATGCTGGCGTGCGGGTATGAATGTCGGCACACGCGCCGGCATTTTGACGCCTGCGTTTGGTCTTGTTCCTCTCATCATCGCTCCTCTCACCGCCTCTCGTATCTTTATCTATATGAATCTTGCCTGTCCATGTTGACAAATGCGGCAAAACTCCCCCTTTTTGCCTGCGAATAAGAAAAGCGCCTGATCAAAACTGGTCAGGCGCTCGGCATTTGTTTTTTTATTTTTGTTTTTGCTGCAGGGCATCCCGCTCTTTTTTCAGTTTGGAAACCCGCTTCCCGATCTGTATGCAAACAAAAACCATCACCACCACTGCCGTTACGCTGACAGCAGCGACATAGAGAGCAAAAATCATGGTGTCCCTCCTGACATACAACAGATTTCTGTCCCATTATAACGGAAAACAAACAGTCTGTCAACGGAGCCTAGCATACACAAAATTCCTATTGTACCGCGCGGTATGCAAACTTCTTTACGCTCTCACTTTGCATAGGATATCAGCATGCTCAGCGACGCCTGCCTATCCCCCACGTTCCGATAACTGTGTTTCTGATCGGCCGCAAAACGCAGGGAATCTCCCCGTTCAAGCGTATACTCTTTCTCCGCAACCGTCACGGCAACGCGCCCGTCAAACACCGTCAAATACTCCTCCGAGCCAACCAGATGCGGCTCTGCCGCCAGGTAGCCATCGACCTCTATCACAATGCGGTACATCTCAAAGAGCTTCTCATCGTGAAAGGGAAATGTGGGGTAATTGAGATATTTTCCATCTTCTTGTTCTCTCATCGGCACGGCGCAGGGCAAAAAGGCGCTCTCTTTTTCCACGGTTTCAACCAAGGAATGAAACGATACTTTATACCCGTTGGCTATTTTCCAAAGGACGGAAATGGTGGGGTTGACATCTCCCTTTTCAATCTGCGCCAGCATACTGCGGGATACCGTCGTGAGGCCGGCAGCAGCATCCAGGGTCAATTTTTTCTGTTCCCGCGCACGTCTCACATTTTGCGCAATCGCCTTGTTGATGTCCATAAAACCTCCTGTTGACAATATAGAGAACTTATATTACAATATAAAAGAAATCCAATATAGTAACTGAATATATCTATATAATAGCAGATGCCAAAGGAGCGGTCAAGTATGTTTCACTGGATATCCTTTCTCACCTACGCCATCATCACAGCCGCCACACCCGGCCCCAATAATATCATGTCTATGTCCCATGCCAGTCAATACGGCTTCAAAAAGTCCTACCCCTTCAACCTGGGCATCTGGCTCGGCTTCACCATTGTGGCCACCGTTTGCACCATATTGAGCAATACTTTGCATGCGGTTTTGCCCCTCATCAAACTGCCCATGCTCATCATCGGTGCGGCCTATATGCTGTTTTTGGCCTGGAAAACCTGGCGGAGCCAACCCGAAGCGGGCGGGCAACATGCAAAAAACGGCTTTTTAGCCGGCATGATCCTCCAATTCATCAATCCAAAAGCTTATATTTATTGCATTGTCTCTATGGAGGCCTACATCCTCCCCCTGTACCAAGGGAATTTTGTGGCCTTATCTTTGTTTGCGATCTTACTTTCGACCATAGGATTTCTCTTTACTCTCTGCTGGGCTCTATTTGGTTCTCTATTAAAACATATGTTTTTTGCTTATGCTAAGCTTATCAACAGCATTATGGCGTTGCTTTTGATCTATTGCGCGGTATCCTTATTTTTATAATAAAAGAAGCGAAAGGCAAATTGCCTTTCGCTTCTTTGTTCAAATTATGAACGATTAAGCCATGCGAACGTTGACAGCTCTGAGCTTGCTGCTGTCCTTGGGGTCAGTCTCGGTCTCGAAGCTGACTCTCTGGCCTTCGTCCAGGGTCTTGAAGCCATCAGTCTGAATGGCAGAGAAATGCACAAAGACATCGCCATTGCCGTTGTCGTCGCTGATAAAACCAAAGCCCTTCTCTGCGTTAAACCATTTAACTGTACCGCTGTTCATATTGGGTACCTCCATAAAAATATTTGTACCCAGAACAAAAAACAAAACCCACAAGCCTGAAAACCATTCAAAGAACCATGATTCACTGGCATTGTGAGGTCAAAGCAATTATCTTGAATACTCCCCTAGTATATCAGAGCGATTTCCAAAAGTCAACGGAAAGTTTTTTCGTTTTTTCTGCCGTTTTCGTGCCATGAACCAAAGCAGCAGGAGAATCATAGCCTACTATGAAGATAAACGGGAGGTGCTGCACATGTCGTCATGCGAATGGTACCTGTTTCTCAATGCGCTTAGCATTTCGATTGCGCAGGATCGAACCGCCGATGAGCTGGCGTTTTTGTCTCTGATTTTTTCGCAGTTGTCCACCAGCTTTTCCTTGCTAGCCGTGTCCCCGCCAGGGTGTTCGCCACCTGCCGCAAACATGCAAGCAAACGCCAACCATGCTCCCACCGGCAATCCTGCCGCCAATCAGCTGCTCCAGGATTGATTGTTTACGCACTCTTTCCTCCACCCGTTTTCCCCATCGATAAAAATGGGATACAATGGGACTGCCGCGCGTTTCATTCTCACGCGCGGCAGTCCCCTCGCTCAGTAGCTGTCGCTTCACGCAGCTGCTTGAATCATTGTTTCTCATCGTACAGCAAAAGAGTTCTCCATCGTTTCTCCTATCCGGCTCAAGCAAACAGGCGGTCTGCATCCTGTAAACATGTGACATAGGCCTGCGTGACGCGCTCATCATCGAGCTTGCTATGGTCGATAAAGTGCTGCACATCTTCCCAGTAGCCTCTTTCATACTGTTTGACAAAATTCAGAATATCACGCAAAAACCCCTCTTCGCCGAGCAAGACTGCCCGGACTTGATCGGAAAGGGCCAAGCTCTCCAGCAGCGCCGTCATATCCTCCTGCATGATGACATCCAACATGGAAAACATGCCGCACATGAAGGCATCTTCCTTATCCTGCTTGCGGCCTGTCTGAATGGCAATCCGTTCACAAAATAAACCTCGGACAAGCGCTGTCTTTGAATTCTCAAGGTTATCCTGATAGGTTTCGCGTACAAAAATCAGGGCAATCCAGCGCCGCACCTCATTGAGACCCATCATCACCAGCGCGGACTGGATGGAGTTCACTTCACCGCCGCGGTAAAAGTGCATGGTGTTGACATGTTGCAACAGGCGAAAGCTCAGGCTGACATCCATACGAATGATTTCAGCCAAATGCTCAAACTGCAAATCCGGTTTGCTGCTTACTTGCATTAAGTGCATACTGGTCGAGTGCTGCACGGTGGCCAGTTGGGCGCTAAAGAGCACTGGTTTATCAAAATAATAGCCCTGAAACAGCGTATAGCCCTCTTTCATGGCTTCCTCATATTCTTCTTCCGTCTCTACCTTTTCGGCCAGCAATATCTTTCCATGCTTCTTCATTGACTCGGCAATGGATTTGCGTTTTTGCTGCGTACAGGCAATAAAGTCCACTTTGATAATATCTACCAGCGGCAGCAAGGGGTCAAACGACGGGTTGCCGACATAATCATCCAGAGCAAAACAGTAGCCCTGCGACTTCTTTTTCGCAAGGCAATCCAACAGTGCCTGGTCTACTAATGTATCTTCCAATATTTCAATGACAAAGTCACGCGGGTTGAGCAGCGTGGCGAAATCGCCGAGCAGCAGGCTGCGCGTGAAGTTGACATAGGCTTTCTGCCCGCCCGTCAGATGATCCATACCAAATGCAGTGATGGCGTCGGAAATGAGCATCTGTGTCGCATCGTCACCGTCAACTTCTCCGGTAAAGCGAAAGGGGCTCTCTGCGCTGCGATACAGCAACTCATAACCCTCAATTTTCCGACCAAATCCATAGATCGGTTGTCGTGCTACATACGTTTTCATTGATACTCCTCCAAAGAGAACACAAAGGCATGTCTCCTTGTCCATCACTGAAGCCGGATAAAAAGGACGGGGTTGTCCCAAACAGCTTGCCCATGTCTAACCCAGTGTGATAAGAAAAGTCAGCTTTTTGTCATTATAGCACAAATTATCTGCACAGTTCAAGCCCATATCTCTTTACTTCGATAAATTCGTACAAGAAAAGACAGGATTCCGCCCTCCGGGAATCAGAATCAAAAAAAGAGGTGGCACCGCCCAAGCGGTGTCACCTCTTGATCTGTTTGCATTGCTGTTGCCATCAGGTTGCTTTCATGGCGGAAGCGCTTAATACATGCCGCCTGCCATATCGCCTGCGGGCATGCCTGCGCCACCGGCCGAAGGCGGCTGCAACTTGTCGCCCACCAGGGCCTCGGTGGTCAGGAGCATGGAAGCGATCGACGCCGCATTTTCCAGTGCAGTTCTGGTCACCTTGGTCGGATCCACGATACCGGCAGCAAGCATATCACAGAAATCTGCATGATAGGCGTCAAAGCCATAACCGTTCTTATCCGCGCTCTTGACCTTATCCAGAATCACGGAGCCATCCAGGCCGGCATTGGTCACAATCTGACGCAGCGGCTCGGTCAGCGCGCTGATGATGATGTTCACGCCAGTCTTTTCATCGCCTTCCAGGGTGTTGCGCAGTTTCTCGACGGCTGCGATGGCGTTGACATAGGCGCTACCGCCGCCAGCCACGATGCCTTCTTCAACGGCTGCACGGGTGGCGTTGAGCGCATCCTCGATGCGCAGCTTCTTTTCCTTCATTTCAGTCTCGGTAGCGGCGCCGACGCGGACAATGGCAACACCACCGGACAGGCGGGCCAGACGCTCCTGCAGCTTCTCCTTATCATACTCGGAAGTGCTGCGCTCAAATTCATTGCGAATCATGGACGCGCGTTCACGGATATCTTCGGCTGCACCCTGGCCATCCACGATGATGGTGGTTTCTTTGTTGGACTTAATCTGGCGGGCGCTGCCCAGGTGTGCCATGGTGGTGTCACGCAGCTCCAGGCCGGTCTCGGAGGAGATCACGGTGCCGCCGGTCAAGATCGCAATATCCTGCAGCATCTCCTTGCGGCGGTCACCGAAGCCGGGGGCCTTCACGCACAGGACGCTTAAGGTGCCGCGCAGACGGTTCAAAATCAGGGTGGACAGGGCTTCGCCTTCCACATCTTCGGCGATGATGAGCAGTTTTCTGCCGCTCTTAATGACTTCTTCCAGCACAGGCACGATCTCTTGAATGCTGGAAATCTTCTTGTCTGTGATAAGGATGACCGCATCTTCCAAAACCGCTTCCATCTTCTCGGTGTCGGTCACCATGTAGGGGGTGATGTAGCCGCGATCGAGCTGCATGCCTTCCACGACTTCATTATAGGTCTCAGCAGTCTTGGACTCCTCTACGGTGATCACGCCGTCATTGCCGACCTTTTCCATGGCATCGGCGATCAGCTGGCCAATTTTATCATCACCGGAGGAAACCGCGCCGACACGGGCAATGTCCTCGCTGCCCTTCACGGGCTGGGAGTTTGCCTTAATCGCTTCAATGGCAGCAGCTGTTGCCTTGGCAATACCTTTGTTCATCACAACGGGATTGGCGCCGGCGGCCAAGTTTCTCAGCCCTTCACGCACAATCGCCTGGGCCAGTAGGGTTGCGGTGGTGGTACCGTCGCCGGCCACATCGTTGGTCTTGGTGGCCACTTCTTTCACCATCTGCACACCCATGTTCTCAAACGGGTCTTCCAGTTCAATCTCTTTGGCAATGGTCACACCATCATTGGTCACCAGCGGCGCACCGTACGCTCTCCACAGCACCACGTTTCTGCCCTTGGGGCCCATGGTTACCTTGACAGTATCCGCCAACTTATTCACGCCACGCTCCAGAGCCTGACGCGCCTCATCACCATAACAAAGCATTTTAGCCATAGTAATCTAATCTCCTTTTCTTTGCTTGATTATTAGTCTTCCACTGTTGCGACGATATCGCTCTGTCTGACCAGAGTCAATTCTTCGCCGTCCACCTTCACTTCGGTGCCCACATACTTGCCGGTAATGACCTTATCGCCGGGTTTGACCACCATGGTCACTTCTTTCCCGTCCACCAGGCCGCCGGGGCCAACTGCCATGACGATGGAAACTTCCGGGCGTTCCTTCGCAGATGCGGTCAGGATGATGCCACCCTTCGTGGTTTCCTCCGCTTCCATACGCTTTAATACAACACGATCACCGAGAGGGTTCAATTTCATGTTCAAATGCCTCCTAAATCTGCATCAAATTTGATAGTTTCACTTTTATGAACAAATTGTTAGCACTCATTTCAACAGAGTGCTAATACGTTTATTATAATACCTTTCTCACCCAAATTGTGCAAGACTGATTTTTGCGTTTTCTATCATCCATTTGGCCATATTTCTACTTCTGATCAAGATATCTTTTATTTTGTGTCGTTATCTCCAAGTATCTTTGATTTGCTCCCATTTTCACTTATCAGCCGCACTGTCCCCCTTCTCAAACGGCACTTTTTTGGTCGGCTTAACCCCCTTATATTGAAAAAGGTCACACTTAAGCATACCATTATAAAGCTTACGTTTTTTGTCGGCACGCTTTCCAAAGGTCCGCTCAAACTCCGTGTGGGAGGATAAAAGGCTGACGCTCCAACCCTGTGGCAGTTTACGTGCCGCCACACCAAAGTCCCGATACAAGGCCTCCGCCTCCTCCCGCTCCATGATGCGCTCACCATAAGGCGGATTGGTCACCACACGGCCATAGTCCTTCGTGCGGGCAAACTGGCGGGCATCCGCCACCTCAAACCGCACGAAATCCTCCACATCCGCCAAGGCGGCGTTGCTGCGCGCCAAGGCAACCGCTTTCGGATCCATGTCGCCACCCCAAATGTCATACTGACCGCTAAATTCCAGATCCATTGCTTCTTCTGCGGCGTCCAGCCAGAACTGTTGCGAAAGGTTTGTCCATTTCTGCGCAGAGAAGCTGCGCAGCAGGCCGGGGGCGCGGTTTTTGGCAATGAGCGCGGCCTCAATGACAATGGTTCCCGAGCCGCAAAAGGGATCACAGAAGGGGTCTCTGCCTCGGTAAGACGAGAGCTGCACCAGCGCCGCGGCCAAGGTCTCCCGCAAGGGGGCCACTACCCCCTGGGCGCGGTAACCACGCTTGTGCAGGCCCGGTCCGGAGGTATCGAGCATCAACATCGCCTGATCCTTCAATATCGCAAATTGGATTTGATGCATCGCACCATGTTCCGGCAGTATCTGGCAACCATAAGCCGCGCCCAGTCGCGCCGCCGTTGCCTTTTTAATGATAGACTGACAAGCCGGAACGGAAGCCAGCTTGGAATTTAAGCTAAAACCCTTGACCGGAAACGCACCGCCCTCCGGAATCCAAGCCTCCCACGGCAGCGCACGCGTCCCTTCAAAGAGCTGATCAAAGGTCTCCGCCTGAAAAGACCCCAGCACCAGCAAAACCCGCTCGCCGCAACGCAGACGCAAATTCATCTTTGGTATATCCGATGCGCTGCCTGTTGCGAACACGCGTCCATTCTCCGCCCTCACGTCGCCCATATTCATGCGAAGCAGCTCGTCCGCCACCAGGCGCTCCACACCCATCATTGTCGGTATGGCAAATTGCAGCTTTTCCATCCTCATCCATCCTCTCCACTTGGCAGCTTCTATACAATATGAGCAGTATATCTGTTTCACTGACAATACGCAAACATTTTCTTTGTGAGATCTTCCTCTTTATACTCCCAAAACCCACCCCTTATGTAATTTTTCAGTCCTTCTTGCAATGCATTGCTAACTATGCTATACTTTATTGTGGTTAGGAATCACCTTGAACGACTATACCGAAAGCGACTGAATCAAAACAGAAAGTTGAGTTGATGCGTTCTCTTATGGACAGTCCCAGTATAACCATGATTGTGATCCTCGTTTTCCTCGTCATGTTCTCCGCCTTCTTCTCCGCCACTGAGACCGCCATGTCGGCCTTGAATCGCGTGCGTTTGAAGAGCAAGGCGGAGTCCGGCAATAAACAGGCCAAATTGGTGCTCTCACTGGTGGATGAATACGATCGTCTGCTCTCCTGTATCCTGATCGCCAACAACATTGTAAACCTCACTGCCGCAACGCTCGGTACCGTTCTGTTTACCCGCTTTTTTGCCGGGTATGGCCCCACCATTTCGACCATCGTCCTGACCATTGTCATCTTAATCTTCGGCGAAATTACCCCCAAAGCGCTGGCAAAGGATCACCCGGAACGCTTTGCCATGTTTTCTGCGCCCATTTTGCGCATCTTCATTTTTCTGCTGGCCCCGCTCAACGCCTTTTTCGGCTTGTTTTATAAGCTGGCCAATAAGCTGATTCGCAGCGGCGGCGAGGAGGGTATCACGGAAGAAGAGCTCATCACCATGGTCACCGAAGCGGAGAGCGAAGGCGGCCTGGAACCACATGAAAGCCAGCTCATCCGCGCCGCCATTGAGTTTAACGACCTGGAAGTCGCTGAAATTTTCACGCCGCGCGTGGATATCGTGGCGGTGGATCAAAATGATCACACAGATAAACTTGCCGCTGCCTTTGCCTCCAGCGGTTATTCCCGTATTCCCGTCTACGACGGAAATATAGATAACATCATCGGCGTCATCCATGAGAAAGAATTTTACGCTGCGCGCAGCCGCCAAGTCACCAATCTGTCCGAATGCATCAGTCCCGTGCTCTACACAACGGGCAGCACAAAAATCTCTGCCCTGCTTCGACTTCTGCAACAGGGGAAAATGCACATGGCCGTTGTGGTGGACGAGTATGGCGGCACAAAGGGCCTTGTCACCTTGGAAGATATTCTGGAGGAACTTGTCGGTGAAATTTGGGATGAGCACGATGAGGTTCTGGAAGAATTTCAACCACAAGACGATGGCAGTTATCTCATCTCCTGTTCCGCGGATCTGGATGACCTGTTCGATCGTTTCTGCCTGCACGGCGACCTGAGCAGCTCCATCTCCGTCAGCGGCTGGGTCATGGAACAGCTGGAACAAATCCCCTCAGAAGGCGACCATTTTGTATATGAAAACCTCGATGTCACGGTCACCCGCGTGGATAACCGACGGGTGTTGGAAATCCGTGTGGTACAGCTGCCTGCCAATTTGAGCGAAGCATAAGAAGAAAGCGCTACTTAAGCTTTCATCATAAAAGGCCGCCGGAGTCTTCTCCGGCGGCCTTTTTCATGTGTTATGGTTTTTAGAGCGCCACTTTTTCAGCCACACACTAAGCGCTTTGATCAAGTGAAACAGAAAGACACCCATCAATAGAGCGGCCCACTTCATCCAAGAAGCGTTATAAACAGTCGGCATCATAAGGCCCGGTATCACGAACGGAATACAAACCACAAGCACCAGCCCTGTCCAGATCAAAAAGTAAGGACTTTTGTAGAGTTCATCTGCAACGCGTACCATTCTGGCGACCATGATGCCAAACAGAATGAGTGATAGTATGGATGCCGCCCATAAGGTACGATGCTGATAGGAGCTCGACACCCAAGCTCTCGCCAAGTCGAGGAAACCAGAGATACAAAAGATTAAGATGGGAAAGAGTATCACAGAAATCCAATCGCGCACTACTTTTCGCTTCATCCTATACACCCCTTCTTTCCTTGTCTCAACGGTCACGGCGCCTGGGCACAGTGGCACACAAGGTCTATAACCATTGCACAAACGCTGTTTTTTGATTAACATGATATCCTGCTTTTCGATATAAGTCAATGATCTGCGCAGCGGCGCTGCCGCTCATCCATATCAAAACAAAAGGTCAAGAGTTGTCACGTTGATGCAACTCTTGACCTTTTTCGCAGCTTGTCATAACAAGGCTGATATCAATTGCTCTTTCTGCTCTCGATTTCCCCGCACAGCATGGTTTCGAAAGCAACATAGTCCATGGCGCCCAGGTCACCTTCTGAGCGGGAGCGCACAGTAATCTGGCCGTTTTCGGCCTCCTTATCACCCAGCACCAGCATATACGGCACCTTTTCCATCTGGGCTTCGCGGATCTTATACCCGATCTTTTCGTTGCGGTGATCTGTCTCCACGCGGATGCCCTTTTCTTGCAGGCGTTTGGCAACCTCGTCGGCAAAGGCAGCGGTACGGTCGGTAATGGGCATCACCTTGACCTGCACCGGCGCCATCCAGGTGGGGAACGCGCCCGCATAGTGCTCGGTCAGTATGCCGATGAAGCGTTCAATGGAACCAAGCGCGGCGCGGTGGATCATAATGGGACGGTGCTTTTCTCCGTCGGCCCCCACATATTCCAGCTCAAAACGCTCCGGCATTTGCATATCCAGCTGGATGGTACCACACTGCCAGTTTCTCCCGATGGAGTCCTCCAGGTGGAAGTCAATTTTCGGGCCATAGAAGGCGCCGTCGCCCTCGTTGATGATATAATCCTTGCCGAGTTCTTCCAGGGCAGCGCGCAGGGCGTTGGTGGTTTCTTCCCAGACTTCTTCGGTTCCGATATGATCCTCGGGCATGGTGGAGAGCTCCATGTGATAGGTAAAGCCAAAGAGGGAGTAGAGTTCGTCAATCAGATTGGCAACCCCTTTGATCTCCTCTTTCACCTGCTCGGACGTCATAAACAAATGGGCATCATCCTGCGTGAAGCAGCGGACCCGCATCAAGCCATGCAGCGCGCCGGAGAGCTCATGCCGATGCACCAGGCCCAGTTCACCATAACGCAGCGGCAGTTCACGATAGGAGTGCGGCTGCGCCTTATAGACCAGCATACCGCCGGGGCAGTTCATGGGCTTGAGGGCAAAGTCCTTTTCGTCTATGACGGTCGCGTACATATTATCCTTATAGTGATCCCAGTGCCCGGAGCGGTGCCACAGATCCTGGTCTAACATCACGGGGGTGGCGATCTCCATGTATCCCTCTCTGGTGTGCACTTCGCGCCAGTACTCGATCAGCTTGTTTTTCAGTATCATACCCTTGGGTAAAAAGAAGGGGAAGCCGGGGCCTTCGTCCAGAAACAGGAAAAGGCCGAGCTCTTTACCCAGTTTGCGGTGGTCACGCTTTTTTGCCTCTTCCATGCGCGCCAAATAGGCATCCAGTTCGTCCTTCTTCGGGAAGCAGGTGCCGTACACCCGCTGGAGCATCTTACGGCTGGAATCGCCGCGCCAGTAGGCGCCGGTGGCGGAGGTCAGCTTCAGCGCATTTCCCTTCACGCGGCCGGTAGAGTCCAGATGCGGGCCGGCGCAGAGGTCAACAAAATCCCCCTGTTTATAGAAGGAGATGACCTCCCCTTCCGGCAGGTCGTTGATCAGTTCAACCTTATAGGGTTCGCCCTGCTGCTCCATCAAGCGGATGGCTTCCTCACGTGGCAGCTCAAAACGCTCCAGCTTCAGTTTTTCCTTGGCGATGCTGCGCATTTCCTGTTCGAGCTTCTCCAGCACCTCGGCTGTGATGACAAAGTCAGCGTCAAAATCATAGTAAAAGCCATTTTCAATGGCCGGACCAATGGCCAGCTTCGCCGTTGGATACAGTCGCTTCATGGCTTGCGCCAGCATGTGCGAGACAGTGTGACGATAGGTGTCACGGTAGACTTCATTTTCAAACGTATATTCCATAATTGCTTCCTCCTTTGGGGGAAATAAAAAACCCACCCCCGAATGATTTCATTCAGGGGTGGGGTCAAGTTGACTCCACGGTTCCACCCTGCTTGCGTTTTAAAAACGCCGCTTCGTTTGCGCGATAACGGGCGTACCCGGCCCGGCCTACTGCTACTGTTCGGCGGGCGGCTCGGAAGTGGTCAAACCATCGGCTGGCTGTAAGACGCTCTCAGCAGGGCGCGCCTCTCTCTGGACAGGGCCATATGGTTTCGTCTTCGTCAACACCATATTTACCGCCATACTATACCACCCTTTTTCCCAACTGTCAAGGGCTGCACCATCGTCAGCGGATAAAAAAAGCTGGGCAACAGATAGCTTTCTGCCAGAAAGGCCAAATGCTGTACAGCTTCCCGCTTTCTCACAGACCTCGGTTGAATTTTTCGACCGCAAAGGCATAGGCTTCTTTGATCAGCGGCTGTAAGGTCTCAAACGTTTCTTCCGAGGGATTCAAGACGCAAATCCAGCCCATCCACGCATACACAGGATGCGGCAAGATGGTATCGAGCGCGGTATAATCATATTGCACCTCTGCCTTGTTGCCGGTTTCCTGCGGCAGCGCCGCGGAGCCAAACAACTTTTGCTGCGTCTGTTTTGGCACGCCGATATTCAAGCGGAATACGCCTTCCCGATCGAGCTGCGAAAATTTATCCTGCTCACTATCCTGCTCTTTTACTGTCAGGATATACACGCCGCGATCACGCACCAAACCCGGATTATAGTAAACGCCCATCTCGCCCAAAGATTCCACCAAGACGGTTCCCGCCAGAGAATCAAGGCAATGGTTCAAAATCTGCCAGACATCCATACCTGCACCTCACAAAACAAAATGACAAGGGTTTTTCTTTACTGACCCATTATACTGTTTTTCGTCTAAAAAGTCAAAGCACATTGTGCCCATCGCCCCACATTTCATCTATTGAGGAACATCACTTTACAGCCGGTACAATAAGACATATAATAGTAGATATCCAAACGCAAGTCCACGACTGGTGTTGAAAGGCGGCGCACTCTCATGCTTTTGAACTTTATCCACTCCGTCCAGGCGGTCTTACCCCTGTTCTTGATCATCATGCTCGGTTTTTTAATCCGTAAGCGCGATTGGCTCACGGAGGACGAAGTATCCCGCATCAACAACGTCGTGTTTAAACTCCTGTTCCCCTTTTTGGTGTTTTCCAACATTTACACCACGGACCTTTCCGCCTCCTTTTACCCCAAACTGATTCTTTTTTCTGCCGCCGGCATTTTTGTAACCTTTCTCATCGCCCTCTGGATCGTGCCAAAAATCGAACCGAATCCGAGTAGCTGCGGCGCACTGATCCAAACAACCTATCGCAGCAACTTCGTCTTGCTCGGTCTGCCGCTCGTCTCCAATCTCTATCCCGGCGCAGACCTAGGTATGACGGCCATTGCCATCAGTATTCTCATCCCGTTTTACAATGTATTGGCCGTCATCACGCTGGAGAGCTTTCGCAGTGGGCGTGTAAGCATACGGCGGATCGTACTCAATATTGTCACCAACCCACTGATACTCGGCTGTGTGGCAGGTCTGCTGGCCATCCCGCTCCAAATGCCCCTGCCCATCACCCAAACCATCTCCCAGCTTTCTGCCACGGCCACGCCCATGGCGCTCCTGCTCCTGGGCGCCAGTTTTCGGATCAACCACAGCCGTCACCTGCAGCGCAACCTGCTCATCTCAACCGTCACACGGCTGCTTCTGGTCCCGGCCATCTTCTTGCCCATCGCCGCATGGCTAAATTTCCGTGGTCTGGCTATGGCCACTCTGATTGGCATATTCGCCACGCCCTGCTCTGTCTCCTCCTTTGTCATGGCGCAGCAAATGGACAGTGACGCAGAGCTGGCCGGCGCCACTGTGATATACAGCTCCTTTTTCTCCTGTTTTACCATGTGTCTTTGGATCTTCTTATTCAAGCAGTTGGGTATGCTATAGCAGCAAACTGGGCGATCGGTCTATACCGATCGCCCAGTTCATTACTTTTTCTTTCGCTTCGTCACTGCGCCAACTGCTGCACAATACCACGGCGGCAATCCACAGAGACAAACAAGCCATCGTGTAACAGATGCGTTGCCCCGACAGCGCCGACAACCACTGCCTTGTTGGTGCTCAGCGCCACCACAGCCGCATGACTGCTCAAGCCAGGCTCCTCCGCAATGACAGCCGCGGCCTTACGGATATAGGGCAGCATATCATTGTTGGTCTGCGGGACCACGAGGACATCGCCCTCTTTAAATTTAGACTTGACGTCGTTAAGCGTCCGGCAAACGCAAAGCGCGCCTTTGGCGTTCTCGGCGCCGATGCCGACACCGGTAATCAGGCAGCTGCCGACCAGATGCACTTTCATCACGTTGGTTGTTCCGGACACACCGGCAGGGATGCCGGCGGTCACGACCACAATGTCGCCGTCCTCCACCAGGCCTTCATCCTTTGCCGCTTGCACAGAGTACTCAATCATATCGTCCGTACTCTCGGCATAGGGCATCAGGACGGGCTCCACGCCCCAGACAAGGGCCAGTTGACGTTGGATTTTCTCCTTCATCACGCAGGCAATGATGGGCGTCTCCGGGCGATATTTACTGATTCTGCGCGCGGTGGCGCCGCTTTTGGAGACGGAGATGATGGCGCTGGCCGCCGTGTCAGTCGCTGTTTGACAGGCCGCATGCGCGGTGGCGTCACTGATGCCCAAATGCGGATCCAGGGTGGACTTCACCATGCGGCCGAAGTAATTGATATCGGCCTCGGTGCGATTGGCTATGGCCGCCATGGTGCGCACGGCTTCCACAGGGTACTGCCCCGCCGCCGTCTCACCCGAGAGCATGATGGCGGCGGTGCCGTCGTACACGGCGTTGGCCACATCCGTGATTTCCGCCCGCGTGGGGCGCGGATTGTTCATCATGCTCTCAAGCATCTGCGTGGCCGTGATCACTGTTTTCCCGTGGGTGATGGCACGGCTGATGATCTCTTTTTGCAGCACGGGGATCTCGGTAAAGTCAATCTCCACGCCCATATCGCCGCGCGCGATCATGACGCCGTCGGCCACGGCCAAAATGGAGGCAATGTTGTCCACGCCTTCCTGGTTCTCTATTTTGGCAATGATGTACATATCGCCGTTATTTTCCTCCAGAAAACGACGGATATCGAGCACATCCTGCTCACTACGGCAAAAACTCGCCGCGATGATATCAAATTCCTCCTGAATGCCAAAGAGGATATCTTCTTTATCCTGCTGGCTCAAAAAGGGCATGGACAAATGAATGCCCGGCACGTTGACGCCCTTACGGTCCTTAATGGGGCCACCATTTTCCACGATACAGACGATATCCGTATCGGTCAGCTCCTCGACGCGCATGCTGATCAGGCCATCGTCGAGCATGATGCGGCTTCCCACTTCCAGATCCTGCGGCAAGTCCTTATAGCTGATGCCGCAGATGTTCTGCGTGCCCATAACCGTGCGCGTGGTCAGGGTAAACTGCTGGCCTTCTTCCAAGTGCGCTTGTCCACCTTGAAAATGCTTAAGGCGGATTTCCGGGCCTTTGGTGTCAAGCAAGGAGGCAAGCGGCAAGTGCAATTGCTCTCTTAATACCTTGACTTCGTCCAGACGTTTTTTATGGTCGGCATGATTGCCGTGCGAAAAGTTAAATCGCGCCACATTCATGCCGCTGAGCATCATATCCTTCAATACCCCGGGCGTGTCCGTTGCGGGGCCCAAGGTACATACTATTTTCGTTTTTCTCATTCAGGTCACTCCTATTGTGCGTTCATGTTTGGTCTTCGCATGCTTAGCGGATATCGACTAGCCTGCGCTCAAAGCCCAGCGCTGCCCTGCGGCTAGTGTACCACCGTAGGGCGCGTTCATACCAGAAAAGGTCTCAGTCATTGATTTGCGCCGTGCAATCTGTGAGCAGAACGCACAACACCAATCAGACATCCTCACCCTCAAACTCGTTTTCTTCCATCGCTTCTTCTTCCATCTGGGCGCTGAGCATTTGCTCAAAGTGCGCGTCCAATTGATTCGAAAACTCCTGCGCGGCGTTGTGGCCCATCTTCTTATGGCGGTTGTTCATGGCCGCAACCTCGACGATGATCGCCAAATTTCGGCCGGTTTTCACCGGAATGGTCACAACCGGCACTTTTTTATCCAGAATGGTTGTAAATTCCTCGTTGGTACCCAGACGATCATAAAAGGCGCCTTCATTCCATTGCTCCAAATTGACCACCATGTCGATATCCTGCTCATCACGAACCGCGCTCATGCCGAACAACTGACGCACATCCACCACGCCAATGCCGCGCAGCTCTATGTAATGCCGGATGAGTTCAGGCGCCGCGCCAATGATACGCGTACCCACGGTCCGAATCTCGACGGCGTCATCGGCCACCAGACGATGGCCACGCTTGACCAGTTCGATGGCCGTTTCACTCTTGCCAACACCGGACTCGCCCATGATGAGCACGCCCTCGCCATAGACCTCCACCAGAACGCCATGCCGCGTGATGCGGGCAGCCAGATGGGTTTTCAGGCTGTTGAGCAGGTTCGGAATAAAGATGGAGGCAAGCTCTTTTGTGCGCAGGATGGTACGGTCATATTTCGCCGCCATCTCCAGGCACTCTGAAAAGGGATCCATATTGCGCGTGATGATCAACGCCGGGATGGGGCGGGAGAGCAGGCCTTCAAAACTTTTTCGTCTTTCCTCCGACGAGAGTTTTTCCAGATAGGTCATCTCCACCTTTGCCAGCACCTGCAGGCGTGAGGTATCATAGTAGTCAAAAAAGCCGGTCAACTGCAAGGCAGGCCGGTTAATATCGTCGGCACGAATCGGAAAATTCATATGGTTTTTGGCGCCGTGCAGCACCTCAAGCTGAAACTCCTCTATGATTTTTCCCAATTTAACGGATTTTTGTGAAGTCAAGCAAATCCCCTCCTGTTTTGGTGTCACTTCATCGCACTGTTTTGCGGCGGCGCAGGGACCGCAGCGCTTGGGCAACAGTGCCACGAACTGACAAGAATACCATGAAACTCAGTCTTTTTTCATTGTACCATAAAACTCCCCTATTTTGCAAAGAGTTTTCGCGATCTTTTTCACTATATTGCACAAATGAATGGGTGAGCTTTCTTGTTTTCTTTCTATTTGCCCTTGCTTTTTCTCAAAAGACCAGTATAATAAAGGTATATCCAATGAAAAGGAGATGCGCATATGGACATCGCCAACATCGCAGCAACCAGTATCGGTATGCACCAAGCCCAGCTGCAACAGTCCGTCACGCTATCTGTCATGAAAAAAACGATGGACTCGGTGGAATCGCAAGCTACCTCTCTGCTGGAGATGCTGCCTCCGCCCAATAATTACAACATCGATGTACGAGCTTGACAGACGTCTGCGGTAACCGCTCACTTGCGGTTGCCGCAGTTTTTTATCTATATTAAGATACTTTTTTTCATCCCCACCCCCTTTCTTCAAATATGTATTCTTTTGCCCATTATAGCAAGATGGCGCGTCGTTTCCAAGCAAAGAGAGGTAAATCATGGGTTAACAAACTGTAAATTCAATAGGAGAAAATCAGGGTTATCGCCCTCTGCAAAACAATTCTTTTGAAGTGCCCGTCCTTTTCTGACACAAAGATCTGGCTTTTTCATAGAATGGAGTGGCTGAAATAATCCATATTTTTCTCAAATTGAGGAGGTAATACCCATGAGTGATAGGGTTATGCCAGGACCCGTTTGTGACGCGTCCGGCATCCGAGAGGCTGTCTGTATCCACACGAAGAAGATTTTTGACAGCTGCCGCGACCGGGACTGCATCGAGGACTTACGCTTTTACCCCACGCAAGCCTGCCAGAGCGTGATTGATCGCGCTTTGAGCATTCGCTCCGGAAAAGCAGAGCTTCTCAATGTACAGATCGACGTAGAGTCCACCGGCTTCAACCGCGGCTTTTACAGCGTTGACCTTCGTTACTTCTACCGCGTCTGTGCCGAAGCCTTTGTCGGCGCGGCCCGCCCCGTCGAAGTCTGCGGCCTTGCCGTATTCGACAAGCGCGTCATCCTTTACGGTGGCGAGAGTAGCGCCAAGGTCTTTAGTTCCGAGTGCAGCTATGATGAATTGAACGAGCGCTGCATGCGCGCCTGCAATCTGCCGATCGCCGTTGCCGAGGTAGTCGATCCCCTCGTTCTTGGCGTCAAGTTGGTGGATCCCGCAGATTGCTGCATCCCCTGCTGCACGCCCTGCAATCCCTGCTGCCCGCCGACTCCCTGCGGCGACTGCCGCCCGGTGCCCGACTGTGACTGCTTCGACGTGCCCCCCTGCATCTGCGCCTGCTTCGGCTCAGATCTGAACTTCAGCAATAACAGCAAGCGCGTCTACGTCACCCTGGGTCAGTTCTCCATCATCCGCTTGGAGCGCGACACCCAGCTTCTGATCCCCGCCTATGACTACTGCCTGCCCACCAAGGAGTGTGTCGGCAGCGGTAACGATGAGGATCCCTGCGAGCTCTTCCGCCAGGTGAAATTCCCCGTGGATGAGTTCTTCCCGCCCAACGCACCCATTTCGGACGATGCGTCCAACTGCGGTTGCGGCTGCGCCCGATAAGGGTCGCACATACCCCATGTAAAAGTGGCCCTGTTGCTTTGCAACAGGGCCACTTTATTTTGCCGGTTTAGGACGCTGCCTGTCCGACAGAACAAGACCTGCGTTGTCTTACGTTTATTCTTCAATGAGGCAGACGCGGCGCGTATGCCGTCCACCCTCAAAGTCGGTGGTGAGAAAGGTATCCACAATTTTCTCCGCCAGGTTTCCGCCGATCATACCCGCGCCGAGCGCCAGCATGTTGGCATCATTATGCCGCCTGGTCATCTCAGCCGAGAGGGGTTCTGAGCAGAGCGCGCAGCGGATCCCCTTAACCTTATTCGCCGTGATGGAGATGCCGATGCCGGTTGTACAGATGACAATGCCTCTGTCACAATCGCCACGCGCCACCGCCTCTGCCGCAGCACGGCCAAACACCGGGTAGTCGCAGCTTTCCTTACTCTCACAGCCAAAGTCTTGAAACGGCAAGCCCTTTTCTGTCAAATAAGCCTTGATCCGTTCCTTGAGGTCAAACCCTCCGTGGTCCGATGCCAATGCAATCATGCTGTCTCCTCCTTTTCATGTTCAAAGCGTGTGAAATTCTGCTTTTCGTTTGTGATAACTTGCCACATAGCGAAAGCCCATATCCTTCAACATAGCGTAGGCCTCTACAATGCCCGTACCGATGGGCGCCGGAGCGTGCGCATCCGAACCAACCGTGACCACTTCTCCCCCGCAGGCCTGAAACAAGGACAAAATCGGCACCCATTCGCGCAAGGTCTGTCCCTTCCAAGTATTCACCTCAATGCCGCGTCCGCTTTCGGCAGCCAAGCGGAAGATGCGGCGCAGGGTATCGGTATAACGCTCGAGAACAATTGGCGCGGCATACTGCCCTCTCATATAACGCAATGGGTAGATGATATGCCCCAGCACGTCATAAAACGGACTGGCAGCCAAGCGTTCCATTGAGGCAAAATAATCGTCGAGCGCACGGTAACAGTCGGCTTCCGTTCCGTAATCCAAACAGTAAAAGTCACGTCCACCGGCCACCTCGCTCAAGTTGTGCACCGAACCGATGACAAAATCCAAGGCCTGCTCGGCACAAACCGTCTCCGCCGCTGTGGGATCCAAAAAGCCCACGCCAAATTCCAAGCCCAGGGTCAAATCCAACTGCTCGCCCCACTGCCGCTGCATATCATGAAACTGACCAAGCGGCGGCGCCCAGTCATAGTTTGGCTGACGCACCCCTTCAAGGCTCAAAAAATCACAGTGATCCGTGACACACAGCGAACTCACGCCGGCCTTCACCGCCGCCTGCGCCAGGGCAGTCATGGGCACGGAGCCATCCGGCGAACAACTCGAATGCGTATGATGATCTCCCAAAAACATGGATCTTCTCCTTTACATAAAGCAATCGGGTGGACATCTCACGAGATCCACCCGATAGTTTACTTCTTTTTCTTCTTTTTGTCAAAGAAACCTTTGCCGCCGCTATCCGGTTCGGGTTCGATGGTCTTTTCCACCTCGCCCATCACTTCGGCGAAGCGGCGCAGGGCGTCTTTTTGTTCCTGGTTCATCTTCTGCGGCGTCTGCACCTTCACGGTCACCAGCTGATCGCCGCGACCGCGTCCGTTCAGGTTCGGCACGCCTTTCTCACGCAGACGGAATGTTGTCCCCGTCTGCGTTCCCTCGGGAATGGTGTACTTCACCTTGCCGTCAAGCGTTGGAATTTCCATCTCCGCGCCCAGGGCAGCCTCGGTAAAGGTGATGGCGCGCTCCAAATAGATGGTATTGCCGCGACGCTGCAGCTCTGCATGCGGCTGCACATGAATGGCCACGATCAGGTCGCCCGGTGCGCCGCCGTTTTTCCCCACATCGCCCTGGCCGCGCAGGGAAATGGCCTGGCCTTCGTCGATGCCTGCCGGGATATTGACGGAAATTTTCTTCTGTTTCCGCTGCGCGCCGCTGCCGCCGCAGCTCTTACAGGGTTGATGTATGATCTTACCTTCCCCGTGACAGTTGGGGCAGGTCGTTGTGGTGGACATGGAGCCGAACATGGTACGCTGCTGTACCCGTACGGCGCCGGTACCACGGCAGTTGGGGCAGACTTCGGCCGTTGTGCCCTCCGCGCTGCCCGTACCTTTGCAGGAATCACAGCCCTCCAAATGGTTGACAACGATCTCTTTCTTACAGCCAAACGCAGCTTCTTCCAGCGTGATGGTCTGCGCCACGCGCACATCGCCGCCCTTACGCGGTCCCGTTTTCGGCGCGCGTGTCTCACCGCCAAAGCCGCCGAAGCCACCAAAGAAGGAGCTAAAAATATCTCCCACATCAAAGCCGCCAAAGCCCGCGCCACCACCGAAATTCGGATCGACACCGGCATGCCCGAACTGGTCATACTTTGCTTTCTTCTCACCATCGGACAAGACCTCATAGGCCTCATTGATCTCTTTGAACCGCGCCTCGGCAGCATGGTCGCCGGGGTGCAGGTCGGGATGGTTTTCTTTGGCCAGGCGGCGGTATGCTTTTTTCAAGTCAGCGTCTGACGCACCCTTAGTGACGCCCAACACCTCATAATAATCTCTCTTTGAATCTGCCATTGCTCTCACCTCACAGGGTCAGGGAATTTTAGTCCGGCATTCCCCTCCATCTAAACTATGCGGACAAGCCTCAGTTGAGGGACGGCCCAATTGATCCGGCCGCCCCTCCCTGTTGACTTCTCGTGTTATGCTTTTATTTCTTCTCGTCGTCCACGACGGTGTAATCGGCATCGACCACATTCGGGTCATTCGGCTGGGCAGCCCCCGCATCGCCGCCCATATTGGCGGAGAAATCCGGGCCGGGTGCAGCGCCGTCCTGCGGGGCCGATTGTGCATACAGCTTTTCACTGACGGCATAGAAGGACTTGGTCAGGGTCTCGGTGGCCTGCTTGATGGCCTCGTTGTTGTCACCCTTGAGCGCTTCCTTGACCTGATTGATCTCAGATTCCAGATTGCTGCGATCGCCGGCATCAATCTTATCTTTCATGTCCTCCAGCGTCTTTTCGCTCTGATAGACCATCTGGTCGGCCTGGTTGCGCACTTCGACTTCTTCTTTCCGCTTGGCATCCTCTGCGGCAAACTGCTCCGCGTCACGCACAGCCTTTTCCACCTCATCCTTGGACATGTTGGTGGAGGAGGTGATGGTGATGTGCTGTTCCTTGCCGGTGCCCAGATCCTTAGCCGAGACGTTCACAATGCCGTTGGCATCAATGTCAAAGGTGACCTCAATCTGCGGCACGCCGCGTCTGGCGGGGGCGATGCCGTCGAGGTTGAAGCGCCCCAGTGTCTTATTGTACTGCGCCATCTCACGCTCGCCCTGCAGGACATGCACCTCAACGGAGGTCTGGCTGTCGGCAGCGGTGGTGAAGGTCTGGCTCTTTTTAGCCGGGATGGTGGTGTTGCGCTCGATGAGCTTGGTGTTTACGCCGCCCATCGTCTCAATGCCGAGAGAGAGCGGGGTCACGTCCAGCAACAGCAGGCCCTTGACATCGCCGGTGAGCACGCCGGCCTGCAGCGCGGCGCCCATGGCGACGCATTCGTCCGGATTGATGCCCTTAAAGGGATCCTTGCCGGTGATGCTCTTCACGGCATCCTGCACGGCGGGGATACGGGTGGAACCGCCAACGAGCAGCACCTTATGAATATCGCTGGCGTTCAGGCCGGCATCGGAGAGCGCTTGGCGCACGGGGCCCATGGTGGCCTCCACCAGCTGCGCGGTGAGCTCATTGAACTTAGCGCGGGTGAGCGTCAGCTCCATGTGCTTGGGACCGGTGGCGTCCGCGGTGATATAGGGCAGGTGAATATCGGTGGAAGCAACACCGGAGAGCTCGACCTTGGCTTTTTCAGCCGCTTCCTTCAGGCGCTGCATGGCGACCTTATCGGCCGAGAGATCAATGCCCTCGGTCTTTTTGAACTCTGCGTTCATATAATCCATGACGCATTTGTCAAAGTCGTCGCCGCCCAGACGGTTATTACCCGCGGTTGCCAGCACTTCGATCACGCCGTCGCCAATTTCCAGCACCGACACGTCGAAGGTGCCGCCGCCCAGGTCGTAGACCATGATCTTTTGGTCGGATTCCTTATCCACACCGTACGCCAGCGCGGCGGCGGTGGGCTCGTTGATGATGCGCTTGACATCCAGACCGGCAATGCGGCCGGCGTCCTTGGTCGCCTGACGCTGTGCGTCGGTGAAGTAGGCGGGCACGGTGATGACCGCTTCGGTCACGGTGCTGCCCAGATAAGCTTCTGCGTCAGCCTTGAGCTTTTGCAGGATCATGGCGGAGATCTCCTGCGGCGTGTAGTTCTTACTGTCGACGGAGACTTTGAAGTTGCTGCCCATCTCACGCTTAATGGAGATCACGGTGCGGTCGGGGTTGGTGATGGCCTGGCGCTTTGCGACCTGACCCACCATACGCTCGCCCTCTTTGGAAAATGCGACAATGGACGGCGTGGTGCGGTTGCCTTCTGCATTCGCAATGACGACAGCCTCGCCGCCTTCCATAACAGATACACAGGAATTTGTGGTTCCCAAATCAATACCAATCATCTTAGACATATTAAATATCCTCCTCATATCAAACAATACATGTATGTGAAACGATCGTCACGCAGCGCCAAACTAATTGGCCACCTTGACCATCGCGAAGCGAATCACTTTGCCCTCGCTCTGGAAGCCGGTTTCAAACACCTCGACCACTGTGTTCGGGCCGACGGTATCATCCTCCACGTGCATGACAGCGTTGTGTAGTTCCGGATTAAAGGTTTCGCCCAGGGCCGCAATTTCCTCAATCCCGAGCTTCTCCAAAACGCCCTTTAATTGCGTCATGGTCATCTGCACGCCCTTGGCATAGGCCTCATCGGCTGTCTCCTGCTTTAAGGCGCGCGCTAAGTTATCATAGACCGGCAGGAAGGCGGCGCTTGTTTCTGCCTTTGCCGTGCTCCTGGCGGTTTCGCGTTCGCGCTGACTGCGCTTTCTGAAATTATCGTACTCAGCCAGCAGCCGCAGATACTGCTCCTCTTTTTCCTTGACGGCGGCGGCGACCGCTTCTTCAAGGCTCATATCTTCGGCGCTTGGCGCTTCCGGCTGCGCTTCTGATTCTATGACCGTTTCGACCTGTTCTTCAACAGTCGCTTCCACGGCTTCTTCCTGTTCCGACTGCTCTTTTTCTAAGTTTTCCTGACTCATATTGGCCCTAAGCCCCCCTTGCTGTTATGGCATACGACGCAAGTAGTCTGCGCAGTATGGCTGTCTATTTATTCTCTTCGTCTGTCTGTCCGGGCAATTCACCCTTTCCAAACATACGCGAGAGACCTTCTGCAAAATAAGATAGTCGTGCGGCTAACTTGGCGTAATCCATTCTGGTCGGACCGACCACGCCGATCACGCCCTGCATATTATCACCGATATCATAGCGCGCCATGATAATACTGCTGTTTTTCAGTTCACTGGCTACATTTTCCGGCCCGATCAGAATTTGCACATCCTGATTCTGAGGGGCAGGCAGATTGACACTCTCACCCCATTCGGACAGGAAGTTCATCAGCGGGCCTGCACTGTCCAGGCTTTGGTATTCCGGATGGGCCAAAAGGTTCTGAATCCCGGAAGTGTGTACCACGCTGCCCTCCAGCTCTTTGAGTACCTCCAGGGCAAAGTCAACGACCAGTCGGATCAGTTTGAGCACTTCTCCCGTTGCGTGCGAAGCAATGCGCTCCAACTCCAGCGGCAGTTCTTCGAGCGACTTGCCTGTAAAGGAAGCATTGAGCAAGGTGCTCAGGAGAGACAGCTGCGCCTCCGGCATCTCCTCCGACAAGTGGAGCAGCTTATTACGCACCGCCTGATTGCTGGTCAGCACCACCACGATAAAGGCTTTGCGATCCACCGTCAGCAGATCGAAGCGTTGTATGGTCGCCTGGCCGCTTGCCGTTGTCAGGGCAAAGGTGGGATAGCGGGTCAACTGGGAAATGATCTTACCCGCCTGCGTCATCACCTGATCCATCTCCCGAATCTTCAGATGCAGGGCTTCATTGATGCTTTGCGTCTCCTGTAGGCTCAGTCGATGCGCCTCCATCAATTCGTTGACATAGATACGGTAACCCAAGGGAGACGGCACACGGCCCGCAGAGGTATGCGGCTGCTCCAGCAGGCACATTTCCTCGAGTTCCGCCATCTCGTTGCGGATGGTGGCGGAGGAGACCTGCAAGGTGCCCATTTCCACCAAGGCCTTTGACCCAACCGGCTCTGCGGTTTGGATATACTGTTCCACCACGGCGCGCAGGATTTTCTTCTTGCGTTCCGAAAGTTCCATACCGACAGCTCCCTTCGTTTTTAGCACTCATCTTTATCGAGTGCCAAAGATACTCTAACACTTCATATTCTCATTGTCAATAGTTAGAATCAAAATATCCGCAACATTAAAAAAAACTTCACGGCTTCGACATAGTTTGGTGATATTCCTATCCTCGCTGCCCGGACACGAAAAGGACGGATACCATCGTATCCGTCCTTTTGATTTGATGCAAGCGTCATCACAAAATGCAGACAAGGGCAGGCTTTTTAGCGCACTGCAATGCACTCAATCTCCACTTTGGCACCCTTGGGGATGGCTGCTACCTGCACGCAGCTGCGCGCGGGATAGGGTTTGGCCAGAAAGCTTTCATAGATGGCGTTCATGGCGGCAAAGTCGCCCAGGTCGGCCAAAAAAATCGTCGTCTTGACGACATGAGCCAGTGTCAGTCCGGCCTCTTTGAGCACCGCCGTCACGTTTTCCATCGCCTGCTTGGTCTGCGCCTCAATGTCCTCAGGCATCTGACCCGTTGCGGGATTGACCGGAATCTGCCCGGAGAGATACACCATATTGCCCAGGTCCAGGGCCTGCGAGTAGGGCCCTATGGCCGCGGGCGCTTGGTTTGTGCTGATGACTTTCATATGTTTGCCTCCTCATTTGTGTTCATCCTGCCAGTTTTCTCGTATCGCATCGATTTCTCTTAGCGTTCTGGCACAACATGGAAACCCGCACGGCCGAGCGTCTGCTTGATCTGCTCAATTTGCTCAAAGTCACGCGTTTCCATGCCGATGGTCAGAAAGCAGCTGGAAATGGCCATGTTGGCATCCGAGCGCTCATGGTGCACGCTCACGACGTTGCCGCCGCATTCGGTGATGATCTGGCTGACCCCGAGCAGCTGACCCGGTTTATCCTCCAGCGCAATTTGCATGGTGGTGTTGCGACCACTCGTGACCAGACCGCGCGTAATGACGCGGGAGAGAATATTCACATCAATGTTACCACCCGAGAGGATGCAGACCACCTTTTTCCCTTTGAGCGGCAGCTTGCCAAACAGCGCAGCGGCCACACCCACCGCGCCTGCCCCTTCGGCAATCAGCTTTTGTTTTTCGATGAGCATGAGAATTGCCGCGGCGATCTCATCCTCCGTCACAGACACAATCTCGTCCACATACTCTTGGACAAGCGCCAGGGTGTTCTCACCCGGCTGCTTCACGGCGATGCCGTCGGCAAAGGTGGAGACCGTGTCCAAGGTCACCGCGCTGCCGCTCTCCACGCTTTTGAGCATGCTGGGCGCCAAAGACGCCTGTACGCCATACACCTTGATGTTCGGATTCAAGTTTTTGATGGCATAGGCCACACCTGAGATCAGTCCGCCGCCGCCTATGGGCACCAGCACCGCGTCCACATCAGCCAGCTGCTCCAAAACCTCCAGGCCAATGGTCCCCTGCCCGGCGATCACCTCGTCGTCATCAAAGGGATGAATAAAGGTCGCGCCGGTTTCACTTTGCAGGCGGCAGGCCTCGGTATAGGCATCGTCATAGGTGCCCTTGACCAAAACCACCTCTGCCCCAAAGCGTTTGGTCGCCTCGACCTTACTGATCGGGGCGCCGTCCGGCATACAGACCACGCTGCGAATACCCATCTTCGTCGCGGCCAAAGCCACGCCTTGCGCATGATTACCTGCACTGCAGGCAATGATGCCGGCCTTTTTTTCTTCCTCGTTCAGCTGACTGATTTTGTAATACGCGCCGCGCAGCTTAAAGCTGCCGGTCATCTGCAAATTTTCCGTCTTTAAATAGAGGTGCGCGTCTGTTCCCAAGTTGGCCGCGTCTATGAGGTCGGTGCGGCGCGCCATGCCCTTGAGGACGAAGGCGGCATGGTATATTTTATCTAAGCTGATCATCGTGTCCTACTCCTCTTATCCGGAATGAAAAAACAGCCTTCCCCTTTAGCCTGCGCGAAGGTAGAGACTGCTTTTCTCCCCGGTCTGGTGTTATTGCTCCACTTGTTTGCCTGCCAGGTCATTGATAAACTGCTGGGCCGTGCGGCCGGAGATGCCCCCATGGCGCAGTTCCCAGCGGTTGGCCTGGGCAAAAAGCGTCTGGTCGGGAATCTGCAAACCGTGCCGCTCGGCCAATGTGGAAACCATGCGGTAAAACGCCTCCCGGTCGGGCGTGCTGTAATTGATCTGCACCCCGAAGCGCGCGGAGAGCGACAGCTTTTCCTCCACTGTATCGGATCGGTGGATATCGCCCTGCAGTTCTGTATCGTTGCGATCATGCCAGGTTTCCCGAATCAGATGGCGGCGGTTGGATGTGGCATAGAGCAGGACATTTTCCGGCTTGGTCTCCACGCCGCCCTCAATGAGCGCCTTTAAGTATTTATACTCCACCTCGTTTTCTTCAAACGAGAGATCGTCGATGAAGAGAATGAAGCGATAGTTGCGGTTTTTGATCTCGGCAATGACGGACGAGAGCGCGGCAAACTGATGCTTATACAGTTCAATCATGCGCAGGCCGCGGTCGGAATATTCGTTGATGAGCGCCTTGACGCTGGAGGATTTGCCTGTACCGCTATCGCCGTAGAGCAGCACATTGTTGGCGGTGCGGCCGGCCAAGAAGGCCTCCGTATTGTCCCTGAGCTGCTGTTTTTGCAGGTCATAGCCCACCAAATCCGAGAGCAAAACGCCATCGGTGTTGCTGATGGGTAAAAACGCAGGCGCATAATCGTCCCAGCGGATGCGAAACGCGCGCTCCAGGCCGAATAAGCCCACGCCAACATCGCGGTAATAGTTCGTCAGAATGTCGAAGATCTCCTGCGCATTCTTGGCGTTCAAAAAGGCACGAGATAGAGAGCGCACCTGCTCCCCCACGGCCTTGTGATAACTGCGCGCCTGTTTGGGAATCGCGCGATACTGTGTCAGGGTGCGGAAACAGTCGATGCCAAGGTCGGCTTCCAGGGAGGAAAAATCATAGTGGAACAGCTGATAAAAAATCGCCAGATCCTGTAGGGCAAAGCGATTCACAGAGCCCTCCCGCGCGCCGACGCGCTCACAAGTGAGGCTGAACGAATTTTCATTCGTCATAAGCAGGAAAGTCAAATAGTTCGCCCAGAGGTTTTCATCAAAGCCAAAACGAGTGGCCAGATCGAGCAAGCGTTTCACCTGTACAAAGGTCCTGCGGCGCAGGTTGTTACGCGATTGCTCATGCTCTTGCCAATCACGCAACACCCCCGCGAGGTTCTGCAAAATGCTGTTTTCCCCCAAATCACTGTACAAGAGCAAACTTGAAAAGAGCTGATCCATCATTTATACCGTATAACGCCAGCCGAAAGGATCCGGCAGCTTACCCAGTTGGATCCCGGTGACGGTATCATAAATCTTCTGGCTGATGGGGCCGATATCCCCCTTGCCAATGGTCATCACATCGTCTTTATAGCGCAGTTTGCCAACGGGCGAAATGACGGCCGCCGTGCCGGTACCAAAAACCTCCTCCAATTTGCCGGAGGCCTGCGCCGCCAAGAGTTCATCCACGGACACCAGGCGTTCCTCGACTGCGAGGTCCCACGACCGGCAGAGCGTTAAGACAGAGTCACGCGTGATGCCGGGCAGAATGCTACCGTTGAGCTGCGGCGTGACAATCTTGCCGTCAATTTTGAAGAAGATATTCATCGCGCCCACTTCTTCCACATACTTGCGCTCCACACCGTCCAGCCACAGAACCTGGGAATACCCCGCGTCGTGCGCCTTGACCTGCGCGGCCATACTGGCGGCGTAGTTGCCGCCGGTCTTGGCAAAGCCCATGCCGCCCTTGACGGCGCGCACATAGTCATCCTCTATCCAGATGCCCACGGGGGCCAGGCCGCTCTCATAATACGCGCCGCTCGGAGACAGGATGATCATAAAGAGGAAGTTTTTTGAGATATCCACGCCGAGGTAGGGCTCGGTCGCGATGATAAAGGGCCGAATATAAAGCGAGGTGCCCGGGTCGGAGGGGATCCAGTCCTGATCCAACTGCACCAGCGCGTGCACGGCCTGCACATAATCATCTTCCGGCACGCGCGGGATACAGATGCGGTCATTGGTCATATTGCTGCGCTTGGCATTCATCTCCGGACGGAACAGATAGCAGGCGGCGCCCTCTCCCCGATACGCCTTCAGCCCCTCAAACATCTCCTGGCCGTAATGAAACACCATACTGGCCGGCGAGAGGGTGATATCTTGGAAGGGCACAATACGGGCATCGTGCCAACCTTTGCCCTGGGTATAATCCATGATGAACATATGATCTGAAAAGTATTTGCCAAAGCCCAAGGGGCCCTCCGGCTTGGCTTTTGGTTTTGTTGTTTTTGTCACTTGGATATCAAGCACTGCTTCCACTCTCCTCTTATATAATCCGCAAAGCTGCTGTACGCGCGGTCTTCATGCATCAGATGGACAGGATCGCTCCCTTATCCGCAGAGGTCACCATTTTGGCATAGCGGGCCAGGTAGCCGGTCTTGACGCGCGGCTCGGGCGCCTGCCAGGCGGCGCGACGGCGGGCCAGCTCATCCTCCGAAACCCGCAGCACAATGCTGCAACTGTTGATGTCAATGGCGATGGTATCACCCTCTTGCACCAGGGCGATCAGACCGCCGGCTGCCGCCTCGGGGCTCACATGGCCTATGGCCGCGCCGCGGGTTGCGCCGGAGAAACGCCCGTCGGTGATGAGCGCCACAGACTCACCCAGGCCCATGCCGCAGATGGCAGAGGTCGGATTGAGCATCTCACGCATACCGGGGCCACCGCGCGGGCCTTCATAGCGGATGACCACAACATCGCCGGCCTGAATCTTCTTGCCATAGATGGCGGTGATGGCCGCTTCCTCCGAGTCAAAGACACGGGCGGGCCCCTCATGCTGCATCATTTCCGGCGCCACGGCAGAACGCTTGACCACGCAGCCATCCACCGCCAGGTTGCCCTTGAGCACCGCGATGCCGCCATTGGGCGAATAGGGATTCTCGATCGGGCGAATCACAGCGGGATTGGTATTTTGAACCGTTTGGAGCACATCCTTGAGCGGCTTTGCGCTTACGGTCATCACGCTCTCGTCGAGCAGGTTTTTCTTCGTCAGTTCCTTCATCACCGCGTACACGCCGCCCGCCATATCCAGATCTTCCATAAAGGTGTCCCCTGCGGGCGCCAGGTGGCAGAGGTTGGGCGTTTTTGCGCTGATGGCATTGGTGGCATCCAGATCCAGCGTCACACCCGCTTCATGCGCGATGGCGGGTAGATGCAGCATGGTGTTGGTGGAGCAGCCGAGCGCCATGTCCACGGTTTCCGCGTTGTGCAGGGCAGCGGGCGTCATGATATCGCGGGGGCAGATGTTTTTCTCAATCAAAGTCATGATCTGCATACCGGTCTTTTTGGCCAGACGCAGGCGCGCGGAGTAGACGGCGGGAATGGTGCCATTGCCGGGCAACGCCATGCCGACGGCCTCGGTCAGGCAGTTCATGGAGTTGGCCGTGTACATACCGGAGCAGGAGCCGCAGGTGGGGCAGGCGTTTTCCACATAGCGCTGCACGCCCGCTTCATCGAGCTTGCCCGCATGGTACTCACCCACAGCCTCAAACATGCTGCTCAAGCAGCTTTGAGAGCCGTCCTGCATCTTGCCGGACATCATGGGACCGCCCGAGCAGAAGATGGTGGGGATATTCAAACGCGCCGCCGCCATTAACAAACCCGGCACATTTTTGTCGCAGTTTGGCACCATGACCAGCCCGTCGAACTGATGCGCCATGACCATCGCCTCGGTGGAGTCGGCAATCAGGTCACGGGTCACGAGCGAATAGCGCATGCCCTCATGGCCCATGGCGATGCCGTCGCAGACCGCAATGGCCGGGAATTCAATGGGCGTGCCACCGGCCGCGCGTACACCGGCCTTGACCGCCTCGACAATCTTATCCAGGTTCATATGACCCGGCACAATTTCATTATAGGAATTGACAACGCCGACGAGCGGACGGGAGAGTTCCTCCTCCGTCAAGCCGAGCGCGTAGAGCAGACTGCGGTTCGGCGCACGCTCCACGCCTTTTTTCACTTGATCTGAACGCATCATAATACCTCCTGAAAATTAGTATCGGAGAGCTGGCAGGTGGCTTCTTTACCTTCCCTGCCGGATCGAATCAACGCTTTTTATCAAAAGCGCTCAGTCCATCCCCATCCGGGGAAGATACACTCCCCCGGATGGAAACTTGATCTAGCTTTTTTTACGAAAAGCAACTGGCAAGATACTGTATCAGGTGGAAGCGGTGTCGAGATCTGCGTCGTTCTTCCAGAGCATGTGCTCACGCAGCTCCTTGCCCACAACTTCCATCGGATGCTTGCCCATCTCGGCACGTTTGGAGTTGAAGAAGGTACGGCCGTTCTTATTTTCGGCAATCCACTTGCCGGCAAAGGTGCCGTCTTGGATATCGCGCAGCACTGCCTTCATGTTCTTCTTGGTCTCCTCGTAGGGCAGCACGCGCGGACCGGAGACATACTCACCAAACTCGGCCGTATCGGAGATGGAGAAGTTCATCGCAGCCACGCCGCCCTTATTGATGAGGTCAACAATGAGCTTCACCTCGTGGATACATTCAAAATAGGCGTTTTCCGGGGCGTAACCGGCTTCCACCAGGGTCTCAAAACCGCAGCGCATCAGGTCGACCAGGCCACCGCAGAGAACCGTCTGCTCACCAAAGAGGTCCGTCTCGGTCTCCTCGTTCATCGTGGTCTCCAGCACGCCCGCGCGGGCGCCGCCGATGCCGGCAATGTAGGCCAGCGCCGTATCATAGGCCTTGCCGCTTGCGTTCTGCTCCACGGCGATCAGGCAGGGCACACCCTTACCCGCGGTGTACTGGGAGCGCACGGTGTGGCCGGGGCCCTTGGGCGCTGCCATAAAGACATCGACACCGGCGGGCGGCACGATGAGCTGATAACGGATATTAAACCCGTGGGCAAACGCCAGGGCCTTGCCGTCCGTCAGGTTGGGTTCAATGTCCTTCTTATACATATCAGCCTGGGCCTCATCGTTGATGAGAATCATGATGACATCAGCCTTCTGGGTGGCCTCGGCGACGGGATAAACGGCAAAGCCGTCCTTTTCTGCCAGAGGCCAGGACTTGCCGCCCTTGCGCAGGCCGATGATGACATTGACGCCGGAATCGCGCAGGTTCAGGGCATGTGCATGTCCCTGGGAGCCGTAACCGATGATGGCGACCACCTTGCCGTCCAATTTGCTCAGGTCACAATCCTTCTCATAATACATTTTTGCCATAGTTAAATTCTCCTTTTTCTTTGGTGTCTTCGTCGATGGTATATTGTCCTCGCTCCAGCGCAACCATACCGGTACGCACCAGCTCGATGATGCCAAATGATTCTAACAGCTTACAGGCCGCTTCGGTTTTCTTTTCATCTCCAATCAGAGAGATGGTCAGGGTTTCGGTCGAAACGTCAATGATGGAACCGCGGAAGATATTGGCCACCTGAATGACCTCATTGCGCGCATCGCTGCTGTGCGCGTTGACCTTGATGAGCACGAGCTCACGCCGAATGGACTGCGTGGCTTCGAGCAGCTTCACCGAGTGCACCGGCAGGAGCTTTCTGAGCTGATTGCACAGCAGCTCCACATGCCAGGCATCTGATAAAACCTCTATGGTGATACGGGACACGAGCGGAGAACTGGTCGTGCCCACGGCCAGAGATTCAATGTTGTACCCCTTGCGGGAAAAGAGGCGTGAAACCTGCGACAAAACGCCGGCTTCATTGTCCACCTGCGCAGACAGTGTGTGTCGTTTGATTTCTCCCATAACAGCCGCCACCTTTCTTAATCAATCAGGAAGTTGGTGATATGTGTCCCGGCCCGCACCATGGGACGCACCAATTCGTCGGTCTCAATCGCGCAATCAATGACATATCCGCAGCCGCAAGTGAGCGCTTCGGCCAGCGCCGCTTCCATCTCCGCCACGTTGGTGACGCGTTTGCCCTTTAAGCCATAGGCCGCCGCGAGTTTGACAAAGTCGGGACCGTGCGTCAGGTCCGTCTGCGAGTAGCGTTTGTCATAAATCAAGGTCTGCCACTGGCGCACCATGCCAAGCGTCTGATTATTAAAGATACAAGTGATCACCGGCAGCTGATAGTGCTCGACGGTTGCCAGCTCATTGCAGTTCATACGGAAGCAACCGTCGCCCGTGATATGGATGACCGCCTTGTCCGGATGCGCCGCCTTTGCGCCGATGGCCGCACCCAGACCGAAGCCCATGGTGCCAAAACCGCCGGACGTGAGCAGTTGCCCCGGATAATCAAAACGAAAGTGCTGGATCGCCCACATTTGATGCTGCCCGACGTCGGTTGCCACGATGGTGTCCTGCGGCATAATTTTGGCAATGCTGGTCAGAATCTGCTTGGGGTTGAGGGTTTCGGAGCTGGCATCGTACACCGTCTCGGTGCGGAAGGAAAACACTTCTTCTTTCCAGGCCGGGTGCTTTGACGTGGGAACCTTTTCATTGAGCAGGGACAGCACACGGCGGGCGTCGCCAATGATGTGATGGTCGGTGAGCACATCCTTGTTGATCTCCGAACGGTCAATGTCAATTTGCACCACTTTGGCATTGCGGGCAAAGCTTGACTTTTGCAGGTAAACGCGGTCAGAGAAGCGGCAGCCGAAGGCAATCAGCAGATCGCAGCGGTCGCAAGCCGTATTCGATGCCTGTGTGCCGTGCATGCCGATCATACCGGTCACCAGCGGATTGCGGCCTGCAATGCCACCTGCACCCATGAGCGTCACCGCCACGGGTGAGTCGATTTTCTCCACAAAAGCTTGAAATTCCTTTTGCGCTCGGCTGCGCACCACGCCACCGCCGCAAATCACCAGCGGTTTTTCTGCCACGGCAATCATTTCAAGCAAATGATCCAAGTCGCCTTGATCCGGTTCAGGTGCTTTCAGGTCGTGCGATGCGCGGCGAATTAAGGCGCCCAGGCGGCCATTTTTGTGGTGTTCTTCTCGGGGCAGCGGTGTGTAATCCGCGGTCTCCGAGGTGACATTCTTCAAAATGTCGATGAACACGGGGCCGGGCCGACCGCCGCGGGCAATGGCGAACGCTTCGCGGACAATATCGGCCAACTTGTTGACATCGCGCACCAAATAGTTGCACTTGGTAATCGGCATCGTAATGCCAACGATATCAACCTCCTGAAAAGAATCCTTGCCAATATGCGTCTCCAGGACATTACAGCTGATAAAAACCACGGGCGAAGAATCCATATATGCCGTGGCGATGCCGGTCACCAGGTTTGTTGCGCCGGGGCCGGAGGTGGCAAAGCAAACGCCCACTTTGTTGGTGCTTCTGGCATAACCGTCCGCCGCGTGCGACGCCCCTTGCTCGTGGGAGGTCAGGATGTGATGAATACGGTCAGAGTAATGGTACAACTCGTCGTAAACATTGAGAATGGTACCGCCGGGGTAGCCGAAAACGGTATCCACTTCCTGCTCCAGCAAGCATTCCATCAATATTTTTGCGCCGTTCATTTCCATAATGCGATCTCTTCCTCTCCTAAAAATGAAAGCCCTGCAGTCAATGTGTCAGACCGCAGAGCTTGTAAACGACTGGTAAAAATGAACGAGGGATCAGGGTTCTTTTGTCTGGATCAAATGCCCCGTCTCGATTCTTACGCCTTACAACCTTTTGCAGATATGACCGAATACACGATTCCCGTACCCTCTACCAGTACTAGAATCATGTGAAGCAGTCGTACCTGAATTCGTGCAAAAAACTGGCTCATCCTCGTTACCTCATCCTTGCTTTGGTAGTTTAAAGATATCACTTCACCTGGTATGTGTCAATCATCCTGTCCCATTTTGATCAAAAATTGCAATAATGCATGTTTTCCTTTCATTTGACTTGGAGATTATCACCGAAAGCCACCCCTTCACTTGGTTGCATCCCCGCCAAACTTACAACATATTGTCAACATACCTATTTTCCTCTCCTTTGCACAAAACCCTCGCCCCCTCTTGTTCCCGGCTTTCATTCTATGGTATGATGGAAAGCAACCGGTCAGCTTTCTCACTGTTCTTTCCGGGTAAAGATAGGAGGTCTAAAGCTTATATGGATAGCCTTTTGTTCAGCTTACAGGGCACCATCCCTGTTTTTTTACTCATTGTCATTGGCTACCTGCTCTATCGCGGGAAGCTAATCAACGATGCCTTCTGTCAGACTTGTGATAAGCTGGTGTTTCATGTCACCCTGCCGCTCATGCTTTTTTCCGACTTGGCCGGCACGGATTTACAGAAAGACTTTGATTTGACCTATCTCCTGTTTTGTGCGGGCGTCACGTCCATCATTTTCTTTATGCTCTGGTTTTTGGCGCGTCGTTTTTTGACCAATCGTAAGGTCGTGGGTGAATTTGTACAGGTTTCCTATCGTTCCAGCGCCGCCATTTTGGGTTATGCCATCATCAAAGGCGTGTACGGTACGGTCGGCGCCGCGCCGCTGATGATCCTGGGCAGCGTTCCGCTGTTTAACTTCTATGCCATCTTGGTTCTCACCATGGAAGGCCCGCTCGCCAAAAACAATACATTCGGCCACAAGCTGCGGCATGCGCTGATCACCGTGGCAAAAAACCCGATCATTTGGGGCATACTCTTAGGGCTTTTCGCCTCTCTGTTCGGCCTGGGTCAGCAGCTGCCCTCCATCGCACAGAAAACAATGGACAGCCTCGCCTCCTTGACCACCCCCCTGGCGCTGCTCTCCATCGGCGCCAGCTTCCAGGGCACCAATGCCGTGGAGGATCTCAAGCTCTCCAGCCTGGCATCCTCCATCAAGCTCTTGATCCTGCCCGCGCTTTTCCTGCCCCTTGCCATCATGCTCGGCTTTTCGAACAGCAAATTGCTGGCCTTGCTGATTATGCTGGGCAGCACAGCCACCCCCACCTGCTACATCATGGCAAAGAATCTGGGCCATGACGGCTCTTTATCGGTCAGTGTCATCGTCATCACAACGCTGCTCTCCGCCTTTACGCTGACGTTTTGGATGTTCCTCTGCCGCTCGTTGGGTTATCTTTGATTCTATATCAATAAGGGAGTGTGATCCTCATGCAAAGCCCTCTTTGCGCCTTGCGCGCCGCCATGCACGCGCAGGGTATTCAGGCCGTGCTCATCCCCTCGTCGGACTTTCACGGCAATGAGTATACCGGCGCGCATTTTGCCTGCCGTGCTTATGTATCCGGTTTTACCGGCTCGGCCGGCACCTTGCTGGTCTGCGCGGACTGGGCCGGTCTCTGGACCGATGGGCGTTACTTTTTGCAAGCAGAGCAAGAATTAGCAGGTAGCGGTATCACGCTCATGCGTGAGGGGCTGGCGGATACGCCAAGCTTGGAGCAAACCGTCCTCGCGCGCTTATCAGCCGGCGCATGCCTGGCCTTTGACGGGCGTTGTGTCAGCGCCAGAGAGGGGCAACGGCTGCGCAGACTGCTCAGCGAGCATCAGCTGTACTGCCGGACCGACCTGGACCTGGTCGGAGCTATCTGGCAAAATCGCCCGCCCCCTGCCGCCACGCCTGCTTGGCTTCTGGCAGCGGCTTACAGCGGCGCCACTTGTGCGCAAAAACTCACGCGCCTGCGGACGGCCTTGGAAAAACAAAAGATAGACTGCTGCCTGCTGGCTGCGCCGGAGGAGATCGCCTGGCTGCTCAATCTGCGCGGCAAAGACATTGAGACCATCCCTGTGATCTTATCTTTCATGGCCGTTACGCCGGATGACGCCCTGCTCTTTGCCAATCCGGCGTCTTTTTCCGAAACGCTGCGCCAAACGCTGCAAACCTACGGCGTCAGCCTGCGCCCTTACGAAGATGTGTATGCCTACGCCGCAGCCTGCCCACCTGATCAGCGCATCCTATTGGACGGGCGGCGCGTGAATGATCATCTGCGTAGCAGCCTGCCAGAGGCGGCGAAGGTATTCGACCGCCCCTCGCCCATTGAGGCCTTTAAGGCGGTGAAGGATGAGACAGAAATCCAAAACATGCGACTGGCGCACCTTAAGGATGGCCTTGCCATCACAAAATTGATGTATCAAATCAAATGTAACCAGGCACAAAATCTCTCCGAGCGGACCGCCGCCTCTTTGCTGGAATCGTTACGCAGCGAACAGGAGCACTACCTGGGCCCCAGCTTCTCTCCCATCATCGCCTACGGCGCCCACGCTGCGCTGGTGCATTACGCGGCTACACCGGAGAGCGATGTCCCCCTCCGGGCAGAAGGCTTTCTGCTCATGGACACCGGCGGGCACTATCTGGAGGGCACCACCGACTGCACCCGCACCCTCGCCCTTGGCCCGCTCACCCAAGAGCAGAAAACGCATTACACCGCCGTGCTGCGCGGCCACTTGAATCTGGCCGGCGCGTTGTTTTTACACGGCTGCACGGGGGCCAATCTGGATTACCTGGCACGCGCGCCGCTCTGGGCCATGCAGCTGGACTACCGCCACGGCACTGGCCACGGCGTCGGCTACCTGTTGAGCGTCCACGAAGGGCCGCAGCAAATCCGTTGGCGACAAGGTGCAGGCGCCGCCGTATTGGAAGCCGGCATGATCACCTCCGACGAGCCGGGGTTCTACCTGGATGGCGCCTATGGCATCCGACTGGAAAACCTTCTGCTCTGCGTCCAGCGCGGCGAAAGCGACTATGGCCGCTTTCTTGGCTTTGAAGCCCTGACGCTCGTGCCCTTTGACCCCGATGCCATTGACCCCGCACAGCTCTCGCCCGATGAATTGCGCGCACTCAATGCCTACCATCAAAGGGTCTTTGACGCCCTCTGTCCTCACCTCACCGCCAAAGAATCGGCCTGGCTCGCTGACGTCACCCAGCCACTGGCTTGATAAGACTGCCCCCGGGCACAGCAAAATAATTGCCTTTCCGCAAAATCTTCTCTTGATTCTTTCCCCTCCCCTATGCTATAATAACTTGCACGCAGCAAACCTTGCTGCGCTTGTGCCGGTGTGATGGAATTGGTAGACGTAGTGGACTCAAAATCCACCGCCAGCGATGGCGTGCCGGTTCGAGTCCGGCCACCGGCACCAAAAAAGAGAACACCCTTTCTGGGGTGTTCTCTTTTTTGGTGCGGCTTGCTGGGCAAGCCTACGCCTGCGGGCGGGTTATCCGCTTCGCTCCACGCGAAAGAAAACCCTGACGGTTTTCTTTCACACTATCTTTCCCTCCGAAACCAATAAGCTGTTTATCTGTTTAATATAATCGTTTTAAAAAGACACCCCCGGATGTCTTTTTTTATGCTTGACTTTTGCCTACAAATCCTTTACTATATATTTGTAGGCAAAAGTGAGGTGATGTTTCTTGCCTAAAAAAATGGGCCGCCCTACTACTGACCCTAAGCCCTACAAAGTTGATGTACGTCTAAATAAAGATGATTTTGAGACTTTGGAGGACTATTGCCAGCGCAAAGGGTTAAAACGCCCGGAAGGCATTCGGGATGGTATTCGGGAGCTCAAAAACAAAAAATGAGGAAGCGGCGCCCAATCACCAAACAAGCCGCCGCTCCCCCCAATGCACAACCGTCGAAAGGACAGAGCGCATAAATATTATACACTATGCGTGGCGTCCTTTCAAGCGGTTGTGAAAAGAAAGGATTGTTTTTATGGAACACGGATATCGGTCGTTCGCGGAAAGCTTTCGCCATTGTTGCAGCGAAGCCTGTACCTGCCTTGCCCTTGAGCGTCAGCATACAGATGCAGATTATACCGTCAGAGAGCAAGCGTGTGCTGCGCTTTACAAATTGATTGAGGAAAAACTGGGCGCCGACTACAAGCTGGTCAACAAATTTGACGCTGCCAAAAACGAGGCTTTTGCTTTTGACGCAGTATTCATCTATCAACAAGGCTTTCAAGATTGTGTTTACTTACTGCGCTGGATAGGGCTTCTATAAGCTTTGCGCCGGGGCTTGGCGAAACGCCGTCGGCTCCTTTTGTTTCTACTACATACAAAAACAGTGTTAATATGGAAAGGAAGTTTACTATGTCGAGCCTTTTAGAACAATTCGCATATGACAACCTATCGCCGGAAATGCAGTCTTTCGATCGAAACTCCAGGTATGACAAATCCATCAAACTGTGCGCGCACTTAGAAGGAAAATTGCTGAGCAGAATCGGAGGCGAAGATAAAGACTTGTTTAAAAAGTATGCCGAAGCACAGGAAGAACTCAATATGCTCACCGCGAGCCAAAATTTTGTGCATGGCTACAAAATGGGCCTGGTGATGACAGCCGAATCGTTTATGGGTATGAATGCTTTATACGTTGGTGAAGATTGGTAACAAAATTAAAACACACAGAGGGCGAAAAGAGATCATCTTTTCGCCCTCTCTTGTTATGCTCCGCTGCGCCTGTCGCCCACTGTCTCCACCATATCTGCCTGGGCATGCATCAAAAGTTCAGTCGATTTACACAATTTTAAATATAAAAATGTCGTATTTGAAATAATTATGTACAAAAACAGAATATTATGGTATTATTCTTATAAAATTTTCATTGCAATGGAGGGGAATGGCAGATGCGTTATTTCGCACATATCTATGTGGACGAAGCGAACACTTGGCATACCCAACCTGTCGAAGAACACCTGCGAAGCTGCGCCGCATATGCACAAGCCGCCGCGCCGGAAGGCTTACAGAAAGCCGCATATTTGGCAGGCTTATTGCATGACATGGGCAAATACACAAATGCCTTCCAATCATACTTAGCGCGTGCTGTAGCGGGTGAAGCCGTGCAGCGCGGCAGTGTCAATCACACCTTTGCAGGCGTTCGTTTTGCTTGGGAACGATGGCATGATCCCAAGGCAGCAAGTAGCATAACGTGCGAAATCATTTGCTTTGCCATTGGGGGACACCACGGGCCGTTCGATTGTCTGTCTCCTGATGGTGTGGATGGCTTTGCCCATCGCATAACCGCGGATGGCATTCACTATGAGGAGGCAAAGACACAGTTTTTGCAGCATTGTGCGGGCTTGGACGAATTGGATGCCCGCTGGCAGGCCTCGGCAGAAGAGATTGCAGCAGCCATCACGCGCTGCAAAGCGCTCGCCCATGATGTCGATGAGACCTTGTTCTACCTCTCCCTCCTGGCAAGACAATTGCTGGCAACCGTTATCGAGGGTGACCGCCTCGATACGGCCCTATTTTTACACCATCGAACGCAGACAGACCGGCAGGCTGATGCGACCTTCTGGGCGGACAGGCTAGCACGCGTGGAAGTGCGACTGTCCCAGTTACCTGTCCGGGCAGAGATTGACCAAGTCCGCCGTCACATTTCAGATAGCTGCCGCGCTGCGGCAGAACGGGCGTCTGGTATCTACCGTCTGACCGTACCCACCGGCGGCGGTAAAACCTTGGCCTCCTTGCGCTACGCTCTTGCGGCGGCGTTGCATGGCAAGCGTCGGATCTTTTTCATCATCCCTCTGCTCAGTGTCTTGGAACAAAACGCAGCCATCATCCGTGACTATGTTGGGCAGGACATTGTCTTGGAGCATCATTCCAACCTGCTGCGCGCGCAAGGAGACGGCAAGGCACTCGATGAAAATGAACTCTTGATCGAAAACTGGGACTCCCCTATCGTCATCACCACTTTGGTGCAGCTGCTCCATACGCTTTTTGCCGGTAATACCACCTGTATTCGCCGTATGGCAGCACTACATGACAGCGTGATTGTCATCGACGAGGTGCAGTCTGTCCCAAGAAATATGCTTGGCATCTTCAATCTGGCACTCAATTTTTTATCTCATACATGCGGTGCAACCGTGGTACTCACTTCAGCCACACAGCCCTGCCTCGAGCAGGTGGCGCATCGTCTTCTCTTTGCTACGCCGCCCGAGCTAATCCCCCTTAACGAAACGCTTTGGCGTGTCTTTCACCGCACGCAAATAGAAGATCGCCGCCGCCCGGCAGGTTACGACGTGGACGAGCTCGCAGACTTCGCGGCAAACTGCGCAAAGCAGGCGGGCAGCCTGCTGCTCATCTGCAATACCAAGGCCGAGGCGCGCGCTTTATTCGGCGCGCTCAAATGGCGATGGGATGCACAACTGTTCCATCTGTCAACCGCCATGTGCATGGCGCATCGCATGGAAACAATGCGAAAACTTCAGGAAGCCTTGCAAAATAAGGCGCGTGTGATTTGCGTTTCTACGCAGCTGGTGGAAGCCGGCGTCGATGTTTCCTTCGGTTGTGTGGTGCGTATTTGTGCCGGCATGGATAACATCGTGCAGGCAGCGGGGCGCTGTAACCGCGGCGGCGAATTTGGCAAGCTCTGTCCGGTATACATCGTCAATCTTCGCGGCGAGTCATTGAGCCATCTGCCTGACATTTTGCATGCACAACAGGCCACACAGTCTCTGCTTTTGCGCTTTGCGCAAAGCCCCGAAGCTTTTCAACATGATTTATCCAGCGAGGCCGCCATATCGGCCTATTACCACAGTCTTTACGCAGAAATGAAACAGGACAGCCAAGACTACCCCATCACAAACTTGGAAACTACGCTGTTCGATCTGCTTTCCAAAAACAAAGTCGGGCTGAAACCGTTTCAAAACAAACCACCTCACACCATTTGTCAAGCGTTTCAAACCGCCGGCGCTGCCTTTCGCGTCTTTGAAGATCACACCGTTGATGTTCTGGTTTCCTATGGCGAAGGTGCGTTGTATTTAGAGCAGCTGGGCGCGGCGCAGACCATACACAACGCGGCGCGGCGCAGCGCGCTGCTCAAACAGGCAGCACGATATACCGTTTCCCTCTATGACTATGAGATCAACGCGCTGCGGGAAAGCAATGCACTGCATCTCATTTGTGACGGCGCGGCGCTTGCCCTATATGGCCATTATTCAGAGGAAACGGGTTTCACGCTCAATAACGATCAAGAAGTCTGGCAGGAGGTATCCTATGTTATATAGAAATACTGTGGAGTTTGAAGTGAGCGGTGCATACGCCCTATTTTCCGACCCAATCATGCGCATCGGCGGTGAGAAATGCACCTTACAAGTGCCAACTTACGAGGCCATCAAGGGCGTTTTATCGTCTGTATACTGGAAACCCACCTTGACCTGGATCATCGATGCGGTTCGTGTGATCAATCCCATACAAACGGAAGTCAAAGGCATACGCCCCATCAAGTACAGTGGCGGAAACGACCTTTCGTATTACACCTATCTCAAACAATGCCGCTATCAAGTGCGGGCGCATTTTGAGTGGAACGAAAACCGCCCGACGCTCGCCCATGACCGCGATGAGCACAAGCACCACAACATCGCGCGTCGCATGATCGAACGCGGTGGGCGACGCGATGTCTTTCTCGGCACGCGGGAATGCCAGGCTTATGTAGAGCCCTGCGTGTTCGGCGACGGGCCAGGCCACTATGACAACACACCGGAGCTCGCCTTCGGCCTGATGTATCACGGCATCACCTATGCAGATGAAGCCTACTCTCCCGAGACAACGGGGAAACTGACGGTGCGATTTTGGTATCCAGTCATGCGGGCCGGTACGCTTCGTTTCATCCGCCCAGAAGATTGCCCCGTCGTCCGCGTGGTACGCGAAATGGAGATGAAGGACTTTGGTGTGGAACTGGGCAATTTCCAAGCCATAGCGTCCGGTGACGCGGAGGTGAATTGAGTGGGTCTTTTGCAGGCGGCATACCGCACTTACCAGGCGCAAGCGCACCGTGCCGGCATCGCCTATGAAACGGAGCGCGAAGCCCTGACACCTGTGTCTCACATGCTTCAAAATGCACAAATTGAAATCAGCATTTCAGTGGACGGTATATTTCAAAGCGCCAACAAAGTCAGTAAAGACGACAATAAGACGATGATTCCTGCCACCACACAGTCGGGCAGTCGGTCCGGTCTCTTGATCGCTCCGCACCCACTTTGTGATCAGCTTCTCTACCTCTCCCCGCACGGTGGAGACAAGCATATGGCCTATCTGCAACAACTTCGACAATGGGCGCAGTCGGCCCACAGCCACGCCAAAGTGCGTGCGGTGTTACGCTATGTGGAGCAGGGCAACATACTCACCGACCTGGCCGCGGTCGGTTTGATCGAATTGGACAAAAATGGTTTGCCATCTGCCGGGAAGATCGAGGCTACGGCATATGAAAAGTGCATGGTGCGCTGGCGGATCCTGCCTGCGCCGGATGGCTGCTCTACCGCCACCTGGCAGGATCAGAGCTTGTTTGATTGCTACGCCGCCTACTACCACATACTGTGTTGTGATCATGCGCGCGATATCTGTCTGATAACCGGGCGGGAGGACACCGTCTGCGAGAGCCATCCAAAGGGAACTGTATCAGCATATTTTGGCGCCAAATTGATTTCCGCCAACGACAGCGCTGGATATACTTACCGCGGGCGTTTCACACAGGCCAGGCAAGCCGGCAGCGTGGGATACGACGCGTCGCAAAAGGCACATCACGCACTGCGCTTTATTGCCGCGAATCACGGCATGATAGTCGGCGGTCGCACCTTTCTCTGTTGGAATCCCGAGGGCATTGCGGTACCATCCTATGCCCTGCTGGATATGCCGGATACCAGCGCCCCCGACTTTGCCGGCTACCAGCGGGAACTAAAAAAAACACTGGGTGGTTCTCGTCAGGCCTTACTTGCAGAGCAGGATGTGGTCATCGCAGCGCTTGATGCCGCAACTACGGGCCGTTTGAGTGTGACCTATTATCACGAGCTCAAGGGTTCCGACTTTTTGGACCGTGTGACATCATGGTATGAAACGCTCTGCTGGGACTATGGACAGTGGGGAATCCGGGCGCCCTCGGTCCGGCGTATCGTCAACTGTGCTTTTGGCACCGAACGCACACAGTTTATTGAAACCGATGAGCGTTTAATGCGTCAACATGTGCAGCAACTGGTTCACTGCATCGTTGACAAACAGGCCTTGCCGCAGGATATGGTGCGTGCGCTTGCCGTGCGGGCGGGTACGCCTCTCGCATTTAGCAACGGAAACAGGGCACAGGTTTTATCGACCGCCTGCGCGGCCATTCGAAAGTACCACAACGACAGGAAGCAAAAGGAGGAATGGAAGTTGGCACTAGATACAACAAACACGGATCGCAGCTATCTCTTTGGCCGGCTGCTCGCCGTAGCGGAGCAGGTTGAGCGCAGCACTTACAAACACGATGAGGGCAGAGAACCCAACGCAATCCGTATGCAAGCCATGTTCTCTTCGCGCCCACTTTACGCATGGCGCATCATCAGCGAACAGCTCAACCCTTACTTTGCCCACTTACAGCCCGGCTTGCGCAGCTATTTTAAAAATATCATTGCAGAAATTACAGATAAACTCGGGACAAAAGATGCTATGCTTGGCAGCAAGTTAGAAGACGTTTACCTGCTTGGATATTACCATCAACGCAGCGCACTGACACAGAAGAAAACAAGCACAAGGGAGGAAACAGATCATGAGTATGCTGCAGAATAAGGTTGATTTTATTGCCCTGGTCTCTGTGACCATGGCAAACGCCAACGGCGATCCCTTAAACGGCAACCGCCCCCGCACGGACTATGAGGGTTTCGGCGAAATCTCCGATGTTTGCATCAAACGCAAAATTCGTAACCGGATGCAGGATCTTGGGCATAGCATTTTTGTGCAGTCGGACGAGAGACGCAACGATGCGTTTAAAAGTCTCAGCGAGCGGGCAAGTGCTATGGTCGGCAGCATAAAGGATAGAGATGAATACGCAAAGGTCGCCTGTGAAACATGGCTGGATGTGCGTAGTTTTGGACAGGTTTTTGCCTTTAAATCGACCGAAAAGAGCGGTGTTTCAGTTGGCGTGCGCGGCCCGGTTTCGCTGCACCAGGCGGTGAGCGTGTCCCCGGTCGAGGTGCAGTCCATACAGATCACCAAAAGCGTCAACGGTGAACCCTCAGAAAAGCGCAGCTCCGATACGATGGGCACCAAACATTTCGTGCGTTTTGGTCTCTATAAAGTAAAAGGCTCTATCAATGTGCAGTTGGCGGAAAAGACGGGTTTTAGCGTGGACGACGCCCAGATCGTCAAGGAGTGCCTGCGCACCCTGTTTGAAAACGATGCCTCCTCTGCGCGCCCCGAAGGATCCACTGAGGTCGTCAAGTTGTTTTGGTTCACTCATAATTGCCCCATAGGGCAGTTTTCAACAGCAAAGGTACATCGCGCGGTGCAGATCACGCTCAAGCCAGGTGTTGACATCCCTTCCAGCGTGGACGATTACCAAATTACGCTCGATGAACTGCCAGGCTTGTCATGTGAGGTCATAGATGGCCTTTAAAGAAGAGGATTTTTTACAGCTTTCCGGGCTGCAACATTTCCGCTTCTGCCGTCGCCAATGGGCGCTCATTCACATTGAACACCTGTGGGCGGAAAACTTCCGCACAGTCGACGGCGCACTCATGCATGCCCATGCCCACGATAAGGGCTTCTCTGAACGCCGCGGAGACTTGCTTATCACTCGTGGCATGAACGTCCATTCGTCAACACTTGGCATTTCCGGCACGTGTGATGTGCTGGAGTTTCATGCCAATTTAAACGGCGTACCGCTGACTGGGCACGAAGGTTTTTGGCAACCTTACCCCGTTGAATACAAACGCGGTATGCCCAACGAACACAACAGCGATGCTTTGCAGCTTTGCGCCCAAGCAATGTGCCTGGAGGAAATGCTTTGCTGTACCATTGCAGAGGGCGCGCTTTATTATGGCCAAACACATCGCAGAACCACCGTTCCATTTACCGAAACGCTGCGGCAGCAAGTACGGGAAAGCCTGGCTGAAATGCATCAACTTTTTCAGCGCGGACACACGCCCAAGTCGAAACCGACAAAGGCGTGCAATGCCTGCTCGCTGAAAGAATTATGCCTGCCTGCTATGCTGCGTGGGAAAACCGTTTCGTCATACCTGGCAAAGGCAATGGAGGATGCACCATGAAGCAACTTTTGGGCACCTTGTTCGTCACCTCTGAGGATATCTATTTATCACTCGACGGCGAAAATGTGGTCGCGAACCGAGAAAAACAAGCCGTGGCACGCTATCCACTGCATACTCTGGTGAACATTGTATCGTTTTCTTACGCTGGGGCCTCACCGGCATTGATGGGCGCCTGTGCCGCACGCGGCGTGAGTTTGTCTTTTTGTACGCCACGCGGCAGGTTCCTCGCACGCGTTTGCGGAGAGAGTAGCGGCAATGTACTGCTGCGCCGCACACAATATCGTGTGGCAGATGACAAAATGCAGAGTTGTTATGTGGCCCGTTCAATGATATTCGGAAAGCTGTATAACGCCCGCTGGAGTATCGAGCGTACACGGCGCGATCATGCTTTGCGTGTGGATGCGGAGAAGCTCATATCGGCCTCCGCAACGCTCAAAGATCTGCTGCCATTAGTGGCAGCTGAGAATTCCTTGGACTCGCTCCGCGGCCTGGAAGGCGTGGGAGCAACGGCATATTTTGGTGTTCTGGATGATATGATCCTACACGCCAAAGAAGTATTTTTCTTTCGTGGACGTAGCCGTCGTCCTCCACTCGACCGGTTGAACGCGATGCTATCCTTCGCCTACAGTCTGCTGTCCAACGACTGCGCATCGGCACTGGAAAGTGTGGGGCTGGATTCCTACGTTGGTTTTCTTCACCGAGACCGGCCTGGACGAAACTCCCTAGCGCTTGATCTCATGGAGGAGCTGCGTCCTTGTATGGCGGATCGTTTTGTGCTAACCATTCTCAACAATCGTATGGTCAAGGCGAGCGATTTTGAAGTGCGCGAGAGCGGCGCCGTGTTGCTTTCAGATGATGCGCGACGCAATTTTTTGAAAAACTGGCAAGAACGAAAAAAGGACGTGTTGACACATCCCTATTTGGGAGAAAAAATGCAGTGGGGCCTCCTGCCTTATGTGCAAGCACTGCTGCTGGCTCGTTTTCTTCGTGGCGATTTGGATGCTTATCCACCGTTTTTGTGGAAGTGATATGATGCTGGTTTTAATTACTTATGATGTTAATACAGAAGATGCAGCAGGCAAACGACGCCTGCGGCAAATGGCAAAGCAGTGCATCAACTATGGACAACGCGTACAAAACTCAGTATTTGAGTGCCTCTTGGACGCTGCTCAGTGCCGAAGCCTTCAGGCCGTCTTGTGCTCCATTATGGATGAAGAACGGGATAGCCTGCGTTTTTACTATCTCGGAAATCATTACAATAAAAAGATAGAGCACTTCGGTGTCAAACCTTCCTATGATCCTCAGGGCGTACTTATCATATAGGGTGCGAAGCATAATCACACAGTAAAACATAAGCAGGTTCGCACCACATATTTAAGCCAAATGCACGTCCCCTTTCAAATGATATGGTTCATATACTTGCCCACAGCATCACACGCAGCAATGTGCATATTAATTACAGCTTCTTTAAGATATTATTATGCATTTTTGCCGTCGCTCCCCACACGGGGAGCGTGGATTGAAATGTACAAGCTGCTCATAATTCGTCATCCTCCATCAGTCGCTCCCCACACGGGGAGCGTGGATTGAAATCCGTAGTAATGTCGCCAACAGATACATCCTGCTCCCGGTCGCTCCCCACACGGGGAGCGTGGATTGAAATTCTGACCAAGACCAGCTAATTGCAAACGCGATTTGTCGCTCCCCACACGGGGAGCGTGGATTGAAATATTGTCCGTTATGTCCTTTGTTATGTTGACATACGTCGCTCCCCACACGGGGAGCGTGGATTGAAATGTTGTCCGTTATATCCTTTGTTATGTTGACATACGTCGCTCCCCACACGGGGAGCGTGGATTGAAATAGTATACTTTGTACCAAAAAGATAAAAGGGCAGGGTGTCGCTCCCCACACGGGGAGCGTGGATTGAAATACACTAGATCAAAACTCTGCAAAATTATCAAGAAGTCGCTCCCCACACGGGGAGCGTGGATTGAAATTGTAATGTCCTTTGTTATGTTGACATACTCACCTGGTCGCTCCCCACACGGGGAGCGTGGATTGAAATAATAAACCACAAGTAAAACAATATATTGATGAGTGTCGCTCCCCACACGGGGAGCGTGGATTGAAATTACAATGTCTATACGCTTGGCAATTGGGGCGTGGTCGCTCCCCACACGGGGAGCGTGGATTGAAATATTTTGCATTGGTTCTTCTTCATCTTCCTCTAAGTCGCTCCCCACACGGGGAGCGTGGATTGAAATGCTTGAACATTTTATAAGGATGTACGATTCATCGCGGTCGCTCCCCACACGGGGAGCGTGGATTGAAATCACTTTAGCGACACGCTCGGTAATTGATAAATACGTCGCTCCCCACACGGGGAGCGTGGATTGAAATGATATAAGTACCAACTTTGATATACGTACCAGCGTCGCTCCCCACACGGGGAGCGTGAATTGAAATAAAACCTTTATGGCGGTGATGATTTTATCCAACGGTCGCTCTCCACACGGGGAGCGTGGATTGAAATTTGAAAAGATGGAAGATGTTTTGCGCAAAATGCCGGTCGCTCCCCACACGGGGAGCGACTGACTGAAGTAGTATCTGCCCGATATTGGAAAACTCAATCTAAAGTCGCTCATCATCTATCAAAGTTCTTGTATTTTCGCGTATGATGCCATTGCCTCACAGGATACACCATGGTATGTTAAAAGAGATAGCAACAAAGGCAGCAAACATTTCATAAAAGCAGTTGGCTGACAAACAAAAGAAGATCAGGAGGTTTTTGAAATGAACGACATTCGTATCATGCTCTTAGGGATCGCAGTCATTTTATTTGGTATTTCCCTCAACTCTTTTGTCCCTCTATTATCCTGTATTGGCGGGTTTATAGGGCTCGGAATTTGTGTGTATGGTCTTTTCCCTACATCCAGCAAAGATGAACCCAACGAAAAGCAATGATTTTTATACAAGCCTCTTGCGTACATCACAGCAAACTTACCTCATTGCGCTTGTACTGAATGAGGCCCTCGCGCTGCATGCGTGAGAGCTCCGCTGACATGGCGCTGCGTTCCACGCACAGATAGGCCGCCAATTCCTCTCTGTTGTACGGGATGGTGAAGTGTTTGGCGCCCTGACGGCAAAAGTCAAAATACAGGAGCAGTCGCTCTCTGGTGCTGCGTTTGGACAGGATTTCGTTTTTTTGGTTGAGCATCAAATTTTTGCGGGCCAGCAGCGTCAGCATATTTTCAATCAAGCGTTGATGAAAGACGCAGGCCGACGAGCAGGTGGAGATCACACGGCGATAATTGATGTGCAAAATCTCGCAATTCTCCACCGCTAACACCGTAACCGGACTGTGCGAAATACCTGCGCAGGCGAACACTTCTCCAAACAGCTCCCCTTCGCGCAGCTCTGTGAGCAAGTTCTGCCTGCCCTCGCGATCCTCACGCACCACCTGCACCGCACCCCCGAGCACCAGGCCCACGGTTTCAACAGGATTGCCGGTCAAAAGAATGATCGTCCCCTTTTGATAACTCTGCACACTTCCCTCCACGCAGCGCAGCATGGCTTCAAAGTCCGTTATGCCAATCCCTTCAAACAAGGGGTTGGCTTTTATTTTCCCAAAAATCTCTTTCATGATTTCTCCTTTCCGTTGTTGCAGCAACAGATTTGTTGGTTTCATTATAGTATGATGGGCTCAATAAAGCAAGGGAGGAAATAAATATGTTACGAGACATCATTCAAATAGACGAATCTTTGTGTGACGGTTGCGGCCTCTGCGTCACGGCATGTCACGAGGGCGCCATCGGTCTTGTGGACGGCAAGGCCAAGTTGCTGCGGGATGATTACTGTGACGGACTGGGCGACTGTCTGCCCGCCTGCCCCACCGGCGCCATCACATTTGAAACGCGTGAAGCGGCTGCCTATGATGCCGTCGCCGTTCAAACGGCACAGGCGTCAAGCCAGCAGTCTGCCCTTGCCTGCGGCTGCCCGGGCAGTCAGGCCAGGGTGTTGCAAACAGCGCAGCCCGCGGTTTCGCCTACGCCAAAAGCGCCGTCAGAGCCCATGTCCTCTGCACTTCGGCAATGGCCAGTACAAATCAAGTTGGTGCCGCTGGGCGCGCCATATCTGGAGGGGGCGGACCTTCTGATCGCCGCCGACTGTGCCGCTTATGCGCACGGGAATTTTCATCAGGAGTTTATGCGCGATAAGATCACGCTGATCGGCTGCCCCAAACTCGACGAGGGCGATTACAGCGAAAAGCTCACCATGCTTTTTCAGCAACACGATATTCGCTCTGTCTCCGTGGTGCGCATGGAGGTGCCCTGTTGTTCGGGCATTGAGCACGCCGTCAAAACAGCAATCAACAACTGCGGCAAACGGATTCCCTATTGCCAGGCTATCCTTGCCACAGACGGCCAAATACGGGAGGGATAAAACATGTATCACGAAGAAAAACGCACCGACACCGCCTTTGCACGCGAACTGATGCGGCACGGTGAATTCGCCACCTTAGCCACCGTCAACCCCGACGGCACACCCTACTGCATCCCCATTTCAACCGTCATGCTGGATGAGAAGTTGTACATTCACTGCGCCCTGGAGGGAAAAAAGTGCGACAACATGGCGCACAACCCACATGTCTGCCTGAGCTGCGTCGGCTACACCAAACTCTTGCCCGAGAAATTCACGACGGAATTTGACAGCGTCGTGGTTCTCGGAACCGTGCGGCGCGTCGAGGAGGATGACGAGAAAACCAAAATGCTGTATGCTCTCTGCGAGAAATACGCGGCCAGCAGTATTGCCACTGCCCCCCGTGTCATCCAGAAACTGCTCGATCGTACCGCTGTGTATGAGGTTCAGATCACGGAAATCACCGGGAAATCCAACCATTTCGCATAAATCGAATACCAATCAGAAAAGGAGTATCTCTTATGTCTATGTTTTGTTTTCAATGTGAACAAACTGCAAAAGGCCAGGGCTGCACAGTAAGCGGCATTTGCGGAAAAGGCCCGTCCACCGCCCAGTTACAGGACGCCATCACCGGGGAATTGATTGCACTGGCCCGCGTTTGTCAGGATAGCCAGCCCAGTGAACCAGTGTATCGCATCCTCATCGACGGCTTGTTCACCACCGTCACCAATGTCAGTTTTGATGATGCTGACATCCAAGAAAAAATTGTTTTGATTCAGGAGCAGACCGCCAAACTGGCAGCCGGCTGCGCCACGAAGCCCTCGCCAGGCGCCTACAATATGCAGGATATCTGGACAGATACGGAGGATATTCGTTCTCTCAAATCGCTCATTTTGTTCGGCTTGCGCGGCATGGCAGCCTATGCACACCATGCTTGGGTTCTGGGCAAGAAGAGCCAAGACGTCAATGCGTTTTTTGTCAAGGCCCTGGCTGCCATCGGTGAAACACCCGCCATAGAGGATCTTCTGGCACTCGCCATGGAGCTCGGGCAGGTGAATCTCCAGTGTATGGCGCTTTTGGATGCGGCCAACACCGGTGCATACGGCACGCCCTCTCCCACATCCGTTACCTGTCAAATCGAGCCCGGCCCCTTTATTGTGATCAGCGGGCATGACCTGCATGATCTTAAGCTCCTGCTTGACCAGACCGCAGGTAAGGGCGTCAATGTTTACACCCACAGCGAAATGCTGCCCGCGCATGGGTATCCGGAATTGCGAAAATACCCGCATTTAAAAGGAAATTTCGGCACGGCCTGGCAAAACCAGCAAAACGAATTCGATCACATGCCAGCCCCTATTCTTTTTACAACCAACTGCCTGATGCCTCCAAAGAGCAGCTATGCCGACCGGGTCTTTACCACCTCCGTTGTGGCCTACCCCAATATGACTCACATTGGAGAGGACAAGGACTTCTCTCCCGTCATTAAAAAAGCCTTGACCTTGGGCGGTTATACTGAACCACACACCATCACCGGCATCAATGGTGGCCAAACGCTGCAAACCGGTTTTGGGCATGGCACGGTCTTATCGGTCGCTGATCAGGTCATCCAGGCCGTCAAGGATGGTAGCATCCGCCACTTCTTCTTGGTGGGCGGTTGTGACGGTGCCAGAGTTGGCCGCAATTATTACACGGACTTTGTCAAACAGAGCCCTGCCGACACGGTCATCCTCACCCTTGCCTGCGGAAAATATCGCTTCAACGACCTCGACCTCGGCCAAATCGGCACACTGCCACGTCTCATGGACATGGGACAATGTAACGATGCATACAGCGCCATACGCGTCGCGCTGGCCCTCGCGGAGGCGTTTGACTGCGGCGTGAATGAATTGCCGCTTAGCCTGGTCTTATCCTGGTATGAGCAAAAGGCGGTATGCATTCTTTTGACCCTGCTATCTCTCGGCATCAAAAATATATACATTGGCCCCACCCTACCGGCCTTTCTTTCTCCAAACGTACTGGATATTCTGGTGAAGCAATGGAATGTCCGCCCCATCTCCACCCCTGAAGCGGATCTGGCCGCCATACTGCATTAAACGGTGCAACAACAAAAAAACGTAAGGGCGGCGGTTGGTATCTTCCCGCCGCCCTTTCCATTTCATTGACACGCTTGACATTGACAAGCCTCGCCGCACTGTGATATGCTTTGGAAGCAAAATTGAATATAACGACGAATATTGGTGCGCAAGTTTTCTTGCGATAATAGGGAATCGGGTGCCAATCCCGAGCAGTCCTGCTGTCGTGTTGACTGAGCTCTTTTTGGACAAGCCTTTACTTAAGGGACTTGTCAGCCACTGAAGCCGCCGGCTTTGGGAAGGCAAAAGGGCGTATCTGTCTCAGCCGAAAGACCTGCCAATAGGGTTCCATCTAACGTCACAGGATATGGGGTTAGTGGTTTTTTCATGTGAAAGCGGCACCGCTTATATGGCTGGTGCTGTCTAATATATTGTGCAAAAATCATCACCCCTACTGCTTTGGACCTGTCTTGTTTTTTCAGCTCACCTCTACAATGGAAACCGAACCATGCGGTGTGTTCATCACCATGTTAGAGTGATACAAGAAGTCCAGCGTCAGCGTCGTGGTGGCGTTTACGACGAAGCTAGCCGCCATGCTGGGCGTGGTGTAGGTCGCTGTGACGGCCTCCGAGACAGAGAAATTGGGCTGATCTACACCGTCAATACGGGGCATGATCGCCACGGTGCCGGGTATAGTCACTGTGCCGTTGAGGATATAGGACACCTGGTAAGCATGCCCTGCCGCCAGGGTGAACGTGCTCTCGGTGAGGAATGTGATGCCGGTGCCGTTGAGGAAATCCTGGACGAAAACGACCGGCGCTTCGGCCACAAGTGTACCGGCCGTGATACTAAAGCGTCCGTTGTTCTGACCAGGGGCAGGTCCGGTGGGGCCCGTGATGCCGTTGGCGCCCGTTGGGCCTGTGTTGCCGATGGGGCCGGTGGCACCCGTTACGCCATTGGCGCCGGTCACGCCCCGAATACCGGTGGCGCCGGTCGCGCCATTGGCGCCCGTTGCGCCGGTCGCGCCAGTGGGGCCCGTGATGCCGTTTGCTCCGGTCGGGCCGGTGTTACCAATGGGGCCGGTGGCGCCCGTTACGCCGTCTGCACCGGTGACACCGCGTGCGCCCGTGGCGCCGGTAATGCCGTTTGCGCCCGTGGGACCCATTGCGCCTGTGGGGCCGGTGACGCCATTGGCGCCGGTGGCGCCCGTTCCGCCGATGGGGCCGGTGCCGCCCGTTACGCCGTTTGCGCCGGTCACGCCGCGTGCGCCCGTGGCGCCGGTCGTGCCGTTTGCGCCGGTGGGTCCGGTTGGGCCGGTGGGTCCGGTGGGTCCGGTTGGGCCGGTGGGTCCGGTCGGGCCGGTCTCCACCAATAAGAGATCAGTGTTCAAATTCAGTCACGCTCCTGACATGTTGTTTTGAGTTGGAAAAAAACATTCCCTATTATTGTATTCAAACTGCCGCTGTGATGAAACAGCGGCTTGTCCGTCAGCGCAAGCATAGGGTATCCACCAACAGAAACAGGAACAGAAACACTCTCGTCGTAAAGTCCGCCTTGCGCGCTCCGACCTGCTGCTCGCATCTCCTACTTCGTCCTCTCTTTGGGCGCAAGTGATACAGCAGTCCCACTTTCACCACAGGATACCGGCAGTGGGCCTGTTGCGTATGATTTCAAAAAGATGGAGCGTCCTTTGCAGGCCCCTTTTGACAGCGGCATTCTTTTTTGCATGTTCATTCCCAAGCCAAAAACAAACATCTGCAGGAGGAACAACATGAAAAAGACAACGGTACAAAAGACACTCACACTGCTGCTTGCCCTAACGCTTAGCATATCTCTGGCTGCTTGCCAAACAAATAAGGCCCCAGAGAACACAGACACCCCTACCAATGATGCCCTAGAACTCATTGACCGTGAAGGCAAAACCTTGCGCCTGCCCAAGCAGCTCAACCGTATCATCTCCATGGCGCCGTCTATCACGGAAACGCTGGTACATTTGGGGCTTGCCGATCGCCTCATTGCCGTGGACAAGTACTCCGTGGGTATCGAAGGCTTACCGGAAGGCCTGCCTACCTTTGACCTCATGACACCTGATACCGAAAGCCTCGCCAAGCTTCAGCCGGACATCATCTTTGCCACCGGCATGAGCCGGGCCAACAGCGAGGATCCCTTCCGCGCTCTGACGGATCTGGGTATTTGTATGACCTACATCCCATCCTCCACCAGCATCGACGCCATCAAACAAGATATTTACTTTATCGGTCAGGCCACGAATACAGAGGAAAAGGCCAAGACCATCGTCAGTGATATGGAAGCGCAAATCTCTGCCATTCAAGAAAAAATCGGCGCGCAAACGACGCCAAAGCGTGTCTATTTCGAGATAGGATCCGACCCGAAACTATACAGTTTTGGCAAAGACACCTTTTTAAATGAAATCATAACCCTGCTCGGCGCGGAGAACATTTTGGGTGATCAGGATAGCTGGGTTGCCGTCTCCGAGGAAACGGTCTTACAGAAAAACCCCGAGGTCATCTTCACCAATATTGATTATGTGGACGACCCCGTGGGAGACATTCTCAAGCGCAATGGCTGGGACAGCATCAGCGCCGTACAGAATAAGCGCGTCTATCTCATTGATAAAAACGCCAGTTCCCGCTCCAATGAGTCCATCATCATTGCCATCACCGAAATGGCACAGGCGCTCTATCCGGATGTGTTTGACGCGGCATGAAAAAGACCGGCATCTGTCTGCTGCTTTTGGTCGCCTGCGCCATCATTCTACCCTTAGCGATGGGCATTGGCAGCGTCAGCATTCCCCCGGGAGACACTGCCAATGTGGTGCTAAACAAACTATTTTCACTCCCCTTACACGAACATATTGATGCGGTGACGCAGTCCATTTTGCTCAAAATCCGCATTCCACGTACGCTCCTGGCTTTTGTTTGCGGCAGCGGACTGGCCGTCAGTGGCGTGATGATGCAGTCTGTACTGCGTAACCCACTGGCCTCCTCCTTTACCCTGGGCGTATCCTCCGGCGCCGCCTTGGGCGCGGCCATCGCCATCCTCTTTGGTATCTCTGTGTTCGGCGGACTGACGCTGCCCTTGTTTGGTCTGATCGCCGGCTTGGGTACGGTCTTTCTGGCTCTGGGCGTCGCCGCCAAAATTGACCGCAACCTGCAAAATCACTCCATCATCTTGACCGGCATGGCCTTCTCGCTCTTTGCCAACGCCATGATTACCATCATCATGGCGCTCTCGCAGGAGCAGTTGCAGCGTCTGATTTATTGGCAGATGGGCAGCTTCTCCATGAAAACAACGGGGCATCTGTTACTGCTGCTGCCACTGGTTCTGGTTGGGATCCTTGCCGTCTGCTGCTGCGCCGCGCCCATGGATCTCATGACTTTGGGTGACGAGCAGGCCCAGTCGAGCGGCGTCAACGCCAAGCGAACGAAGTGGTTCTTGCTGTCTTTGAGCGCGGTGATCACAGGCGCGATTGTCTCCATTGTGGGCATCATCGGCTTTGTGGATCTTTTCACCCCGCATATCGCACGAAAGTTGGTGGGTGCATCACACCGCTATGTGGTCCCTGCCTCCGCCCTGCTCGGCGGCGCTTTCATGGTGCTCTGTGACCTGGCAGCCCGGACGCTGATTCCCCCTCTGGAGCTGCCTGTCGGTGCGGTCACGGCAGTCATCGGCGCGCCCTTTTTCCTCTATCTCTATTTCAGCGGAAGGAGGAAGCGCGCATGATACAAGTTGAGCACCTCTTTGCGGGATACGGCGGCGCGCCGGTTCTGCATGATGTCTCCTTTCGCGTCGCAACCGGGGAAAATATCAGCATCATTGGGCCTAATGGCTGCGGCAAGACAACCCTTTTGCGCGCCATGGCGGCCACCCTGCCATACACGGGCACAGTGAGCATTGATGGCCAGCAAATTCGTTCCATGAAACGCAAAGATCTGGCCAAACGCATCGCCATGCTCTCGCAAAATACACAGCTGTATTTTAATTATACCGTATACGAAACGGTCATGATGGGTCGCTATGTCCACCGTAGTGAAAGCATCCTGCAGCGCATTTCGCAGACCGATCGCGCGGCGGTCGAAGCAGCGCTGCGTCAACTGGGCTTATGGGACCTGCGCGAGCGGGATGCCGACACCCTATCCGGTGGGCAGCTCCAACGCGTCTTTCTGGCTAAAATCTTGGCGCAGGATCCCGATATCATCTTGTTGGATGAGCCAACCAACCATCTGGATCTCAGCTTTCAGGTGGAATTGATACAATTCCTGCGCGCGTGGTCAGAGCGCGCGCAGAAAACCACCATAGGCGTACTGCACGATGTCAATTTAGCCATGCTCCTCTCCGATCGCGTCCTACTCTTGGACGAAGGGTACATCCGCGCCGATGGGCCTTGTACAACGGTCTTTGCGGGCCAGGCCTTGCCGGCTGCCTACGGTATGGATGTGGCAGGATACATGCTTAAAAGCTTAAAAAAGTGGGAGAGTTTTTTGCCTGCCTCGTATGGCGACAAAAACACGGAGATGGACTCAAATCAGGCATAGGGAAAGGGGCGGCTATATGGCAAATATCATCATGGTGCAAGGCACGGCCTCCGGCGTCGGAAAATCCCTGCTCTCAACCGCTCTGTGCCGAATTTTCACACAGGACGGCTATCGTGTGGCACCGTTTAAGGCGCAGAACCTATCGAGTAATGTCCACGTCCTGCCCGACGGCTGCCGCATGGCCCGCTCACAGGCCCTGGCGGCCTATGCTTGCCGCCGCGAGCCGCACAGCGACATGAATCCACTCCTCTTAACCCCTCACGCCAAGGGCAGCGAGATCATCCTCTCCGGTCGCGCACAGGGCACCAGCGATCAACTCTGTTTCGATTCCATCCGTGAACCGGCGTTTTCCGAAATCCTGGCCGCCTTCCACCGCCTTTGCCAAGAGGTAGATATCGTCGTAATCGAGGGCGCGGGCAGCCCCGTGGAGCTCAACCTCAAGCAAAATGATGTGGTCAATATGCGCTTTGCACAAGCCGTAGGCGCGCCGGTTTTGTTGGTGTCCGATATCCACCGCGGCGGTGTTTTTGCTTCGCTGTATGGCACGGTCATGCTGTTGACACCTGCGGAGCGGCGGCGGCTCAAAGGTATCGTCATCAATCAATTTATGGGAGAGCCAGCCCTCTTTTCAGACGGTGCGGCGATGCTTGAAGATCTCTGCCAGCTTCCCGTCCTCGGCATTCTGCCCAACATCGAGCACAAGCTGGAGGATGAAGACAGTTTGCATCATGGCGATATGAAAACCAGGGATTTGCTCTCCAAAGGGCCCTATCAAGGAGATACCGCGGCCTACCTGGATTTGCTGCAAACCGAGTTTGATCACATCGCATTGGCCTTTCGCCCGCACTTAAATTTACCCACTCTGTACCGTATCATGGAAGAAGGTGCGCCCTAACAATGTCACAACAATTCATTGCCTCCTATAGCGGTGGAAAGGACAGCATCCTGGCCATTCACCGCGCCGTCAGGGCAGGCCTGTCCCCCATGGGTTTACTCACAACCTACAACATCGACCGCAAACGCTCCTGGTTCCACGGCATTCCACAAGCTGTCTTGCAAGATATTTCCGCCTCACTGGATATCCCCATCCATTTGATCCAAACCAGCAGCAGCGATTATGCCGCGCGGTTTGAACAGGCCCTGCGGGACGCCAAACAAGCAGGGGCGCAAATCTGCGTCTTTGGTGACATTGATATCGAAGGGCATCGGGTATGGTGTACAGAGCGCTGCGCGGCCGCAGGTTTACAAGCTCTATTCCCTCTGTGGGGTGAATCGCGCTCTGCCCTGGTCAGGGAACTGATTGACGCCAACTACACGGCACATTTTACCGTGATTGATACCCAACGCATGCAGGCTGCCTATCTGGGAAAACGCCTCACACATGAGTCGATACTGGCCCTGGAGGGCGATGGCGTGGATGCCTGTGGAGAAAACGGAGAATACCACAGCTTTGTGTCCGATGGCCCTTTGTTCCACTCCCCTGTTCCCTTTCGTTTTGGAGAGGCCTTTGAAGATCAGCACTATGCCATCTTGCCCATTCTGCCGCTTCATGAAGAAACTTGATCTGCATAGAAAAACCCCGTCGGAACAGATGTTCCGACGGGGTTTTGATGTTTAATGACACTTCCAAGACATCAGAGCCAGGGTTTACCCTGTTTCTCTGCCTTGATCCTTCTTACCACATTGACGAAGAAGAAAATCCAAACGACAAAGTAGGGTATACCCAAAAAAGTAAACAAGGTTGATTCAATCTGCATATCAAACATGCTCATCACAAAGAACACTAAGGTGTATGCGGAAATAAAGATCAGCGAGAAGAATCTCGGCATACGCAGGATCTTATACGCCAACACTCGTTTTCCGCCCAGCTTCTTCGCGGCAAAGTAATCGAGCGCACTGATGAACACAATACTGAAAATCCAGTACGTTCCCATCTCGAACATGATATCAGAACTGCTTATAAACCCTGGCATGAGTAACTCCTTTTGTCCTGGTCGGACAGCTTAAACATTAAATGATTGCAAACTGTTTTCTTCAAGCAAAGGCAAATCTTACTTCATCTTTGCAAACATATTTGCGAAACGCTCCTCGGGGGAGAGTGCTTTTCTCTGGCCGGCAGCGGCGAAGAAGAGAATGAGACCCAGAACCATCCAGCCGATGAAGATAAGGATCGGTCTGACCTCCAGGAACACGGGGTTTCCGGGGATAAAGGACAAAACGAAGAGAACTGCCATCATCAGGGTAGCAAACAAACCCATGACTATGCCGCCGGGGATTCTGTAAGGTCTTGCCAGATCGGGCTCCTTCACGCGCAGACGCACCAAGCTGGCGGAGGTCAGCAGCCATGAAGTCACGAAGCCAATGGCGGAGAAAGAGGTCAGAGGATCAATCAGGCCCATGCCCAGGAAAGGACCGATCAGAGACAGCACCAAGCAGCAAATCAAGCTGTTGGTCGGAACGCCAGTCTTTTCGTTTTCTTTCGCAAACCACTTGGGGATCATGTTAGAACGAGCCATGGACATCATCAGGCGGGGAGATGCGCCCATAAAGCCGTTCCAGGTCGTGAGCAGGCCGCAGATAGCGCCGGCCAGGATGATGTAGTACAGAGCCTCACCGAAGCCGCCGTCATGGACAGCACGCAGCAGGTTGGCAGCGGCAGGGTTAACATACATTTGAGGCACAACGGCGTTACCAGCGGCATCAAACACGCCGGAGAAGTTCTGCCAGCCGTTGGGCACTGCGGAACCCAGGGTGAAGAGCAGGGCTGCGTAGAAGATACAAGCCAGACCAACGGACAGAACCACGGTCTTACCAACGGACTTAATGTCGCCGCCGGCATCTTCAACGCCTTGCGGGATTGTTTCAAAACCAGCCAGGAAGAACGGAGCGGTAGCGAGGATCGCCATAGCGCCGCCGAAGAAGCTCTTATGGGTTCCCTTACCAATGTTCTCATACATGGGCTGGAGGTTGGCAGCGTCATATTTCATCAGCGCAGTGATCATAGCCAGAATACCGGCGCCGATCAGCAGAATACAGAGGATTCTCTGCACACCTGCAGAGGTAGACAAACCTCTCCAGTTGATCAAGAAGATCGCGAGCGAGAACACGGTGCCTAAAATAATATGGCCTAAATAGACCCCTTCTCCCGCTATCGTGTATAGCGGGTCGCCTGCTTTCAGTACGGGGAACATGATGGCCAGAATATCGACCACGTAGATGGCTTCCCAGGGGATAATCGTGACGAAGCCGCCGAAGGCAGCCCAGCCGGAAATAAAGGAAATTTTTTCGCCAAATGCGCGATATGCATAGGCAGCGCCGCCGCCGGCGACGGGAAGCATAGGACAAAGTTCGCAGTAGCACAATGCGACGGGGATCATCATAACAAGTGCAATGATGTAGCCTGCAGCTGCCGGTAATGGACCGCCACTGTTACCCACCCATTTGTGGATCGACACGGCCCAGCCGACGCCGACGATAGCGCCAAAACCGATACAGAAAAAGTCAAATGCGCCAATGCCGGTTTTTTTCTCTCCCTGATTACTCATAATTATACCTCGTTTCTTGTTGAAAATTTGAACTGAAAACGATCTCGTCTCAATTTTAAATTACAGCAAGCTTTTCAAAGTGCATCCATCTAAATTAGGATGCCAAATGCTGTGTCAGCCTGATCTCATCTTCATACTTTCAAGGGAAGATCGGGATAGAACAGGTGATGCATTGCAGCGACAAGGCGCTGCCTTCCAAGGATTTTGCGAGTGCTCCCTCTTTCTGAACCGGCTCAACATCAGAAAACGGGTCATTTGTTTTGTCTCCCTCACCATACCTATCCTAAAAATAGGTTCGGAGCGGTTTGCTGTTCGCAGCTGTCTGTCAATTCTATTTTTGCAAAGAATGAATTAACAGCCATCATTTTTTGTCGAGTGCCATCGGATCGACTTGCATGGGATTTTTGGGTGGCACACAGCCACTTCCAAGCGTTTTGCTTGTACGATTTAACCAATACAATCCGTTTGCATCTCAATCTTTTCTGTTTCTTTTTGTCGCACGGCGTCCCTCCAATCCTCTGGTAAGCTTGAGCCTTTGCGCGAACAACTCGAAATTGACCCCTACCCAACATTCCTGGGCAGAACGTTCAACGTGGGTTCAGTATAACACACTGAATAGAAAAAGGAAAGAGAAATTTTGTGTTTTTAGCAAATTTATCGCGCTTGGCCCTGTCATTTTTGCCACTTCCACAAATCTTCTCATTTTCATTTCCAATATATAGAAACTACATTTATCCTATGTTAACATTCATTACATATCCGGAGAACAGCTGCGTTCGCTTTCGTAAAAATATATGAAAGATTGAAAAAACATAGACCCATTTTCTCATTTTTTATGAACGCCAGGTGAATCTTTTGCAAAGTCTTGGCTTGCAACTTGCATTTCAAGCTTGATTTCCCTCTGTGTGCCATCGCTGCAGAAGTGCGCGCAAGGCCTCCGTTTGATTGTCCACCTCGCAGCCCTGCACCGCTTCGAGCAAGCGCTCAAGCAGGCGTCCAATCTCCCGTCCCCGGTACCCCATCATCGACAAATCTCGTCCATCTATGGCCAAATCGCGCCGCGTGAAACAGAGCGGCTCCGCCGATACTTGAGTCAGTACGGACGCAATGTTATCTAAAATGATGATCTGCTCGCCTTGCCCTCTCCCCAACGCGTCCGCCCGCCGCAGCTCCAGCAGCGCGGTCAAGTCCTGCCTGCCCAGTCGACTGAGTATGCGGCGGACCTTAGCGGGCTCGGCAGAGAGCGGCCAGGCTAAGGCCTCCAGCAGCAAAGCAGCGCGCAGGCGTTGCGCACGGCTAAAGCGCAGAAAGCGCAGTATTTCTTCGGCCTTTTGCCTCTGCGCCACACACAGTTCATCCCCCGCTTCGCTTCCAACCGCCTGCCATATCAGCAGCGTCCACCGCATGAGGGCAAGGGGCGGCGCCAGAGAAATCGCGGCGGCTAGTTCTGTCGCTCTGACCTGCTCTGTCGGCGGCCAAAGCATCGGCAATACTTCATGGAAGATAGCAGCATAGCGCAAAAGGACGGTAGCGACATGTCCACCACAAAGCAGGCGGTCGAGCTCGGCACGTATTCTCTCCATAGATATGCGCGAAAGACCGTTTCGGTTCCGAAACAGCGCCGTTTCGGTCTCTTTTTCGATGGAAAAGCCCAGAACGGAGGCAAAGCGCAAAGCTCTGATGATCCGCAGCGCATCCTCACGCAATCGCTGATCCGCCAGACCCACGCAGCGGATCAAACCTGCCTGCAAATCCGCCTGACCACCATAGGGATCTATGATCCCTTTTTGCGGATGCGCCGCCATGGCATTGATGGTGAAATCACGGCGTGACAGGTCCTGCTCCAAACTGGCACAGAAGACCACCTGATCCGGCCTTCGTCCGTCGGAATAGGCCCCTTCGCTGCGGTAGCTTGTGATCTCCAAGGCTTCTTCTTGTAGCAGAACTGTCAAGGTACCGTGGCGCAGGCCGGTCTCCACCACGCGGTAGGCAGAAAACACCTGCTTCATCTGCTCCGGCGTCGCATTGGTGGTCAGGTCATAGTCTGATGGCAGTTCACCGCGCAGGGCATCGCGTACACAGCCACCCACCAGAAAGGCTTCATAGCCCGCCGTTTCCAGCAAGGCCAACGCGGTGCGTGCCGCCTGTCCCATCCAAAGCATACCGCCTACCTCCTCACCTTAGCTTCCCTCCGGCTGTGGAAGGTCTTTTCGAAATAAAATGCGAAATTCACTACCCTCACCCGGCACACTGTTCAATTCGATACGGGCATCGTGATACAGCGCGCCGTGCTTGACAATCGACAGGCCCAGGCCCGTTCCACCGATCTCTTTGGAATGGCTCTTGTCCACGCGGTAAAATCGCTCAAACACACGTTCCTGTTCCTCTTGTGAGATGCCAATGCCGCTATCCTTGACCGACAGAATCACCCGCTCGTCCTCTTCCAGCACAGAGACATCCACGCGCCCGCCGGGGCGATTATATTTGATGGCATTGTCACAGAGATTGTAGACGATTTCTTCCGCAATTTTGCCCACTCCGGTGACATAGCTGCTTTTCCCGTGGAGCGCAAAGACAATGCCGCGCTGCTCGGCCGCGGCCTGTAAATGCCCGATGACTGCCGTGCAAAGCGCATACAGATCCACAGGGACCCGCTCCATCGGTATGCGATGCCCTTCGTCCAACTGGGAGAGCTTCAAAATATCTTCCACCAGGGCGATCAGGCGTTGGGCCTCGGTGTATATCTTACCGGCAAAGCGCCCCAAATCCTCCTGTTTGACCATGCCGTCGCGCATGATCTCGGCATAGCCGGAGATGGAGGTCAGCGGCGTCTTTAACTCATGGGAGACATTCGCGGTAAAGTCACGCCGCATGCGGTCCTGTTTTTCATATTCACGCCGTCGTTCGGCGCTCTGCTTTTGCAGCTGCTTCTGCATCTGGTGATTCTCCTCTAACATACGGGTCACCAAAGGGCGCAATTCCACATAAAGGCTCTCTGTATTCAAATTCTCCAGACGGGTGTGCTGCAAGGCGGTATTCACTGAGTGCATGATACGTGAGGCGATCAGAAAGGAAGCCGCCACCGCCGCCAGGGCTAAGCCCACCACCATCCAAATTCGTGCCGACCAAACTGCGGGCAAGAGGGTAAAGAGCCCCAACGTCAGCGCCAATAGGGCCAAACTCAGGGCACACATGGATTCAAACAGTTTGCGTTTCATATGGCGACTGCCTCCCACTCGTGATACTTTGGTTCGCATCTTCTGATTCTTTTGTCAGTATAGTCCATCCGCAGGCAAAAAAAAAGCCCCCCGACTCATCTTTATGAGTCGAGAGGCAAGGCTTAGTCTGCTTCGATGATCTTAATTTGATCAGCCTTCAGGCCGGTCTGCTCCATGACGATTTCGCCGATTTTAGCTACGTCCGTATCCTGCAGGCCATTTTCCGTTCCGGAAACAACGACGCTGATGCTGTTATCATTCAAGAATGCCACGCAATTGGTATAACCCTTGGCAACCACCAGGTTCTCGATCTGTGCTTCGGTCAGGGTATAGTTGGCCATGGTCTGGATGGATGCGTTGGCCTCCTCCACGGTCTCCTTGCTGGCCTTATCGTCTTTCGCGGCTTCTTGCAAGAGGGACATGGCGCTGTCTCTGGCCTGCTGACGATTTAAACGTGCTTCCGAAAAATAGGGACCTTCTGCGCCCTGTGCTGTGGCGCCCTGTTCGGTCTTACCGTCTTTGGCCGCATCCTTGCCATCACTCTTACCGTCTTTGGCCGCATCTTTTTGTTCCGCCGCACCCTGCGCGCCAACCAAGGCCGCCTCGCCCAAGGTCTTGCCCGCCGAGGCCCCATCCTGGTTATAAGACCAGTTCATGTACACCGCACCACATACGAACAGGACAATCGCCAACACGATGGCATTTCTCTTCCAAAGCTTCAACTGTTTCATTAATTCTTCCTCACTTTCCTCGATTACATATTGATATTTTATCGGCGCCAAGGCCGGTCAACGCAGCGGTTGCTTCGGTCAGCTTCAAGCGGATGGCCGGATCTGTGCCTCCGTCGCTGACCACCAGCGCACCTTGAAATTGCGGATAGATCTCCTGCAGGCGAATGGCATCTTCCACGCCGCTCCCTTTTGAGAGCACCACGGTGGAGCTCTGCTCCTTCACCCCGTCCTTTTCTTCTGTATAGCTGCTGTCTTCGGCCAATAACTGCCGTGTTCCCGTTTTCACGCTGAGAACCACAGTCACCTCCCCCGCACCTGAAATCTCCGACAGGGCTTTCCCGAATTTCTTCTCCAGCTGATTCAAGTCAAAGCCGGAGCCTGTCTGTACGGGCTGTGCATCCTCGCTTTGGGCCTTCTTGCTGCCGTCCGGCAGACAGAGCAGCAGAAAACCCACCACTATGACCACCAGAATCCATTTGTAGCGTTCCACAAGCCGACCCAGTGGCCCGATGCGCGCCGACACAAGTTCTTTCCACTTCATGTCACTTCCTCATTGATGTAGGTTTGTTGTTCCTTTGCAATGCCCAGTTCCTGCACCAGCAGACGCTCCACCTGCCGCTGTTGCTCGGCGCTGAGCAGACCGCGCACCTCCGCCTCCTCCGGAACCGGCACTGCATCTTCGTTGACCGTACAGCGTATCTTGACCACGCATGCAATGCCGAGCGCTTGTGCTTTGTCCAAAACATATGCGGAAAGCTTCTCTTCTATGATACTTTTTATGAGGACTGTATTCGTATCTTCTCCCGCGGCGGGTGCGATGACCTCGATTTCAGGCAAACCGTTGGCGGCCTGAAACAATTCATCATAGTCCAAACGAACAATGGGTTGTAAAATGCCCAGCATCAATACCAAGCCTCCCGTCAATTTGGCGATTTTTTTCACGGTGCCGTCCGGCATCATGCCCTCGGCCAGGGCGATGATCATGGCGCACACGGTCACAGATAAAATCCAGTCGCGTATCAGATCCATTGTGCGCCCCCCTAACTTGTCACCATGGTGATGGCTGAAATCATGGAAATGATGAGCAGCATGGCGCAGGAAGCCGTCATACCAAGCACCAAGCCGAACGCGCTGCCGATGGCGTCGATGAGTCCCGCGGTCCTGCCATCGGCCACCGTCGCCGCCAAGGCCGACGTGCCCTTATAGGCCAGATAGTGCGCGCCCAGATGCAAGAAGGGAATGACGCACATGGCGATGACCACCAGGGTGCCAAACACACCGATGGCGCTGCGCAGCAGTGAGGCGCCCGCCAACACCGTCTCCGCCGCATCGGCCAGAATCCCGCCCACCACCGGCACCATGTTCGAGACGGTAAACTTGGCCGCCTTGACTGTTGTGGCATCGGTACTGCCCGCTATGGCGCCGCTGATATTTAAATACCCGATAAAGGCCAACAAAAAAGCGCCCAACATGGTGTGGACCATCCACTTCAAAAAACCGCCGATGCGGCGCAGTCCCTCGTTGCCCACCGCCGCAAAGGCAACAGAGGCCGCTATGTATGCAAAGGTCAATGGCAGAAGCAAGCGATTAATCAGCGTGATGAGAAAATCGGAAAACAGCACCGTCGCCAGCTGCTTGGCAATCGCCGCGCCGGGCGCACCGGATGCTGCCGTCGCCGTGGCCACGGATGGCAGCAGGACTTTGGAAAAGGTCTGCATGCTCTCCATGGACTCCTTGCCCATACCCACCAAGGTAAACATATCGCTCACCGCAACGGCCGTAATGGCCAGCGCCGCAGCCACCGACAACACGGGAAAGCCGGTGCCTGTCCCCTTTCCCATACCGTCAGCCACGCCAAAGAGCAGCACAATCGTGAGCAGAATCAGGCAGCTGCGCACCGCATGCTGCACCACATTACGCAAGGATTGTTTGCTGTTTTCCATAATCCCTTTTAAGATGTTGTTGACATCCATGCCGCCGTCCAATGAGACCTCGCCCACATACTCCTCACCGGCCTGCTTGAGCTCCGGTATGGCAAAGATCCTGGACTGCTCGTCCAAAATTTCTTCCTCACTCAAGCCCAAAGCAGACGGCGCCAATAGACCAAACAGCATCAGCAGCACGATACCCAGGAAGATTTTCTTGCTCATAGCAATCCCCCGATCATTTCCAAGACCATTTTGAGCAGTGGTATGGCCAACAGAATCGCGGCGGCCGCACCGGCCAGTTCCACAAAGCTGGCAATTCCGTTTTCCTTTGCGTCACGGCACAGCTCCGCCGCCAAACGGGTGATGAGCGCTATGCCCACCGTTTTGAGCACCGGCGTGATGATGACCTCCGAGAGCCCCGCCATCTCGCCCATTTCCCACAGCAGACCGCTGATCTGCTCAAAGGCGGGCAGGACGCAAAGCAGCAGGATTGCACAGGCCGCTAAGCCCAGCACCATACCGATTTCCTGCGCCCGCTGCTTTACAACCACCGCGCACAAAGCCGCCGTGATGGCCAGTGCGCCAACTTGCAGCATGTCCATCGCGCTTATAGGTGAAAGAGCGTTTTGACCAGATCAAACAGATTGCTGATCTCCTGCACCACCATCATCAGGACCACAATCAGTCCTGCCAGGGTGGTCATGGTCGCCTGCTCTTCCCGGCCTGAGCGCGTCAACACCTGATTGAGCACCGACACCAAAATGCCGATGGCCGCGATTTTAAAGATCAAATCCACATCCATATTGCCTCTCCCCCCGAGCAGTGATCACACAGCGCAGCGTCTCTTTTGAGGAATTCACCTGCCTGTATGCCACAGTCTATGAACGCTCGTCCGCGCTTATGACTAAAGCCTGTCCCTCTTGCTCCCCCTTGTTTTGATTGAATGGAGAAAATACGCCTTTTCTATACAGAAATCCGCAGATGCCTGTTTGCGTCGCGTCGCTTCTGTGCTATACTATCTTTACATACAGCAGATCAACACGTGTGCGTTTGCCGCGTTTGCCCTCGGAAATTTTGACAGAGGTGTGATTTTTATGGATTTCATTATTATTTCCGGTCTTTCCGGTGCGGGAAAAAGCTCCATCGCCGCCCATTTGGAAGACCTCGGATTTTACTGCGTGGATAATTTGCCTGTCTCACTGATCCCCAATTTTGCCGGCTTGTGCATGGCGGGCGGCGGCAGCGGTAATTATGACCGCGTCGCCCTGGTGACGGATATTCGCGGCGGCCAGAGTTTTGACGGACTCTTTCTCGCCCTGGATGAGCTAAGAGATATGGATTGCGAGTATAAAATCCTCTTTGTCGAAGCCAACGACGATATCATCATCAACCGCTATAAGGAAACGCGACACACGCACCCGCTCACCCGTCAGGGTTACTCCTTGGCCGAAGCCGTCTCACGTGAGCGGCTGGCCCTGGCCACGGTGCGTCAACATGCCACGCATATCATCAACACCACCGCGCTCAATCACGCCAAACTGCGCAGTGAGGTGCTGCGTCTGTTTGGCGACGGCTCCCCCTTGGAGTCCATGAGCGTATCGGTGATCTCTTTCGGTTTCAAATACGGCATTCCCATTGAAGCGGACCTGGTGTTTGACGTCCGCTTCCTGCCAAACCCCTTTTATATCGCCACCCTGCGCGACTGCACAGGGCTGGACGAGTCTGTGCGCAGTTTCCTGTTCGGCTATCAACAGACACAGGACTTCTTAAGCCATTTGGAGGAGATGCTCACCTTCTTGCTGCCCCAGTATATTAAGGAGGGTAAGGCCGCTCTCGTCATCGCCATCGGTTGCACCGGCGGGCAGCACCGCTCGGTCGCCATCACGCGCGCCATCACCGATTTTGTCAGACAGAAGGGCTATTACGCCAGCGAAAATCACCGGGATATGACCCGAGGGTGAGCACATGACACAGAAAATATATATGCCTCTGCCCCCGCCGCCGCATCCGGAATCCAGCCCGCACATCGTCTGCTTGGGCGGCGGACACGGCCTGCACAATCTGCTGCGCGGCCTCAAGCATTACACCAAAAACCTGACCGCGATCGTCACGGTTGCCGATGACGGCGGCAGCTCCGGTCTCCTGCGCCAGGAGCTTTCCATGCCCGCGCCCGGCGATATTCGCAACTGCATGCAGGCGCTTTCCAACGCCGAACCGCTCATGAAACAGCTGCTCGATTACCGTTTCTCCGACGGTTCTCTGCGGGGCCACTCTTTCGGCAACCTCCTGCTGGCCGCGCTCTATGGCATCGCGCCCACCTTCGATCAGGCCGTTTCCATGATGCAGCAGGTTTTGGCCATCACCGGCCAGGTGCTGCCGGTGACGGTGGACAACGTGCAGCTGGCCGCCCGTTTCGAGGACGGCAGCCGCGTGGTGGGCGAGTCGAAAATCGCAGCGGCCAAGCAGATGCAGACCTGCCGCATTGAAACCATCACCCTGATGCCGGAAAACCCCACGCCACTACCCGCCGCGCTTGACGCCATCCACCAGGCAGATCTCATCCTCATCGGCCCTGGCAGCTTGTATACCAGTCTGATTCCGCATCTGCTGGTGCCGGGGATTGCCGATGCGCTGCGCGAAACAGCCGTGCCGCGTGTCTACATCGCCAACCTGATGACCGAGGAGGGGGAAACGGAGGGGTACAGCGTTTTTGACCATCTTTGCGCCCTGCAGGAGCATGGCGGCCATGATCTTTTCACAGCGTGCCTGACGAACAATGCGCCGATCCCAGATGCTTTACTCGAAGCGCCCGCCGCGCGTGGACTCTGTCCTGTGCCCTATGACAGCGGCGCGATTGAGGCACTGGGTCTGGACTTGTTTGAGCGGCCGCTTGTCTCCCCTTCCACCAAACAAATTCGCCACAGTCCTGTGCTCTTGGTGCAGGCCATACGAGATTTCTATGAATCCCGCGCCATGAAGGTCTTTTCCGGCGACGATCAGCGTCGTTATATCCTGGAGCGCGAATAAACATACGATTATTTTCAAATCCTTAGAGGTGCCTTATGTCCTTTTCCTCCGATGTGAAAAACGAACTCTGCCGCGCGCGGCTGTCGCGCAACTGCTGCGCGCGGGCGGAAGCCTGCGGCATCCTACTGTTCTGCAATCGTTTTTCCGCTTCCCACATTAAAATCATCACGGAGTCCGCCGACTTTTCCGCCCGCCTGCCGCTCCTGTTCAAAAAAGCCTTTCAGGTGCAGTTTGACCCGAAGGATGATGCGACAAGCAGCGGTGGAAAACACGTTTTCAGCCTGCGCGACCCCGAAAAACTCGCCCGCATTTGGGAGTTTTGCGGCTATGACCTTGGCGGCGGCATTGCGCATCATATCAATTTTGCTTTTTTAGAAGAAGAGCATTGCCGCCTGGCCTTTCTGCGCGGCGCCTTTTTGGCGGGCGGCTCCGTTACGGATCCGCAGAAATCCTATCACTTAGAGATGGTCACGTCGCACTACTTCGTCAACCGCGAGTTGACTGCCCTACTGTTGGATATGGACTACCATCCAAAGGACACCGCGCGCAAATCCAACTACGTCACCTATTTTAAACAAAGCGAATACATTGAAGACTTTTTAACGGCCATAGGCGCGCCGCTTGCTGCCATGAGCATCATGACGGCCAAGCTGGAAAAAAACCTGCGCAACGGCATTAACCGCCGCGTCAACTGTGACGCCGCCAACGCCGACAAAACCGTTGACGCCGCGCAGGAACAGCTGGCCGCCATCCGTTTGCTCACACAGACCGGACGCCTGGATCTCTTGGGCGAAAAATTTCAAGAGGTTGCCAAGCTGCGCCAGGAAAACCCGGAGCTCTCCCTCGCCGACTTGGCCGGCCTCTTTCACCCCCCGCTCACCAAATCCTGCCTCAATCACCGCCTTCGTAAGCTGGTCGCCTTAAGTAGAGAAGAAACACCTTAGAAAGGAAACCCATCATGGCCTTTGTTCATCTTCATGTTCATACGGAATATAGCCTGCTTGACGGCGCCTGCCGCATCCGTCAGCTGGTTGCACAGGCCAAAGCGCTCGGTCAGAGCGCCTTGGCCATCACAGATCACGGCGTCATGTACGGCGCGGTCGATTTTTATAAGGCCGCCCTTTCCGAGGGGATCCGTCCCATCATCGGATGCGAGGTCTATGTGGCGCCCCGCGCGCGTACCGACCGCGTACACGAATTGGACAGCGAGGCGCGGCATTTGGTCCTGCTCTGTCGCAATGAAACCGGTTACCGCAATCTCTGCGCCCTGGTGAGCCGCGGTTTTACAGAAGGCTTTTACAGCAAACCCCGCATCGACCTGCCGCTTCTGCGTCAGCATGCGGAGGGCCTCATCGCTCTGTCTGCCTGTCTGGCAGGCGAAGTGCCGCGGCTCCTGTTGGATGGCGCATATGACCGCGCCAAAGAGCACGCGCTGGAAATGCAGGCGCTCTTTGGGCCGGATGGCTACTATTTAGAACTGCAAGACCACGGCATCCGCGCGCAAAAGGAGGCCAACGCCGCCCTGTTGCGCCTGCACCGTGACACCGGCATCCCCCTGGTCGCCACCAATGATGTTCATTACCTCACCCGCAAGGACGCAGCGGTGCAGGATGTGCTGCTCTGCGTGCAAACAGCGCGCACCACGGATGATCCCAACCGCATGCGTTTTGAGACCGAGGAATTTTACCTCAAGTCTGAAGATGAGATGGCAGCCCTCTTTCCAGAACTGCCGGAAGCCTTGGCAAACACAGCAAAAATCGCAGATATGTGCGATCTCTCCTTTGCCTTCGGCGTCTACCACCTGCCGGAGTTTAAGCTCCCCGCCGGTTGGGAGAGCGGCGATGCCTACTTCACCCACCTGTGCCAGGAGGGCTTCGCCCGTCGTTATCCCGCGGGAAGCGAGGAATACCGCGCGCGTCTGGACGCTGAAATGGCCACGATCCGTAACATGGGCTTTATCGACTACTTCCTCATCGTCTCAGACTTTATCTCCTACGCCAAACGACACGGCATTCCCGTCGGCCCGGGGCGCGGCTCCGCCGCCGGCTCTATGGTCTCATACTGCTTGGAAATCACGGATGTCGACCCCATGCAGTACGCGCTCTATTTTGAACGCTTTTTAAACCCGGAACGCATTTCCATGCCGGATATCGACATCGACTTCTGCTTCCGGCGGCGCGGCGAGGTCATTGACTACGTCAACCAGAAATATGGCAGCGACCATGTCGCCCAGATTGTCACTTTCGGCACCATGGCCGCCAAGGGCGCCGTGCGGGATGTGGCCCGCGCGATGAATTTCACCTATGCCGAAGCCGATGCCATCGCCAAACTCATCCCCAATACCCCCCACATCACCCTGGATATGTCACTCAAGATTTCGGCGGCGCTGCGCAAGGAATATGAGGAAAACGAGCGCGTGCATACCTTAATCGACATGGCCCGCAGTCTAGAGGGCATGCCGCGGCACGCCTCCACGCATGCCGCGGGCGTTGTCATCACACGCCTGCCGGTGGACCACTATGTACCGCTTGCCAAAAATGACGAATCCGTTGTCACCCAGTATCCCATGACAACGCTGGAGGAGCTCGGCCTGCTCAAGATGGATTTTCTGGGCTTGCGCAACTTGACGGTGCTGCACGATGCGGTTGCGCTGCTGCAAGTGCAAAACCCCAGTTTTACCCTGGACAGTATTCCGCTGGACGATGCTGCCACCTTCCAAATGCTCTCACAAGGCCATACTTCGGGCGTATTTCAAATGGAATCCACCGGCATGACCGGCGTCTGCACAGGGCTCAAACCCAAGGATATTGAGGATATCACCGCGATCATTGCTCTCTACCGTCCCGGCCCCATGGAATCCATCCCCCGCTTCATCTCCTGCAAGCATAACACCGATTTGATCACCTATAAGCACCCTATGCTTGAACCGATCTTGTCCGTCACCTACGGCTGCATTGTCTACCAAGAACAGGTCATCGAAATCTTCCGCCGTTTGGCAAAATACTCTCTGGGCCAGGCCGACATGGTGCGCCGCGCGATTTCCAAGAAAAAAGCGGCAGAAATTGAAAAGGAACGCAATGCTTTTATCTACGGCGACCCGGACCGCGGCATCGACGGCTGTATCAACAGCGGCATCAGCGAGGCCATCGCACAAGATATCTTCAACGAAATTTTCGACTTTGCCAACTATGCCTTTAATAAGGCGCACGCGGTGGCTTATGCCATTCTGGCCTACCAGACCGCTTGGTTCAAATGCCACTATCCTCGTGAGTACATGGCCGCGCTGCTCAGCTCGGTGCTCGACTCGCAGGATAGGGTGGGCGAATATATTGCCGAGTGTCGGGCGAGCGGCATTCAGATTTTGCCGCCGGATGTCAACCAGTCCGGCCCGTCCTTCACCGTCTCGGGCGAGCATATCCGTTTCGGCCTGTCGGCTCTCAAGGGCGTGGGCCGCGGTTTTACGCGCGCCCTGCTCACGGAACGGGAGACCAACGGCCCCTTCCTCTCCTTCCCCGACTTTTGCACGCGATTACTTGGCGGCGAATTGAATAAACGCGTCATGGAAAGTCTCATCCGCAGCGGCGCGTTTGATAGTATGGGTTACCGACGCGCACAATTGCTCGATGCCTATGAGCAGCTCATTGACGACCTTGCACGCAGCCGAAAAAAGAATCTGGATGGACAGTTCGACCTTTTCGGTGGTGATGAAAAGGCTGATCCGCTCGACTGGCAGCCGCGTGATATTCCGGAGTTCACCGCGCAAGAACGCATGTCGATGGAGAAAGAGATCACCGGCCTCTACCTCTCCGGCCATCCGATGGACGCTTACCAAGAGAAAATCCGCAGCAGCGGCGCCCTCTCCATCGGCGCCATTCTCTCCGATTTTGCACAGGAGGGCGGTCCCTCCCGCTATCGGGACAATCAGCAGGCCAAGTTGGCCGGCGTCATCACAGGCGTGAAAACAAAAACCACCAAAAACAATTCGCTCATGGCCTATGTCACCTTAGAAGACGACACCGGCAGCATGGAGCTACTATGTTTCTCCCGCGTATTAAACAGCAGCGGGAACTACCTGAAATCAGGCCTGCCTATTTTGGCCACCGGGCAGCTCTCCGTGCGCGATGAAAAAACACCGCAGCTGCTCTGTGATCAAGTGACGCCCCTCGCCTCCGTCGCAGAGGATGCCCCACCCGCGCAGGTCATGCCAAGCGGCAAGCTCTACCTGCGTTTTGCTTCGGAGACAGACCCGCTCTTTGACCGCATCCGTAAAATTTTTATCATGTTCCCCGGTGATAGTCAGGCTGTGTTATATTTTGCCGATACCGGGCGACGCCTCGGTTCAAAATGCCTGCTGCATGAAGCTTTGATCAAAGAACTGCGCCTGTTGCTGGGCGAAGAAAGCGTGGTGGTTAAATGAAACGCCGCTCCTCCCCTCGCTTTCAGCGCATTGCCAGTGTGGCGCTGGTCATTCTCTTGCAGTTCTGCCTTTTCCTGCTCGCCATCAACCAGTTTAGCCGCTATTTCATTTATGTCTACTGGTTCTGTGTGGCAATCAGTGCGCTCGTTTCCATTCTCATTGCGAACAATAAATCCAAGCTACCGTATAAGATTGCCTGGATCATCCCCATTCTCCTCTTTCCGCTCTTTGGCGGCCTGATGTATGTGCTGATCACCAATCCCCGCCGCCTGCCCCATCCGGAGGGTAGCCGGACGCGCGCCGTGCTCAGTGAGCAGATCTCATCCCAAACCCGTCCTGCTGACCTGCGCCTGCTTGGCGTGGACGTGGTGCAGCAGTCGCACTATCTGGCCAACGCGGCCAGCTGCCCGCCTTTTCGCAATACGGATACACAATACTTCCCCACGGGGGAGGCGTTTTTCCCCGTGCTCCTGCAAGAACTCTCTTTGGCGAAAAAGTATATTTTCCTAGAGTTTTTTATCATTGCCGAGGGGGAAATGTGGACAAAAATTCTCAACATTCTAAAAGAAAAAGCCGCCGAGGGCATCGATGTGCGCATCATTTACGACGACTTTGGCAGTTTGATGACTTTACCCAAATCTTATCCAGAAGAACTGGCGCGCCACGGCATCCTTTGCTCTGTCTTTCACCCGGTTACGCCCGTGCTCTCGGTGCGGCAGAATAACCGGGATCACCGCAAGATCTGCGTGATTGACGGGATTGTCGGCTTCAACGGCGGCATCAATCTGGCGGACGAGTATATCAATCAGATCGAGCGTTTCGGCTACTGGAAAGATTCCGCCCTGCTGCTGCGCGGCGAGGCCGCCTGGGGTTTGACGGTGCTCTTTTTGGAAATGTGGGAGTCCATCCGCTGCAGTCGCGTGGACTACGACCATTTTCGTCCCAAGTCCTTCCCGCCCGTCACATGCAATAACGGCTTCGTACAGCCTTATTTTGATACCCCGCTGGCAACAGACACCATCTGCGCTGACCTGCATGTCCAAATGTTCTCCAAGGCCAAGTGGTATCTCTATATCACCACCCCCTACCTGGTCATTGATGAAACCATTGCCGCCGCGCTCCACATTTCTGCGCGTTCCGGCGTGGATGTGCGAATCATTACCCCGCATATTCCAGATAAAAAAATGGTCTTTTCCGTCACGCAATCGCACTATGAATCCCTCCTGCAGGCCGGTGTGCGTATATATGAGTTTCTACCCGGCTTTATCCACAGCAAAACCGTCGTGGCAGATGATCTGTACGCCTCTGTTGGCAGCTGCAATTTGGATTATCGCAGTTTTTATCTGCAATTTGAAAACGGCACTTGGCTCTGTGGCACGCCTTCGGTCTCTGCCATTCGAGAGGACTTCCTCGCCTCCTTGGCCTTTTGCCAGGAAATCACGCTCAAGCAATGTCAACTTGTTCCGCTTTACCGGCGGGTGATTCGTTCTATTCTGCGTCTTTTTTCACCTTTGCTGTAATGCGCAAACAAAAAACAGAGCTCAAACTCCCAAAAGAGTTTGAGCTCTGTTTGATTTTTTCTAATCGTAGTAGGTCAGCCAATGCGGCAACTTTGAATATCGCGCCGATGTAGGAAAAAAATATCGGAACACAGGGCGTCTTGCTGGTGCTCGCTCACCAATTGAAAGCGGCATCCAAACAAAAATTCGCTGCGGCCCGCCGGTTGTGTCCGACAGACCTCACAGATGAAGGTATGCGGGCGCACCTGCTGGGGAACCAGCACAAGGTCGGTGAGCAATAACCAATCGCCCACCGCAAAGCAATCCTCTTTGGCGCGCAGTTGAATGCCTTGCAGGCTCACATCCATCACGCGGCAAAATTGCGCCTGCTTGATAAAACTGTCCTCGTCCGCTGCATCCTCCGTCTCCAAAGCCGGACGGTAGAGTTCATTGATGCAGGTGGCATACAGACGTGTATCCACCGGTTGACGAAAAAAGTCCCGGTTTTCTTTGAATCGAAAACGGCGCAGGCGATCCAGCTTCCAAATCGTCTTGCTGCTGCCGCAAATCAAACCGTAAATCACCACAGGAACAGCGCCACGAGGGCGGATGATGAGCTTAAACTCTGTATTAAAAATCACGATGGGCATTTCGCCCTCCAAGGGCATCAACGTGATCGCCCCTTTGTCGCGCTCCACCTGCTCTATGTGTCCGACCGTGACCAACAGATTATCCTTACCACGCACCTCGCAGTAAGCGCCCATGGCTTCTTCCATATCGTCCATCATCTGTTCATGGGCGCGCAAGGCCTCTTGTGTATCCGTGCCAGGCGAGTGTTCCGCGTCACGGCCTTCCCACTGCGCCTGCTGATCATCATGATGCTCCGGTGTATCTTGTGCTTGTCTTTCACTCACATTCACAGATAGCTATCCTCCCCTCGGCATTATAGGTTGATGCCTTCAGTATACTCTCTGTTTTGAATTTGCTGGCCAAATACCGCTTCTCGCACCAAGGCTTCCTCTTCTCGCACCAAATCGATAAACTTGGCGGAGTACAGTTGCACGTCTGCATTGGAGGGGCGTTTGCGCAGAATGCTGATATGCAGCACCACTGGATTTTGTGTGATAGGAACGACAATTTCCAGCTCCTCTTTTTCCTGCAGTTCTTCCCGACAGTAAAACGCAATGCCGCCGCAGCTTAAGTCGTGGCTCACGACCTTCCTGCGCCCCTTCCATTTTCCCGATAGCGGATAGATAAAGCTGTCGAAATTCACTTGGACACGCAAATTTTGCTGTACATCATCGTCCAAGTCCTGGATTGGCTCTAAAATCACCACATGATCCTTGCAGCGCACCAAGCGCCCCGTCTTATCAGGCGCACTTTCATCCAGACTGACAAGCTGCAAATATTCATGCTCCATGACCTTCTTTTCGCCGCCGTCGAGCACGCGAATGTACCAAACGGGTGATTCCGGCGGACTTTCCAGATAACCACGGGCCACTGTGGTATTCCGGCTATCCAAAAGCATGTAACGAAAGGCCATTATGCTTCCTCCTCTGCCGTGTCATTTTCTTCATTTTCATCATCATCCTCGAGGGCCTCTTGTGGCGGCGGGCTCACTCTTTTCTGTTTTTCGGGATGACTGGGGTCAAATTCAAGAAAATACACATAGATATCGACAATAGCCTGATAGAGCGCCTCTGGAATCTCCTGTCCCAACTGCAGCTGGGACAACACGGAGGCCAGCGAGTTATCCTCAAAAATGGGGACGCCGCTATCGGACGCCACTTCAACAATTTTTTCTGCCAGGTATCCCATACCCGAGGCCACGACGACAGGTGCGCCGGTGGCTTCGCTATATTGTAAGGCCACCGCTCGGCGGGCACCGCTAAACTCAGACTTTGACATCGACGCTGTCCTTTCCCTCAACGATCTTGGGGAACACCTCGGAAAGAGCAAGTGGGCGTTCCATCTTTCTGACGTGAACAGACTGGGGTTCAAGCCCGTTTTCCGACAAGATGCGCGTCATATTCTTCTCGATGATGGCAGAAAAAGGTTCCACTTTTTCCGGGCAGCGCACCTTTAAATCCACTTGCGTACCACGACAGGTGAGCACCACATCGAAAAAGCCGAGCGACTGCACATCAATTTTAAACAAAAAACGCTGGACCGGATCCTCTCCCCTTGCACGGGCATCGGGCTCGGCATCCGGGTCCACCCACAATTCAGAAAACATCAGTTTCCCCTGCCATTCCAGCGGGATGATCAAGTGGTTCACCTGCATATACACACTCTCATTGATCAGGAAAGAGGAGATTAAATCACGAAAGGTATTCTGTGCCTCTACCCCACCGGTTCCGCGCAGCGCCTGCTCGGCCATATGGGCCAACTTGGCAGAAAAGGCATCGCTCTGGGCAGCCTTTATAAAGTTGGTGTTACGCAGAAGCAGCATCAGTGACTCGTCATCCAGCTGGCCCAGGCGGTCCCGCAGCGCAGGGTGGTTCTTAACCAGCTGAAAGGCCTGGGTAAGCGCTTCCGGCATACCGTTTTCGTAGCGGGATATATCCAAAGTCAGCAGCGAAAGCAGATCTCTGGCCCGCCCTAAATCATGCGTGCGCGACACATATTCCGACATAAAGGGGAGTATTTGGCCTTGCAGCAGCTTCAAATTTCCGGCGCGGTCGCCAGACTTGATGCCATTTTCCAGCTGCGCCAGCATTTCCAACAATTGATTGCCGAAGCGCGCCGGGATGGCGCGTGTGAGTTGGTTTAAATTGCGCATGATATTCCCTTCAATGTGCTCTGTTGAAGAAAAATCACTGTATTTTTTGAGAAATTGCAGGATATCCATGCGCTGGCTCTCGCCGTCCGCCTTCATATAGGCCTCACGCAACAGGTTAAAAAGCGCACCGCCAAACCGCGTGGCTGACTGCAATTGATTGGCAAGAAAGTCGCGAAACTGCGCCTTGTCCATCTTGAGCATAGACAAAAATTGAGACAGCTCCTGCGCCACGCCTTCGTTCATGCCAGAGGAGATGAGAAGCCCCTTCTGCCCCGAGAGCAGACGCACCAAGGTGCCCGCGAGCTCCGGCGGCATGCCGCGCAGCTGCTGCAAAAAAGTTTGGAAGTTGGAACGAAATTGCGTTGCCTGCTGCTTCGTTCCGGCATCTTGCTGCTCGGCGCGGTTGTCCGGCCTGGTCACGCGAGAGGGATCCGGCGCATTATGAATTTGCATGTTGCCGGGTGATGTCGGCAGATTGCGGTTATTGAGTGCGCTGTCATATCCGGGTACAGGATTGGTTATGCCAAGAAGTTCAGGCAAGCAGGATCACCTCCATCTTAAAAATTTTAAAAAACACTTAACTTTTGTTCAAAAAAGTCGATAACTAACGTAAGACTAAAATTGTGCGCAAATTATTTTCAAAAGGTGGAACGTTCTTATGGATAGCATTTTAGAGATGTACCTCTATGAAACCGAATCCTTGCTCGAGCAGCTGGACAGTATCGGCCTGGCCGCTGAGCAGGTAAACACCTTTTCTCAAAGCAACGTGGATGAAATCTTCCGGATTATGCATACCATCAAGGGTTCTTCCGCCATGATGGAGTTTACCTCCCTCATGACCATTGCCCACCGCATTGAGGATATGTTTTACATTATACGAGAAAAAGGCATGCAGATTTTATCTGAGGAACGCCGCAGCGAGCTGTTTGATTTGGTCTTTCAAGCAACCGATTACTTTCGCAATGAGGTTGAAAAGCTCAAAGACAATCAGCCCCTTTCAGAAGATATCGACAGCTTCTTGACAAAAATTAATAGCTACGTCGCAAAAATTCAAAGCGATATGAGCGGCGATCCGGTTTCATCGGAAGAAACTGCAGAACCTCTTGCCGATATGGACGAGACCGCTGCGCCCCTGCCGAGCAATGAGGAGTTCCCGCATTCCGTTCTGGTTCACTTCGATGAAGGTAGCGGCATGGAGAGCCTGCGTGCCTTTATTTTGGTCAATGCCATTCGGGATATCTGCTCTGAAACCGATTTTATCTTTACCCCCTCCGATCTGGAAAACAACGCGGAGACCTCGGACGCCATCGTCGAGCAAGGCTTCTTGCTCGAGTTCCGCAGCGCAGAAGATCGCGACCATGCCATTCATGTTATTACAGCTTCGGGCTCAGTTCAGTCTTATCAGACCGCCGATGCGCAGATCACACCCGCTTCGGAGGGCGCGGCAGACGATGAGCAGCAGCAAGAAACGGGTAGCATGCAGGCGCCGCAAGACACTGCGACTGCCAGACCGGCAGAAAACGCAGCAGCAGCGGCCAACGCCACAGCCTCCGTCTCCTCCAACAAGGAGAGCTTCATCAGCGTCAACCTCAGCAAATTGGATCAGCTGATGGCGGTGGTGGGTGAAATCGTCATCACGGAATCCATGGTGACCGACTCGCCCGACCTGCACGGCATGAATTTGGATAACTTCACCAAGTCCGCACGGCAGCTGCGCAAGCTCACGGACGAACTGCAGGACGTCTCCATGTCCTTGCGTATGGTGCCGGTATCCGGCACGTTCCAAAAGATGAATCGCATTGTGCGCGATATGGGCAAAAAACTTGGCAAACGAGTCAAGCTGACCTTGATCGGTGAGGAAACTGAAGTTGACAAGACCATTGTCGACGGTATCAGTGACTCGATCATGCACATCGTGCGCAACTCCATGGATCACGGTATCGAGACCGATGAGTCTATCCGCATCGCCAACGGTAAGGACCCCGTGGGAGAAATTACCCTGTCCGCACGGCACACCGGCAGCGAAGTCATCATTGATATCCACGATGACGGCCAAGGCATACACTATGACAAAGTGCTGCAAAAAGCACTCAGCCAGGGTTTGGCCTCACCGGACATTGAATACACGAACCGAGAAATCATCAATTTCCTGCTCATGCCCGGCTTCTCCACCACCAGCAGCGTGACGGAGTTCTCCGGCCGCGGCGTCGGTATGGATGTGGTCAAAAAAAGCGTTGACGCCGTCGGCGGTACGCTCTCGATCAGCAGCGAACTGGGTCTTGGCATGACCACCACCTTAAAAATTCCTCTGACCATGGCCATCATGGACGGCATGAAAGTTTCTGTCGGTCATTCTATCTTCACCATCCCGATCAACAATATTCGTCAATCTTTTAAGGTGAGCGAAGCAGATGTGATCCACGACGCCACACAGAGCGAAATGATCAAATGCATGGACAACTTTTATCCGCTCATTCGCGTGAAAAATTTGTACCAGCTCGAGTTCGGCTGCGACAGCATTGAGGATGGCATCCTCATCTGGGTGGAGTCCGGGGAGATGTCCTATTGCCTCTTTGTGGATGAATTGATCGGCGAACAGCAGGTGGTCGTCAAGCCGCTTCCCGCCTATGTCAATGCCTTTAATATCAAGCATTATGGCATCACTGGCTGCACCATTTTGGGAGACGGCAACATCAGCATCATCTTGGATATTGCTAATATTTTCTCAGCAAGCCAGTAAGATTTCACGTTTTTGCTTGGAAAGAGGGGAAACACTATGTCAGACGAAACTATGTTATTCAGTATGCAGGAAGATCCCAGAGACATGGCAGAACAGCTGCCGGACAGTGAAATCCTGCAGTTTTTGATTTTCAACTCCGACGGTCTGCTCTTCGGCCTGAATGTGGAGTATGTGGTAGAAATCATCACCAATCACGCCATCACGCATTTGCCTATGGTTCCGTCCTACGTGCGCGGCATCTTGAATCTGCGTGGGCAAATCATCCCCGTCATTGATATCCGTATGCGTTTGGGCAAACCTCCTCAGGAGGAGTGCGCCACCATCGTTCTGGATGTCAACGGTGTCCAGATCGGCATTTTAGTCGACTCTGTGGCGCAGATGATCAACGTGTCCAAAGAGGAAATCATGCCCGTCCCCGCGCACAACACGCAGAAATTCATCTCCGGCCTCTACTCCATGCCGGATCAAGGAACGATGATGGTTTTTGACTGCGTCCTGCTGACAGAGCCTTAAGCCCAAGCAAGCCAAGCGCGCAAAGGAGTATTTCTATGGAAATGACAATTACAGATGCTGATTTTCAGCGTTTGGTTCAGTTTATTCATAAGAATTATGGGATTGATCTGAGCAAAAAACGGCAGCTGATTGTTGGCCGCCTGTCCTATACGCTGCAAACAAAGGGTTATACGGACTTTTCCTCATTTGTCACCCATTTGATCAACTCTCGCAATGCCGAAGACATTGAACTCGTCATCAATAAATTGACAACCAACTACACGTTTTTCATGCGTGAAGAAAATCATTTTGACTTTTTTAAACGGACGATACTGCCCGAAATCGTACAGCGGCATCAGAAGGATCGCGTCCTGTCAATTTGGAGCGCCGGCTGCTCCTCCGGTGAGGAGCCGTATACCATCGCCATGTGTCTGCGCGACTATTTGGGCGCGCAGGCTTCCGCCTGGGATGCGCGCATCCTGGCCACTGATATTTCACAAAGAGCCCTCAACCTCGCCAAGGAGGCGGTCTATGAGCTTCCTGACAATATCCCGACGAAGTGGAAAAGTCAATATTTTCGACCGCATACCCAGCCCGGTCGCTTCCAGGTCGCGCCGGACATTCGGAATCAAGTGGTATTTCGTACCTTTAACTTAATGGATCCCATTCGCTTTACGGCAAAATTTGATGTCATCTTTTGCCGTAACGTCATGATCTACTTCGATCAGCCCACCAAGGATGCGCTGGTCAAGCGATTTTATCAGGCCTCGGCGCCTGGCGCTTACCTACTCATCGGACACTCGGAAACCTTGAACCGCGATATTGGCTATCAGTTTTTAGCGCCTGCAACGTTTCGCAAGCCTTAAGCGCGGCAAGGCCACACTTTCCTTGCAGAAACGTCTATGCTGCGCGGAAAACCATGCAAAAAGGAGACGTTCTCTATGCCTATCGTTCGCAAAAAAATTCGTGTCATGGTGGTGGACGACTCCGTCGTCGCCCGCACAATCATTATGAATGGCCTTTCTGCACAGCCAAACATTGAAATCGTCGGCTACGCCATCAACGCCATCGACGCCAAACGAAAAATTGCGGATCTCAAGCCTGACGTGATGACGCTGGATGTAGAAATGCCAGGTATGAGCGGCATTGATTTCTTAAAAGAATTCCTGCCGACGCACTTTTTGCCTGTTATTCTGGTTTCCTCCTTGAGCCTCCGTGTCTTTGACGCTCTGGCCGTCGGTGCGGTTGACTTTGTTCGCAAGCCCTTTGACGAGCATAGCACGCAAGACTTTATCAGTGCGCTGACGCAAAAAATCGTCATCGCCTCCTACACCAAGCCGCGCCGCAACGCAACGATTGCCCGGCCTCCGGCTGCCATAGGCGCTGCGCCAAGCCTTGGCGCAAGTCCCACCCTGGATCGCCTGATCATTGGTTTGGGTGCATCCACCGGCGGCACCGAAGCCACTTTAGAGGTTCTCAAACGCCTGCCCGAAGATATCCCCGCCATGGTTATTGTGCAGCATATGCCAACCGGCTTCACCAAGATGTACGCCGAGCGATTGAACCGTCTGTGCAAAATGGAGGTGCGTGAAGCCGTCAACGGCGATGAGCTGCATCGCGGCTTGGCTCTCATCGCGCCTGCCGATTTTCAGACACGCATTGTGGCCGCCGGCACGCGCTATGTCGTCTCCTGTCGCCCTGACGAAAAAGTCAGCGGCCACCGACCTTCTGTGGACGCTCTGTTTCACTCCATGGCGCAGACCGTGAAGCAAAAGCAGGTCGGTATCATCATGACCGGTATGGGACGCGACGGCGCGGAAGGTCTGCTTGCCATGCGGCGGGCCGGTGCATATACCATCGGTCAGGACAAGGAATCCTCCGTCGTGTACGGAATGCCTATGGTGGCGCAAGAGATCGGTGCGGTACAGATGCAAGCCTCATGCGAAAATATTGCCTCTGTTTTGCTGCGTCATTTAAAATCTCTGTAACCATCCAGCCATTTCAGAAAATATTTTCTGAAATGGCTTAATACTTTAGCTCTTCTTCCGATATATAGTTATACTTTATTACTCTATACTGTCCACTGCACCATTATGGGCAAAGGAGGAATTCCTATGATTACCCCACCAAAAGGTTCCGCCGGTGTGATGTCCACCATGCTTTCCCCCGCTTATCATGTGGCTTCTCGCAACCGCACCCAAGTACCGCAGACCTCTGAGCGGCAATTTGATCAAGTGAATATTTCGCGCGAATCCTCCGGTGCCGAGCAATTCCGCCAGGAGTGCGTCTCCCGGCTTGTCCGCGAAGTGCGCACCGCACATACCGCAAGCGACATTGCTCGCATCAAGGCTGAGGTGCAAAGCGGCACCTATCAGCCGGATGCCGTCGAAATTGCCGCCAAGCTTTTAATGGAGGGAAGCGCCCGTGACCAATACTGATGTCCAAGATTTTTTGTCTCTGCTCGGTGATTTGAACGATACCCTCGCCGCTTTGACTGAGATAGAACAGAAAAAAACCGCTGCCGTCCTCCAAGATGACCTGCAAACGCTCAACGATTGCATGAAGCAGGAGCAGGTGTTGAGCCTGACCTTGCGCGGCTTTGAACAGCGTAGACAAACCATTTTGTCCGCTTGGAACATTGAGCATTTACCCCTACGTTCCATGCTGTCACACTTGCCCGTAGAAGCACAGCTGGAGGCCAAGGCCGTGGAAGAAAATTTACGCCGCCAGTATGAAAGTTTTCGCGGCGCTTTTGAGGTTGCACAGAATACACTTGAGTGCAATCTCCATCAGATTGAGAAATATTTGGCTGAGCTGGGGCTGGACCCGCAAGGCGGTTTGGGATACGTGTCAAACGAACCTGAACTGCCCAAAAATATGCGGACAGACTTCCGCGCCTGACCATACATCCATCTAAAACAACGAAGAAAGAAGTGATGTCTCATGGCAACTGTTGGTACCTTCGGAGGATTCACCATTGCACGTCTCGGCATCTACGCCGCCCAAAAGGCCTTAGATGTCACTGGTCATAATATCACCAACATCAACACCCCCGGGTATACCCGTCAACGTCTGGATCAAATGAGCCTGAATGCTGGCCTGGGTGACCGTTATGTTTCTAAGTACAACGTCAATAATGGTAACGGCGTGCTCTTAACCGGCGTTTCGCAGCTGCGCGACCCCTTCCTGGACATCCGTTATCGTAACGAACGCTCCAGCGTGGGCGCTATGGACGGTAAGCTATCCGGTTTAGAAGATCTCCAGCGGGCCTTGGACGAGGTCGCAAAAGGCGACGGCGCGGGTGTGTTGGAAAAGCAGTTTAATGAGCTGCGAAACCGGCTTGAAAACCTGCAAAAAGATCCTTCCGCTATGGAAAATGACGGCATTGCACGCGATGCCGCCAAGCAACTGATCACGACTTTTAATAGCCTTGCCACGCAATTGCAGCAAATCAAAGATAACCAGGCGAAGGGCTTTGATCAAGACCTCAATAAAGTCAACGGGATTTTAAAAGATATTGCCAATTTAAACGACAATATATTTAAGAGCGAAATACACGGTGATAACGCCCTGGAGATGCGCGATCAGCGCAATCTCTTAATTGACGAGCTCTCTAAATATGTCAAAATTGACGTGACCTACAAACCCGTCAATGTCGGCGCAGGCAAAACCGTTGACTCTTTGACCATTAGCTTGGCCGGCACGCCTAAGGGCGGCCCCAATGCACGCGCTGAACTGGTCAACGGGTCTTATGCCACTGAGCTCTCGATTCGTGATGTGCCCGCTGAGAATCGATTTTATGATCCTGCTGATCCAACCTCTCTTCCTTACTTAGACGCAGACGGTAATCCCACTGGTAATCTCGCCCAGGCCTTAATCATCAAAAGCCCCAACTTTGATCTTGACCTTGGTCCTTTAACAGATGCCAAGCAGAATGTCATGGCTGGCTCAACCGTCAAGCAACTGGGCGATATGGACCTTTTTGGTTCCTTGCAGTCCACCAGGGAGATTCTCACTGAGGCTGGCGAGTTTTCCACAAATCAGGCCGTCGGCATGGACGGTAACGCCACCAGCAAGCGCGGTGTCCCCTATTATCAAAATGCATTGGACTCCTTGGCGCGTCAGTTTGCCGAAACATTTAATCAGGCTAATACGGGTTATTTGGAGGATCTCAACGGTAACTTTGTTTCTACCGATGGTACTGCCTTGGTTTATATAGAAAACGACGGCACCCAAACCCCGCTGACAAACAAGACCGTGCTCACCCAGGATTACAAAGACTATTTGAAGGCAAATGGTGTCGAGCTGGGCGGAGTGCTCTTTAGTAAGGACGGCACAGGCGATGATAGCACCGGAATTACGGCGGCCAACATCTCCATCTCCAAAAAGTGGTCTATCGGTGAGACGCGCATCCTGAACTCTCGTATTATGGGTACCAAGACTCCTGAAAATGCAGGCGAACCGGTAAAACCAAACAGTGGCGCTAACGACAACATTTCACACCTGCTCGTGATGTTCGACGGCAAGCAGGAATACCGCGCCAATGATATCCGTGACCAGATCGGCAACGTGTTTGAAGGAAACACCGTGTTCTTTAAGGGCAACTTCCAAGAGATGCTTGGTAGTATTCATTCCACGCTCGCCAACGATATCGCTTCCACTTCCTCGCTTCTAAACAATTATGTGGCCTCGGCCAATGAAATTGACTACGGGCGCAGCTCTGTTTCTGGCGTGGATTTGAATGATGAAGCCACCAATATGATGCAATACCAAAAATCTTATGCCGCTGCTTGCCGCTTGATGACTGCCATGGACGAGGCGCTGGAAAAGCTCATCAACGGCACCGGCGTTGTCGGTCGATAAAGGAGGTCACCTACTATGGTTCGTATTACCACCAATAGCGTGATGAGCAGTTATAAATCCAGCCTCATGCGTTCCGGTAATCAGCTGGAACTCACGCGCCAGCGTGTGCTCACACAGCGTAAATTCAATAGTTATGCCGAAGATCCCGCAGCAGCCAATCAGGCATTCAAACTGCGCCGTCTCTTCTCTCAAAATGCCGACCACCTTTCCAATAATCAGACGCTTATCAGTAAGTTTGAGGCCGCGTTTACCGCAGTCGGTTCCGTAAAAACGAGTGTTTCGGATGCCATCAAAGACATCGCCAATCGTGGCAGCTCTGGCAGCACCGGTTCGGGCCGCGAGCCACTGGGTGAGGTGCTTGAAAGCAAAGCGCAAGCCATTGTCCAAACACTCAACGCAAGATACGGAGACAGCTTTATTTTCTCCGGCAGCAAATCGGACTCTGTTCCTTTCTCTTGGAGTTCCGATGGCGGCTTGCTCTTTCAGGGAATCCCTGTGGACACTGGCGACGGACCCACGCGTCCGAAGGGCACACCGCCGGATCCATCTGACCCCGGCATCAGCGCCGAATGGGCTACCTATTATGACAACAACAGCGATTTCAAAAAGCTGGCACAAATGTCCCATGAAAACACGAGCGTTGATATCGGCTTGGGTATGAGTGAAGCAAAAGATGGCACGCTGAACAAAGCCACCGTCTTTAACGGCGCGCTCTCTGCCCTGAATATCCTCGGCTTTGGCCGCGATGCGGATGGCGATCCCAAAAACGCCGCCTCCTTAATCAAAGAACTCTCCAATATTTATAAAAACAGTAATCCTGACACTGGCGAGTATGCGCCCGGCGATGAAGAAAAGGCCGACCGTATCCTGAAGAAATTAGAAGCTGCACTCGCCGAAACCACCAATCAATATGTCAACATAGACGGTAAAACCCAGTTCATTAAAGAAAACAAAGGCCGCTTGGACGATGTCGCAACTACCGTCAACGAACAAATTCTTGACCTTGAGCAAGTCAATATGGCCGACGCCATCACTGACTTTATCTGGGCGCAGTACTGCTATAACTCCGCGCTAAAGGTGGGCAACAGCATTCTCTCTCAATCCCTGATTGACTACATGAATTAATATCGTCCCTTGAATGTGCGGAAAGGAAGTGAGTCGATACTATGTATCCTCTGATTGAAATAAAAAGCATCCCCATTGAACTCGAGTTAAAAACCATCCCCGCCAAGTTTGAACAAGTTCGTGGCACCGTCGATATGGAAATCACACGTGATAAAGGTGGACTCAATATCAGAAGTAGTCCGATTCGCCTGAAATTGGATACTTTTGAAGCGCGCAATTCCATTACCCCCACGCCCGCGCGCAGCGTGGCCCAGGCCGCGGAGATGGGCAACCAAGCCTCTTATGAAGCCACCGCCACCTATGCCAGACAGGGAAAGCTCTTACTCAATGCCAAGATCGGTCAAGAGTTGGTGACGCAATTTGCCGTAGAGGCGCAAAATAAAAACCTAAAAACCAATGTGGGCATTCAATTTCTCCCCACCACAGGACCCAATATCTCATGGGATAAAAATTCAATTGAAATCCGTTATGAAATGGATAAGCTCAATTTTGATTTCCGTATCGGCAAAGGCGACTTCACCTTCATCCCAGGTGATATTGAAATCACTGTCGCACAACAGCCGGATCTGATCATCAAATATGTGGGTGGTCCGCTCTATGTGCCCCCCTCTGCCGACCCCAACTACGAACCGATTGATACCTTAGCCTAACGGAGGGTTTACTTTGCTGATTCAAACCAAGTACTTTGGCGAGATTGATTGCCAGGAAGAGAGTTTCCTTCATTTCCCCAACGGCCTGTATGGTTTTGAAGAAGAGCAGCGCTTCGCCCTGCTTCCCTTTGCCGACAGCGAGGCGACTCTGTTCGCCCTGCAAAGCCTGCAGACTCCGGCGCTCTGCTTTGTCTTGATGAACCCTTTTTCCATCATGCCAAACTACACGCCCTCTTTGCAGCCAGACGAATTACAGCAATTGCAGGTTGCACACAGTGAAGATCTCTGTTATTACGTACTTTGCCGCGTGAAAAATCCGATATCGGACAGCACGGTCAATCTCAAATGTCCCCTGGCCATCAATGACACAGACAAAAAAGGGTTGCAGGTCATTTTGGATGCAGCAGACTATGAGATGCGTCACCTTCTCTCCGACTTTACGGCAAGGGAGGCGGAGGCCTCATGTTAATTTTACAGCGTAAACCGGGCGAATCGCTCTTCATCGGTGAGGATATACAAGTCTCCGTGGTCTCAGTAGACTCCGGAGGGCGGGTTCGCTTGGCCGTAGACGCCCCAAAATCCCTCACCATTTTGCGCAGCGAATTGCGCGGCGCCATGCGGGCCAATATGGAATCAGCAGAAGAAGAAAACACACCATTGGCACTTTTGGATTTTTTAGGGCAAGTCTTGCCACATGAAGATTCTTAAATTTTTAAAACTGCATATACATCTATAGGTGGAGTAAAGCCAATTATTTGGTTTTACTCCATTATTTTGTAAATTACATCTGTTTTTTACATTTATTGCTACTAAGAAGTAGTTGAAATGCATAAAATAATTAGTTTTTTCAGTAACATTATCCAAATATTTCTTTATTTTTTGTGAATTTAATAACTGCAATTATGATTTTTTTATCTTTTCGTCAGTTTTAACTTCTTTTTTTGTATTATATATGACTATTTCAACAAATTTCGACGAAAGGATTGCCTTTTCCAGCTGCGGCAATTATAATAAATGTACTTCGCAACTACCGAAATGGCCAAATTTCGTGCTATTTTGGTCTATCATATCCACATATCGCCAACTTTTGAACAAGAAGGTACCTTTCATGATCTTTAAAACCAATAATTCCGAATTGATGCTCGAGCAATCGATGCGTTTTCTTTGGACAAAGCAATCATCTATTTTAGATAACATATCAAATGTAGAAACACCTGGTTATAAGGCAAAATATGTGACTTTTGAGGAGACGTTCCGCGCGCGACTGGATGCTGCCGTTAACTCTCAAAAGCCCTCTGACGCCGTACGCAGGGTGTTTTCCGAGGTCAAACCAGAAGTGCGAGAGGCGACTGCCGAGAGCGCACGCGCAGATGAAAACGGCGTCAACATGACGGAACAAGCCGTAGAATTGAGCCGCAATGCCTTTCAGCTGCAATACACCATGCAATCCATCTCCTCTGAACATGCCATACTGCGCGCCGCAATCCGTGGCTGACGGCCATTTTGGGCCTTTTTGATTGTTTGATACAACGAAGGAGTTGTCTATATGTCTTTTCTCAGTTCTTTTAACATTGTCGGTTCCGGCCTGACGGCGCAACAAATGCGCCTGGACGTTGTGGCGGAAAACGTTACAAACATCAATACAACCCGCACAGAAAATGGCGGCGCGTATCGCCGCAAAATGGTTGTACTGGAAGCCCAGGATAACAGAAACAACTTCCGCATGGCTCTGGCAAGAGCGCGCGGCGGTGCCGTGAGTAACGCCGGTTATGAAACGACCGGCGGTGTGCGTGTGGCCGAAATTGCCGATGATCCGTCGGAGTTTAAACTTGCTTATGACCCGTCTCATCCGGATGCAAACGCAGAAGGCTATGTTTCTATGCCCAATGTCGACCTCGTCAAAGAAATCTCCGATGCGATGGCTGCCACGCAGGCGTATTCGGCCAATGTTACTGCATTAAATACTTTAAAAGCTGTGATTGCCAAGGGCTTGGAAATCGGTCGCTAACTGCCACTGATAACAATTGTCTTTTGGCAATTGTTGCGATTTCTATGCCATTTACACATCATTTCGACCGAAATTGCATGAAAAATTGAGGAGGCCCTTCCTATGTTTACACCCATTCAAGGCATCATGCCACTGGATACCAACCTGCTCGGCAAAGTAGAAAAACCCATGGAAAACGGGCAGAGCATGTTTGCTGATGTCTTTCAATCTGCCATTAACAATGTCGTCCAGACGGACACTGAAAAAAATCAGGCCGAATATTTGCTCGCCACCGGACAACTCGACAATCCGGCCGAATTGACCACGGCGCTCAGCAAGGCACAAACTTCGGTAGAGTTATTGGTGCAGCTGAGAAATAAGTCCTTAGAGTCCTACAACGAATTGATGCGTATTACTATTTAATGAGCTGCAATCATAATATAACAGTGAGGAGGGCAAGGCTTGAAGGATAAAACGAAAGAACTTTGGGAGAAGGTCAAAGAACCTTATCTAAAGCTCAGCAAAAAAGTACGTATGATTTTGTTGATTGCTGTCCTTGCTCTTGTGGCATTGGGTGTTGGGATGATTCTGGTCAACACCTTGCGTCCCTATACCGTTTTGTTTTCTGACCTGACCAGTGAAGACTCTCAGGCTATTATTTCTTACTTAGAAGAAAACGGCGTCACCAATTATCGTTTGGAAAATGGCAATACGATTACGGTTCCTTCTAACATGGAACCGCGACTCAAAGCGAATATCCTCTTGCAGGGCTATCCAAAATCCGGCTTCGGATATGAAACCTACCGCTCTGCTGTCGGCACCATGTCGACGGAGTCAGACAGAAATATTGCCTTTTTACAGGATTTGCAGGATCGTATGGCTGCGGTCGTGCGCTATATGGACGGCGTGCAGGATGCCGTTGTGACCATCACGCAGGCAGAAGATCGCCGTTACGTGCTGGATTCTTCCAATGTCACCAAGGCTTCTGCCTCTGTTTTCGTTGATATGAAAGGCGGCGCGACGCTGACGGAACAGCAGGCAGCCGGTATTAGAACGCTGATTTCACGCTCTGTCAAGGGCCTCGAAATTGATGGAAATAACATCGGCATCGTTGACTCACAGGGTAATACTTATGGCGCTTCCGGTACCTCCGGCTCTAGTTTGGACGCTTCTGCTTTGAAATTACAGCTTGAGCAGCAAGTCAACTTCAATATCCGCAATCAGATCATTCAGCTGCTTACGCCGCTCTACGGAACTGACAACTTCCGCGTGGCTGTCAACAGCACCGTTGATGTCAGCCATAGCGTCGGTGAATCCACCACCTATACAGAGCCCGAGTGGGCAGCCGACGGCTCCACCGGTGGTAAGGGCATCATTGGCTCTCAGGTGTTTACACAGGAGCTCACCCGTGGCGGTAACGGACAAAACGCCGGTGGCGCAGCCGGTACCACTACCAATTCTGATATCAACACCTACATGAACAACAACCTGCAGACAAACGGGAACGAAACCTATATCCGCAACGAAGGCACCACCGACTATAATGTCAACACCAACAAAGAGCAGACAGAGCGTTGGGCCGGTACCGTCACGGATGTCATGGTTGCCGTCACCATCAACAGCGAAGTGGCAGGCGGCACCAATGAGGGGAACCTGACCACGCATATCGGTCGCGCCGCTGGCATCACGCCGGATATCCAGGCAGACAAAATCTCCCTCTACCTCAGCCCCTTTGTCAACGAGACGCCGGAAGGATTTTTGCCAAACGTCAATTCCCTGCCCTTCCCGCCTTGGGTGCTCTACGCCGCTGCCGGCGGTCTGCTGCTGCTGATTATCCTGCTGGCTCTGATTCTCGGATTGCGCAAGAAGCGGAAGCGGAAGCTCTCTGAGGAGTTGGGCGCCTTGCTGGATAGCCAAATGCTGCCAAACGCAGAGCATGTCGAACCCTCCGGTGTGGATATTATGACCATCAAATCCGAGCGAAGTATGGAATTGCGAAAAACCATACGGCAGTTTGCTGAAGAAAACCCGGAAATCGCAGCGTATATGCTGAAAACTTGGTTGAGGGGGGAAGACGAGCAACATGCCTAAGAACAAAAAAGCTCCCGTGGATGCCACCGTGCCCGTGGACATCCCAACGCCTCCACCACCTGTGGCGCCTCCCGCTACCGCCGCCTCATCTGACGCGCGTCTTTTATCCACCTCGCAGAAAGCCGCCGCGGTGATCATCTCCCTCGGTGCGGACAAGGCCTCTCAACTGTATCAGTTCATGGAGTCCGACGATGTCGAACGCCTGACCCTTGAGGTTGCACAGCTTGGTTTCTTGGACTCACTCGAAACCGAAGACATTTTAGGCGAGTTTTATCAGATGTGCCTGACCAACAAGGCAGTGACCGAAGGCGGCATCGAATATGCCAGAGCCGTCTTGGAAAAAGCCTTCGGCTCTCAGGCCGCCTCCAGCTTACTGGAGAAGCTCACCAAGTCTCTCAAAAACCGCAGCTTTCATTTCTTGGATAAGGCGGACCCCAAATCTCTGTTTGCCGTCTTACAGCATGAACGTCCGCAAACCATCGCACTAATTTTGGCTTACGTGGATCCGGATAAGGCGGCCTCCGTCATGGAACAACTCGACCACGCCAGTCAATTGAAGATTGTGGAGAGCATGGCCACGATGGAAGGCGCTTCGCCCGATGCCATTAAAACCATCGAGGCGGAAATGTCCAAGAAGTTCTCCAACATCCTCATCAGCGCCAATGTCAAGGTCGGCGGCATCGACTTCGTGGCCAACGTCATGAACAACTTGGACCGCGCCAGCGAAAAGAGTATCTTCGACGGCCTGTCCGCCTACAATCCGGAACTGGCCAGCGATATCCGCAAGCGTATGTTCGTCTTCGAGGACATCATCACCATGGACGACCGTTCCGTGCAGAGATTTGTCCGCGATTGCGACCCGCGTGATGTGGTGCTGGCGCTCAAAGCCGCCAACGAAGATGTGGCAAACAAATTGTTCGCCAATATGTCCACTCGTATGGCACAGAACATCCGTGACGACCTTGAAATCACCAACAATGTCCGTATTCGTGATGTGGAAGAAGCGCAGCAGCGTATCGTCGGCATCATCCGTGACCTGGAAGAGAAGGGTGAGTTGATCATCCTCAAGAGCGGAAAGGATGATATCATTGCCTAGTATCCTGAAACGCTTGATGAACCCAAAGACAACGCCTTATGATTTTCCGGAAGCGGAAAACTTGCTGCCGGAAGTCCCCGCGGCGCCTCCGTCCGGCCCGGAAGCATCCGACTCACCCGAAGGCTCCACCACGCCGCCAGATTTTACTAAACTGCCCAAAGAAACGCCTTTGGATTATGCCAAACTGCAAGCCGAGGCCATTATGGAAGCTGCACGGCAAGAAGCTGCCGAAATGCTGGACCGCGCGAAGGACGCCATGGAAGATGAGCTGGAGCAAATCCGCGCCGGCGCACGAGACGAAGGCTTTCGGACCGGCTACACAGAGGGTGTCACCCACGCGATGGCCGAAACGCAGGAACAACGCAAAATGCAGGCTGCCCAGCTGGCCGGCGAAGTGGCTCGTTTCTTGGACCGCGCTGATTTGGCCCGCGAGGAGCTGTTGCAGCAAACCCAAAACGAACTGCGCGACCTTGCCATTGCCATTGCTGAAAAAATCGTGCGGGTGAGTTTGAAAAACAGTGGTGAAATTCTTTCCCGCATGATTTCCCGCGCCACAGAAAAAATGCGCCGCAAAGAGTGGGTGCATATCTATATTGCAGGTTGCGACGCCAAGTCCTTCGCCCAAGTTTCTCCCAGCATGTCGGCCCTGTTGGGCGCCATCTCCGATCATGTGAAGATCATCCCCATTGCTGAGGAGGAACCCGGCACCTGTATGATCGAAACGCCCGACGGTATCATTGATGCCAGCGTCAGCACTCAATTTTCCAATATCAGAGACCTGCTCTCCGACTCTTATGTCCAAAACGGAGACTTTCAGTAAGCAATCGTGAGGTAAACCACAATGTTTCGTGAACTGATCCCCCTCTTGCAAAACGCCGATACGATCAGTCGCACCGGCAAAGTGGAAAATATCGTCGGCATGTCCATCACCGCCTCAGGCGGGCGGGCCGCTGTCGGTGATATCTGCCGCATCTATAGCGGCGAGTCCGGCACACAAGTGTTGGCCGAAGTGGTCGGCCTGAAAAGCGGCCACATCATCCTCATGCCTTACGCCAACATGAGCGGCCTGTCCGCGGGCAGCTTTGTTCGGAACACCAACCGCCAACTCAGCATCCCCATGGGTCCCTTTCTGCGCGGTCGCATCATCAACGCGCTCGGCCAACCCATTGACGACCTTGAGCCCTTCCCCACCGACGCCAGCACGCACTCTGTGGAAGGCTCCTACATCAATCCCATCTCCCGCCCACCCGTACGGGAACGTATGGACTTTGGCGTGAAGGCCATTGACAGCTTTCTCTCCATCGGCAAGGGACAGCGTATCGGCATCTTCGCCGGTTCCGGCGTCGGCAAAAGTACCCTGATGGGTATGATCGCCAAGAATGTGAAGGCGGACATCAACGTCATCGCCCTGGTCGGCGAACGTGGACGTGAAGTGTTGGAATTCGTACAGCGTGACCTCGGTGAAGAAGGTATGCGCCGCTCGATCCTGGTGGTGGCCACCTCCGACCAGCCGGCGATGCTGCGTATGAAGTGCCCCGCCGTCGCCACCGGCATTGCCGAATACTTCCGCGACCAGGGCTTAGATGTGCTGCTCATGATGGACTCTCTCACCCGCTTCGCTATGGCACAGCGTGAAATCGGACTCTCCATCGGCGAGCCTCCCGTCGCGCGTGGTTATACCCCCTCCATCTACGCCGAACTGCCCAAGCTGCTCGAACGCAGCGGTAATTTTAAAAAGGGCTCCATCACCGGGGTATATACGGTGCTGGTCGAAGGTGACGACACCAACGAACCCATCGCGGATACCGTGCGTGGTATTCTTGACGGCCATATTGTTCTCACAAGACAGTTGGCCAATAGCAACCACTTCCCCGCCATTGATATCAACGCCAGCATCTCTCGTTTAATGCCCGAGCTTGTCTCGGAAGAGCACAAGCAACTGGCTGCGCGCACGCGAGACATTCTCAGCATATACAGTAAAAACGCAGACTTGGTTTCCATCGGCGCCTACAAAGCAGGCACCAATCCCAAACTGGATTATGCGCTCTCCAAAATGGACGCGGTCAATCAGTTTTTGCGTCAGGAAACCAACGAGTCTTTTTCCTATGAGCAATGCCTGAGCATGCTCCGTCAGGTGCTCCAATAACTCAGCGCTTTGAAAGGATCGAATCAGCATGAAGAAATTCCAATTCTCTTTGGAGACCGTTTTGGACTATAAGCAAAACGCATTGGATGCCCTACAAGTGGAATACGGCATGATCCTTGCCAAAGTCCGTGCCCAAGAGGCGGCTCTTTTTGCCGCGCAAGCGCGATACGAACAAACCAACGAGGAATTTCGCGAAAGAAAACGCACCGGTCTGACCATTGCAGGTATGCGTACCTATGAAACCGGCTTGCAGGTGCTTGAACATAACATCAATACGGAAACGGATAAGCTGGCTGCACTGCGGGAGCAGGAATCACAACTGCACGCGCGTCTGTTGGCATCGAAAATTGATACCGCTTCCCTGGAGTTGCTCCGTGAAAAGAAGATGGACTCCTACCAAAAAGAGGTGCAAAAGCAGGAGGAGCGTTTGATCGACGAACTCTTTAGCACCGCACGCGTGGATATCCTCGCCGCCACGCCTTAATGCGTAAGTACCATGTGAATCACATGTGCTTAATATCATTTTACTGTAAAGGAGGTGAATGGATCATGTACATGCCCGATATTTCCCTGAACCCAGCTCCCCCCGCCACCGGCACACCACCTAAGGCTAGCGGCCCCAGCACGGATGGCACTTCGGATTCTCGTTTTCAGAATCTGCTGCAGCAAAAATCGCAGGATGCATCAAAAGACGCCCTCTCGGTTGTCTCTCCCCCTGTGCAAGAGGCGCCTGCAGAGGATGAGCTGCTCCCACAGGAGATGCTTGCCGCCCTGCTTCTACCCGTTGCTCTGCCCCTGGATCTGCAAAGTATGATGAAGGGCGCCGCACCCGTGGTGCCGCAGGCCGTCGCTGCCGAAGCACCTGCCCTCGTTCAGCCGGAAGCGCCCATCGTTACCACGCAACAACAGACCGCGCAAGCAGCGCCCGCCGCTACCGTGCAAACTGCGCCGCTTACCACCTCTGTGCAACAGATGGCTGCAGCGCAAACCACTCCCGTACAACAGCCAACCGCACAGTCCCAACCCGTAACGACGCCGCAAGCAGCTCCCCTGCAGGAAGTGGCCGCCACGCAGAACGCCCCCCGTCAGGATGCGCAGCTTCTCTCGCAGGAGCAAGGCGATTCGAACAACTCGGCGCTCTTTGAACAGGCGGAAGCCCCGGCGAAACCCTTGTTCCAAAACACGGAACAGATCCCCGTTAAAGTCGGTGATGCCCCAACCTTGGATACACAGTCTGCCGATTTTAATGAACAGCTCGGTCGCCAGATCAGCAAGGCCCTGCAAAATGGCGAACAAAAGCTAAGCATCAGCCTCTCCCCTGACAATCTTGGCAAGATGGTCGTTGAGCTGACACGCTCGCCGGACGGCGCGCTGCAAGTTCTTTTGCACGCCTCTACCTCCGCCGCTGCCACCTTGCTCAATGATCGCTCCATGGAGTTGAGCGCGATGCTCCGCAACAATACGCAGGCTCCCGTCTATATCGAGGTGCAGCATCCGCAGGAAAGCAGCGCTTACCATCAGCAGCAACAAAACCAGCACAATCAGCAAAACCAGCAAGGGCAGCAACAACAGCAAAATCAGCACGGCAAACAGCAAGTGCAGGATTTCCTGGAGCAGCTTCGTCTGGGGATGATTCTACCGGACGCTGAGGCTGTCTGACCCGGAAAGGAGTACAAAAACATGCCAGATTACATTTCCGACCTCGCTACGCGAGCGCAAGCAAAAAAACCTGACTACACAACGTCAACCAATACCGACACCAACAAAAAGAAGCCCGGTTCCACCAATCTGGAAATGAACGACTTCTTGAAGTTGATCGTGGCCCAGTTCCAAAACCAGGATCCTGAAAACGCTGCTTCGACCACCGATATGATGAATATGCTGGTGCAGATGACAGTCGTGCAGGCCATTACCACGGTCACCGATGCGGCCAGCATGATCTACACCTCCTCGCTCGTTGGCAAGGAAGTCACCGTCGGTCAGTTCGATAAAAACGGCGACCTGCAAGAAATCGTCGGTACCGTCACCGCGACCGGTACTTATGACGGCGTTCCCGTTGTTTTCGTTGACGGCGTGAGCTATAAGGTCAGCGATATCATGGCTGTCGGTCGCTTGCCGGAGAAAAAGCCCGAAGAACCCCCTGTTGAGAAACCCGGTGAAACCCCCGATGACAAGCCCGTGGAGAAACCTGACGACAAGCCCACGGAAGGTGCAGGAGAAGGATCCGGCGGCGCAGGCCAAAATCCCCCCAGCACCTAAGTATTGATCCAACCAACAGATTTGAGGTGATGACACCATGATCAAACGGATATCCACCCCATCAGAGCTGTATCAACCGCAAAAAACATCCAAGCCCGCGCAAGGAAGCGCCAGTCAGTTTGGAGAATTGTTTCAGCATGAACTGAATCAAGCCAAAGGGAAGGAACCCGGTACAGGTTTAGCTTTCTCTAAACACGCCATGACACGAGCTGAAGAGCGCGGTATCCGCATTGATGACAGCTTGATGCATCAACTCTCTGACTCCGTGGAGAAGGCGCAGGCAAAGGGAGCGAAGAACATTTTGGCCTTTGACGCAACAAGAGCCTTTATTGTCAACGTGCCCAACTGTCGCGTGATTACCGCGATGAGCCAGGAAGAAATGAAAGAAAATATTTTTACGAACATTGACGGTGCCGTGATCCTGTAAGAAACAGCAAGGCAGGACCGCTATGGATGCCTCGGGAAGCGTCCGATTGACGTACTTCCCCCTCGGCGCCGCCTATTTGAAAGGAGCAATTTATCCTATGACAGGCGCAATGTATGCGGCAATTTCGGGTATGAAAACCCACATGAACAAACTCAACGTAATCGGCAACAACATCGCAAACGTCAACACCTTCGGCTTTAAGGCCGGTAGAACCACGTTTCAGGAAAGTATTTACACCAGCATGCGTTCCGGCTCGAACGGCACGAATCTCGTCGGCGGCAATAACCCTGCGCAGATCGGTTATGGTACCAAAATTGGTACCATTGACCTGAACATGGGCACCGGCCAGTATGTCCCCACCGGCAGCCCCTTGGACTGCATGATCAGCGGTGATGGATTCTTCATGGTTGGCCCCAAACCCGGTTCTGTAACGGGTGATGACGGCACTGTTCTCAATGTCACCAACGCGAAAGACCTGACCCTGACCCGTGTTGGCAACTTCTCCATTGACTCGGACGGCTATCTGGTCGATGGCAACAATCAGGTGGTATATGGCTTTGTGACCTGCGCTACAGTAGATGGCGCTGCAGCGGGAGAGCCCGGCCTTGCGGATAAAGATAATCCCCAGGTTAGCACGCAGCTTGTCCCTATTCGTATGCCTCTGGCAGCAAAGACTCCCGAAGATCCTGATACCGATCCTCCTGCGGGCACCCCCATTTTCCCCGGTATCGGTGAAGATGATGGTCAAAACATATATGACGCCGGTGGAGATGACGGCCTGAGCACTGGCAAACACGTCATCATGGAGAGCATTAACATTGATAAAAACGGAAAAATCACCGGAGAAGGTCCTGTTGGCGGCTCCTTTGTCCTCGGCTACATTGCCCTGGCTAAGGTCGCCAATCCCAACGGCGTGACGCATACACAAGGTCCCTATTACAAAGCTGGCGGAGGTGCGGGCGATGTTGAAGTCGTCTCTGTTGGTGGTATCTTAGATGGAAAATACCTGAACAACGTCTCTGTAGACGATGCCGACGACACTTCTATCCCCATTTTAGCCGCTGCTAAAACAGAAATCTATAGCAACATGCTCGAAGGCTCCAACACCGACGTCGCCACCGAGTTTTCCGAAATGATCACCACCCAGCGCGGCTATCAGGCCAACACCCGTATCATTACTGTGACCGACGCCATGCTCGAAGAACTGGTCAATATCAAGCGATAAATGAAGTAAGCTTACCCATCATTGCCCCATTCCGGGCTGGATCAGCCCGGAATGGGGCCATCAAAGAGAGCGAGTGGATGATATGATCGTATTAACCAAAATTAACCGAGAGAGATTCTTGCTCAACCACCTGCAGATCGAATGCATCGAAACCATACCTGAATCCAAAATTGTTATGATGAATCACGACTATTACCTTGTCCTCGAAACCGTGGATGAGATTATACATAAAATCGCGGAATACAACGCCAAAGTCCACGATATTTATCGAGAAATCACCATTTCTGATTTGCGCGATGATGACGACTGATCATCTGCGTCTGTCTCCGCCTCTATTGCAGGAGAAAGATATTAGCCAAACCTCGGAGGTGTCTACATGAATTTAACTTATATCATTGGTATCGTGCTCGCCTTTGCCGCTATTTTTCTGGGTATGGTACAGGGCAAAACATTTTTAAGCTTCAACTGGGACGACCTGGGCTCCTTTTTGGATGTTTCCAGCATATTTATCGTCGTCGTCTGTACCTTTTCTGTCGTGGTGGCCAGTTTTCCGCCCAGCATGATCAAGGCCATCCCCAAACACTTTTCCATCATCTTCAATACCAAGCGTTATAATCCGCTCACTTATGTGGATCAGCTGGTGGAACTGGCACAGGTGGCCCGTAAAAATGGCCTGTTGGCCCTGGAAGAAAAGGCAAATCAGCAGACGGATCCCTTCTTCAAACAGGCCATCATGCTGATCGTTGACGCCAATGACCCGGATAAAGTGCGCGATATTTTAAACAATGATATTGAAATTACTGCCTCACGTCACGATACAGTGGTGGGCATGTATGAAAAAGGCTCCGCCGTTTCACCGGCCTTCGGCATGGTTGGCACCCTGGTCGGCTTGATCAAGATGCTCAAAAACCTGGACCCCTCCGCCGGCGGGACAAGCACCATCGGCTCGGCTATGGCCGTCGCCTTGATCACCACGTTTTACGGTTGTATCCTGGCCCACGTGGTCTTTAACCCGATCGCCTCCAACTTGCGTACCCGCAACGAAGAGGAGACGCTGTGCCGCATGATTATCGTCGATGGCATTATGTCGATTCAGTCCGGCGAAAACCCGAAATTCCTGAAAGAAAAACTCCTGACCTTTATGACCCAACAACAGCGCGACGAAGCCCTCGGCGCAGCGGATGGCGGCAAGAAGGAAAAGGGTAAGGCGAAGGGCAAGAAGGAAAAGCCATAATTTGATCTAGCCCTTTTCATGTGGAGGTGATTCTGTTATGATAAAGCGTAAGAAGTCCAGCGGTGACGGCGGTGCAAACTGGATGGATACCTATGGTGACATGGTCACCTTGTTACTTTGTTTCTTCGTCCTGCTCTACTCCATCTCAACCATTGACCAACAAAAATGGGAACTCATCGTGCAAAGTTTTAATCCCGATGCCGTGCCAACACAAACAGAAACCACGGGCAACGATGGACCAAACGCTGATGAGACAAGCGGCACAACGCAGGAGTCCGTCCAACAATCCATCGAACAGCTTTATAATGAACTGAAAAACTATATTGCACAGCAAGATATGGAAAATAGCATCTCTCCTTTTTTAGGTGAAGGTTATGTTTTCCTCTCACTGGACGACACAGTCTTTTTCGATCCAGATCAATTCTACCTGCGCGCGGAAGGCAAGCGCGTGTTGGATAATCTGGGCTCTATTTTGGGCAAAATATCTCCCTCCATTGATGAGGTGCGTATCATGGGTCACACGGCCCAGGCCGCAGCCGATCGACCCAACGATGCAACCGGCGACCGCTTCCTGGCCTCTAACCGTGCCACTTCCGTATTGGTCTATTTGCAGGAGATGGGGTTCATTGACCCCGCTCGCTTGATCAGTGTCGGTTATGGCCAGTGGCGTCCGATTGCTTCCAACTCCGACGGGGAAGTAAAGAAAAAAAATCGCCGTGTGGAAATGATTATAACCGGTAAGAATTTGGAAGACGCTATGTCCGACAGTATCACCCAATACTATACCACAAGCAGAAACACGCCTCCCTGATTTTTGAAAATGCCAAACGAAAGAGGGTGCACCTATGGCAGAGGTGTTATCACAAAGCCAAATTGACGCCTTACTAAATGCAGCCCTGAGTGGCACCATGGATCTGGAGGCATCATCCAGCGAGAACGCAGAGAAAAAATATCGCAAGTATGACTTTTACAGCCCACGCAAGTTTACCAAAGACCGATTGCGTATCCTCAGCGGTATTTTTGACAGCTATACCCGCATCTTGAATGGTCGCATCAACGGACTCTTGCATACCGGTTGCGATATTTCGGTAGAATCCATAGAAGAACAACGCTACTATGAATTTTCTAACGCGCTCATTGAAGGTGATGTCCTGACCGTTGCACACTTGGAATATAAAAATCAAATCGACGAAACACCGATCCTTGTCCATGCAACCCGCCCGCTCATGCTCAGTATGATAGATCGTCTCATCGGTTGTGCCGGTGACCCAGACCCTCAGTTACCCACCGACTACTCACTGACCGATTTAGAGATCAAGCTCTATGAAAACCTGATGCGGGACTTTATCGGTATCATGGGTGACAGTTGGGAAAATTATATTTCACTTGATTTTCAATACAGCCGCATCGAAGTTAACCCTACGCTGGTGCAGCTGATCAGTATGGATGAGACGGTTGTCATTGTTGATATCAATATCTCTTTTCCAAACTGCGAAGGCCGTTTTAGCATCTGTTTGCCAGGCCTCATCCTAACCAATCTCTTTGCGGATATCAGCAAAGAAAGCATCGGGTTGCGTGTTTCCAACGAAGATAATTCCGACCAGATTTTCTCAAGCCTGCAAACCTCGGAACTGCCGTTGGTGGTCGAGCTTTGCCGCACGCAGATGCATCTGAACGACCTCTACCACTTAAATGTCGGAGATGTGATCGATTTGAATCGCTCGAAGGACGCTCCGGTTTATATTAACATCGGCAGGCAACGCTGGTTTGATGGAAAAATGGGCGTGCACAATAAATATCTCGCGGTCAAGATTGACGAAACCTATCGAGCACAAGAAGGAGACGTAGAACAGGATGGACAATAATATTTTCAGTCCGATGGAGATAGACGCCATTGGCGAAATTATGAATATTAGCCTCGGCTCTTCCGCCACAGCAGTCTCCAATATGTTGGAACACCGAGTTGATATTACAACACCAAGAATTTCTCTCGTGCAATCCAAGGATCTTGTGCTGGGTGATTTGGATCCCGCGGTCGGCGTGGAGATACGCTACGTCTCCGGCTTGGAGGGCAGCAACATCATGCTGTTAAAGCGCGGCGATGTCAAAACCATTGTCGATATCCTGATGGGAAGCGAAACACCCGAGGAGGAGTTCGAGCTCAATGAACTCACCATCAGCGCCGTCTGTGAAGTGATGAACCAGATGATGGGCGCCGCTTCGACCGCCTTGTCTGATTTTCTGGGCCGCATGGTGAATATCTCCACCCCGCAATCGTTTGAATTGGACGATTTCAATAAGTTCAAGGAAGAAAAATTCCCGGCAGATCTCGGTAACTTGGTAGTGGTTCGCTTTGTCCTCACCATTGAAGGCTTTTTGCAGAGTGAATTTATCAATGTCATTTCAGTCGAGCTGGCCAGAGAATTGATTTCCGGCTTCGGCTTGGAGGATATGGATGCAGAGCCGGCCCCGCCTCCTGCCGCCGCGCCCTCTGACGCCGGCAGCGGGACACTCAGCCAGGATGAGATTGAAAAACTACTCTCCGGTGGTGGCGCGGCTGCCGCTCCGACACCGGCGCCTGCCGCCTCCGGCGCCAGCATGAGCCAGGAGGAGATCGAAAAACTGCTCTCCGGTGGTGCGGCGGAACCGACCCCGCCCCCCGCTCCTTCCCCTGCCCCCGGCGGCACGCTGAGCCAGGAGGAAATCGAAAAGATGCTCTCCGGTGGCGGCGCGGCCGCCCCAACCACACCGCCCCCCACACAAGCTCCGCAGCAGATCCCAACGCCTTACCCCGGCGGTTATCCGCCCTATCCCGCCAATGGCATGCCGCCTCCCGCTTACGACATGTCCATGCCGCCATACTACCCGCCTCCGGGCTACTACTATCCACCTCCACCTATGGCTGAGCCTGCATCAAACAAAGTCATCCAGACGCAGAGCGTGCAGCTATCGCCTTTGGATCCTGAATCGCTTTTGAGCGAAGATCAAACCAAAAACTTGGACCTCATCATGTCGGTCCCGCTGGAGGTCTCCGTGGAGATCGGACGCACCCAGCGTAAGGTGCAGGATATTTTGGCGTTCTCCAAAGGCTCTCTGGTTGTGCTGGATAAGCTGGCGGGCGATCAGGTCGATCTTTTTGTCAATGGACATTGCGTCGCAAGAGGCGATGTTGTTGTGATAGATGATAATTTTGGTATTCGCATCACCGAAATTCTCACGCCGCCTTCCCCAAATGAAATACTTTCAACCCGGTAAATAACCAGCTTCCCCTCGTGCCATATTAAATGAAAAGGATGATTGATGATGCCTAAAATTTTATTAGTAGATGATGCTGCATTCATGCGTAAAGTCATTAAGGAGACCCTTTCTAAAAGCGGGTACAACGATCTGTTTGAAGCTGTCGACGGCTTGGATGCGCTTGAAAAATTTGAGGAAGTACAGCCCGACCTGGTCATCATGGACATTACCATGCCGAACATGGATGGCCTGGAAGCGCTCAAGGCCATTCGTGCCAAACACCCCGACGCCAATATCGTGATGTGCTCGGCTATGGGTCAGGAGACCATGGTCATCGACGCCGTGCGTTCCGGCGCAAAGGACTTTATTGTCAAGCCCTTTAAGGCGGAGCGTGTGCTCAAAACAGTGACCTCCATCGTCGGCAACCCGTAAATCGGCATGCTGGGAGATATTTTCACCGTTCTGGGTATGCTGCTCATTGTGGTCGCCATCTTGATTTTAGCATACTTTTCGACCAAATATATTGCACGGCTTCGCTTTGGTTCCCTCAACGCAGGCGCCAAAAACAGCCGCATGCAGATACTTGACCAGCTAACCATGGGTACCGATATGCGATTGATTGTGGTGCGGGTTGGCGTACGCTACCTCCTGCTCGGTCTCTCCTCCGGCGGCATCCATACCCTGGCTGAATTGACCCAGGACGAGGCTTTGCTCTGGGAGGAATCTGATTTAAACGAAATCGGCCAAACAAAAGCCAATCCGCCCAGCTTTCGTGCTTCCATTTTGGAGGTCCTGAAACAAAAACGCAAATAAAGGGGGCTCACCATGCAGGAAGCATTGATCAATATTAACGGCAATCAAGTGCAGACACTGCAAATTTTGGCGCTAACTACGCTGATTACCCTGCTGCCCTCTATCCTGGTCATGATGACTTCCTTTACGCGCTATATCATTGTGTTTTCGTTTTTGCGCAACGCCATGGGTACGCAGCAAATCCCGCCCAACATGATTCTCATTGGGCTGGCCCTCTTTTTAACGCTCTTTACCATGGGTCCTGTCATCAATGATATCAACACCAACGCCTATCAGCCCTATATAGCAGAGGAAATCACACAGACAGAGTTCTTAGACCGCGCGCAAGTGCCTCTGAAGGACTTTATGCTGCGGCAGACGGAAACCTCCACCATTAACCTCTACTGCGACCTTTCCAATACGGAACGGCCCGCAGACGGTGAGGCCGCGATGGATCTGCCCATGCGTGTGATCATCCCCTCCTTTATGACCAGCGAACTCAAGCGGGCTTTTGAAATTGGTTTTCTCCTCTTCATCCCCTTCTTGCTGATTGATATCATTGTATCGGCGACATTGATGTCCATGGGTATGATTATGTTGCCGCCTTCGATGATCTCCCTGCCCTTTAAGTTGCTGCTCTTTGTGGCGCTCAATGGTTGGGAGCTGCTCTTCTCCACCTTGGTTAAGGGCTTCTACTAGCATACAAGAAAGGATGATCGGATGTGGATATCGGCCAGGTAAGCGGCGTCTTGCGTGAGGGTATTTTCGTCGCGCTTAAAATCGGCGGTCCACTACTCATTCTCAGTATGCTGATCGGTGTCCTGATCGCCATCTTTCAGGCTGTGACGCAAATTCATGAGCAGACCCTTGCCTTTGCCCTCAAGCTCACGGTCATCGTTTTGGTGTTTATGCTCTTTGGTGGGCGCATGCTGGACATGTTGCTCGATTACACCAATTCGCTCTTTGATCTGATGCAGGGTTCATAAAGAAGGGAGGCCCTTCTGTGTTCGATTGGGAACGCTTCACGCTCTTACTCTATATTTTAATGCGCATGTCCGGTTTCGTCCTCTTTAACCCTATTTTAGGACGGCGCGGTATCCCTGCGCTGGTGCGTGGCGGATTCATCCTGGTTCTGTCGTTCGCGGTTGCGGCCATGACCCCCGGCGGTTCCCCTATGCCCGTGAATTTGATTCAATTTTCGCTTCACCTGCTGCTGGAATTTTTCCTCGGCTTTATCCTGAGCTATGTCATGCAGCTTTTTTTCTTTATTCCTCAGCTGGCCGGTGAAACCATTGATACCCAGATGGGTTTCACGATGGGTAAGATCTATGACGCCGGCTCCCAGACCTCTCAGACGGTTTCCAGCAGCGTCATCAATATTCTGATGTTCTTACTCTTTTTTGCTGCCAACGGGCATCATACGCTCATGCGTATCCTACTCACCTCGGGCGACTTGATCCCCTTTGGTACGGCGCAAATCGGCACCAATATACCTGACACCATTATGCAGCTTTTTATCACCTGCACAGTGCTGGGCGTAAAACTCGCGCTTCCCATCCTGGCAGCCGAACTGATGGGCCAGATCGGAATGGGCATCTTGATGAAGGCCATCCCGCAAATCAATGTGTTTGCCATCAACATTGAGCTCAAAGTGATCATCGGCCTGTTCTTGCTCATGATCCTGGTTTTCCCGTTTAGCCAATTTCTCCTTGAAGCCGAGAATCAAATGTTATCTGCCTTGCAGGGGCTACTGCGTCTTTCCTCCTAGCGCGGCAGGGTGGCGCGCTTTACTTGATCGCTAAAAGGGGGGATTGCTTGTGCCGGAAGGAAACAAAACAGAAAAAGCCACGCCGAAACGAAGGCGTGACGAACGAAAAAAGGGTAACGTCTCCATCAGTAAGGATGCGATCTCTGTTTTGACCCTTTTGGCTACCTTCTTTGTTCTCAAACTGCTGGCACAAGACATCGTCAATCAATTTGACCAATTCTTTGCCCTGTGCATGTCGTATATGGCAGACCTGCGCATCGGTCAGGCAACCGCCGCCTTGAACGACATTATCAAAACGGGTCTCATCGTATTTGCCAAAAGCGTTGGCATTATTATGGCCGTGGAAATCATCATTGCGCTTGGCAGTACCTTCTTTCAAACCAAACTCCTGTTTGCGTTGGATTCCCTCAAGCCAAAATTCAGCCGCATCAACCCCATAGAGGGGTTTAAACGACTTTTTTCTTTGCGCAGCGTTGTCGAAGCCCTGAAGGGCCTCCTCAAAATCGCCATCATTCTTTTTATCATGTACCGCTTTATTTCCGGCATGATTGGCACCTTTTTCAATTATGTCAATATGGATTTGAACGCGGTTTGCCAGAATCTGTTTGACAGTACGTTTGAAATGATTACGCAAATCATCCTAGCGTTCTTCATCCTCGCCGCCTTTGACTTTTTCTATCAGCGTTGGGAATATGAAAACAAGATGAAAATGACCAAACAAGAGGTCAAAGAAGAGTACAAACAAGTCGAAGGTGATCCGAAGATCAAGGCAAAAATCAAGGAAACCCAGATGAAAATGGCAAAATCCCGTATGATGCAGAGCGTACCAAGCGCCGATGTTGTTATCCGTAACCCGCAGCACGTTGCCATCGCGCTCCGTTATAAACCGGATGAGGATAACGCCCCCTTCGTCCTTGCCAAAGGGCTGGATGAATTGGCGCTGCGTATTGTCAAACTGGCCGAAGAACATCAAATTGCCATCATCGAAAATATCCCCCTGGCCCGGGCGCTCTATGCCGAAGCGGAACTGAATCAAGAAATCCCAACCGAGCTCTATGCCGCCGTGGCCGATGTGCTGGTTTATCTCTATCGGATCGGTTCTGAGAAAAAGCAGTAACAGCGGAATACTCAAAAGAAAGCGGTGAATCCATGAGAAGAATTTTTGACATTATCATACCTCTGATCATACCTCTTTTCGTGGTTATCGTTGTTCTGTTTCTGATCCTGCCCCTGCCCACCTTTCTGCTCGATGTTTTGCTCATCATCAATATTTCCCTTGCCATCCTCATCTTGATCATCACGATGAACACAGAAGAGGCGCTGGAGTTTTCGATCTTCCCCTCCCTGCTCCTCGTCACCACACTGTTTCGCTTGGGGCTCAACGTCTCCTCCACGCGTCTGATCCTATCCAACGGCGGCTTTGCCGGCAATGTCATCAAGGCCTTCGGTGAACTGATCACCAGCGGCAATATCATCATCGGCGTCCTGATCTTCTTCATCATCGTCTTGGTGCAGTTTATCGTCATCACCAAAGGCGCCGAACGCGTGGCCGAAGTCGCCGCACGCTTCACGCTGGACGCCATGCCGGGTAAGCAAATGGCCATTGACGCCGACCTCTCCTCCGGTCTGATCAATGAACAAGACGCCAAGCTGCGTCGCCATAAGATTCAGAAAGAAGCCGACTTCTACGGCGCCATGGACGGCGCCACCAAGATCGTCAAGGGCGACGCCATCATGAGCTTGATCATTACGGTCATCAACTTTGTGGCCGGCCTGCTCATCGGTGTCACCAGCGGCATGCCCACCGATCAAGTGATTCAGGTTTACTCCACCGCTACCATCGGTGATGGTCTGGTGTCGCAATTGCCCGCGCTCCTCATCTCCACCGCCACAGGCATGATCGTGACGCGTTCCGTATCCGAAAGCAGCTTGAATGTGGATGTGCTGCGTCAGTTCCGTATGCAGCCGCGCGCCATCATGATGACCAGCATTGTGCTCGTCTTTCTGGCCATCATGCCGCACACACCAAAGCTTCCGCTCCTCATTGTGGCGGCGATCCTTTTTTTCACCGGGTTTCGCATCAACAGAGGCATGAAAAAAGAACAGTTTGTCGAACCGGAAATCAGCGAAGACCTGCCTGTGGAAGAAACCATACCCAGCGAATCCGATTACTATAAGGATATCAACAATGTCTACTCTCTCCTGACGGTGGAACCCATCGAAATGGAGTTTGGATATAGCCTCATCCCCTTGGTGGACGAAGCCAGAGGCGGCCGCCTCATCAGTCGCGTGGTCATCTTCCGGCGGCAATACGCGCAGGATATGGGTTTTGTCATTCCCTCTGTTCGCCTGCACGACTCCTCCGCCCTGGGTACCAATCAATATCTCATCAAAATCCGGGGCGAAGAAGTATCCCGGGGTGAAATCCTGGTGGATTATTACCTGGCTCTCAAACCGACAAACCCCATCGCCGAAATCGACGGGATTGAGACCATAGAACCCTCGTACGGTATCCCCTCCCGCTGGATTTTACCCGAGAACAAGGAGATGGCGGAAATTTACGGCTACACCGTCATTGATCCTCTGTCCGTCATGCTGACGCATTTGTCCGAAACCATCAAAAAGCACGCCTATGAACTGCTGGACCGCAGCGAGACCATCCGTCTTGTGGATCATCTGAAACAAGCGTCGCCTGAGCTTGTGGAGGAAGTGATTCCGGGTATCTTATCCTACGCAAACCTTGAAAAAATCCTGCGCAGCCTCTTAAAAGAAGGCGTGCCCATCCGTGATATGGCCATCATCATCGAAACGGCGGCGGAAGCCATGGCCGTCACGCGTGATATGGATATGGTCACGGAGAATGTCCGCGCCGCCCTCTCCCGCACCATCACCAGACGCTTCTGCGAACATGGGCAGCTACGCGTGGTCACCCTGGATGCCGAAGTGGAAAAGCAAGTCATTTCTTCCCTGACCAAGAACGATCAGGGCGTCTATCTGGCCATGGGCACGGAGTTGATGCAGCAAATCATCTCCCAGTTGGGTGAGCACATTAAAACCTTTGGCGACCTGGGTCAAACCCCCATCCTCTTGACCAGCCAGGTCATCCGCGTCTATATCAGCCGCATCATCGCCCAGTTTTATCCTAACCTTTATGTTTTGTCCTTCCACGAAATTACCAGCAATGTGCAGATTCAATCCATTGGTAACATTACCTTGCAACAACCGACTGACACGCAAAAGGCGGTGGGAACATGAATGCAGTCGTTTCTTATGAAAACACTACTGTTGATACTGTACCTTCGCGACCATATAGCCAGAAGGAAATTGACGCCATGGATACCCAATCCCTGTTGGTCCTTTATAAGACGACAGGAAACCAGGAGTTGAAATGGCCTCTGGTTCTGCGCTATGAATGGCTGATCCGAAGCATCGCGCTCCAAATCTTTGGCGTTTACAGCAGCTTTGCACAGCTCGACGACATCATCAACGAAGGTGTGATCACTCTGGTGAATTCCGTCGATAAGTTTGAACTGGATAAAGGCATTAAGTTTGAAACCTATGTCTCCAAACGTATCCGTGGTATGATCATTGACCTGGCCCGCCAGCAGGACTGGCTGCCCCGCAGCGTGCGTAAACGCTCACGCGAGATTGATCAGGCGGTTTCAGAGCTCTATCAGACCCTGGGTCGCTATCCCAGTGAACAGGAAATCTGTAACCATCTTGGCATCACGCAAACCAAGTACCGAGAAGACCTGGTTAACATTGATCTTTGTAATGTCATGTCGCTTGAATCGCTCTTTGAGAGCCGCGATCTTGCCAATTCCGGTATCCCGCTGCCTTCGGATGATGTCAGCACGCAGCCGGAACAAAGTTTGCAGGACGCTGAATTTCGTGAGCAGCTGGTCAAAGGCATCCGCTCCCTGCGGGAAAATGAGCAGTTGGTCCTCTCCCTATACTACCAAAAGGAACTGAATATGCGGGAAATCGCCGCCATTATGGAAATCAGCGAGCCTCGTATTTCACAAATCCATAGTAAGGCCATTCAAAAGTTGCGGCATTTCCTGGAGCAATACTTAAAAAACGAAGTCTAAGCACGCGCTTCCCGCCGCGCCCCATCACAGAAGGAGTGATTCCTAAATGTTCAAAGGTTTCTATCAAGTCACATCGGGCATGCTGTCCCAGTCCCGCCGTTTGGATGTTGTGGCCAACAATATGACCAATGTCTCCACCAGCGGTTACAAGGCAGAACGCTACACCGACAGCACCTTCCAGGAGCATGTTGTCAGCCGCATCGGCAATAAGGATAAGTCCAACCCGACAGAACTCGGCGGCTCCTCTTACATGCTGGCCCCTGACCAACTTTACATCGACTATACGCAAGGTTACTTAGAGCCCACCGACTTAACGCTCAATTTTGCCATCAACGGCGATGGTTTTTTCGGTGTGCAGACGCAAGACGGTCTTGCCTACACCCGCTCCGGCAACTTTTCGCTGGACGAGGAAGGTTATCTCTGCCTGCCGCCTGAAGGGCGCGTGCTCGGTGCGAACGGCAACCCCATTCGTTTGGGCACGGATGCTATCACTGCGGACAGTGCCGGCACTCTTTATAACCTCGACGGGGAAGCGATGGGGCAGCTCGGTGTGTTCACCTTTGCCAACAATGAGCAGTTGACCAAGAATGCCCGCGGCCTTTTTGTCGGAGGCGGCGCACAGGCGGCCAATGTCCCCATTGTCTGGAAGTCACTGGAGCGATCCAACATTGATCTGGTGCAGCAGATGACGAACATGATGACCAGCCAGCGCGCCCTACAGAGCGCCGCGCAAATGAGTAAAATGTATGATCAGCTGATGAGCAAGGCCTCCAATGACATTGGCAGACTATAAAATAGGAGCACAAACATGAATCAATCTTTTTATACTGCCTCTGTCGGGGCTATTCAGCAGCAGCAACGCCTTAATGTACACTCCAATAACATCGCCAACGTGAATACATATGGCTTCAAAGCCGCAAAACCCACGTTTGCGTCTCTGATGTATGGCAATATGACCGGTATTGACAACCAGGCGCTGCCGCGTGGTACGGGCTCACGTCTGCTCATGACTGATCTTGACTTTGCCATCGGCCCCATGGCCGAAACCGGCCGCCCTTATGACTATGCACTGACCGAGCCCAGCTGCTTCTTTGGTCTTTCTGATCCGCAAACCGGCGAGATCAGCTATACCAGAGACGGTTCGTTCGCTCTTTCCGGGTTTCAGCGTCCATACCGTGAAGGGGACGAAGGTTTCGAAGATGCCGAGCCGGGCGATTTGAAGTCTGTCTACATGCTCTCCGACGGCGAAGGACGCTTTGTATTCGGCCAGGACGGGCTCCCGCTGGAAGTTGACCCGGAAAACAGCGAGCCTTTGCCCATCGCGGTCTTTACCTTTGATAATGTCAATGGCATGCTTAAAATCGGAAGCAACCGCTTCCAGCCCGCCGACAAAAACGGTCAGCCCCGGATGGTTGATGGCTTCATGCCGGTCAAGGGCTTTTTGGAAGCCTCCGCAACCGATTTGGCTACGGAGCTGACAAAGGTCATCGAAGCACAGCGTTCTTACAGCTATGCCTTGCGCATGCTGACCACCTCCGATGAGGTGGAGACCACCATCAACGGATTGCGTGGATAATAAGAAAGCAGGGATAACATGGATATAAAAAATTACAGCGAGCTGAGTTCTCTTGAATTGGATATCCTGCGTGAAGTGGGCAGCATCGGCACCGGTAACGCCGCCAATGCCCTGTCCGCCCTCTTGAACCAGGAGGTACGCATCACCCTCCCCGAAGTTTGTATCATGGGCTATAATGACGCCATTGAATGGATCGGCGGCGCTGAGGCCATCACCGCCGGCGTGCTGGTGCAGCTGGGCGGCGAGATCAATGGCATTCTCCTGTCCGTACAGCAGCTGGAATTTGTCAACCTCATCCTCACCAACATGCTCGGCACGCCCATCTCCTCCTACGATCAGTTGACTGAGATGGAATCTTCCGCGCTGGTGGAGGTCGGCAACATTATGATTTCCTCTTTCATCAATGCCCTCTCCCACCTGGCCAACGTCTCCATCAAACCCACTGTGCCTGCCTTCACCGTTGATATGCAAGGCGCTATTCTGACTGTTCCTATGGCGGCCTTTGGCGGCCAATCGGACTATATCATGACCATTGGCGGCAACTTTATTTGCAATCACGTCCAGGTCCCTTGCCGCTTGCTTCTCTCCCCCGATATTCTCTCGCTCAATATGCTCCTGGGAAAGCTCAGTAGCTCCTATGGATAACAAATTGACGGTTGGCATTGCCGATATGAAGCTGGCAAAGGGATCCGGCACGCTGATCACCTATGCTTTGGGCTCCTGCATCGGAATATGCCTGCATGACCCGCTCCTGCACCTGGGCACCTTGACGCATATCATGCTCCCGCTCAATATGGAAGCCGGCCGCGATCATGTGTACAAGTATGCAGACAGCGGCATCCGCGCCGCGCTGACTGAAATGACCAGCAAAGGTTGTGCGCGCACGCGCATTGTCGCCAAAATCGCCGGCGGCGCCAAAATGTTTGAAGTCTCAGGCGGCACGCTCGGCAACATCGGCCAGCGCAACATTGACAGCGTGCGCATGGTGCTCAAACGCGAGGGAATACGCCTTCTTGGCGAAGATGTGGGCGGTACTGTCGCCCGGACGCTTTCCTTCGACGTCGAATCCGGCGCAGCGCTCATCCGCTCTTACGGACATCCTGAAAAAATACTATAATTCTTCTGATCCCACTAAAAAAGGAGTGTCATATCATGGCAGAGGTAAAACAGGAAATCCTGCTCGAATCGGGCACCAACGAAATTGAAATCATGGAGTTTACCATCGGCGGCAATCTCTATGGCATAAATGTAGCCAAGGTGCGTGAAATCATGATATCCGCTCCGGTGAAAGGCATGCCCCATGTGCATCCCGCTGTCGAAGGCATCTATAAACCCCGCGACCTGGTTTTGACGGTCATTGATCTGCCCAAATACTTAACAGATCAGAGCTCAGAACGCGGCGTCAAAGATCTTTTTATAATCACCAATTTTAACCAGCTGCACATTGCGTTCCGCGTCCATACCGTAGTGGGTATCAGCCGTATTTCTTGGACGGATATCCAAAAGCCTGACCCCACCATCTCGGGCGGCAAGGAGGGCGTGACAACAGGTATTGCACAATGCGGGGACGATCTGGTTAGCATTTTAGACTTTGAAAGAATTGTCGCGGAAATTGCGCCCGAAACCACCATCCAAAGCAGTGAAATTGAACGTCTTGGCCCCAGAGTACGCAACGCCTTGCCCATCTACATTGCCGAGGATTCCATTCTTTTGTCAAAAATATTGGAAGAAGCCCTCTTGAAAGCAGGTTACTCCAACCTACATATGTATCAAAATGGACAGGAACTCTGGCAAGCCATCAGCGCCATTGGTGATAACAAAAACATTCGTGAGCATATTGCGCTTATCATCACCGATATTGAAATGCCGCAAATGGACGGCCACCGTCTCACCAAGTTGATCAAAAGTGACCCCCATCTCAAGCAACTGCCTGTGATCATTTTCTCCTCGCTCATCTCGGATGAAATGCGTAAAAAGGGTAAGGAATTGGGCGCTGATGAACAATTGGCTAAACCGGAAATCGGTCACTTGGTCCGTGTCATGGATCATCTTTTAGAAGATTTCCTGCAAAACTGAGCATCAGAAAGCCTGAGAAAGGGAGTCATAGAACTTATGAGTAACAAATATATCGTGCGTCAGCCCATTAAGGACCGTGACAGTAAAATTATTGGCTATGAAATTCTCTATTATGGCGAGAATCAGGCCTTTGCAGATATGGACAGCCACGGCAATGAATTTGCCGCGGCGGACACCATCTACAACTTCCTGCTTCAGAACAGCAGCAAGCTCTTTCACGGCACACTCAACTTCATGACCTTTACCCCCACGCTCATCATGAAGAAAACGCCGCACCTGTTTGACCCCTCCGAGCTTGTGATCCAGATTGACGACAGCGTGATCATCCATCCCCTGGCTATGCACCTGTTGCAGCAATACTCCAAGGAAGGCTACAAAATTGCCGTCAATGAGTTTCAATTCCAACCGCGTTATCTGGCCTTATTGGACGGCATTGATTATATCAAGCTGAACATGCCGGACACCCCGGAAGCCACGCTCCATAACCTCATTGAGATCGCGCACAGCCTGAACAAGCACTGTATTGCATCCGGCATCAGCAACGAGCAGGAATACCAGCGCGCTTTGGATGCAGGTGTGGACGCTCTGGAGGGCCCCTATGTGGCAGAAAAGCTCTCCAGCAAGACGCATACGGGCAGCTATTTGCAGAGCAACTTCTTCCGCTTGATCGTGGCCGTGACCAAGGACGAGCCGGATCTGACGGAGATTGTGCAGCTCATTTCCGTGGACGCAACCTTGTCCTACGCCCTGCTGCGTCTGGCCAACTCCCCCGTCTTTGCGCCACGCCACCGCATTACCACCATACAGCAGGCCATTATGACACTCGGCCTCAATCAGTTAAAACAGTGGGTCTATCTCTTAAGCGCCAGCACAACGGACAGCTCTTTTGACGCCTCATCCGAGGAGTTTTTGAAGCTCTCCTTCATGCGGGCAAATTTCTGTAGCTCTCTGGTACAGTATGCCCCCTCCGTCCCGCTCAACCGATCGGACGCCTACCTCATGGGTATGTTCTCCACCTTGCATCACTTGATTGACGCGCCGCTCGAAGAAATTCTCGCAGAGGTGCCTGTGCCCGATGAAGTGAAGGAGGCTTTGCTGTCTCGAAGCGGACCGGCCGGCCGTCTGTTCGATCTGGTCCTCAGCTACGAACGGGCGGACTGGAACGAAATCAATGACCACGCCGCTGCGCTCAACCTGCCCACCAATGTCCTCACCAGCGTCTATTTCAACTGCATGGAGGAGGTCAACAGCATCTGGAAGCAGCTGTCTGAACCTGCGACCTCCTTCCAGGCTGCGCCCCCTGCGCAGTAATCGAATCTCATATCTATAAATATAAGCAGCGACGCACCTTACCGGGGCGTCGCTGCTTTTTACTTTCACTGGTTCTATTTTGTTTCTTACCTGATGTGCCTTGGATTGTCCATAACCACCTTACAGGCATTGATCAGCTGCGCTGTCACGGCGGAGCTAAAGCGGCCTTCATAAACGGTCAGCATAGGGATCACTTCCCCCTTGTGCATCACCAGGTATTTGGGCTGCAAACTGGTCAGCGCAAGCGCCTTCACATCGGCCACGCAACGCGAGCAATCACACAGTCCAAACATCTTGATATATTTCATACATTTTTCATCAACCAATGCCTGCATGACATTGACATGACAAAAATCGTCCACTTCAATAAACTTTTGAGGGGTGGGGTACTCTGTTGCCGTATCTTCCTGCCCTTTTTTATCTGCCGGTTTCTCTGCGGGCGCAGTTGGCACAGCGTTTGGCTGTTCCTGCGCAGCGATCACAGGCACTTGCTGTTCCGTGCTTGCTTCCTCCGGCACTTCTTCCTCCAAGTCCACGGCACCGGCTGCCTCAGGCGCTACAGGCTCGGATACGGGCAGGTCCTCAACAGGCGCTGTCGCAGTCGTCTCTTCGAGTGGTTCACTGCCCTGCGCTTGCTGTGCAGACACATCTTCCTCCGAAAGCGGTATCCGGCTATCTTCCATTATCGTATCTTCCTGGGATGCAGGCATCGCTTCATCTCCCCCTTGTACTTGTTCGTCATATCCATTTTCGGACTCCACAGGGAGCTCATCCGCCATTTCCTGTTCCAACAGGTCGGCAATCTGCTCAGCCAAGGCATCGTCGCTGGCGCGCGCCATCTCCAAAATAGGCGCCCGTACAGGTTGACGCGGTGCGGTCGGCACAGCTGCCACAGCGGGTTGCTCCGGTGGCTGCCCTGACTCGGCGGCAGGTGAAGGCTGCTCCTCCGGCACGATCTCCCGTATTTCCTCCGCATCTGCCTTAGGCCCGGACAATACGTTGAGCACATGTGCGGTCTTGCTGCTCTTGCTCCCCTTCTTACTTGCTGCCATCGCGTTTCCTTCTCCCTTCCATACGTATCTTCGCGCGGGCTTTAGCCCTTTTCATGCGGGGCCAAGCCGGTGATCTCCGTCACCAGGTTTTGAAAATCCTGCGCCGGCTTACATCTGGGCGCATACGTTACAACACTTTCCCCGTGGGCCGGCGCCTCCGCCACTGCAACGCTGCCACGGATGGATGTTTCAAAGACCTTGGTCTGTAGTTGCTCCGCAATCTGCTCCGACATCTCCAAAACCTCTCTGTTCAAGTTCAAACGAGGGTTGAATTTATTGAGCAGAATGCCCAGCACCCGCAGGCGGGAGTTATAGCACTGGCGCACTGTCTCGATGGTATCTCTGATCTGTGCCACACCCAAAAGACTTAAAATTTCCGGCGCCATGGGTATGATCAGCGCATCAGACGCCACGTAAGCATTCACCGTCAGGACATTCAATGCCGGCGGCGTATCAATGACAATATAGTCATAGCTTTCTTCAATACGAGAGAGCTGATTGCGCAGCATAAACTCCCGTCCCGGGCGATTAAACTCCAATTCTGCGGCAGACAGAAGGATATTGGATGGCAAAATGTCCACTTGTTCACTCTTGACAATTGCATCTTCAATCGAAGCTGTCCCTTTTAATACCTCATACACGGTTGTGCATGAATCAATATCCAAACCAAAGCTGAACCCCAGGCTGCCTTGCGGGTCCAGATCAACGCCCAGCACCCGCTGCCCTCTCTGGATGAGTACGCTCAATAAGGCTGAGGCCGTGGTCGTCTTCCCCACGCCGCCCTTTTGGTTCGTTATGGCGATTATTGTCGACAAAAAAATCCCCTCCACCAATAAAATCTCTTTTGTGGACTTAATTTTACTATACTATATGTCGATAAAAAAGTATAGCTTAAGTTTTATGATTTATACAAAATCGAGCGTACTGCTCTTATGTGCTTGAAAGGGGTGCAGTGTTATGGCATCAGTCGGCGGCGTAAATAGCGGCAATATGACTAGTCTATATGGGAACCGAAATGTCCTGAGCGGACTGGCGACCGGCATGGACACCGAGTCCATGATCATGAATTCCGTCAGCGGCATTCGTATGAAAATCTCAACTCTCGGTCAGCAACAGACCAAGCTGCAATGGAAACAAGAGGCCTACCAAAATCTCACGAATAAAATGGTGGAATTCTCGCGCAAATACACCTCCTATACCTCCTCCACCAACCTGCTCAGCTCCAGCTTCTTTAGTCGCTCTGTCACCACCACCGCAAGCGGCGCAAACGCTTCAAAAGTCTCTGCGACGGGGCGCGCCAATTCCTCGGTGCAGCTCAACGGCGTGGCGCAGCTGGCCAGCGCCACCCGCTATCAGGTCAGCAGCGGCGGTGTGCTTGACCAAGTCGCAAGCGATGGCGGCAGACCGCTGATTGAAGCCGGCTCCTCTATGGATCTCGCCGGTACAACGGAAGTCAGTAACTTGGCCGGTATGGTCACCATACGATATGGTACTCAGAACATCGCCATCAACTTCAAATCCGATGAAAAGTTTGCCAGTGCAGATGACTTTGCAAAAGCCATTGAGCGCGAATTGGCGAATCAAGACATTGCTCTGACCGGCGGTGGCAGCAAAAAGGCCAACGAGATGATCAAAGTGGAGAACGACGGCGGTAAAATTACCTTTTCTGATAAGGCCGGCGGCAATAGTGTTTTTATCACCGGCATGAGTGGTGATATCGCCAAAACATTCGAAAACGAAGACTTCAGTAACGACGCCAAAACCGCAAGCCTTGATTTAAGCGGAGCTGATTTCAAGTTCACGCGAGACGTCACAACCATGGAACAGCTCAGCGGCAAACAGATGAGCTTTACCCTGGATGGCATGAACAAAAAGATCACGATTCCCACCCAGGACGAACTGGCAGCGTATCAGACCGCCAACCCCGGCTCTGACTTGGAGAGCTCCTTCACCGCCCTGATGCAGCAAAAGCTGGACCGCGCCTTCGGCACCGGCAAGGTCGTCATCAGCGACCAGGATTCTGCAGGCAATGGCTATAAGGCGCGTTTTTCCGTCACCAAAGGCTCCCACCTGACCGTCTCCTCGGATGTATCCGGTACCTTTGGCTTGAATCAGAGTGAAAGCACCTCGCTCAACCTCGGCCGGACCCTCGGCCAGTCGCTCACCAATTTTGACGATCTGGTCAAAAGCGAAGGTAAGCTTCTCAAAGCGGTCGGCAAGGTCCATGAGGTGAAGGACGACGGCATCGTCGTCGGCTACAAAGATGACGAGGGCAATGCCGTCAACGCCGCCGGCGAGCGGATTGGCCGCGATGGTAAAGCCCTCTACGGTGTCGATCTGACCATAAATGGCAAAGTCGTGGGTAGCTTCCACCGTGACACGGCTCTGGATTCGGTCATGCTTGCCATCAATAGCGATACCGATGCCGGCGTATCGGTCAACTACTCCAAGATGACCAATGAGTTTATCTTTAGCTCCAAACAAACCGGCGAAGGCTTTGACATTAAGATTGAAGGTAACTTGGGCGAGGCCCTTTTCGGTGCGTATGATGCCACGAAATTAGAAGCCGGTAAAGACGCGATTGTCAACATGACCGTCAACGGCTCCAACTTAACCCTGCGCCGCAGCAGCAATACCTTCGATGTGGACGGCATGTCCATAACCGTCAATGGTACCTTCAACGGCAGCGTGGACGCCAGCGGCAAGGAATCCTTTGACTTCCTGGATGCCAGCGGCACGTTGACCGACCCCTCACTCATCAAAGACCCCGTCGGCTTTACCACCGCCGCCGATGCCGATAAAATCGTCACAGCCATCAAGAGCATGGTCGAGGACTATAACGCGATGCTCAAAGACATTCGTGAGGCCTTCGCCACCTTGCCGGCACAAAAGGCGAACAAGGCCAAATACGAACCTTTGACCGATGAAGATAGGGAATCCATGTCCGAATCGGCCGTCGAGGCCTATGAAGAAAAAGCCAAGCAAGGCCTGCTCTTTGGCGATCAGGATCTGTCCGCCATGTATGATAAGCTTCTGTCCGCCATCACCCCCTCGGGCAACGACCGCGCCATCCTCAACAGCATCGGTTTGACGACGGACTATTCCAACGGCTTAAGTTCGCTGACCTTGGATGAAAACAAATTGCGCGACATGCTCAAAACCAATCCGGACACCGTCACCAGTGCGTTCACTAAGGTTGCCGGCAATGGCACCGGCACCGATGGCATCATGCAAAAGCTTAAGTCCACCTTGGATACTTACTCGGCCACCGAAGGCCAGAAGGGCATCCTGATCAACAAGGCGGGCTCCAAATATGCCGTCAGCACAATGCTGAAAAACAGCATCAAGAGCCAAATAGATGCCGTGGATGAACAAATCACCCGTTGGCAGGATAAACTCGCCACAAAAGTCGATTACTATACCCGCCAATTCACGCGACTTGAGCAACTGACTGCCCAAATGAACTCCCAGAGCAGCACGCTGATGGGCATGATGATGGGTGGCCAATAATAGAAAGGACATCTCATCATGGATATGAGTGGATTCCAACAATATAAGGCACAGAGCATCAATACGATGACCGGGGATGAGCTTCTTTTGCTGCTCTATGATGAGCTGATTAAGCGCGTGATGCGCGCAGAACTCGCCTTGGAAAAAGAGGATTATGCCCTCTTTGAAGCTTCTGTCGATCGTTCTTTGGAGATCGTGCGCTACTTGGATGAGACCTTGGATCGCAATTACCCCATCGGCAACGATCTGCATCGTCTGTACGACTATTTCAGCTACGAGCTCAACCGCGTCAAGTTTGGCCTGAATATGGGCGAGCTGCAGGTGATCAAACCCATGCTCGTTGATTTGCGCGACAGCTTCCGTCTTGCCGCGAAATCCACCACGGGACAGAGCGCTGTATGAGGCAAGAGGATATCAAAGAGCTCTTGGAACTTCAGAAGAAGTTTAAGCTCAAGCTGACAGAAACCATGCAGATCACACAGGACCTGGCCGAGACTGTGGAGCGTCAAGACACTGTCTCCATGGAAATGCTCATCTCCAGCCGTCAAAAAAGCATCCTGGAGATGCAGGAGGTACAGAGTTTCATTTCGCTCAAACGTCTGGATCTGAGCCCGCCGGACTTAGCGCGCATGGATGCCCTTCTGTCCGGCGCCATGGCCGAAACCCCTGATGAGGCGCCCTTGGTGGAGCTCATCGCCTCCAATCAGCGTTTTTTGGACCAGCTGATTGACATTGACCGCATCATCAACCAAAAACTTTGTGGTACCAATTCCGCTTATGCCTGACAACTGTAACGGGCTGTTGCATGGATTGCCTGACGCGCAATCCACCTGCAACAGCCCGTTCAGCCTTATACTTCTACGCAACGGATAAAATCCATAACGGCGCGCCATTATGACGGCTTGGTGAGAGTTCATCAAAAATCAGCTGCGCATCCCAAACCATCAGGCTGCGCTCGCGGCTGCTGGGATCGGCCACCAGGATATCCCCCTCCAGCGTCACGCCACGCAACACAATAAAGTGCCCGCCCTGGGTGAAATGTCCCTTGGTCATGAGCGCCACCAAAATCTTACCGTTGGCCAGCTCTTGCTTGAGTCGCAAACTGTCAAAATCACGCAAGGGCTCCACCTTCAGGCCGAATGCCGCGCCCGCGCCCTCGATCAAAGAGAGATAAGAACCGCGCTTTTTCGCCCAATGCCGATTGTCTTTCGCCCACCGGGCCATGTCGGCCGGGTTCATCTGCTTTGTCGTCAAGCTGGACACCGCCATCGCCATCGCGGTTGGGCCGCACCCATAATACCCGATATCATCACTGCCGTACGGCTGAGATCGCCAGGCTTCATCCTCTTGGTTGTAGTAGGTGATCTCCCGCACGCCACCGGTCAGCACTTCTTTCCCATCGCGTTTTTCCAGCCTGGTGATGTTCTCATCGACCTGATCGGCGTCATTTTCCAGAGAGGGGTCCGTCGCATATTGTTCCTCCAGAGGATCCGCCGGGGCCGTCTGCGCCTCAATTCGCTCAACCAGACGATTGCGCACCGTACCCAAATTATCCTTGACCTCCACAAACTTAGCCTTGACGGGGTCCGTGATGCGGGCATAGAGCGCGGGATCCATCACGCGGCAGACCATCAGCTCTACCCCACCAATACACACAACTGCCAAAAGAAGGACTAGCAGCACATTTTTGATCCTAGATAATTTTTTATGCAACGCTGCCACCTTCTCTCAATTCAAAACTAACTCTTGCAATTATAACAAATTTTTCGCATAATGAATAGAGGTAATCTTTGATTCAAGTGAGGAGCGCGATTGCATGTCCACCATCCGTTTAGAAGATGTCACAAAATATTATAAACGAGACGGCAAACGCTATCCTGTTGTCAGCAATATCAATTTGCGCATTGAACAGGGCGAATTTGTCTTTCTCGTCGGCAGCAGCGGTGCAGGCAAAAGCACGCTGCTCAAGCTGATCACGGGTGAGCTGCGCCCTGAAGAAGGCGGCGTCTACCTCGATCAGCTCAGTATGAACCGTGTCCCGCCCTGGTATTGGCCCAAGCTGCGCCTTGCCTTCGGCCAGGTACACCAGGAACCCCGCCTGATGCGCCGCCGTACTATTGAGGAGAACCTCTCCATGGTCATGAAGGTCGGCCGCGTGAAGCGGCAAGGCCGTCAGCAGATTATGATGAAAAAGGCCTTGGGCATTGTGGGCATGGCAGGCGTTGAAAAACGCTATCCGGGTGAGCTCTCCATCGGCGAGTGCCGCCGGGTGGATTTGGCGCGCGCAATCATCAACAATCCACCCATTCTGATCCTCGACGAGCTCACCGCCAACCTTGACGATGACACCAACTGGGACCTTCTGCACCTGCTGCTGGAGATCAATCGCCAGGGAACCACGGTCATCATGGCCACCCACTCCAGCCGCTTTGTCAATCTGCTGCGGCGGCGTGTGGTCACGGTGGTCGACGGCAAGATCATTGGCGATGTGGAGCGCGGCCGCTATGGCCAGATCACAGCACAGAAAAAATTTAATCCCATCATCTATAAAAAATGAAATACTCCCGAAGGGAATGAAGATCAATGCGATTACACCGTGCGCATCAAGCCTGCTGCTTGGTGTTGAGCTTATCGCTGGTTTGGCTGCTCTCAGCTTGCGGCGACAAGAACGCTCTCGGGCCAAACATCTATAACATCGAATATGAAAACGCGCCTTCCCTCAACGCAGCCCTGGATGGCCAAGGCGGCTTCTTGGATTCCACCGAAGTACAGGATAACAAGAATGCGCCCTCCGACACGGAGGACGGCCCGGACGGCGAGCAGGCGGGCAATACGGACGAGAACCAAGACGCCGTGGAGGTCCCGACGCAAATGCTGATCTACCGCTACCGCGACATGCCCGATAAGGGCGCCACCGTGGAGGCCTATGTCGATGCGCTGATTGACGCGGACATCGGTTTCCTGCTTGTCGACTCCAGCGGTCAGCAAGCGAAGAAACCGGACTTCACCGCGGAAGAAGGCTCCTTAATCCTCTACCGTGCCAATCTGGAGCGACGCACCAACTTCTGCATCCAATTGGAATGGAAGTCAAGTGAATTGACTGTTTCGGTTTATATCGCCGCCAACACCGTTGGCGTGCCCTCTGCCAGCGGTAGCGGGCGGCAGATGAGCGATCCCAACAAGACGGGCTTGACTGCGGAGACCGCCGTCAGCTACCTCAAAAGCCTCCCCCCGGCCATGCTGGATCTGCCCGGCAAGAACATGACTGAATACAATGTCTACTACACGGAGGGTAAGGCGGTGGTGGATGGTAACGCCTGCATTCGTCTGCGCCTGTACGGCGTCGATCAGCCGGAGGGCAGCAACGCCTTCCTGGCCACGTACTTTCTCTCCGCGGATAAGAGCCACCTCTACCGCATGGACGATGCCAGCGGTGAAATGATCGAGCTGCCGCTGCCCAACCTATAAGAACAAAACCCCCGCCGGCGACAGAGTCGCCGGCGGGGGTTTTTCATGGCGCGAGCCCGCTTCTATCTCAGGCCAGGGCAGATAAAAAACAGGGTCGGACCATATGGTCCGACCCTGCTGTCTTTGCGAGACTAGCCCTTTTAGGATACGGCCGGTAGCTTACTGGAGAAGCTGCAGCACGCCCTGCGGGAGCTGGTTGGCCTGTGCGAGCATGGCCTGAGCGGACTGCACCAGGATGTTGTTCTTGGTGTAGGCCATCATTTCCTTTGCAACGTCGACATCGCGAATCGCAGCTTCTGCGCTGGTGATGTTTTCTTCTGCAACGGACAGGTTGTTGATGGTGTGCTCAAGGCGGTTCTGGAGCGCGCCGAGGTCGCCGCGCGTGCCGGAAACGGTGTTGATCGCAGCCTTGATCAGATCGGTCGCTGCGGCAGCGCCGGCCTGCGTCGAAATGTCCAGACCGCTGATGCCCAGAGACTTGGCATGCATGTCGCCGATGGACACAGTCAACTGGTTGAACTTCGCCGAGCTGTCGCCGATCTGCAGCGTCAAGCCGCCGGAGCCAGTCTTGCTTGTGCCGGAAGTAAATGCCAGGAAATTTCCGTTGGTCTTAGTCCAAGCTGTTACGCCCGCGGTCGTTGTTGCGGTACCTTGCTCGACGGTCAGACCGGTTTCCAGTGCGATTTTTTCGCCCATGGATTTGATGTCAGCGGCGGCAATTGTAGTACCAGTGCCTACCTCCACAAAGTGGTTAACGCCCGCTTGCTTCATCTTTGCCAGCGCATCGTCAGTAACCTTGCCTTTTTCAACGAATGCAAACTTTTTACCGTTGATTTCGAAAATGGAATTCTCAATGCCCTTCGAGCCATCAAACACAGTCGCCTTGCTCAGATCGAGGCTTTCAAACGCGTCAGTTGCCTTCGTGGCAGTCTTCATCGCGTTGTCCTCTAATGTGACTACGCCAGCTTTGGTGCTGCTGACGCTAACACCAGTTACAGAGGGTGCACCTGTGCCCGCAACCTTCGCGGTGAAGTCCAGCTTGCCGTTAGTGTGGCTAACGGCAAAATTGTTCTTTATGGTATCATTCTTGTTCAGCTCAGTTACGACTGCATCGCTAATCTCTTTAAGTATTGGCTCTCCACTGGTGGCTAGTTTATACTCGGTGCCATCAGCACTAAAGAGGTTGATGTCACCAGCGTCATTCGTCTGTGCCGTCAATTCAACCGCAATGTTCTGAACCTTACCGTTAGAATCGGTGATGTCAAAGCTGACATTAATTTTGTCGCCAGCAGTCATGCCGGCTAGAGGTGTAGTCATGTCGAGTGCGACATTCATTTCATACTTGCCCTTGACAGAGTCAACCGTACTAGTTGCGCCAGCCATAGCGCCGGAAAGCTTGGAGAGATTCACATCAGAAACGGAAGTGCCGCCCTTAGCGGACTTAGAGCCGTCGAGCAGGTTGATGCCGTTGTAGTTGGTGGAATCGGCGATACGGTCGATTTCAGAGGTCAGGCTCGCGATTTCCTTCTGCAGGTTGGCGCGGTCCACATCGTTGTCATAGGTGCCGTTGGCGGACTGGTTGGCCAGCTCGACCATACGGTTGAGCATGGAGTGCACTTCGGTCAGCGCGCCTTCACCGGTCTGGATGAGGCTGATGCCGTCCTTGGCGTTCTTCTGTGCGGTCTGCAGACCAGTGATCTGCGCACGCATTTTTTCGGAAATGGCCAGGCCGGCAGCGTCGTCACCGGCGCGGTTGATACGGTAGCCGGAAGACAGCTTTTCCAGGTTCTTAGAGACGTTCGAAGTGTTGTTCGTATAGTTGCGGTACGCGTTCATCGCGGGAATGTTATGTTGGATACGCATAAAATTACCTCCATGTATTGTCCGGCAGCATCCTTGCCGCCGGCGTTTTGGTTGATAGGAACATTCTGACCTCTTAGCGCACCGCTGGCCTTTGCGATGTTACTGATAAGAGGGCGGGAAAGAACGAGCTCGTAAGGTTCTAACTGATAGATTTATCGGCCACAGGCGGCGGAAGATAATAGTTTCTTTAGAAAAATTTTTACGAGAAATCGCGCCGGCGTATTACCCGTTACGAAAACGGGAGAGAAACTCGCGCGTTTCCTGCCTGTCCGGATCATTGAAGAGCTTATCCGGGTCGCCCTCCTCGCAGATCACGCCGTCTTTCATAAAGACCACGTGGTTTGACACATCGCGCGCAAAGGCCATCTCATGCGTGACCACCAGCATGGTCAGCCCTTCGCTCGCCAGCGCGCGCATGACCGCCAGGACTTCGCCGACCATTTGGGGGTCGAGCGCGCTGGTCGGCTCGTCAAAGAGCAGCAGCTCCGGCTCCATCGAGAGCGCGCGCGCAATGGCCACGCGCTGCTTCTGTCCGCCGGAGATTTGGCGCGGTCTGGCGTTGATGTAGGGGGCCATGCCGACCTTATCGAGGTACATGCGGGCCATGTCCTCGGCATCCGAACGCTTCTTGCCCAGGACCTTGCACTGGCCGATGATGCAGTTTTCCAGCACGGTCATGTTGGCAAAGAGGTTAAAGTTCTGGAACACCATTCCCACCTTACCGCGGTAGGCGGTGATCGGAAAGCCGCGGGACTGGATGTTTTTGCCGTGAAAGAGAATCTCCCCCGACGTCGGCGTCTCAAGCAGGTTGATGCAGCGCAGCAGCGTCGACTTGCCGGAACCCGACGCGCCGATGATGGAGATGACATTGCCGTGGGACACGGAAAAGTCAATGTCCCGCAGGACCTGGTTTTTGCCGAAGGATTTGGAGAGATGCTTGATTTCCAAAATGTTTTCGCCGGCCATCAACGCTCCCTCCCTTTCTTATTGTGTTTTTTATTCTCTTTTTCCAAGTCCACCGGATTTCGCTCCAGCGGCTGTTCGGGGTGGCGTTCGTCAAAATTACTGCCGCGCTCGGGGTAGCTGTACAGCCCCGTTGTATGGGCGAGGCTATCGGTTGTGGCCAGGTCGTAGCTGTCCGATCCGTCCATCTTTTTCTCCACCAGACGCAAAATCCGAGAGAGCGTCCATGTCATTGTCAGATAGATGATCATAGTAATGACAGAGGACTCGAAGAAGGCATAGCGCGCGCCGCTGACGGCCGCATGCCGCGAATACAGCTCCATGAAGCCAATGACCATCAGCACGCAGGTATCCTTGATGTTGATGATCAGGTTGTTGCCAATCTGCGGCATGATGTTACGCAACGTCTGCGGCATGATGACATGCAACATCGTCTGCACATGGCTCATGCCGATGGCCTTGGCCCCTTCCGTCTGGCCGGGGTCTATGGACAAGATGCCGCCGCGCACCGTCTCGGCCATGTACGCGCCGGTGTTGATGGACACGACCAGAATCGCCGTGGGCCACAGCGGCAGGAAAATGCCCGCATAGGCCAGGCCATAATAAAACAGCATGCCCTGCACCATCATGGGCGTTCCACGGAAGACTTCCACGTAAATGGTCAAGAGAGCGCGGAAAAACTTCACCACTATTTTTTTGAAAATGGAATCCTTTGGCGCGAGCGGAATGGTCTGCACAACGCCGACGGCAAGGCCGATCACACAGCCTGCCGCCGTACCCACCAAGGCGAGCAGCAGGGTATTGCCTGCCCCATTGATGTAGGACGGAAGATAATGTGCAATTAAGAAAAGTACGCTCTGAAAAAAGTCCAAATCTCCAAAACGCACATCTCCGATCCATTGAAGAATTTGATCCTGTATGGCAGCCCACATAAGCGGCGTCAACTCCTATCAAATGCTATGAATGGCCGCCGGAGGGGAGTTTCCCCGCCCCCGGCGGCTATAAAAAAACTATGGTTTACTGATTGGGCTGAATGGCAATCGCCTCGTCCATGATGCCGCGAAAATCTTCCTCGGTCATGGTGGTCAGCACGCTGTTGAGCTCGTCGAGCAGGTCGGTTCTGCCCTGCTTGAGTGAGATGCCGATGTTAATATCATCCTTGGAAACTTTAAACGCGCCTTCGCCTTCAAACTCCAACATCTTGACCTTAGGATCGGTGACAACCGCGGACTGGCCGGTGGGCTGATCGGTCACAACAATGTCGACGCGGCCGGAGGTCAGCGCAACGAGCATGCTGGGTGCATCCTTCTGGCCGGGCAGCAGGTCGGCGTTCTCAATCTGCGGCACGCAGACATCGTTCCAGATGGTCTCCTTCTGCGAGGTCACCTTGGCGTTGGCCAGGTCTGCAACCTTCGTTGCCTTTTCATACTTGCTGCCTTCCATCGTCAGCACGGCGATGGTGGCGTAGTAATACGGTTCGGTGAAGTCCACCTTCTCACGGCGATCAGGCGTCGTAGACTGGCCGCAGATGCCCAGATCCACCTTGCCGCTCTGCACGGCCGGCACAATCGAGTCCCAGTCCATGCGGACGATCTCCAAGTTGTAGCCCAGCTTTTCTGCCAGCAACTTGGCCATCATCACGTCATAACCGTTGGCAAACTCGTTGCTGCCAGAGATGGGCAGCGCGCCGTTTTCATTCGTGGGCTGCGTCCAGTTGTACGGTGCATAGGCACATTCCATCGCCACACGCAAGGTCTTCTTCTGGCCGTCATCCGGGGTAGTCTGGTCACCGGTGGCAGGGGGCGGCGTCTTCTGGCCGCCGCAAGCTGCGAGGGCCAAGACCATGGTCAGCGCCATAAGAACCGTCAGTATTCTTTTCATTGTTCCAAAACCTCTTTCTTTTCATTAATCTTCTCGGTCCATCGGGCGAGGGCTTGTCCGCCGGGGAGCTATCCCTCCAAAAATGGGCCTTTACAACTGAATAGTATAGCATTCTGCTCCAAAAAGCTCAATAGAAAATGGAAATATTTTAGTCTTTGTTCTCCTCCGACGGCAATTGCGGCGCCATCTTTGCCTCTTTCCCCGGCTTGACGCCTTCTTCTGCCGTGAGCAATTCGATAATACTGTTATAGATGAACTCCGGCTGCGCGCGAAAACGAGATCCAAGCTGTTCCGCCTGCTCAGCGGATATGGTCAGCAACGAAAGCGTCATCATGTTGCCGCCTTCATCATCCAAAAAAAGCCGCAGCGTATAATAATCATCCTCGCGCGCCTGCACCTCCATGCGCACTTGCTGATTGCGACGCAGCACGGCGTTGAGCCGGGTTAGGGCCTTATCACACTTTAAGCGCACGCTGTACGGCAAGCCACTTTCGCAGATGCTGCCGTTACGCCTTCCCTTTTCCGTAATCTCATAGCATTTATTCTCCAGAGACAGATGCTCGCTGCTCACCAATTCGTCCACACACTCGGCATAGTCAAAATAATCTATGCCATCGTCCCAGAGGGCCAATTCGGTCAAGGCCGCAAAGTCGATTGGAGCAGCAACCCTCGACATCACATACAATACCAGTACTTTTATATCTAGTTTATCATGAATGAATCCAGGCCTTCCCACAGGTAGATCCCCCTTTCGCTTCGCTTTCTATTATCACAAATAAAACGCAAAAGAACAAGTCCGAAATTTTTATGCTTCGTGGTTCCGCATTGCTCTTTTTGCCCGGTTTAATCCTGTGCTTGACAAGCAAAAAAGCTACAATTCAAAAATTAATTTGCTTTTTTGAAGAAAAATATAATTTTTACTTTGTTTTACTGTTTTTCTATGGTATAGTTTTTTTACTATATCTTGTTCTGCGCAAGGCGAATGCTTTGCCGAACAAGTTTATTTTGGAGGTGTTGCTATGCGTTCCAAGCAATTCAAGCGATTCAAGCATCCTCTGTTTATCTCTTTTGTATTGGTGCTCTGCGCCTGGATCTTTTTTGCTATATTATTTTTTATGAATACTCTGACGAAGATAGAAATGAACGTCATCCAAAATAATCTGTCCGCCATGGCCAACAGCAATGCCGCGCAAGTGCGTTTTGTTTTTCAGCGTTATATTAACACCTTGCGCACAACTTCCGCTGCACTCAACGGGTTTGACAGTCCTCTAACCCCGGAGGCGCTGGGCTATTTGCGCCACGTCGAAAACAGCGAAGGCTTTCAAGAGTTATCTTTGATCTATCCGAACGGCACGATCTATACATCTCACGGCACCAGAAAAAGTTTACAGCAGCTCGATGTTTTGCAGAAAATGACAAGCGGTGCGCCTTTTATCATGGATGTGGAAGGTGATACAAAAGAAACGCCAGGCGTTGTCACCATCTATGTCCCCATGCGGGGGGAAAACAATGAAGTCTTTGCCGCACTGCGCTGCGTTTTCGATACCAAACAATTATCGGAGCTTTTTGATGAAACCTTCTTTCATGCCGAGGGTTATTATCACATCATCGATGGCAACGGCAAATATGTCGCCACGGGCAACACTTTTGTATCCCTTCTGACGAATGCCAGTTTTTTTGACGCGCTTGACAAACTCTCTTATGAGGACGGATACTCCGCCGAGGCCATCAAGAAAACCTTCTCCGACCAGCAACCAGGCTTCTCCATGTATTCCTATGAGGGACAGCAACGCTACGCTTACCACATGCCAGTCGGTATCAACAACTGGGTCTTGATGATGGTCACCCCACGGGAAGTCATGGAGGTCTCCTCTGATCAACACAAAAACAATTCCATCCTATTGACCGCACAAATCGCCGTCATTTTTACATTGATCCTCTGTTATGTATACTTCACGCAAAAAAGGGCCAAAAGCCTGGCTCTCTTGCAAGAACAATGCTTAAAGGCTCTGGCAGCGCAGACGGGTAACATCATCTTCGACTGGGACTTCTCCTCCAATACCATTACCTGCCTGAGTAACTTTAAGACCATTTTCGGACGTGATGCTGTCACCAATAACTCCGCGGAGGAGGCGCTGTCCTCCGGTATGGTACATCCGGATGATAGCGAAGCGTTTGAGCAAGTTTTCAACTCTGTTTTAAGCGGTCACCCCATCAGCGAAGTGCGGTTTCGCATTATGGACAGCGACGGCTGCTATCGTTGGAGTTGCTTGTCGGGACTTGTCATCAACGATCAACGCGGGCACCCCTTCAAAGCCATTGGCAGTTTGGAAAACATTGACGCGCAGGTGCGTTCGGAAGAAGATCTGCGCGAAAAGGCGGAACGCGATATACTGACCGGCCTTTACAACAAGGCGACCACCGGCTTACTGATCAAAGAGGTCCTGCAAAACCAATGCACGGCGGACGACTTGCACGCGCTCATCATCGTCGATGTGGATAACTTTAAAACCATCAACGACAGCTTCGGACATCTGTTCGGCGATAGGGTTTTGACTGACTTGGCACGTGAGTTCCGTCGCATTTTCCGCAGCGATGATATTGTCGGGCGCATTGGTGGAGATGAATTTTTCATCTTTTTGCAAAATGTTTCCTCTATTGCCATTTTGCAGAGCAAGGCAGAGGCCATTTGTACCCGCTTCCGCAAGATCTATACAGAAAATGGCACGTCGGTTTCCATCTCCGCCAGCGTCGGCATAGCCATCTGCCCTGATCACGGCACTGACTTTAACACGCTTTACCGCCATGCCGACGAAGCGCTCTATCAAGTCAAGGAAAACGGCAAGAGCAACTATGCCACCTATTCCCCCCATAAGCCCGAGAGCCCGTGAACCGACAAACCCGTGTATGTTACAAAGAGAGGAGCGTGGCCAAACATGACCAAAACCAAATACATCATTGCCACGCTCGTCTGTGTACTTCTTTTTTCTGTGATGGTAGGCTTCTTCGCCATCTATCACGGACAGTTGCAAACAGATCTGCGTCAAACCGCCTGCGAAACGCTGTCAGAGCTTCTTGAACAGCAAAAAAACAATTTTGCCGCACGGGTGGAGACGGATATTAACGCCATTGAAACGCTGGCGAAGATCATCCCCTACCTGCCAGATGAACGCGAAGAACGTCTGCGCCTTCTCAATGCCCTGGTGAAGGATACCAACTTTGAATACATCATCCTTGCCGATACAGACGGCTTTGCCCTTTCCAGCAGCGGCACATCTTTGAATATTGCAGATCGCTCCTACTTCAAGAGCGCTATGGCTGGTCAAACTGTGTTGCATGGTCCGCGTATCTCCAGCGTGAATGCCACTACCATCATTCCGCTCGCCTCCCCCATCAAACAAAATGGTCAAATCACCGGCGTCATTTCCGCTGCGTACGGCATCAATGCACTCAGCGATTTGATCCTGCCCTCCTACCGCGGGCAGGCCTCTGCCTATATCACAGACAGTACAGGCGCCATCATTTACCATTCCTCACAACTGGATCCCTCGTTCGCACAAAACAATTTGCTCACCGTATTCGAAAACGTAGAGTTTCTCAGCCACGACACCTATAACGATTTGGTGCGCAAACTCGCCTATCAGGAGAGCGGACACACCACCTTCCGGCTTGATGGCGAAACGCGCCTGATGCACTACAAACCGCTTGGCATCAATGACTGGACGCTGTTTATTGCTGTACCCGAATCGGTCATTGCCACGCAGCGGAATTCTATCTTTCAAAGCACGGCCATGCTCTCCGCTGCCGCTGTGCTGTTGTTGACCGTTTTTGCCCTTTATGCGCTTGGGCTTCAAAAAAAGCGGATGAAAGAAAAGCAAAATCAAGTCGCAGATCTGGAGTTCACCGCTTATGTAGACACTCTGACCAATATGCCAAACATCAATCGATTTAAACTGGATGCCGCAGCCTTTTTGAAAAGCCATCCGGACGAACCACTCATGGCCTTAAAGATAGATATTCAAAACTTTAAAATGATCAATGAAATGTTCGGTTTTTCCATCGGTGACCGTATGATATGCCTGCTGGCCGACTGTATCAACGCGATGCGAAACGAAATGACAACCCCCAGCATGTTTGCTCGTGTCAATGCGGATGAGTTCATTTTGCTCTCCCTTTTGACGGATGAAATGGCGCAGTTTACCCCGGAAAATGATGCCTTGACCGTCCAAATTACAAAGGAATTGAGCACAATTGTCGGCTCGCATAAAATTACCCTTCGGTTTGGTCGATACATTTTTCATGCCAGCGAATGCGACGTGCAGGCTATGATTGAGCATGTCAACCTGGCGCATAGCATGGCAAAGACGCAAAAAGAGAGTCTTATATTCGACTATAACGATCAGCTCAGAGAAAACACCCTGCAAGAAGCGCGCTTGGAAAACAAAATGGAAAACGCCCTGAAAAATCAGGAGTTCCAAGTCTATTTACAGGCAAAATACGATCTGCAGACGGGAACCGTTGTGGGTGCGGAAGCTTTGATCCGTTGGCTGGAACCCGACGGCACGCTGATTCCGCCCAGTGACTTCATTCCGCTCTTTGAGCGCAACGGGTTTATCCTCAAACTTGACATGTTTGTCTTTGAATCCGTCTGTACCCATATGCAACGCTTTCTAAAAGAGGGCGGCCAGTTGCTGCCCGTTTCTATCAACCTGTCGCAAATGCACTTGCATCGCCCCGATTTTGTCTCTGATTTGGCTGCTATTGCGGATCGACACGGGATCCCGAAGGCGTTTTTGGAGCTTGAGCTGACGGAATCCGTCCTGTTCCACAGTGACAAAATTTTAGAGGATTTGCTCCATCGCCTGCACGATACCGGTTTCAGCTTGTCCATGGATGACTTTGGCACCGGCTTTTCCTCCCTCGGCCTGCTGAAAAATCTGCCCCTTGATACCATCAAAATTGACAAGACATTCTTTGACTCGGGACTGCACGACCAGCGCACCCGCTTTGTGGTTGAGACGATCATGGAAATGGCCAAAAAGCTGCACATTGCCACCGTGGCGGAGGGTGTGGAGCGAACGGAACAGATTGATTTCTTGCGTCAAGTGGGCTGTGACTTTGCGCAGGGCTATTTCTACGCCAGACCCATCCCTGCGGCACAGTTCTTTGACTCTCTTTTACAAGGCAACGAAAGTCCTCAGCAAAATAACACACCGGTCACCTTGCCGCCCCTGCTGCCCGCTTGGAACCGGCAAACGCCCATGGCTATGTACCAGGTCTCGCAAAGCGCCCTGCAAAAAGCCCTATTATCCCGCTACGGCGACGAGGAGACCTGTTCCTTGCTGCGCAGCAGCGGCCACTTGGCCGGCAAGCGGCTGGCAGAGCAGTTGCCGACACAAGCCCTTCCCCTATCTGATCTGATGGCTTATTTGGCGGATTACTTCCAACAACTCGGTTGCGGACAGCTGCAGGTCCTGCAAACGCAGCCAGACAGCAATGCCATAACCATACTTGTGCAGGAACCTGCAGACCACCGGCCACCGGCTGACTGCGCGTGCAACGATTTTTGTCAGTATACAGAGGGCCTGCTTGCCGGTTTCCTCTTGACCTATACAGATCAGCCCTTTACGGTATCGGAGCAATGCTGTCAGACCAGCGATTCGCAACAGCGCTGTTTTACAATAAGTGGCCCGCAACCCATGAAAATGAAGGCATGAAAAGAGACTGGACGAGGTACACCGTTGTGTACCGACCCAGTCTCTTTTCCCTTTGCAGCCCGCTGTATGAAAACATCGTCAAGGTAAGACAATCAGGCGCAAACTGCCCTGTTGCACCGTAACGGCTGCGGGTCCCCGCAGAACCAAAAACGCCTTGGCCGGATTGACGCCCATCTGCTCATGACTCAGACTGACGCTGCTGGACAAATGCACCGTTTCCCCCGCCTGCATCGCACAGGCCTCGCATGCGCCAACATCTTCCGCTATCCCATTTTGCAGCAGTTGCACAGCCATGCAGACTCGGCCCGCCTCGGGCGCGCTTACCTGTAAGGAATAGCTCAGCAGCAGACGTTTGCCAAACGGTAAATAGATACAGGTGGGCGTTTCGGCATGCCAGCAACAAAGGCCCCCTGTACAGCACTCCATTTTCCAGCCCAGCCGGCCGCCCTTTTTCCAGGTCTCACGCTTTGCCGTTGTCAGTACGCAGTTGAACTGTGTACATGCTTGCGCGCAAGTCGTCTGTGTCTGGCTCGGCTTTTGCACACAGGGTTCATAGCATTCCATTGCCCGCAGCACCTGCTCCAACTTCCCTTTGAGCAGCAGCTGACTCTGATTGATATGCTCCATCACTTGCGTCACACTGTGATTGACCGCCAACAGCTCTTGCGGTGTGGCACAGTGGCTGCATCCATTCGGCAGGGTGCCGAGTAAGTATTGCAGTTTTTCTCCCTCGGCGTTCATAATGTGACTCAAAGCCAATTCTTCCATGGCGATAGAACCAAGCAGCATATGAAACGCCTGCTCCTTGGTCAAATCGATCCCATGTTCGGGAAATGTAGGCATAGACATATCAAAAGCTCCTATCTCCCCATGCATCTCGCCCGCACCACGACTCCTTCAACCCACCAGTCGGACATAGCATGCGTATCGCACTTTATTCTATGTCTCAACGCCAACATCTGTTCTTCAAGAACCTACTCCCTTCCCCCCACATATTATGTTTTAAGAGAATCGCAAACCATCCCTCCCTCTCTAACATTATAAATTCGAAGGGAGACCTCATTTCATGTCCATGCCCAATTTCCCAACCAACTCACCCATCAGTCGCGAGGACGCCGTCAATCAAATCCTAGCCGCCATTGCCATGGAGGGTCTTGGACTTAGCCATATTCTAAACACGGAAGGCGAAAAGCTTCAATATATCTTAGGCACATTGCCTGGCCTCAGCGGCCCGCCTGCCACCGTCGAAGATGTATTAAATGCCGATGAAAGCATTCGAAGCATGTTGGAGACAAGCGCACAGAATCAACTGTTTTTCAAGGCAAAAATGGAGGCGGCGCTTTCTTCTTCTGAAATGCAAGGCGCAACCGGCGCAACCGGCCCGACAGGCCCGGCGGGTCCCGCCGGCGGCCCAACGGGCGCAACCGGCGCAACCGGCGCGACCGGTGCTACTGGCCCGACAGGTCCAACCGGCGCCATCGGCCCCGCTGGCGCGACAGGCGCAACCGGCCCAACAGGCGCAACAGGCTTCGCCGGTGCAACGGGTGCAACAGGCGCGACGGGTGCAACGGGTGCAACGGGCGCAACCGGTCCCATTGGTGCAGCCGGCGCAACGGGCGCAACCGGCGCGACCGGCGGAGTCGGCCCCACGGGCGCCACCGGCATTACCGGCGCCAACGGCCCCACCGGCGCCACCGGTATCACAGGCGCGACCGGTCCGACCGGCGCAACTGGCGCAACGGGTGCAACCGGCGCAACCGGCACAAATGTCACCGCATCAACCATGTTTGCCACCAATACCACCGGCGCCCCCATCTCTGTGATTGTTGGCGGAACCAACATTCCCCTGCCCAACCCTCAAATCTTGCCTTCTGACTTTACGGTAGACGCCAGCAACTCTGTGTTCACGGTGCTGACTGCCGGTCGCTATCGTCTGTCTTACGCTGTGAATACGCAGTTGGGCCTGGCCGCCGGGACCCGTCTCATGATCAACAATATCGCCAACACGGCCTCCACGATCACGCCTGTTCTCACGCTCTCCAATTTCTCCAACGAAATCATTTTGGATCTGGCTGCGAATACCACAGTCAGCCTACAGTTGTTTGGGCTGGTCGCCGTCGCAACACTACTGAGCGGAGCTGCCGGTGCGTCCTTAATGATGATCCGCTTGAGTTGAGGAGGAAATATCTATGTCAATGCCTAATTTCCCGACCATAGATCCGCCTCTGGAGCGCGAAGGTTTACTCAATCGGATGATCGCCTCCATTGCCTTGGAGGAACTGGGGCTTAGCCACATTATCAATGCGGAAGGCGAAAAACTGCAGTTCCTGCTGGGCACTCTACCGGGCCTAACGGGCGGCGCAGCCACCATCGAGGATGTGCTAAGCGCCAACAAGACGACCCGTGGCACACTGGATAACATGATGTCAAACCATATGATGCTCAGTACCAAGTTTAAGTCAGTCCTGGCCGCACCTTCTTTTACCGGCGCTACGGGCGCAACCGGTGCCATCGGCCCGATCGGCCCGGCCACGGGTGCAACCGGCGCAACCGGGCCAGTTGGCCCCATCGGCGCCATCGGACCCACAGGGGCGAATGGCAATACCGGTGCCACCGGCGCAACCGGTCTGACTGGTGCTGCGGGCCCCGTCGGAGACACCGGTGCCACCGGCATCATTGGTTCCACCGGCGGCAATGGCCCCACCGGCGCCATTGGTCAAACCGGACCCACGGGAGCCACGGCGGCAGTGATACATACACAACGCCCTGCCTAAAAATAAGGACCCAGGTTCAACCAACCTCGCCCTCATACACGCTTTATTCACGAAACCTGTTTTCCCTATCTGCAAGGATACGCCGATATGGATCGGCAAAGGTAAACTGAATCTCGATGGCTCCATTTTCGTGTACCAAAATATCTTTGACCAGTTCCACAAGGATCCCCCGAACCAAGTGATTTACGTTGTGATGCGCCAGAAAATGCGTCAAATACGGGTCCTCCAGTTTATCTTCCCGATCGGCTTGCTCGCATTCATGTTGCAAGAGAGCAAGTGACCGCTCCAACTGTTCAATCTGCGCTTGCAGCTTTGTCCGCATGCGCCTAAACTCCTCGTGGGATAGCTCTCCTGTTTTCCAATCTATATACAAATCATCTTTGATGCTTCTGAGCTGTTCCACTTCTTGTAGGCCTTGCCGGTACTGTTTCTGTGGCCGTTGCCCCTGCGTGCGGACAGAAGGTGTGTTTTTGATGGTCTGGATGATACCCTCGACTGCTTCCGTCAGCGCAATTTGCACTTGAATGGCCACCAAAGTGGCCGCTTCCAAGGCATCCATCCTGATCGTGTGTTTGGTGCATCTGGTTTTGTCCTTTTCCTGATAGGTCCTGCACGCGTAATAGACATGGCCCTTTGATGTGCGGCGCGTCATGGCCTTCCCACAATCGGCGCAGCGCACGAAGCCGGAAAACAGATACAGCGCACGGCTGTTCGGCGCGACGCGGGTATCCCGCTGGCTGAGCGTTTGCGCCATTTCAAAGGTTTTTTGATCAATGATGGCTGCATGGGTGTTTTCCACCACATACCACTCATCTTGCGGCGTCGAGATTCGATCATGCACTTTGTAACTGATCACCCGCTGCTTTCCCTGCACCATATGCCCGATATACACTTGATTGCACAATATATCTCGGATGGTTTTCGAGGACCAAAGCCCGTCGTTCTGCTGCGTTGTGGGACTGTGATACCGCAAGCCTAAATTGCGTTTATAGGACGTCGGGTTGGAGATGCCCATTTCGTTGAAATGTTTGGCAATGCCCGTCTTGCTCATGCCCTCCTGCACGTATAAACGGAAAATCTCTCTGACCAGTGCCGCTGCCTCTTCGTCAATCTGAAAACGATTTTTATCCTCGATAGATTTACAATAGCCAAACGGGGCAAACGCCCCAATAAATTCACCGTTTTTTCTTTTTATATCAAAGGTTCGGCGGACATCCTGAGATGTTTTGGCCGCGTAACGATCATTGAGCAAGCCGTTGATTGGCACTTCCAGACCCTGGACCACCTCGGGGTGTAAAAAACTATCCACTTTCGGGTCGCCCAGGGTGACAAAGCGGGTATTATGTAAGGGAAAAAAGTGTTCCAAAAAATATCCTTGGTCTGCGTAATTACGAAAGGCCCGGGATAAATTTTTGCAAATGACACAGTTGACGCCGCCCGCCTCTATCTCCCGCAGCATGCGTTGGAAAGCCGGTCGTTCATAGTCTGTGCCGCTCGCCCCATCATCCACAAAGGAATCGACCAAGAGATAGTCACCGATGAAAGTTTGCTCCAAATAGTCAAGTAAAATTTTTCTTTGGTTGGTGACGCTCAAACTCTCATCGTTGCCATCTTCCTTAGATAGCCGGATATAGAGCGCCACATGCCAGGGTGTCTTCGTATTTTTATGAGTTGGCCTCACAGCGCGTGTGCTTTTTTCCCGAGGCATATGACCTCCTTTCTCTCTTGACACAGCATACAAATGTGCCGCGAGCAGCCGCACCGTCAGAGATTTTTCAGCGAGAGGAAATAAGACTCCAGCTTGCTCTCTAAAGACGCGCCATTTTCCGCGAATGTCACCTTGACCGGCGTTTTCCCAACCCGAAAACAGTAAGGATTTTCAACTTGTTGGCACAAGCTTTCCAATCGTTCGATTGCCGTTTCTCCCTGTATGGCTTCAACTTGCAAATGATGGTCTGCATCCGCTTTCATGTCTTTGATCTCTGTCCGTTCCATAGCGGACAACTGATCCTGCTTCACTGTGCAACCACCTCCTGCTTCACTCTATGTCAGCGGCTGCTTTACTATACATGGGGTCGTTGATGGTTTGGATATCTTTCATGCCACTGGGGCCACCGGATACGCACCGGTGGCCCCAGTATTTTATGGGACTTTATGCGAGACGAATGACGGTCATATATGCGCCGTTTCCACCTTGCAGAACCGCAGCGCCAAGCAAACCAAAGAACTCAAGCCCAAGCTCATCTCCGGCAGCAAGCGTAGCGAAGGTAGTCGCGCTAAACGAACTGACAGCCAAGGTCGGTGCAAAGGTCGACCCTGCCAAGGGAGTACCATTGAGCAGCACCTGGGTCGACATGAGCAGCGCCGCTGTCGTAGCAACCCGATAGGATACCATATAGGTGCCCGCCTCGGGTACCGTAAAGACCTCATTGGCAACGTCCACGGTGAAGCCGTCGAGCACCTGGTTATCAGGCAGCGGCACAGGGGTACCACCCAGTACAACCGCAATCGTAGCAGCTTCATTCGTGGCGTTCATGCTGGTTGCCGTTGCAGCGGGTCCAGTTGCACCGGTTGCGCCCGTGGCACCGGTTGCACCGTCAATGCCATCTACACCAGCCACACCGGTCGGACCTGTCGGGCCAGTCGGGCCGGTCGGGCCGGTTGCGCCGGTTGCACCATCGGCACCGGTTGGGCCAGTTGCACCGGTCGGACCCGTGGCGCCGTCGGCGCCGGTTGCACCGGTTGCACCGGTTGCGCCGGTTGCGCCGTCGGCACCATCGGCACCGGTTGCGCCGGTGGCACCCGTCGGGCCGGTCGCACCATCGGCACCGGTTGGGCCGGTGGCACCCGTCGGACCCGTGGCACCGTCGGCGCCGGTTGCACCGGTTGCGCCGGTCGGGCCGGTTGCACCGTCGGCACCATCGGCACCCGTTGCACCAGTAGCGCCGGTCGGGCCGGTCGCACCATCGGCACCGGTTGCACCATCAGCACCAGTCGGACCCGTGGCACCATCGGCACCCGTTGCGCCGGTTGCGCCGGTCGGGCCGGTTGCGCCGTCGGCACCATCGGCACCGGTTGCGCCGGTGGCACCCGTCGGGCCAGCCAAACCATCAATACCGGTTGCGCCCGTTGCGCCGGTCGGGCCGGTCGCGCCATCCGCACCGGTTGCACCTGTGGCACCATCGGCACCCGTTGCACCGGTCGCGCCGGTCGCACCTGTGGCACCATCGGCACCCGTTGCGCCCGTTGCGCCGGTCGGGCCGGTCGCGCCATCGGCACCCGTTGCGCCCGTAGCACCATCCGCGCCGGTTGCACCAGTGGCACCATCGGCACCCGTTGCACCGGTCGCGCCGGTCGCACCTGTGGCACCATCGGCACCCGTTGCGCCCGTTGCGCCAGTCGGGCCGGTCGCGCCATCGGCACCCGTTGCACCCGTGGCACCATCCGCGCCGGTTGCACCCGTGGCACCGTCGGCACCCGTTGCACCAGTCGCGCCGGTCGGGCCAGCCAAACCATCAATACCAGTCGGACCAGTTGCGCCGGTCGGGCCAGTCGCGCCATCGGCACCAGTTGCGCCCGTAGCACCATCCGCACCGGTTGCACCCGTGGCACCATCGGCACCCGTTGCACCGGTCGCGCCGGTCGCACCTGTGGCACCATCGGCACCGGTTGCGCCTGTCGCACCGGTCGCACCGGTGGCACCATCGGCACCCGTGGGGCCTTCGGCGCCAGTTGGGCCGGTCGCACCATCCGCGCCAGTGGCACCGGTGGGGCCTTCTGGGCCGGTCGCACCCGTTGCACCATCGGCACCGGTTGCGCCGGTTGCGCCGGTCGGGCCGGTGGCACCATCGGCACCCGTTACACCATCCGCGCCGGTCGGGCCAGTCCCGCCATCGGCACCCGTGGGGCCGGTGGCACCGTCCGCGCCGGTTGCACCCGTGGCACCATCGGCACCCGTTGCTCCATCGGCACCCGTCGGACCAGTCGCGCCATCGGCACCCGTTGGGCCCATTGCACCGGTCGGGCCAGTCGCACCATCGGCACCGGTCATACCATCAGCACCGGTCGGACCGGTGGCACCCGTCGCACCATCGGCACCCGTCGGGCCTTCGGCACCAGTTGGGCCGGTCGCACCATTGGCACCCGTGGGACCCATTGCGCCCGTCGGGCCAGTGGCACCGGCAACGCCAGTCGGACCCGTTACACCATTGGCACCGGTGGGGCCCATGGGGCCGGTCGGGCCGGTTGCGCCATCCGCACCGGTCGGGCCAGTACCGCCCATCGGGCCAGTGGCACCGGTTTCACCATCAGCACCGGTCGGGCCCATTGGGCCGGTTGCGCCCATGGCACCATTGGCACCAGTGGGACCCATCGCGCCGGTCGGACCGGTGGCACCATTGGCGCCGGTCGCACCCGTTTTTCCGATAGGGCCTGTGGCGCCGGTTGCGCCATTGGGGCCTGTATTGCCGCGAGGGCCAGTCGGACCCGTTGCACCGTTGGCACCGGTCGGACCCATCGCACCGGTCGGACCGGTGTTGCCATTGGCGCCGGTGGGGCCGGTGTTGCCCATGGGGCCGGTCGCGCCAGTCGCGCCATCAGCGCCGGTGGCGCCCATGGGGCCGGTCGGGCCGGTGGCACCATCCGCACCAGTATTACCGGTTGCGCCGGTGGGACCAGTCACGCCGGTGGCGCCAGTGGGGCCGGTCGGGCCGGTGGGGCCGACCTCGCCTTGGGTACTCTCAACAATCAGCATAGAAGCATTGACCGCTTCTGTGGCATAGGCAACGCTATACCCCGAATTGTTGACCAGCGCCAGGCGCGCACCAGCATTCACGCTAATAATGCCGACACCATACATTTCTCCCGTTTTCACGGGAGTCGTTCCCAGAATAAAATCTCCCTGGGATGTGGCGATTGCAAATGACAGCCCATCCGGGGCCATCGATGTCAGTGTGGAAACCCACCAATTGACGGTATACTGACCTGCCTGAAGAAAGGTGACCACACCGGTCATGGGATCATAGCTGATGTTCCCATTGCTATAAACAGTATTGTTGAATACAACGTTGGCCGCTGTATTCACGTTTCCGGACGTGGTCAATTGAACCTGAAGCGCAATATTACTCATTTTTAAATCTTTCCTTTTGTCATGAGACTTGAAGAATCACGATGTTTGCCTGAACATTGGTGGAAGCAAGGGCAACAACATTAGACGTGGTATTGTTCAGGGTGAGAATGACCGGATTTGCGTTCACCGTCACCAGGGCGCTACCACTGAGCTGGCCCGTCACGACAGGCGTTGCGCCGGAAATCGGCCCCATCGCGTTGACTTCCACTGAAAATCCGAGATTAGAGGCTTGCTCAGAACCATCTGTGCTGACCCACCAGGTCACAAAATAATTACCCGATTGGCTCAGCGTAAAACCGCCCGAAATTGGATCATAGCTGATATACGGGCTCTGGTCGTTGATTGCCGTATCAAATACAAGTGTCTGCCCTGGCTGCAGGAAACGCCCAGCACCAGAGATCAGCTGCATCTGAATACCGCTCAAGGACGTTGCAGGACCAGCAGGACCGGTTGCGCCAGTTGCGCCGGCGGGACCAGCAGGGCCAGTTGCGCCGGCAGGGCCTTGGGGACCTTGCGGGCCCTGTGCTCCCTGAGGACCCTGCGGGCCTTGTGGGCCCTGCGGACCCTGAGGACCAGTTGGCCCAGTTGGCCCCTGCTGCCAGCAACAGTAGTGGGGACAGGTGTGCTGCACCAACTCTTGCGAGGTGGCGCGCGTCCGCTTCATTGGTGTATGACACATTTCACTGTATCTGTTGAATCGAGACTGAAAAGGGCTGGGTTGGCTGCTCATATAATTCATACTGTCACCTTCCATTATGGCATAGCGGCGAACTGAAACCCCGGCCCATCAACCTGTGCACTGACACAGATCCTCATCACCCGGGTATTTCTGTCCGACTCATTCTATGCATGCAGCCGGCCTTTGGACACAGCGGTGCAAAGAGGTGTTTGTGTATCTCGCACTGCCGCCACCGGCCCGACGGGGGCAACCGGCGCGACAGGCCAAACCGGTGCAGATGGTTCCATCGGTCCGACCGGAGCAAACGGCCCGGGCGGCCCAACAGGCCCGACAGGCCCGACAGGCAGCACCGGTGCCAGGGGACAAACCGGCGCGCTTGGCCCCAATCCCACGGCAACAGCAGGTTTTGCGGCCAATACCACCACCGGCACAATCTCCATTGCGGCAGCCGGTACCAGCCTGCCACTGCCGGATGCGCAGCTCCTGTCGGCAGACATTGTGGCCAGCGCCGGCAATACGGTCTTTACCGTCAACACATCCGGGTTCTATCGTCTTTCTTACCACGTCAACTTAACCGTCGGCGCTATGATGGGAACACGGTTGCGGATCAACGCCACCAATAACGCGGCGTCTACCATCAGCCCGCTTTTAACACTTTCCAATTTCAGCAATGAAATTGAGCTTTTTCTGAACACCGGCACCACCATCTCTCTACAAATGTTTCCCTCGCTCCTGGGCGCCAATGTCACCTTGCTGACCACCGGCGCCGGCGCATCGCTGATGATGATCCGTCTGAGCTGAGAAACGCTGTGGCCAATGTGGTCATCAGGTATTGGATTGAAAAACAATGAGACGCATCCGTTGATTGGATGCGTCTCAAAAATAGGAGGTCATCTGTATGTGTACCATCAGCCTTTGCATGATTGTGAAAAACGAAGAAGATGTACTGGCTCGTTGCCTGTCAAGCGTGGCGCCACTGGTGGACGAAATCATCATCGTGGACACCGGCTCAACGGACCAAACCAAACAAATTGCCGCAACCTTCACCGATCAAGTGGTTGACTTCGCTTGGATAGACGACTTTGCCGCGGCCCGCAATTTTGCCTTCTCTCTGGCCAGCAAAGACTACTGCATGTGGTTGGACGCGGACGACGTCATCACACCCGAGGATGCCAAGGCATTTTTGGAAATGAAAGAGGCTCTGACGCCGAATATCAATGTTGTGATGATGCCATATCACACCGGTTTTGACGAAAACGGCAAGGTGACCTTTTCCTATTATCGCGAGCGCATCATCAAAAATCATGCGGGCATGGAGTGGAAAGGTGCTGTCCATGAGGTCATCACGCCAATTGGCGAAAAACTGTATGCCGAGTGCGCCGTGTCGCACCACAAACTGCATCCTTCGGATCCAGACCGAAACCTGCGTATTTTTGAAGCGCAGATCCAAAAGGGTATCCCGCTCGATGCGCGCCAGCAGTTTTACTATGGGCGTGAGCTCTACTACCACCAGCGCTATCAAGATGCGTTGGAAACCTTTGAAGCGTTCCTGGTGCATCCGGATGCCTGGCTGGAGAATAAAATAGACGCCTGTTGTCACTGTGCTTTTTGCCTCTATCGCTTAGGTGAGCCGGATAAGGCCTTGCAGGCCCTGCTGCGTAGTTTACATTATGATTTGCCACGCGCGGAGGTCTGCTGTGAGATCGGCAAGCACTTTTTTGACCAGACGCGCTGGAACCTGGCCGCCTTTTGGTACACCCTTGCCACCACGTGCCAACTAGATCAGAGCCGCGGCGGCTTCACTTCCCCGGACTGCTACGGCTACCTACCCTGCATCCAACTCTGTGTCTGTTACAGCCGCCTGGGAGACATGGATAAGGCCATACGCTTCAATGAATTGGCTGCCACCTACAAGCCGGATGCGGCGCCCGTCAAACACAACCGAGCCTACTTTGCTTCGCTTACAGAAAACAGCGACAAAACAGACGAATCCACCACATAAGATATGGCCCATACGCAGCGGCCTGCCTCTTGATGGCGCCGCATGCGATGGGCCTATTTTCTGTTTACATATCAGACGCTCATTCAAATACCTGTCTCTCTTTACACAGCTTTCGCCGTTTGATCAAAATACTGCACACATTGACCACGAAAAACATCCCAACTCCAACACAGAGCAGACCCGAAAGCAGATTTATGACATACAAAGGCGATGCGCCCATTCTGATATAGAGAGCCAAATTAAAGCCGCCGGCCAAAAGAGGAAATAGGGAAAAAACACTTGCAAAAGCGATGATACGGTTCAAGTAAGAGATCCGCGAGTCATAATCGGAATGCAGCTGAAAATCACCATCCGCCCTCTTTTTGCGAAAATACACCCAGCGCATGATGGCGCCCACATATTTCGCGCCGGTCTCCTCCACGAATTGAATGTACGCTTCGCTTTCCGGGTGGTTTGGTAAGTTCTCCAGCAGCTCCAGGCGCACTTCATATTCACCCGGCAAACTCTGCTCAAAGGTATACGTTCCATAATGAACTGCTATGAGCGCCAAGCCTTTGGCCGACATGTCGTGCAGCCACTGCTCTTCTTTGTCAAACGCGGCGATGGAAAAAAACTTCCGAACAACTTTTCTCATGCTTCATCCTCCCTCAACACAGCTTCCCCATTGGATAATAATTCACGCAAACGCAACATTTCACCGTCGAGCACTTCGCGCCCCAGGGCAGTGATTTGATACTGCTTCTTGCGGCTGTCATCGCTCCCGGGCAGTGCGATAATCCAGGCCTTTTCCAGCATGGTATTGAGCGCACCATATAAGGTCCCCGCCGCCAGGCGCACCCGCCCGCTTGAGAGCGACTGCGCATTCTGCATGATGCCGTAGCCGTGCATGGGCGTGATGAGGGAGAGCAAAATGTAATAGACCGCTTCGGTAAGGGCACCGTTTCCTATGTTTCCCAATTTATATCAACCTCCGATATACATGATTCCGATATATCGTTATCCGATATATAAACTATATCGCAAGCCGATACAGTTGTCAAGGAAAAAATCCTCTTTTTTTTCTGGAAAGAAATGACGCTGCCGGGCTGCAATTTCTGGCCTATGCTTCTTCCCTTTTGACAAAAATAAAACGGCCGGGCGCTTTCTATCAAGAAAGCGCCCGGCCTATTCTTGTGTGTTTTCGAAAGACTATCGGGACAGCGCTTACATGCAGGCGCCGTTGCCGTCAATCTGGCAGCCTACGATGCTCAGCTTCTGTCTGAGCACGGCCTCGAGGATGGACAGAGAGTCCATCATATCGGCAACACTCTTATTCAGGCAAAGCAGTTCCTGGGCCGTGACGCCGCTCATGGCGACCATGGCCTGGATCTTCGCGCCTTCGGCCTGTGCGATCGCAGCCAGTGCAGCCTGCTCCAGCGCCACAGACTCAATGAGATCGGAGATCTGCTGGCTGAAGTTGTAGCGGAACACCAGCGTGCTCGCCGCGGGGCTGGTAGCGGTGGCAGTCACCGCATCCGGCGCGGCGGGATCCACCGTGTAGGCATAGCTTGCGCTTACCTTGTTGAGAATGGGGTTGGGATTCGGCATAGCGTCGACCTTGGCCTGGAAGGACAAGGTGACCGTCTGGCCGGGTGCGATGGGGCCGGCGAGTGCCACGCCGGCGGCCAAGGTGCCGCTGTAGGGCACGCTCACAATCAGAGTGCCGGCCACATAGCTCACGCCGGTGGGCAAGAGGTCGGTCAGGACCACGTTGTCTGCCGGGACATTGCCGGTGTTCTGCACGGCGATCTGATAGGTGATGGTATCACCGATATAGGAGATGGGCTTGTCGGCGCTCTTACTGAGGACCAGCTTGGCAGTATTGACCTGCGTCGCCGCCGGGTCGCTCACCGCAGTACCGGAAACACCGTTGGGATCTGCCGGATCCACCGTGTAGGTGAAGGCAGCGGAAACCGTGTTTTCCAGCGGGTTGGGGTTCGGCACGTTGTTGCCCACGAGAACATCGAAGGTGACGGTGGCCGTTCCGCCCGCGGGCAGGGGGCTCGTCAGCGTCAGCGTGGGCGGTGTGCCGGTGGCACCGACCAGGGAACCCGGCACAAAGGTGGTGCCGGCCGGGATGGCATCGGTGAGCACTACGTTATTGGCCGCCACATTGCCGGTGTTTGTCAACGTCACCGTATAGCTCACGGTGCCGTTCACGTCCGAGAACGCGGGGTCCGCGGTCTTTTCTGCAGTGACAATGGCGCTGTTGATCTGGGTGAGGACGGGGTTACTCAGCGAGCTGCCGGTGCGGCCATTCGGCTCAGCCGGATCAGCGGTAAAGGTGAAGGCGACAATACCCTCATTGACAAGAGGATTGATCGCCGGGATGGTATCATCCACCAACACCTGGAAGGTGACAGTAGCCGCGCCGCCTACGGGGATGGGCGCGATCAGGCTGATCACGGGCGGCGCACCGATGGCGCCGGTCACGCTGCCGGGCACAAAGGTGGTGCCGGCGGGAATGGTGTCAGTGATGATGACATTGTCCGCCGGGACATTGCCGCTGTTGGTGAGGGTGAAGGTATAGGTCAGCACATCGCCGGGTTCGGCAAAGGCCTTGTCGACGGCCTTGAGCGTGTCGACAATGGCGCCGTTGACTTGCGTGCTGACCACATTGCTCTCACTGGTGCCGGCCGCGCCGTTGGGATTGGCCGGATCAACTGTATAGTTGAATGCAGCGGTGGCGCTGTTGACCAGCGGATTGGGATTCGGAATGGGCGTCTGGTCCACCTGCACCTGGAAGGTCACGGTGGCGCTGCCACCTGCCGCGATGGGTGCGGGCAGGGTCATCGTCGGGGGGTTACCATTGGCGCCGGTGACGCTGCCGGGCACTAAGGTGGTGCCGACCGGAATCTGATCGGTGATCACCACGTTGTTGGCGGGCACATTGCCGTTGTTCGTGAGTTGCAGCGTATAGGTGATGATATCGCCGGGAGCGGCAAAGTCCACATCAGCGGTCTTGACCGTAGAGACGAGGGCCGCGTTCACCTGCACGCTGGGCGTATTGCTGGTGGCATTGCCGCTGGCGCCGTTGGGATCTGTCGGGTCAACCGTATAGGTGAAGGCAGCGGTGGCTGTGTTGGGGATGGGGTTGGGCGTGGGAAGGACCTCATCCACCTGCACCTGGAAGGTCACGGTGGCATTGCCGCCTGCCGCGATGGGTGCGGTCAAGGTCAGCGTCGGTGGTGTGCCGGTGGCGCCGGTGACACTGCCGGGTACGAAGGTGGTGCCAGCCGGAATCTGGTCGGTGATCACCACATTGTTGGCGGCCACGTTACCGGCGTTGTTGAGCAGCAGGGTGTAGGTGATGATATCGCCCACATCGGCAAACACCCGATCCGCTGATTTATTGATGCCGATAAAGGCGGTATTGACCTGGGTTGTGACCGCATTGGTGGTACCGGAGGTGCCGCCGGGTACGGTGACGGTGCCCACGTTGGGGATGGGGTTGGGCACGGGAGGCGCATTGTTCACCTGCACCTGCCAGGAGATGGTGGCAGTGGTATCGGCAGGTATGCTGGTGAAGGTGATGCCGGTGGTCAGATCTGTACCAGTGACGGGTTCGGATGCCGTAATATTGCCCAGATAGGTGGTGCCCGCCGGGGTGGGATCGGTGACCAACACATTGTTGATGGGGAAATTGTTGGGGTTATCCACTGCGATGGTATAGGTGATCACTCCACCCACATCGACAAAGGTTTTATCCACCGTCTTGACGAAAGTTTCCGGCGCCACGTTCAAAATGGTGTAGGTCACATCATCGCCCAGGGCCGGCGCAAACGTGATCGGCAGGGTTCCGGTGGGCGGTACGGAGCCGGCGGGGGTGGCGTTGCTGGCAGAAACAATCTGCGTGTAGTCCGTCAGCGCACTGACGCTGCCGGGGGCCATCGCTTCACTCACCACATAGGGATTGGTGGGGATGCCGAAAATGGAGACCGTTTGGGTCTGCAGGCCGGTGGTTGCGCCGGTTGTGGTGGCAGTACCGCTGGGTGTACCGGCGACATTCAGCTGGAACTGATCGGCGGGGTCAATACGTCCGGCGATGTTCTTCTGCAGGGTCACGCGGGTGGTGGCAAAGCCGATGGAAAAAGCATTGCGGCTATCGGTGCCATTGGCAAGCGTCAACAGCAACTGTGTGGGGCTCTGCGTGGTCAGGACGTAAGCGGTCACAGGCCCAACAGGGCTGGTGCCCGTGATGGTCGCAGTCTGCGTGCCAAGGCCGGCCAATATGGGTGGGTTGGGACCCAGCGCGGCCAGTTGCTGCCAGACTCCGCCGTTCGAATTCCACGTCCACTGCTCGTTGAGGTTGGTGGTCTCCGCGTCTGCCAACACCACAGTGTAGTTGTTGACAGGGCCAACATCAGGATTGGTCACCGTAATGTTGCTGATGGTGACAGTCGAAACACCGGCCTCCGGAACAAGCACGCTATCGAGCGCTGCATTGCCGGTAATGTCCGTATAGCCCGCATTGCCAAAAAAGGCACCGGCGTAAGTCGGAACGCCCGTGGCTACAAAGTTTCTTGCCACACCCGACACAGGCGCGAGGCTGATGTCAAAGGTCACGGTGGTGTTGTCGTTTAATGTTCCGGTAAAGGTGGTGGCAGGTGCACCGGGAACAAGGGTAAAGTTTTCAAAGTTAAACCAACCAATACCGCCGGCGCTGGGGCCGGAGGTGGGATTCGCATAAGAAAAAGGCATGAGATTTCCTCCAGTAATGAAATGGTAGAGGCGTAGGCCTGTTTAGGTGGTCTGGCAGATGATACCGGAGAACATAGCAAGCTTATTCTTCAAAGCCGTCTCCAGCTGAATCACAGTATCCACGGCGTTCTGAACCGAACGGTTGGCCGCCATCAGATCCTGCGGGGTCGCATCCGGCATATTGATGATCGCTTGCAGTTTCTCGCTCTCCGCGTTGAGGATGTGCGCAATGGCACTCTCTTCTGCGGCGACGGAAGAAATGATATCGCCGACGGATTCCTCACGGGTAATCGTGCCGGGCTGAATTACGGGCATTCCCATAATAAAAACCTCCATTGTATGATGTGACATGAAAGCCCCCATGTCGCTTCGAACCGCGCAATTCGACAAGTTAGCTTCAAAGCAGTATATGTGCCATCTCGCAAGCGTGCGCCAATCTCAACGGCCTATCATCGTCCTGGGCTCGTCTTTACGGACAGGCAGTTTCGTCGTCCCTTCGATGAAAATAAATACGGCGATACCTCAGAAGGTACCGCCGTTTGGCGCAGGATTCACTTATGGAAAAGGGATCTGTCCGTCTATTTTGTCTCCACCCCGCACATCGAGGCAATCCGTGAACCCTGTGCCGTCTGCTCAAACGCAATCGTCAGCGGCCGCGAAAATTTGGCAACAAGGGTCTGCCCATCCCACTGGTATGGCGTGCGGTTCCATCGTAAGAACCCCTCCACAAACAGCTTATGGTTGAGTGGAAATTGGGCAATGCACTGTGTGGTCAGTGAGGTGAATTTGTGGGCGTCCACTGGGGCAAATACCTCCTGGGGCACTTTCGAAAAGGCTATAAAAACTGCGCCGCCATCATGCGTCCCTCGGTAATAGCAGGTATCTTCCAGCATAGCGCAGGCGACAATGGAGAGATTGTGTCCATTGATGGCCTCGTCCATGGCGAGCTTTGGCGTGGCGAGGGGCGTCAGCGCCCACTGCTCTCCCCTTTGTTTTGCGTGCTTGGCGGCGGTCAGCAGCGTCTCTTGAAAGCCGTTGATATTCTCCCAGCCCCACAGCCATGTGTTACTGGACTTCGCCTCACTGCCTAAAAACTGCAAGGGGTATTGATCTGATCCAAAACTTATGGTTCCCGCCGAAAAATCTACGTTCCAGTCCTGTCCCTTTACCACCAGCTCCCCGCAGGCGGTTTGAATCGCCATCATCTTTCCGAGGCAAACCGAGAAAACCTCTACCCAGTCACTGTGGTCAAAGCTGAGCGTGTCAAGATAGCTTTCCCCTGACTCACCCTTATCTTTTTTAAACTTTCCAAACAGTCCCATATCCTTCTCTCCTCGTCAGTCTTCATTTGTTCTTTCGCATTTGCAAATCACATGCTGTGCAAGCCCTACCTTCAGTGTAGCACATTGCACGCGCTGATGCCACTGTACAGCATCAAAACGGCGATATGAGCTGGACATTCCACAAGAAATGTTCAACATCATATCGCCGTTCCACTTGGTCAAAGCGTACAAAACGCCAAAATATTTATGCTTTCATGTCCAGTAAAATATAATGCGACTTGCTTTCCGCTTGCAAATTTATTTGTGTTTCTGCGGTGATTTCGGCCGCGTCCCGCGTGGAAAGATGGTGCCCATTCACTTGTCCGGCTCCCTCAATCTGAATGAGATATGCTTGCCGACCTTTTTTCAGCACATACTCCAGCGTTCGCCCTGCGTCTAGGCTAAGCACGGAAATGTCCATGTCCTGATGAATTTTGACCGGTGCGTCCCCGTCCATGCCAGAGACCATGTGCAGCCACCGATTCTCTCGATCCTCCCAAGCAAAGCGATAGTCTCCATAGTTTGGCTGGTAGCCATTTTTGTCCGGGAGAATCCAAATTTGCAGAAAGCGGGAAACATCTTCTGTCAGATTATATTCGCTATGGGTGACGCCGGTGCCGGCGCTCATATACTGCACCTGCCCACGGGTGAGCTCTCGCTGATTGCCCATGCTGTCCCGGTGCGTGAGCGCGCCATCGACCACATAACTGACAATCTCCATGTTGGCGTGTGGGTGGGTGCCAAACCCGGTACCGGGCTCAATGCGATCATCGTTCACCACCCGCAGCATGCCAAATTGGATGTTCGCGGGGTTATAGTATTCTGCGAAGGAAAAATGGAACAGGCTGTGTAACCATCCCAACTCACTTCTGCCCATTTTTCGGCTGTCAATCACCTTAATCACGAGGATCTCCCTGTATGATCAGCCGCTTTTCTACCGGCTGATACTCCAGAGCGTCCGGCTCGCTGATTGGCGTGCCAAACGGCATCTGCGCCAGCAGCTTCCAGCTTTCCGGAACGCCAAACTCGGCCCGCACTGCTTCGTCAATGATGGGATTGTAATGTTGCAGAGACGCCCCCAGGCCCTCCTGTGAGAGCGCCGTCCAAACGGCATATTGCAGCATGCCCGCGCTTTGCTGCGACCAGATTGGGAAGTTTTCCGCATACAGGGGAACATTTTTTTGCAGCGTTTCCACGGTAGCCATATCCTCGAAATAGAGGATGGTGCCGTAACCAGCGGCGAAGGAGGCAATTTTCGCTGCAGTAGATTGAAATTTTTCAGCAGGAACCCTAGCTTTCAGCGCCTCCAACACGATGTCCCACAGCTTTTGGTGGCGTTTGCCAAAGAGCAGAGCCACACGGGATCCTTGGGAGTGAAAAGCCGATGGCGTGAGGGTAATGGCCTCCGCTAAAATCTCCTGAATACGCTGTTGCGGGATGGGCGAAGCGTTGCTAATGTCGTACCGGCTGCGTCTGGCCTTTGTTGCCTCATAAAAATCCATATGGTAGTCCTTTCTCAGCTGCCGGATGGCAGCTTGCGTAAAATTTGAATGACGGTATCTCGTTCTTGCGGCGTGATGGGTGCAAGACTCTCGTCTACAAGCTTCATATGCTGCTCAAATACTTTGACAATCAGCTCTGCACCTTTGCTTGTCAAGCCCACCAAGAATGAACGGGCATCCGCCGGGTTTGTCTTGCGGTACACCAACTCGAGCCGCTCCAGGTTTTGAATGACAACGGTCATATTCCCGCTGGTGGATAGAACGGATGCAATCAGTGCGCCGACGGTGAGCTCACCCTTGTGGAGCAGCGCCTCCAACACTGCAAATTGCGCCATGGTGAGCTTATGTGTGCGAAACAAGGCTTCGCTTTTTTGGTGCACAGTGCGCAGCGCACGGCTCAGCGCGATGATGAAGATGCCATTTTCCTTATTATTGTTACGATTCATATAGGAAATATATCACTAATTAGTAATAATGTCAAGCAAAATGCAAAGATTTCCTTTTCATTCTGATAAAATTAAGAAAAGACAAGCTTCATATTACGTTTCAAAAACAGATGAGGACTGACAGCCCCCTGTCAGTCCTCATTGAAATCTTATAGAATCCCTATCCAGCGCAGTATGTAGACACAATCTTGAAAACCTTGTTGATAGATCCATACTTCGTCAAAAGCAAATGCGTGGTTTTTAGCAGCGTCAAATTTGTTGATCAGCTTGTCATCATTGCCCAGCTTCTCCTTAATCAAGCTGTAAAGCGCATCACATGCTTGTTCATTGACAGCGTAATCTGCATCCATTTTCCGACGTTCAAGTGCAAAGTAGTTGCAGGATTCACTACAACAATCACTAAAGTTTTCAGCAAATGACCGGTATCCGCTTTCCATAACAAAAATCCTTTCTTTTCACAACCGCTTGAAAGGATGGAGCGCACAGTGTATACTATTTATACGCTCTGTTCTTTGAACGGTTGCGTGTGGTAGGGAGCGGCGTGTTGCTTTAGACGGGGACGCGCCGCTTCCTTTATTTATTGAGGTCGTCATAAATCTTGTCAATTCCCTTTCGGACAATGTCAGAGGTCGTTACGCCTAAAGTCTTTTTACATACCTCTAATCTAGCTTTTGTATTGTCATCTACCAATACAAAAATCCTGTCCTTCATGGGTTTATCGCCAGATGGAGGACGCCCCATCTTTTTTTGCGCCACATGCTCACCTCACTTTCATGCGCATATATATATTATACGTTAGCATGCGCATGAAAGTCAAGCATAAAAAAACACCCAGTGGGTGTTTTTTTATAACCATAGTATAAAATAGATGGACAGGCTGCCAGTTTTGGAGGGAAAGATTGTGTAAAAAAACCCCATCTGGATCTTGGTATTTTGGCACGCAACGCAGCTATAGCTACCAAGAGCTCAAACCACTTAGATAACAATTCTTCTGCCCTTAGATATCGTAGGAGTGACAAGAAAAAAGTTGTAAATTATGTTGACACATCAAAATATTGCTTCAGCACGTAAACCAGTTCCTGCGAACCTACAATTTCATACTTTGTTTGACCTATATAAACATTTCCTTGGTCATCACAGCTAAAGTATAACGATCCAAGTACTCGACCATCTTTCCGTTCCGTGAGCTGTATCTGATATAGAGATTCTTTCAGAAAAATCTCAGAATACCCACCCAGATGACGAACCCGCGTATGTTCGATTGCACCCCACAGAGGATATAATGGTTCTTCTTCATCAAAATCCAATTGCACGACATCTTCACGTCCACGAATCAGAAGAATCGACCCAGCATTTGGTTCCGACACCCGAAAGTGAGACAAGAGTGGACGCGGCCACTTCCAAAATAGAATACACACAATTATGGAAATGATACTCAAAGCAATCAACAAATTTCGCACAATTGTGCGTTTCATTTCGTCCCCTCCTTTGCTCCTTGGATTTATTTGATTATTTCCAGCTTATTTTAAGACTGGGAAGCGAGTTTATCAAGGTTAAGGTGAATGGGTTGCTCCCATATGCGCCCCATTCCCACTGGCTGTAGGCCATGCTAATCTGGGTGTCGGTTTTATTATAATCTCCAGTGCTTACCGTTTGCTTTGCAAAGATTTTAGTTTTGGAAGCGTCATATTTTGTATCGGTATTATGGAACACCACGTAAGGCTCCGCTGTGCCAGTTTGATTCGATAGAAGATGCATCCACGAATTGGTACTAATCTCAGTATAGATGTTTCTAGTCGTGGGCGCAATCCTCACATAATACTCTGCATACGATCCTGTTTTTACCGTCCATCCTGTCGGCATACCGAATAGGGTTCTAAATACTGTGTAGGGAACTGTGATTTGGGCAGGCGCAAAGTTTAGCACCATACTGAGAGCCCCATCGGCCCAGTTTTGTAGCTGCCGCAAGTTTGTCTCGGTTCCATTTTGTGCAATGTAAGCAGACTGAGATGTCAGAGTGTAATAAAAGGATCTTCCATTCTTCGTTCCAAGCAGACTCAGTCCGCTGGGCTTTGCCACTCTTGTCATCTTACTGGGCAACAAAACGGTGTAGGACTCCAGAACAATGTCTTCTGCCTCCTCATACATATCCAGTTCAGCCAGGCAGGCCTCCTCTATCAGCTCCAGACCTTGAGACGGCAAGTTAAGCGAAAGCACAAATTCTCTTGCAGCCTCCACATTGGCAAGGTGAATTTCCCGATCCGTCATCTCTCCGTTTGCAGAAAAGGGTACCATGATTTCATTCTTATCCTGCAAAAATGAGATAGTTTCCTTTTCATAAAACATGTCAGCGGCTATGGTGTCAGACATTGTATTGATGTCCTGTGCTTCAAAATTTGTTGCAAAAGACGGAGTCACGAAGCAGAGACATAGGCCAAAGAACAAACACATACTAAATACTTTTTTCATTTTTTTACTCCTTTACTTTTGTTTTATTCGGTTTGTTGTTTTACGCTATCCTCCTCTCTTTCTTTTCCGTACCAGGCCCATCTAATACTCATTTGGTTTTTCGAATACACTATTTTGATGGAGTATGTATTGCCCTTGTGGCGCTCAATGATGGCCTGGATCCGGTATGTTCCGCCGCTATCCACGGTTTTATCCCCGTTGGTGTCAAGGGTGCGGCTGCTAGAGCTGGCGCTCCAGAGGAACCAAATTTGGAATAGTGCTGTTGCTGTTCTGTTTTTGAATCTGCCATGTGGCCACGATCTTTGTCACGTTTGAGACTCCGGTAACTTTAAAGCTAAATGAAGCGGTTTTTTCTTCGCCCGTAATCTTTGCGGTAACAAAATCATTTCCTTCATACATAGACCGAATGAATAAAGGATTCATTTCACTTTATTCCGGTCCTGAAATCAAGTTTTCATCTGGAAGCAAAATTTCCATAATTAGGATAAAACTCAGTGTTTTCTTCTCATTGACAACCCCTCCATTTTTTGTGTTCTACTAAAGAAACGAATGAAAACAGAATTTGTCACAAATTTTATATTGACGGATCATGTTTCTCTAACACCGTAACGGGCTCATCAGTGGAAACAGCCCCGATTGCCGTAGGCAACGCTCTCAGGTCCTCTCTGTACCAGACAATCATATTGGAGAAACGGTCTTCTCCCATAATAGCTGCTCGTAATACCCCCGCAAATAGAAAAGAGGGCGGCGACATCAAAACGATGCCGCCGCCTTTTGCGTTATTTCATTTTCTTTTTTTCAGGCCCGCTCGGCTTGGACTCCGGGCGTTTTACAATACCGTTCCTAAAATGGGTATCTTCAAACTTATCGAAATAAAGCAATAATCCGAACCCGTCACCGACAGGAAATATCCATCGGGATTGGTTCGGATTATATGGGTTTGGTGCGCGAGGCGGGACTTGAACCCGCACGTCCTTGCGAACACTAGAACCTGAATCTAGCGAGTCTGCCAATTCCACCACTCGCGCAAGTGTGGCAATCTTTCAATCGCGAAATTTATCATAGCATACGCTTATTTCCATGTCAAGAGCCGTTTTGCATTTTCTCGCTTTTTCTTCACGCAATAAGGGCCGTATGGATAAAAGCACGGCCTGCTTTTTACCCCTTACCGGCCGCTTCTCGTTCGAGCCGCTCACGCTCTGCCTGGGACAGCCGCAGGTATGAGGGCAAGAGCTGGGCAGCCGGCACACATTTTCCCTCTTGCCACAGGGCCAACGCCAAGCGCGCCACACCCCAGGCGTTCTGCATGCGCAGGTTCGGCGGCGCCAAACGGACAGGTATGCCCTGCTCCTCCAGATAGGAAGCGCACAGCGCAGCGCCATCACCCAGGCACCAGGCGGTCTTGCCGCTCTCCCGCAATTCCAACGCCAAGGCAGGCAGCGCAATGGCTCTATCGGGCGTCAAGCGCACGATACGCTCTCCATCCGATGAAAAGCGGGCATTGTACACCTCTCCACGACGGGCATCCATAACCGCGCACAACTCTCCGCTCAGGCCGACGGCGTGCCACGCCATCGCTTCGAGCGTCGAGCAGGCTGCGCAAGGCAGATCTGTGGCCCAGGCCAGGCCCTTTATCGTGGAGATCCCGATGCGCAAACCGGTAAAGGAACCCGGTCCTGCCGCCACGGCCAACAGATCCAGTTCCGTCAGGTTCAAATGACAATCCTTCAGTAAGCTTTCAACCATGGGCAACAAAGTCTGACTGTGGGTGAGCCCTGTCTGGAGAAAATGCTGCGCCACGAGGCGGTCGCCTTCGCAAAGCGCCACTGAGGCCGCCGTGGCCGAGGATTCCAACGCCAAAATTTTCATTCTTCCTCCCCCTCACGGATCAAGATGCAGCGTTCATCTTCTCTTACGCCGCGGCGCAGGTCCACGAGCACCGCACCTTGCAGCGCATCCGCCACTCGTTCGCTCCACTCCACAGCGCAGATGCCACCACGCAGCAAAAAATCCTCCCAGCCGATATCAAACAAATCATCTGATGACGAGAGCCGATACATGTCAAAATGAAACAGCGGCAGCCGTCCGCCCTCATACTCATTGACAATGGTAAACGTTGGACTGGTCACACGCTGCGTGATGCCCAAACCTTGTGCCATACCGCGGACAAAGGCCGTCTTGCCCGCGCCCAAATCACCGGTAAAGGCCACGATGCTGCCCGGCCCAAGCCGCTGAACCAACGCCGCGCCGATGGCTTCCGTTTCCTGTTCACTGGCCGAATAATGTTCCATTTTGCTCCCCTCCTCCAAAATTCGCGTCAAAACTGTTCTGCCGCTCTGCTACACTTTGAATGATATACATCAGATGCCAACCGACAAAGCGATCGGCAAGATACAAGTTAGTATACCACGGCTTTTGCCGTTTTGAAAGCATCTTTCGCCCTCCTTTTCTATGCTACCTTCCATTTTACAAAAGAAACGCGGTGAATCTATTGCGGCATATTGTACAAGCCCTGCGGACGATACGGCGGGACGGGGATTGGCTGCTGTTTTCTCTCTGTCTGCTCTCGAACGTGTTCGGACTATTGCTGATATACAGCGCGACGCGCTATGAGCCTTCCTTACAAGGCGCCTTTCTCAAACAACTGACTGCCTCAGCTTTTGGCATCATCGCTTTTTTCTTGTTTGGCTTTATCGACGTGGAGGCTTTGACTGAACGCTTGCGCCATCCCCTGTTTCTGCTCTCTATCGGCCTGCTGTTGCTGCTCATTCCATTTGGCAACGATGACGGCACCGGCAACAAAAGCTGGATCAATATACCGGGTCTGCCCTTTAACATCCAGCCGGCGGAGTTGGTCAAGCTCTCATTTGTGCTCCTTCTGGCTCTCCAGTTCAGCCGCCTGCAAAAAAAAGACCGCATCAAATCGGCGCGCGCCTTTTGGCAGACCGCCGGCTTCACTGCTCTCTTTGCCGCTGTGATCCTGCTGGTCTCCAGCGATATGGGTATGCTCCTCATGTATCCGGCTATCTTTCTCATTATGGCCTGGGCGGCCGGGGTGCGGCTGTATTGGTTCCTGCTCTCTTTGGGTGCGTTGGCGGCGGGCGGTTATTTCCTCTGGCCATATTTGCCCTCCTATATTCAGATGCGGTTTATGGTTGTCTTTGATCATACGCTCGACCCACAGGGCAAGGGCTTTCAGCAATTGCGCAGCCTGCTGACCATCGGTTCCGGCCAGGTCAACGGCCAGGGATTCCTGCAAGGGGTGCAAACGCAAAACGCCGCTTCCTCTGCCCTGCCGGCCCGGCATACGGACTTCATTTTCTCCGTAGCCGGCGAGGAATTTGGCCTGATCGGCTGCCTACTCATTCTCCTGCTGCTCACGGCCATCATCCTGCGCTGTCTGTTCATTGCCCGCAGCGCGCAGACAAGCTTTGGACGCAGCGTAGCCATTGGTTATGGTGGCATGTTGGCGGTGCAGACTGTGTTAAACCTCGGCATGTGTCTTTTCCTGGCGCCGGTCATCGGACTGACCCTGCCGTTTTTCAGCTATGGCGGTTCGTCACTCATCACGCTCTATATCGCCATGGGTATATTATCCGATATTAAAATGCGCGGCAGGCCGGGCCGACGATACGGAAAAGGAAGTTAGGACAATTTTTTCTTTTTGGCATGTATACGCACTCATGCAAACGGGCACAATGATTGCGAATACATTAACCAAAAAAGGAGGTCTGTCCCATGACCTGTTCACATGCTTTGCGCCGCCTGTTCTGTATTCTGTTGGCGGTCGTGCTGCTCAGCTTCCCCGTTTCCGCCTTTGTCATCGGCACCAGCGAAGACTTGGAGAGCCTGCAGCCTGCTCCTGAAAACTCCGAGCCCCTGCCGCCCAAAAACGCGGCCCCCATCGCCACGAATCTGGAGTTTTCCACCTATAAAAACGTGGCCATTAACGGAGAGTTCTCCGCGTTTGATCCCGAGGGTGATTTGCTCACCTTCCGCGTGATGAAAAACCCGGCCCGCGGTTCCGTTACGATTGACGAAAACAACAGCCGCGCTTTTGTCTACACCCCTTATGAGAACAAGACCGGAAAAGACAGCTTTACCTATGTTGTCGAGGATGCACAGGGCAATACGTCCGCCACGGCAACCGTCAAGATCAAAATTCAAAAGCCCCGCAGCAAGGTCAATTACGCCGACATGGCGGGCAACCCCGCCCACAAGGCCGCCATGCACTTGGCGGAGCTGGATATCTTAGTCGGCCAGCGCATGGGTGACACGTATTTCTTTCATCCAGAACAGACCTTAAGCCGTGAGGAATTCTTGTCCATGGCCATGAAAACGCTGGACAGCGACCTGCTGCGCGACGCCGTCACGACAGGTTTCTCCGACGATATTGCAATTGATACCTGGGCCAAACCCTATGTGGCGACCGCCCTTTATAACGGCGTGATTCAGGGCTCCGCCGATGAGAGCGGTCAGGCTGTGTTCCGTCCCGACGCGCCCATGACCCGCGTGGAGGCCAGCGTCCTGCTCGACCGGCTGATGCAGTTCTCCGATGTCCACACAGCCTCGGCCGACGCCCCCACCTGGGCCGCGCAATCCGTAGCCAATTTGGAGGCCATCGGCGTGCTTGCCACGACTGACACGCTCAACGAAGCACTGACCAAGGGTGAGGCAGCCATGATGCTCTCCGCCACTCTGGATGTACTCGATAGCCGTAAAGGCAGCAACTTCCTCTTCTCTTGATTCCTCTCTTTTTCCTCCTAAACGAAACCCGCCGAACAAATTTCGGCGGGTTTCGATGCTTTTTTACTGGCGCTTCTGACACGCCTGTGTTATGGTAAAGAAAAAAACATCGGTTTATGTAGCAATATCGTCCGGGGAGGTAATTGACATGACAAAGAACACACAGGACCAACGACCGATTTACGGCGCCGTGCTGCAAACGCCCCTCGGCCCCATGACGCTCAGGGAACTGGATCAAAAGCTGATCGCTTTGGACTTTTGCGACTTTGGCTTACGGGACGAGACGCCCCTGCTCAAAGAAGCAAGTGCTCAGTTGCAGGCTTATTTTTCTCAAAAGCTGCGGGTCTTTGATCTGCCGCTGCATTTTGAGAGCACGGCCTTTCGTCAAGCCGTATGGCAGGCGCTGTTGACCATTCCCTATGGACAGACCATCTCTTACCGTGCGCTGAGCGAGCGCGTCGGCGCGCCGCGGGCTTACCGCGCCGTTGGCAATGCCAATGGACGCAATCCCCTGCCCATCTTCATTCCCTGCCACCGCGTGATCGCCCATGATGGGTCGCTTGGCGGGTATTCCGGCGGCCTGGGCATCAAAGTGGCTTTGCTTTCCCTGGAGGGACTTTCGTTTTCGGAACCGAAAAAAAAGTAGACACTTGTCAGTCTTTCAACCGACAAGCGTCTGTTCTTTAAAGAAGGCCAAAGAAGAAAAATATCATACCCATGATGATACTGGCGGAAATGCCAAACACCAGCACCGGCCCCGCCACGGTAAACAGCTTGACCGCCGTGCCGGTGACCACACCTTCGCTCTTAAACTCCATCGCCGGGGACACCATGGCGTTGGCAAAGCCTGTGATTGGTACCAGCGTACCCGCGCCGGCGCGCTTGGCAATATCGTCAAAAACGCCGATGCCGGTCAACAGAGCTGCCAGGCCGATGAGGGTCATCGAACAGGCCGTCGACGCCGCGCTCTCCTCTAAGCCCAGGGCACGATAGGCGTCCGTCAACCCCTGGCCCAACACACAGATCAGCCCACCGATGAAAAAGGCCCAGACGATGTTCTTGCCGATGGGAGATGGCCTGGCCTTTTTCTTCACATATTCCTGATACTCCTGCGGATTCATTTGCATGAAATCATCCCTTTCTTTCGGATCTTTTCCAGTATGCCGCTTTGCCCTTTTTTTATGCAGTCCTACCCTGACAAAGCGCGTGATCTCATCCCCGGCGCGCTCTTTCTTTACGGTTTTTCTTGACATTTGGAAAAATTCGAATATAATATTGTAGTCTGACAAGAAACAGACAATCCTTGCTGCCTACATAGGATAGGCAGCCATATGTCCATAAGGAGGTGCAAAACAATGGCAAAAATCAATGCAAGTTATGAAGTTGTCTATATCATGGATCCGGCCATCGGCGAAGAAAGCATCAACGCCCTGATCGAAAAGTTCCGCACACTGGTGGAAACGCAGGGAATTGTAACCGCGGTGGATGATTGGGGCAAGCGCCGTCTGGCCTATCCCATCAATGACCTCAACGACGGTCACTACGTGCTGATGAGCTTCACCGCTCCCCCCGAGCTGCCGAAGGAGCTGGATCGCGTGCTGAAGATCACGGACGGTATCATGCGCTCTATGATCATCTGCAAGGACGCATAAGGAGGTCTTTCTTTTTATGCTGAACAAGATTTTACTGCAGGGTCGCCTGGTTGCTGACCCTGAATTGCGTCACACACCCAGCGGCGTCGCCATCGCCTCGTTCCGTCTGGCTGTGGATCGTGACTTCAAAGACCGGGAGACCGGTGAAAAAAAAGCTGATTTTATCAATGTGGTGGCTTGGCGTCAGACCGGCGAGTTCGTCTCCCGCTTCTTCAACAAGGGCCGCATGGCATTGGTCGAGGGTCGTTTGCAGATCCGTGACTATACCGATCGCGACGGCAATAAGCGCACCATTGCCGAAGTCGTCGCTGATAACGTCTACTTCGGAGACTCCCGCAAGGATGCCGAGGGTTCCTACGCCGCTGCGCCCCCCTCGTTCGGTGGCGGCGGCAGCCCTTATGCGCCCGCACCCGGCGGCGGCTATTCGCCTGCCGCGCAGGATGCCGATCAGTTCGCTGAGCTCAGCGACGACGACGGTGAGCTCCCCTTCTAATGGCAGTCCTTTGGCTGCACTAAGCGCCGCTGCTGTGGCGTGCTGATTTTAAATTAAAGGAGGTTTTCCCTCATGCCTATGGATAGAGATCGCTCCCGTGGTCGTAAGCGCCGTAAGGTTTGCAACTTCTGCGTGGACAAGGTTGAGCAAATTGACTATAAGGATTCGGCCAAACTGCGCCGCTTCCTGTCTGAGCGCTCCAAGATTCTGCCCCGTCGCACCACCGGCACTTGTGCGATGCATCAGCGTCAGCTGACCGAAGCCATCAAGCGCTCCCGTCAGATCGCCCTGCTGCCCTATGTGACCGACTAAAACCTGTCATCTGATCCGGCCGAACTTGTTTCGGTCGGATTTTTTTGCGCATAAAACTGGCGAGATGCCAACGCACCCCGCCTTTGTTCACATTGATTGCGCCAGTATAATGAGCGCCATATTGAGCAGAAAGATCAGTGCAAGACCGCCCCAATCTCGTCCTTCGCCGTTTCGCATGCCACTTCTCCTCTCTCCTTCTTTTCAGTGTATGCCGCCATCTTTGAACTATACGAAGGAATAATCTTCCTTCTGTTTGTCCATACTGAAAGAGAAGAAGAAAGGAGGCTGATCACTGATGGTAAAAGGTGTGGCCCGCCGTGTGATTATGGTAAAATCCCCCGAACCCAAACTCTTTGAACAGGCCATGTTTCTGGTCCGCGAGGAGGCCTTTCGAGAAGGCCCGCCCGACAAGGTGCTGCGTGAAGCTGAGCAGATCGCCCGCCACTGTCTGCAAGGTGGCCGAGCCGCGTCAAGCAGAGGCGAGTGGCTCCCGCTGCTGCTCTCATTCCTCTGCGGCGGCGGTATATCCACCATCGTCTGGCTGAGTCTCATTGGGCTGTAAGAAGCATTTGCTACTACACAAAACCACAGGCAACAACAATGAAAACCCCCGCCGGGCGGCCAGGACGGCCATCCTTGCGGGGGTTTTTCGGTTTCTTATTCGTCTTTGTCCTCATAGTCTTTGAGAACAATCTGCTGCATATCGTCGTCGCTGATATTGCCTTCCCGACGCAGACGGGCGATGGCCTCTTTATTCGCCTGGATATTGGCCTTGGCCTGCTCCATACGTTCATAAAGCGGCATGTACTCCTCTTCCGGCGCACTGCCTTCGTGCAGCTTGACATAGAGCATGCCAATCTCCACATAGGTTTGCTTGATTTTTTCTTCTTCGGAGAGATTATTCAGGTTTAGGCGGGCAATCTCGCCCAGTTCCTTCGCCTTGCTGACCCCCGCCATCGTCAAGCTCTTGGTTTTTTCCACCAACATATTCCAATCCATAATCAATGCCCTCCTTGATAGGCTGGCGCAACTGCTTGCTGCGCGTGATACGTCTTGCACTTCGTTTCTGTCCGTGCTATTATGGTATCTCTTTCTATTTTACACGATGTACGCGCTGCTTACAATGTTTTTCTTTGTACGGCAAGCAGTCGGTCACCCTCTCCCCTTCCCATTGGGATTACTCCAGTATACGAGCAGACGGGTGGTTTTGTTCCCAGTATGGGCAAATTCTTCAGATTTCATGCGAAAAAGGGAGGTTGCGGCACTTGAACTGTTACTTCGCCCCATTAGAAGGCATCACTAACGCCCTCTATCGGCGCATCCACCGCGCCTGCTTTCCGGGCATTGACCGCTATTTTACACCCTTTTTCGTCCCGGGCGTTGGTAAGGGACTCAGCAACAAGGCGCTGCGTGAGCTCTCCGCCGAGGAAAACCCGGACCTTGCGCTGATTCCGCAGCTACTCTGCAACAAAAGCGACGATTTTCTGCTCTGCGCCCGTCAGCTCCGTGACCATTGCTTCTCTGAGGTCAATCTCAACCTGGGCTGCCCGTCCGGCACGGTGGTCTCCAAGCGGCGCGGCGCGGGGTTCTTGGCTGATCTCGAAACCTTGCGGCGTTTTATGGACGAGGTCTGCGCGCACTCTCCCATCCCCATTTCCATCAAGACGCGCATCGGCCTATGCGATGAGGACGAGTGGCCGGCCTTGTTGTCTCTCTTCTCCGATTATCCGCTGGCAGAACTCATCATCCATCCCCGTCTGCGCGAGGAATACTACCACGGAAAACCTCACTTAGGCGCCATTTCCCTTGCCTTGGCCGAGATCAAAAACCCCGTCGTCTATAACGGCGATCTCTTGACCACACAGCATGTCATCGACTGCTTTGTGCGTTTTCCTCAAATCAAAGCCGTCATGCTGGGCCGCGGCCTACTTGCTAACCCCGCTTTGGTCAGCACGCTAAAAGGCGACGGATGCATCACCTTAGCACAGTTGGCAGGTTTTCATGATCAGCTATATCAAGGATACCGCGAGACTCTTTTTGGCGAAAAACCGGTGCTGCACAAAATGAAAGAGCTTTGGCAGTACATGATCACCAGCTTCCTAAACCACGACAAGGCGCTCAAACGTCTGCGCAAAGCGCAGCATCTTAGCGAGTATGAGGCAGCCGTCGCGGCCATCTTTCGTGACCTGACCTTCCAACCGGGCTGGCAAAGCGTGGTGGAACTTGATGAGAGCGGCGGTGGCATGCCCTTATATGTGGAGCGGCCCTAGGCAGAGTCCGCGTTCCCTTAAACATGCCCTTGATACGGTGAACCATCTTTGCGTATCCGGCATTCCCACTCCAAAAATTGGCATTCTCTATTTTCTTGCATCAATAGACAAAAAATACGCTTTATGGTACAATACGCTAAACGAAGAATTGAGGTGTTTGTCATGAAGCGAGTGTTTTCACTTTTGCTGGCGCTGGCACTGTGCCTGAGCTGTCTGCCTGCCGTGTTGGCCGCCCCAGCGCGCGATCTGACTGCCGAAACAAAGCTTTCCACTCAGCTGCAAACCTTGGGACTTTTCATAGGTGTTGGCCAAAATAAGGACGGCAGTACCGACTTCGCCTTAGATCGTCCGCTCACCCGCACGGAGGGCATTGTCATGCTGATGCGCGCTTTGGGGTACGAGACCGCTTCTAAGGGCACGCCGAAAAACCATCCTTTCCGTGACGTACCCCAATGGGCAGACGGTTATGTCTCCTATGCCTACACAAAGGGACTCACAAAGGGTGTATCCGCGACGCAATTTGGTTCGAGCGATTTGATCTCAGCCAAGATGTACCTGACCTTCATGTTGCGTGCCTTACAGTACCCGGAGGGCGAGGATGGCGCGTTCACTTGGAATAAACCCGAGGCCCTGGCCTCTTACTGCGGCATTCTGCCGCGTCAGGTTGACACGAAACACTTTCTGCGCGCCGATGCTGTGACGGTGACCGCCGCCGCGCTCTATGCCAAGCGCTATCAGCAGGATCAAACCCTGCAGGCATACCTGAGCCAGCAAGGCGCCTTTACGCAAGAGGCCTTTGCTGCCGCTTTCCCCACGGACCCCTTTGCCGATGATCGCGCCTTGGAGCAAGCGATCGTCAAGGCCATCCACGCCACCACGCCCTTGGGTATGATTGATGACAACATCTATGCCAACGAGTGTCACCGTATTGTGGAGTCCTATGAAAAAGACGGGGCCCTGCACCTGACCTTGCTGGTCGGTTATCAAACCGCCTATCTCTACAAAGAGCAAGGCGGCTCCGCGACCTTTGCCCTGTGGGAACTGGTCTTGGACGCCAAGACGCTGGCCCAGCGCAGCCTGCGCACCTCGGCAGAGATTCGGGACGCGGGGCTCGAGCTATCCGACGTATTTTCCGCCGAAGCCCTGGAGATTCGCCAAAATACGCGTGAGGACATGTGGGCCGTCTGCACGATGGAATATAGAGAGAAATTGAGAACCGGCGCCATCGCTTTCAAGGCCCCCACCTACGAATCGGATCTGGCCAAGGTCAAGAAGACCTTGGGTGAGCCCATCCAAACCTGGGAGACCGAACTGTGTACCATTCTGCTCGGCAAGGTTTCAGACAGCGAACAGCTCCATGTGGTTTACAAGCAAGCTGCCTCGGACGAGGGCACGAAACCGCTTCGCTTTGAGGGACTTCCGGGCGGCAAAGTCAGCCTCTCCGCCGACAAGAATTGGGTCTATTATTCCTACGCCTTTGACCAAAGCAAACGTCCGCCCAAAGATGTCTACTTCTTTGATTTTTCGATTGGCAGCCTGCCGCAGTCCGGCACCGTGCTTGTATCCATCAACCTAAAAGAGGGGACTTACGGCCAGCAAGTGATGGACTCGTCGATTGTCCTCGGTGACCTGAACTCCACCTATGAGCGTGCCCTTATCACCACCACGATGGGCTATTATCGAAACATGCGCGTTTTGGACAATCCTCTGTGTTCGGTTCAGCTTACCACCTCCAGCGGTGGCCCACACGGCGGTTATGACCATCTCTCCCTCATTTACAAGGCAGGCAGTCCGCTCGGTGAGGGCACCGAGGTTGAGCTGCCACTGATCTCCACCAGCTACTGGGGCAACACCGTCGCACCGAAAAACCTCAGCCTCTCACCCGACGGGAAGTCGCTCCACTATTCTTTCACCTTCGACGAGCGCTTGGCGTTCCCCATCGACGACACCACGGAACGCGTTGCGTATGAAGCCGGCACCTATGACTACTCCGTTGACCTCGCCACGGGTAAGGTCGCAGAGAAGTTCACCCCCAAAGCATAGGACTGCTGCCTGACAAGAATGCACCACCGGCCCTTGACAAGCCCTGCGTTCTATTTTATACTGAGGGGTAAGCAATAGGCTTTGACGGGAAGTAGTAGGCTGCTTCACCGGGGTGCAGAGAGGAGACGGTATGGTGCAAGTCTCTCCCCGGCGCAGCCCAAGTCGTCCCTGAGCCGCGCGCCGGAATGGTTTGAGTATGGCGCGCCGGTTTGCCCTCCGTTAGCGGGGTTTACAAGTGCGGGCTGTCTTATCTTCGGCCCGAATTCAGGTGGTACCGCGGATTTATTCGCCCTGAGACAAAACGTCTCGGGGCGTTTTTCTTTGCCCGAGACAGTGAATTGCATTGTGAGAGGAAGTATCGTTATGTCACGAGAATTGCCAAAAGTGTACGACCCGCGCGAGGTCGAAGGCCGCCTGTACGCCCGCTGGGAGGCCGGCAAGTGTTTTTCAACCGTACGCGACGCGAGAAAGAAAGCCTTTACCATCGTCATGCCGCCGCCGAACGTCACCGGTCAGCTGCACATGGGCCATGCCATGGACTGCACCCTGCAAGATATTCTCATCCGCTTCAAACGCATGCAGGGCTACGCCGCCCTCTGGCTGCCCGGCACGGATCACGCGGGCATCGCCACACAGATCAAGGTGGAGGAGGCCCTGCGCAACGAGGAAGGTAAGTCGCGCCATGACCTGGGGCGTGAGGCCTTTTTGGCGCGCGTCTGGGACTGGAAAAACACCTATGGCGACCGCATTGTCGAGCAGCAAAAAAAGATGGGCGCCTCCTGCGACTGGGACCGCGCCCGCTTCACGATGGACGAGGGCTGCTCCAAGGCTGTGCGTGAGGTGTTCGTCTCACTCTATGAGCGCGGCCTGATCTATAAGGGCAGCCGCATCATCAACTGGTGTCCGCAGTGTACCACCGCGCTCTCGGACGCGGAGGTGGAGTATCAGGAAAAGCCCGGCCATCTCTGGCATCTGAAATACCCCATCAAGGACGAAGAGGGCCGTTTTGTCATCGTCGCCACCTCCCGGCCGGAGACCATGCTGGGCGACAGCGGCGTGGCGGTCAATCCAAACGATGCGCGCTACCGCGACCTCATCGGCAAGACCTGTATCCTGCCGCTGATGGACCGCGAAATTCCCATCGTTGCCGATAATTATGTGGACCTCGACTTTGGAACAGGATGCGTCAAAATGACCCCCGCGCATGACCCGAACGACTTTGAGGTCGGCCTGCGGCACAATTTGGAGTCCATCCGCGTGCTGGACGATCACGGCCGCATCAACGAACTCGGCGGCAAGTATGAAGGCTTGGATCGCTATGAGGCGCGCAAGGTCATTGTCAAGGATTTAGAGGATTTGGGCCTGCTGGACAAGATCGTCGCGCATGGCCACAACGTCGGCACCTGCTACCGCTGCGGAACGGATGTGGAACCCATCATCTCCGCCCAGTGGTTTGTCAAGATGGCCCCGCTGGCCAAGGATGCGCTGCGCGTGGTGGAGGAGGGCGAGACAAAATTCGTGCCCGAGCGTTTTTCGAAAACCTATCTCAACTGGATGGAAAACGTGCATGACTGGTGCATCTCCCGCCAGCTCTGGTGGGGACATCAGATCCCGGCCTGGTACTGCGCGGATTGCGGCCATGTCACGGTTTCGCGTGAGGACGCCAGTGTCTGCGCCAAGTGCGGCGGCAGCCATATTGAGCGCGACCCGGATGTGCTCGATACCTGGTTTTCCTCCGCGCTCTGGCCTTTCTCCACGCTCGGCTGGCCGGAAAAGACCGAGGACTTGGATTACTTCTACCCCACCGACGTCTTGGTCACCGGCTATGACATCATCTTCTTCTGGGTGGCGCGCATGATCTTTTCCGGCTGCGAACACACAGGCAAGCCACCCTTCCACACGGTGTTCATCCACGGCCTGGTGCGCGACGACAAGGGCCGCAAGATGAGCAAATCTCTCGGCAATGGCATCGACCCGCTGCAAATCGCGGAGCAATACGGCGCGGACGCGCTGCGCTTTAACCTCGTTTCCGGCAACTCACCCGGCAACGACCTGCGCTTTTACACCGAGCGCTGCGAGGCCATGCGCAACTTTGCCAACAAGGTCTGGAACGCCTCGCGCTTTTTGATGATGAACCTGACCATCAGCGACAACCGCCTGCCGGAGGCTTTGGAGCTGGAGGATCGCTGGATCCTCTCCAAGCTGAACAGCCTCATCCCCGAAGTGACGGAAAACATGGAGAGCTTTGAGCTGGGTGTGGCCGCCGGCAAGATCTATGATTTCATCTGGGACAGCTATTGCGATTGGTATATTGAAATGACCAAAACGCGCCTGCAGGGTGAGGACGCCGCCGCCAAAGAGGGCGCGCAGCGCGTATTGTGTTATGTGCTCACGGCGCTGCTCAAGCTGCTGCACCCCTTTATGCCCTTCATCACCGAGGAGATCTGGCAGGCTCTGCCGCATGAGGGTGAGTTCCTGATGCTGCAAGCCTGGCCGGAGTACCAGAGCGACCTCTGCTTCCCTGCGGAGGAAAAGGCCACGGAGATGGTCATGGACGCCATCCGCGCCGTGCGCAGCCGCCGGGCGGAGATGAACGTGCCGCCCTCCAAGCGCGCGCGGCTGCTGGTGGAGACGAGCGAAACGGAAGCCTTCCAGATGGGTGCGGCCATGCTGCAACGCCTGGGCTACGGCAGCGAAGTGGCCCTGCTCGCGCCCGGGCAGGCGATCGACAAGGACGGTATGGTCACCGTCAGCACCTATGCCGCCCGCATCCACATGCCGCTGGCAGAGCTGGTGGATCTGGAAAAGGAACGCGCCCGCGTGGAAAAAGAGATCAAAAAGAACCAGACCGAGCTGGAGAAACTCAGCGCCAAGCTCGAAAACCCCGGCTTTACCGCCAAAGCCCCCGAAAACGTAGTCGCCGCCGAGCGCGAGCGTTGCGTGCAGCTCTCCTCCCTCTTAGAAAAACTCAAAGAGCAGCTGCAAAGTTTATAAGAATAAAAAGCCGCCGGAGGATGAATCCCCCGGCGGCTTTTGTGTGTTTGCGTTTTTTGCTTATGTGGTCTCTCGCATGACGCTCTGCTGCGGCAGCACAAAGGTGTCCAACATGAACCTGGCCCCCAGCTGGAAGCCGTCTATGAAATGGTCCACTTCACTGAATATGTGCGCTTCACTCCTGGCTTCATTCATCCGAAGAAGCCATTGCCGGCCTTCTTCCCCTTTTTCTTGCGCGGACAGAAAATCAAGCAGCCCTTGCTCGTACTCTACTGCGCGATCCATGCTGGCAAAATACGCCGAGTCGCGGTCGACTTGCTTGGCAAAGGGCCTGATGCGGCCATAATACAGCTCTTCGAGCATGCTGATGTAGTTTTCATTCCTGTTTTTCATAAAATCAAATCCTTTACAATGATTCCCCCATAACTCCTTGAAAGAATTGACAACGCATGTTATACTATTTATGCTGTCAAATCCTTTTTGATTATGGCGGTTGATAGGAAGTGGCCTGTGCTTTAGTCGGTTGGGGCCACTTCCTTCATTTTTTCTTGAGGTCCGGCGCAAGTCGCTTGATCCCTCGCCGCGCTGCCTCCATCACAGACACACCTTCTTGCTCACAGTAGGTATCAATAATGTTTTTGGACTCCTGATCCAACTTGACAGCAATGCGGTATGGCTTGGGATTATCCGTCTTCGGACCTCTCTTCTTCCCCGTGTACAATATAACACCTCCTAATAATGGGGCTGCCTTAATAATAAATTAGGCAACCTTATTTGTCAAGCTAAAAATGGACAAAATTCGTCAAATGTTTAATTGTCGCCAATGCAGACAAATCGTGCCGTGGCTTGCCTGCTTCGACAGAAAAGAAAGGCGAATCCCTGATATAATCGCAGCATACCGACAGACAAGTCGGTATGCTGCAATTTTTTTATCCTTCTGTACGTTTACTGCCGGATACGCGGGGCGGACAAGCCCCGAAGCCACACCGAGAGGAGTTTTCTATCATGCCTGTCACCTGCACCAGCCAGGAACGCAGCCTGCACGCCGCGATCAGCGGCGATGTGGATCACCATAGCACCAAAGCCATCATGCAAAGTCTGCTCGGCGAAATCGACCACTGCCTCCCCCGACATCTGGAAATCGACTGCGCCGGGATCAGCTTTATGGATAGTTCGGGCATTGCGCTCTTGCTGCGCTGTCAAAAACAGATGGCCATTTTGGGCGGCAGTATGACCGTCAAAAGCCTGCCTGCGCAGAGCGCCAAGGTCCTGCGCACAGCGGGTCTGGATCGTTTGATTACCATGGAATGAAAGGAGTGCTACATATATGCCCACCGCTACACACACCAACGAAGTGACGTTTTCCTTCTTGTCCCGTTCCGCCAACGAAGGCTTTGCCCGCACCGCCGCGGCCTGCTTCGCCGCGCAGCTTGACCCGACGCTCGATGAGGTCGGCGATGTCAAAACCGCCGTCAGCGAAGCCGTCACCAACGCGATCGTACACGCCTACCCAGAGGGACTGGGTAAGGTCACGATGCGCCTGCGTCTCTACCCCGACCGCAGCTTGGAGATCACCGTGCGCGATCAAGGCGTCGGCATCCCCGACGTGCCCCAGGCCCGCACCCCTCTCTACACCACCGGAAACGAAGAACGCTCCGGCATGGGTTTCACCATCATGGAGAGCTTTATGGATCAGCTGCGCGTGCGCTCGAAGGAAGGCCGCGGCACCACCGTCGTCATGCGAAAGCGCTTTTCCCCGCGGGCAGGTGTTGTTTTGTGACCTCGCCGGACACCCTAAGCCTCATGGAAGCCGCACGGGATGGTGACAACGAAGCTGCCACCCGTCTGCTCGAAGAAAACGCCGGACTCATCTGGAGCATCGTGCGTCGCTATGCACGGCGGCAAGTTGAGACCGAGGATCTGTACCAGTTGGCTTGCCTGGGTTTTCTCAAAGCCGTGCGCGGCTTTGAGCCGGCTTACGGCACCCAGTTTTCCACCTATGCCGTACCCAAAATCGCGGGAGAGATCCGCCGTTTTATCCGCGACGACGGCATGGTCAAGGTCAGCCGCGGCGTCAAGGAACGCGCCTATGCCATCCATCAGGCCAGAAGCGCCCTGCAATTGGCCCTGGATCGAGAGCCCAGTTTGTCCGAACTAGCCGCCGAGACGGGCTTTACCATAGAAGAAATCGCCTCGGCCGATCTGGCCACCTCGGCCGTCTCCTCTCTGCACGCCGAAACGAGCGAGGGCGGCGTCGCCCTCGAGAGCGTGCTCGGTTGTGACGGGCCAGAGGAGTCTTTGGTCGAAAAGGTCGACCTGCACAATGCCATCGCCACCCTGCCCGAACGGGAACGCAAGATCATCTTCCTGCGCTACTATAAAGGACTGACGCAGGATAAAATCGCCCAGATGCTCGGCATCAGTCAGGTGCAAGTGTCCCGCCTGGAAAAGAAGTCCATGCAGGCCATGCGAAAACTGCTCAACCCGGATTAGACTAGGCCCGACAGATCGTGCGTGACTGTCACGTCCTCACAGGGAACCTTCTCCCAGGAAAAGAGCGGCACCAGCTCCCAGGCCGTCGCGGCCTCCGGCCGGTCCAATAGACCCGCCAGATAGGCCAAATCACCCAGTAGACGCTGCGGGCTCATGCGCGCCCGCAGCGTTGCCATGTCCAGATCGCCATCACGCTTGGACAGCCGCCTGCCGTCGGCGGCAAGCAGCAGCGGCGTATGGGCATACGCCGGTCGCGGATAGCCCAGTCGCTGCCCCAGATACAGCTGCCGCGCGGTGGACGAGAGCAGGTCGCTGCCGCGCACCACACGGTTCACGCCCATCCGCGCGTCATCCACCACCACCGCCAGCTGGTAGGCATAGACGCCATCCGCGCGCCGCAGGATGATATCGCCGCAGGTCTCCGACAGCCGTTCGGTATAGCAGCCCAGGTGCTCGTCTGTGAAGCTTAGGGCCTCATCAGTCACCCGCAGACGCAGCGCGGCGCGACGGCCCTGGGCCTCAAAGTCTGCCCGCTCCTTCTGCGTCAGATGGCGGCAGCGGCCATCGTAGCGTTTCGATCCGTCGCTCTGATGGGGCGCGCTGGCGGCCAGTCGCTCCTGCCGATTACAATAACAGGGGTAAACCAGGCCCTGCGCCTCCAGCTCCTCCAAGGCCGCGCGGTAGAGCTCCGTCCGCTCGCTTTGCAGGTAGCTTGTGCCGTCCATGGGGTAACCGAGATCCCAGTCGAGCCCCAGCCAGCGCAGGTCGTCCAGCAGTTGCGCCGTAAACGCGGGCCGACAACGGGCCCGGTCCAGATCCTCCACGCGCAGCAGCAGTTGTCCGCCCTGTGCCCGTGCATCCAGCCAGCAGAGCAGGGCGGCAAAAACATTGCCCAGGTGCATGCGTCCGCTCGGCGTGGGGGCAAAGCGGCCCCGGGCGCCTGTTGTTTGCGTCATCTTATTTACCCCCAAACTGAAAAACGAGACGTAAGGCAGCGCTTCCCTAAGAGCTGCTTTATGTCTCGTTTTTGCTCACTTAGCCTCTAACTGAGAAACCGCGGCCTTGGCGGCGGCCTGTTCGGCTTCCTTCTTGCTCTTGCCCTCGCCCCTTCCAAGCGTCTGTCCATTGAGGCAGACCGCCATGAGGAAGGATTTATCGTGGTCCGGGCCACTCTCGGAGATCATGTGGTACGAGAGCACCATGCCGCTCTCGCGCTGCACCAGCTCCTGCAGCGTGGTTTTATAATCGCGGCTGGCGGCGGCTTTTTCCTGTACCTTCTCCAAAATCAACGTGCTAATCAGCTTGCGCACCTGGCCGATGCCACCATCGAGGTACACAGCGGCAAACACAGCCTCCACCGCGTCTGCCTGGATGGAGGGCCGCTCCCGGCCACCGCCGCTGAGCTCTCCTTTCCCCAGGCGCAAATACGCGCCCAGCTCCAGGCGCCGCGCCACCTCAACCAAGCTGCTTTCGCAGACCAGGGCGGCGCGGATACGGGTCAATTCCCCCTCCGGCAATTCCGGTCGCATGCGGTACAGATGCTCCGCCACGACCAGACCCAGAATGGAATCGCCCAGAAATTCCAGGCGTTCGTTGCTCGTCAGCCCGGCCCCTCTATGTTCGTTGGCATAGGAACTGTGCGTGAGCGCATTTTCCAACAGCGCGGGAGAACGAAAGGTATACTGCAGTTTTTCTTCCAACGCTTTCATCGCTTGTTCCCTTTCTCGTGTATGACGTGCTCGCCTTTCCGGCAGGCACCATAATCAATCGTCCACGCGCTGCTGCAGATACCGTACCAGATCGCCCACTGTGACGACGGTGGCCAGATCTTCCTCTGTGATCTCTTCCAAGCTAAATTCTTCTTCCATAGCCATGGTCAGCTCAACAATATCCAGCGAGTCAACGCCCAGGTCGTCCTCAAAATGGGTTTCCATTGTGATACTGCTGGCATCAACGCTCATTTGCTCTGCGATTAGTTTTTTGAGTTTCTCCAACATGATGGATTCAGCTCCTTTTGCACAATGTGATATCATGGGCTCTCTCACATAATAGGTAGAAACTCCCTCATTGTCAAGAGTAAAGCTAAAAATAAATGCTGCTTGCGTGGCAATCTAAAGTTAGGCTTCCGTCGCACCGGAAGCAGGAGCCGCCTCCGTCCCTGCCAGACGCATGTGCTCAATATTCTCCACAATGTCGCTCACCAAGTCGGACTGGGCCAGCGCCACAGCCTGCGCGATGGCATTGCGGATGGCATAGACGTTGGACGATCCGTGCGCCTTAATCACCGGTTTGGATATGCCGAGCAGAACGGTGCCGCCCACTTCATTCGGGTCCAGGGTCTTTTTAATCTCGGCAAGCCCATCTTTGACCAGCAGCGCAGCGATCTTTGTCGGCAGACCCTTAAGAAACATCTTTTTGAGCATGCCATTCATAAAAAGGGCCGTTCCCTCAATGGTCTTAAGCAAAATGTTGCCCGAAAAGCCGTCCGTTACGATGACATCCACCGCACCCAGTACGGCCTCCTTTGCCTCCACATTGCCGGCAAAGTGAATGCGGCCCTCGGCATGCGCCGTCGTCAGCAAGGCGTGGGTCTCTTTATGCAAATCGGTGCCCTTGCCCGGCTCTGCGCCGATGTTGAGCAGGCCCACCTTCGGCTCATGGCGGTTTAAGTAACGCTTGGCGTAATAGGAACCCATAAAGGCGAATTGCAGGAGGTATTCAGGCGTACATTCCGCCGTCGCACCGCAGTCGATCAGGACGGCGTTGCCCGTGCCCGTCGGAATCACCGGCGCCAGAGAGGCGCGACGAATCCCTCGGATACGCTTGATGATCAGCGTTGCCGCCGAGAGCAGCGCGCCGGTGCTGCCCGCCGAGATAAACGCATCCCCGCGCCCTTCTTTGAGCAAGCGCAGACCCACGGTCATGGATGCGTCCTTCTTTTCACGGATGGCGGTGGCGGGATTGTCCTCGACTTCGATGACTTCTTCGGCATGGACAATCTCCAAACCTTCGGGTAAGTCGCCATAGCCCAATTGCTCCAGCGTTTCAAGAATTTGTTCGGCCCGTCCGACCAAAATGACCTGCGCCTGCAGCTCCTTCACCGCTTGCACCGCACCTTCGACTGGTACCCGCGGGGCAAAGTCTCCACCCATTGCATCTACGATCATCTTCATGCTAACGCCTCGTTTCCTCTCATCTTACGCCCGCCGCCTTCAGCGCGGGCGCGTTGCCAACAGGGCAAGCGAACGCTCTGAGAGCGCCGCGTTTTTATTCCGCTTTCCCTTAACACGGTAACCAAGCGGCGGAATGATACCAAAATTCACATTCATGGGTTGAAAGTCCGTGATACTCTCATTGCTGATATAGAGCGCCAGCGCGCCTATGGCCGTCTCCGGCGGGAAATCCAGAGCAGGCAAGCCAAGTAAGCAGTGGGCCAGCTCTGCAGCGGCAAGATAACCCGAAGCCGTGGACTCCACATAACCCTCCACGCCGGTAATTTGCCCGGCAAATAAGAGTCGCTCCTGCCCCTTGACGCGGTAGTAACGATCCAGCAGGCGCGGCGCATCCAGGTAGGTATTGCGGTGCATCACGCCATAGCGCACAAATTCCGCCTGATGCAGCGCGGGTATCATGGAAAACACGCGTTTTTGTTCCGGAAACTTCAGATGCGTCTGAAAACCCACCAGATTGTAGAGCGTGCCTTGCGTATTGTCCCGCCGCAGCTGCACCACGGCAAAGGGCTCGCGTCCGGTGCGTGGGTCACGCAGGCCGCGCGGCTTGAGCGGACCAAAGCAGAGCGTCTGCTCACCGCGCCGCGCCAGCACCTCCACCGGCATGCAGCCTTCAAAGACGCACTTGTCCTCAAAGCCATGCACCTCGGCTTCCTCCGCAGTGCATAGGGCCTGCCAGAAGGCGGTATATTCCGTCTCCGTCATCGGACAGTTGATGTAGTCCGGCGTCCCTTTGTCGTAACGTGAGGCAAAGAACGCAGCATTCATGTCCACGCTCTCAAAGCTCACCAAGGGCGCCGCAGCGTCATAAAAATGCAGATAGTTTTGTTGTGGGAACATTTTGGCAATCTCATCGGCCAGGGCATCGGAGGTCAGCGGTCCGGTGGCCACGATCACAGGGCCTTCTGCCGGAAGTGTGGAGACCTCCCCTTCTCGCAAAGAGATCAGCGGGTGTTCTCGAATGGCCTCCGTAACGGCGCGGGAAAATCCCTCCCGGTCCACCGCCAGCGCGCCGCCCGCCGGGACGCGGTGGGCATCCGCACAGCGCAGGATCAGCGAATCCAAACGCCGCAGCTCCTCTTTCAAAAGCCCCACCGCGTTTTCGAGTTGATCGGAGCGCAGTGAGTTTGAACAAACCAGCTCGGCAAAGTGATCGCTATGGTGCGCGGGGGTTTTCTTCTGCGGCTTCATCTCCCACAATGTCACCGAAATGCCGCGCGCGGCCAACTGCCAGGCAGCCTCGCAACCGGCCAGCCCGGCGCCTATGACAGTGACGGAGGGCATTGTCATGTTGTCTCCTCTTTCTCTGTCTTCGCTTTGGCCTTGCTCGTCTTTTTGGCCGCGGGTTTTTTCGTGGTTTTAGCGCTTGCCTTTTTGGCTGCCGGCTTCTTAGCGGCGCTCTTGCTTGCCGCTTTTTTCTTGGCCGGTTTTGCGGCTTCTTCTGCGCCATCGGCCGCCGCCGCGCCCTCCGCACCCGCCTCTGTCTTGGCATCGGTCTTTTTCTTATATCCACCTCGCTTGTCCTCCGGCAGGAAGTTGGCGCAGGTTTCATTCACACAGAAAGGCTTTTTAAACCCTCGGCCCGATTTTTTAAACATGGTCTGGCCACAAAGTGGACAATCATCCTTGACAGGCACATCCCAGGTCATAAAGTCGCAGGCTTTGCCGGTTTTGTCCGCATTGTGTTCACAGCCATAGTAAACATAGCCATTGCGGGAAGTCTTTTTCAAGATGCGGCTGCCGCATTTGGGGCACTTACCCGGCATCTCAATCACCAACGGCTTGGTAAAGGTACAGTCAGGGAAGCCCGGGCAGGCCAAAAAGCGGCCGAAGCGGCCCGACTTAATCACCAGCTGCTTCCCGCACAGGTCGCACAGCTCGTCGGAGAGTTCATCCGGCACTTTGATGCGCTCGCCGTCCAGATCCTCCTCCGCCTTTTGGAGCTCGCCGGAAAAATCGCGATAGAAGTCCTCCAAGACCTTGATCCAGTTTTCTTCCCCGTTTTCCACCTTATCCAGGCGTTCTTCCATATGCGCGGTAAAGGTGAAGTCCACGATGTCGTTGAATTTATCCTTCATCAGACCCGTGACGACCTCGCCGAGCGGCGTGGTGTGCAAATACTTGCCGTCTTTGACCACATACTCCCGGTCCATAATCGTAGAGATAGTGGGGGCGTAGGTGGACGGGCGGCCGATCCCCCGCTCCTCCAGGGCGCGGATGAGGGTCGCTTCGGTAAAACGGGTGGGCGGCTGGGTGAAGTGCTGGCCCGGTTTTTGCTCCACGCTCTTGAGCGCTTCGCCCTCCTGCAGGTTCGGCAGGGGTGACTGCACCTCATCCCCCTCCTCGTCTTTGCCTTCCTCATAGACGGCCAGGAAACCGGCAAACTTGACTTCGGAGCGGTTGGCGCGGAAGGTGTACCCCGCGGCGCTCACTTCAATACCCAGACTGTCATAAATCGCAGAAGCCATCTGGCTGGCCAGGAAACGGCCCCAGATCAGTTTATACAGGCGGTATTGTTCCGTCGTCAGATCTTTTTTGATATCCTCGGGCGTGAGCTTCACATTCGAGGGACGGATCGCTTCATGCGCATCCTGGGAACCGGCCTTGGTTTTATAGTGGCGCGGCTTATCGGGATAGTAGGTGGCGCCGTAGCGAGAGATGATAAAGTCCTTGGCATCCCCCATGGCCTCCTCCGAGATACGCAGTGAGTCGGTTCTCATGTAGGTGATCAGGCCGACGGTGCCTTCGTCCCGAATATCCACACCTTCATAAAGCTGTTGCGCGATGGACATGGCGCGGCGCGGCGTCATGTTGAGCTTACGCGAGGCCTCCTGCTGCAAGGTGCTGGTAATGAAGGGCGGCGCAGGCGCGCGGTTCTTATCCTGCCGTTTGATGCGGCTGACGGAAAAATCCGCGCTTTTAATCTCTTGCAGGATTTCATCCACCTGCTCCTGCGTTTTGAGCTCGATGCGTTTTTCCCGGCCGTAAAACTGCGTCTTAAAGCGGCCCAGGTTCGGCGCAATGCGATCCAGCGTGACATCAAGACTCCAGTATTCCTCCGGCACAAAGGCGCGGATTTCCTCGTCGCGTTCTGCCACCAGACGCGTGGCAACCGACTGCACTCTACCCGCCGACAGGCCTCTGCGTATCTTCTTCCACAGCAGTGGGGAGAGCTGATAGCCGACGATACGGTCTAAAATACGGCGCGCCTGCTGGGCATCCACCAGGCACTGGTCGATGGCGCGCGGCGCGGCGATGCTCTCGGTCACCACACGCTTGGTGATTTCGTTAAAGGTGACGCGGTTGGTCTTATCATCCGGCAGGCCGAGTAATTCTTTCAGGTGCCACGAAATGGCTTCCCCTTCGCGATCCGGGTCAGTCGCGAGGTAAACAACCGCGCTCGCGTCGGCTGCTTTTTTCAGGTCGGAAATGGTGTCCTCTTTGCCCTTGATGGGCTGATAATCGGGGCGGAAGTTGGCCTCAAAATCCACGCCGATCTTACTTTTGGGCAGGTCACGCACATGCCCCATGGAGGCCTTGACCTGGTAGCCGGGGCCCAAATACTTTCCGATTGTTTTTGCTTTGGCCGGTGATTCGACGATCACCAGATTTGTCTTTGCCACTCAAAATTCCTCCGAATTTAGTCAAGTCTGTCTGTAAAGCGGCGGTATGCCGCGGTGTATTGAATCTCACTATTGGCGCGAGTCGGTTTACAAAGATTGTGCCTGCGACTCCTTCAGAACAACCCCGGCTCGAAACCGCTTTCCCGGCTCCTCCAGCACATAGCCGTATACTTGCAACATAGTCAGCGCAGAGAGCACTCGATTGGCCGGAATGGCCGTCGCCTCGATGAGCATGTCGGCCGTACAGACCTTGGTCTGCAAGTTTTGCAAGATGATACGTTCATCATCTGTCAGAGATTGCGGATCGACGGATGGTACAAGCACGGTAGCCGCTGGTTTTTCAGGCGGTTCTTGTTTCCCTGCCAGGGGTGCAAACGCCGTGCGGCTCTCCGGTTGCGCGGTTTCTGCCTGCTGCGTCAGTCTTGGATGAATTTTATGAGGATAGGAATAGCGATATTCCTCCAAAATATCCCACGCATCCATCACCAGCTTCGCTTCCGCGCGTTGGATCAAGCGGTTCGGGCCACGGCTCATGATCGCGTCCCAGTTGCCGGGCAGGGCGTAGATGTCGCGGTCCTGCTCCAGGGCCAGACGCGCGGTGATCAGTGAGCCGCTTCTTTCTTTTCCCTCCACCACCAACACGCCCAGAGACAGGCCGCTGATGATGCGGTTTCGTATGGGAAAATGGACGCCGTCCGGACCGGTGCCCGGCGGAAACTCCGACACGAGCGCGCCGACAAAGGGAATATCCTCATAGAGGCTTTGGTTCGACTGTGGATACATAATATCAATACCATTGCCCAAAACGGACAGCACGCGGCCGCCGCCAAGCAGCGCACCGGTCAAGGCCGCCCCGTCAATGCCTCTGGCGATGCCGCTGACAACAACGGCGCCTTGCTGCGCCAGCTCCTTACCAAGGCGCTTGGCTGCCGCGAGGCCATAGGGGGTGGCCTCTCTTGCCCCCACAACAGCGATGGCAACCTCGTCATCCAATTGCGGCAGCTGTCCTTTGACATAGAGCACGCAAGGCGGATCCGGAATTTGACGCAAGCGTTCGGGGTATTCGGTGTCTTGCAGGGTCATGACGCGAATATGAAGGCGCGCGCAATCTTCCAAAATCTCCTCGGCACGCTGGAGGGACTTGTCCATCAGTGCCGTGCGTATGCCCTCCGGCAGGTCAGGCACAAGCTGATAAGCCGCTTTATCCGCTGCATAAGCGGCCTCCGGCGTCCCAAAGTGCCGCAGGATGGTATGGGCATGTACGCCCGCCACCTTGCCGCGGCTGCATAACCAAATCCAGTATTTGAGTGCGCCCATAGTGTCTACTCCTTTCCACGGCTTTGCGCGGCCGCTGCCATCTCCCACAGGATCACCGACGCGGCAACTGCGGCATTTAAGGATTCACAGTGTGCCCGCATGGGGATGATGAGGCTTTGGTCGCAAAGCGCCAAAACTTCTTCCGACACGCCGCGCCCCTCGCTGCCTATGACAACAGCCGCAGGAGAGAGCGACGCGGCTCTGAGCGGTACGGCGTCCTGCCGCAGCGCAGCGGCGTAAAGCGGCAGCCGCGCCGCCTGCACCAATGCGTGCAATTGCGCAGGCGTCACTTCCCAGACCGGCAGGCGAAAGCAGACGCCCATCCCGGCTCGGATCGTCTTGGGTGAAAAGGGATCGGCGCAACCGGGCAGCAGGAGCAAACCCGCCGCACCAAACGCGTCGGCTGTGCGCCAAATGGTACCCAGATTGCCGGGGTCCTGCAGGCCGTCAAGCGCCAGGTAGTGCCCGCTTTCCAGCTGCGTCGGCGTGTCATGGCGTGGCAGACGGCACAGAAAGAGCAACTTTTGCGGTGTCTTGGTGTCGGCCAGCCAGGACAAAAGCGTATCCGGCACCGTCACCCGGCGCAGGGCTGCATCAAGCGGCGGAAGGATGGCGTCTGCCGTCTGTACAAGACCTGTCAAAACGGCGCCGTGCCGTAAAGCCTCAGCGAGCATCTTCGGCCCTTCGCAGACCATTTCGTCGCAGCTTCTGCGATAGGACTTGTCCACCATCAGCTTGCGGATATGCGCCAAAAACGAATTGCTCCGGCTGGTGATCTGTTCCATACCGCCGCTCCCTCCTTCAAAGACAGTTTGACGCACAACAGCATACCGACAAGCATCTGCCGGTATGCTGCATTAGAACTATTCCAAAGGTTTCATCGTCGGGAACAAAATGACGTCACGGATAGAGCTGCTGTTCGTGAGCATCATGACCGCGCGATCAATGCCGATACCAAGTCCGCCGGTGGGCGGCAGGCCGTACTCCAACGCGGTGATATAATCCTCATCCATCATGCCGGCCTCATCGTCGCCGGCATTGCGCATGTCCACTTGTTTGGCAAAACGCGCACGCTGGTCGATGGGGTCGTTGAGCTCGGAAAAGGCATTGCCCAGCTCACTGCGGCAGATGAAGAGCTCAAAGCGTTCGGTCAGGCGCGCATCCTGCACAGAGCGTTTGGCCAAGGGGGACACATCCACAGGGTGCATCGTAATAAAGGTCGGCTGAATCAGCAGGCCTTCCACGCGCTGATCAAAGCATTCAAAGAGCGCGTGACCCCAAGTCGGTTCCACGCCGTCCATGTTGATGCCTTTTGACTTGGCCGCTGCCACGGCGGCGGCATCGTCGGTGATGTTCATGAAGTCAAGATCCATATGCTGCTTGACCGCTTCGGCCATGGTCAGTCTGGGCCAGCCGGGGCTGAGGTCTAACTGCTCACCTTGCCATTCGAGCGTATAGCTGCCCAAAATATCCTTTGCCGCGCCCGAGAGCAGGGCTTCAAACAGATCCATCATATCGTTAAAATCGGCATAAGCCTCATACAGTTCCACCGTTGTAAACTCGGGGTTGTGTTTGGTGTCCATGCCTTCATTGCGGAAAATGCGGCCAATTTCATACACGCGCTCCAAGCCGCCCACGATCAAGCGTTTGAGATGCAGCTCGGTGGCGATACGCATATACATGTCGAGGTCCAGGGTGTTATGGTGGGTAATAAACGGGCGCGCCGTCGCACCGCCGGAGATGGTATTGAGCACCGGCGTTTCCACTTCCATATAACCGCGTGCGTCCAAAAAGCTGCGCACATAACGGATAAACTTACTGCGCACTTCAAAGGTGCGGCGCACCTCGGGGTTGACGATCAAATCCACATAGCGCTGCCGATAACGGATTTCAACATCGGTCAGGCCGTGGAACTTCTCCGGCAGGGGCAACAGGGATTTGGAGAGCAGGGTCAGCTGCTCCACCTTGACGGAAATCTCACCACGTTTGGTCTGAAAGACTTCGCCCTCCACGCCCACAATATCGCCGATATCATACTTGCGCACCTTGGCAAAGGCTTCCTCGCCCATCTCGTCCACGCGGACGTAGAGCTGGATGCGGCCCTGGCTGTCCTGCATATCGCAGAAAATGGCCTTCCCCATCCCGCGCTTGGACATGAGCCGCCCGGCCAGAGAGACTTTTTGTCCCTCCATTTGGGCGAACTGTTCCTTAATTTGGGCGCTGTAAGCCGTGACACGGTACTTGGTTTGTGCAAAGGGATCTTCGCCCGCGTCCTGCCACTGCTTTAACTTATCTCTACGGATTTGAAGCAACTCAGACAGACTTTGCTCCGTTTCCTGCGTTGCGTCGTTTCTCTTTTGTTCCGCCATAACCTGTTCTTCGCTCCTTACTTGTGCTGTATTTCTGTGATCTGATAGCGCAGGCTTCCGGCCGGGGCATCCACGACCACCAAATCTCCCTCACGTTTGCCCAGCAAGGCTTTGCCAAAGGGGGACTCCTCCGAAATACGGCCATTCATGGGATCGGCCTCTTGGGAGCCGACAATTTGATACTCCTCGGTCTCATCCATGTCCATATCCAAGACGCTGATCCGGCTGCCAAGCCGAATCAAGCCGGTATCATGATCCGCGGCTTCTTCATTGATGACCACGCAGTTGCCCAGAATGGTTTCAATCTCAGCGATGCGGGAATAGAGGCGGCCTTGCTCATTTTTTGCTTCGTCGTACTCACTGTTTTCCGACAGGTCACCAAAGGATCTGGCTTCCTTAATTAAGTCCGCCACTTCACGCTCACGTACGGTTTTCAAATAGTTCAATTCCGTCTTGAGTTCTTCCATTCGCTGTTCGCTCAGCTTATATTCCTTCGCCATGTCACTTACCTTCCTAGCCCTTGCTTGGTATTTTGCGCCCCCTGCTTTCGAGGGCAGTCCCAGAGGGATTGTTGAGTCTTTTTATTATAATGTGTGCCTAGTCTTTTGTTTACATGTTTATGTATTATATTTACTTTATCAGCGTCTGTCAAGAGGATAAAACCGCAAAGGCGCCTTGCGTTCGACATCTTTTGACAGTGTCTTCGTGCCACCTAAGCCTATATGGATAAAAGAGACCTGCGCGCGCTGCATACGCAGCAGGTCTCTTTGAGGCTTTTAGGATTCTGTTTTGGTCTTGTTTTTTAAGAGTGCATCCACAGCCGCCTGCAGTTGAACATCCTGCTGTTCGGGCAGTTTATCTCCGATGAGCAAGATGCGTTCCTCGTCCGAGAGCGACAGCTTGGCGTCCGGCTCGACCCCCACCCCAATGAGCGATTCCCCGGCGCCCGTGAAGTAACGCGCCACGGACAGGCCCAATGCACTGCCGTTGCGTAAGGGGAAAATTTCCTGCGCAAACCCCTTGCCGCTGGTGAGCTCACCTGCGATGAAGGAGTCCTTGCTCTCACGCAGCTGCGCCGCAAAGAACTCCGCCGCAGAGTAGCTGTCCGCGTTCACCAGCACCGCCATCGGTACATCCACCATCTCGGCATCCGAGCGATAGATGGTCTCCTGTCCCTTGAGGTCTCTGCTTTGGAAGATGACCCCTTCCGGCAGCAAGTGGTCCAGCATTTTGGTCAATTCCGTGATATAGCCGCCCGGATTATCGCGCAGGTCAAAGACCAGAGACTGTGCGCCGTCCTTGACCAGGGCGTCCACTGCTTCTATCATCGCGTCGCCGCTGCCGCTGTAAAAGTTGCGGATACGCACAAGCCCAATCTGACCATCGAGCATTTTATGTGTCACGGAGATGGTTTTGATGGTTTCACGCGTCAGAGAGACGCTACGCTGTATGCCGTTGGCAGTCTGCACCTCGACGCGCACGCTTGTGCCCGGTTCACCCTTGAGCATATCCACGCATTGCTGCCAGGTTTCCTGCGTCACGGCGAGGTCTTCCACCTTGCGAATCTTATCATCCGGCTGCAGACCGGCCCGCGCGGCGGGCGAATCCTCGGTCACCGCCGCAATCACGATGGCATCGCCCTCCGTCTGGGATAAGGTGATGCCGATGCCGACATAGGAATTGCTGCGGCTGGCCTGCACTTTTTTGTACTCATCCTGCGTCAGGTAGTAGGACCAGCGATCCCCCAGAGAGGTCACCATCTGCTCTAAGGATTCATCCATAACTGTGTGCCAGTCATAATCGCCGACAAACTGAGAGCGTATGGTGCTCACCGCTTGCAGCATACTCTGACCGTCACGGTCCAAACGCACAAACAGGATGCCCAGCGTCATCACCATACCAAGCAGCAGAGACAGCAGGCAGCCCAGCAGGCAGGTGCGTATGGTCACGCTTCTGCCGCTCTTTTTCTGTTTTGTGCCTTCCTCATGTTCTTTCATACAAAGGGTCCTTTCCCGGCCAAAGCGCACGATGCCGCTGTGGACAATGATAGATAGATGTATGCATATGTGTCCACAGCGGTGGATATGTCAGTTTTTCGTGTGAAATCAGTGTGACCAAGATGGCCTTTATCCATACCGAATCAGAAAATTCTTAAGGAACCTGCCACAAGGGAAAACAGCAAAGCAGCCGACAGAAGAACGGCCATCGCGATGGCCATGATGCGTTTGCCTTCCATTTTAGGTTTCTTTTGCTTCATAAGGATTCACCTCTTCGCTTCAAACATATGATTCAATGGCTGCGATGATACATGACAAGGCGCGGCAGGCTCTCGCCGCCGCGCCTGTGCTTGTCGTTCTTTTGCCGACCGCAACCGCTTGTGCGTTTAGACGCGCAAAAACTTGCGGATGGCCAACACCGAGCCACTGGCGCCGATCAGGAAACCGGCACCCAAGAAGAAGATCAGCACAAGATGCGAAATGTCGCTAAACGGCACCAAGTAGATAAAGGACAAGTTCGCAATGTTGCCAATGGCCGTGTGCAGAATTTCATAAATGCTCCACTGCAGGAAAAAGGCCAGCAGCGCGCCAAACAGGCCCAGTATGATGCCCTCAAAGATAAAGGGCCAACGGATGAACCAGTCGGTGGCGCCGCACATCTTCATGATGGCGATTTCCTCGCGTCTGGTGAAGGTTGTCAGGCGGATGGTGTTGGCAATGATAAAGAGCGAGATGACCACCAGCATGACCACTAGGATGATCGCCAAGGCCCCGGCGACATTACGCAGCATCACGAAGCCTTGCGCAACATCCAATGCGGCGCGGACGTAGTCCACGCCCTGCACGCCCTCAACCTGCTTGACTGTGTCGCCGATTTGTTCAATGTCATTCACGTGAATTTCATAGCGATGACGGAAGGTATCCGCCGGCAGGTCCTTAAACACATCCCTGACCTGCTTTTCCTCGAAATTCTTCATGGCCTGCTCATTGGTGACAAAGTTCATTTCCGCGACATTGTCAATGGCTTTGATGGAGCCCTCCAAGGCCCTTGCCTCGTCTGTGGACAAGTTTTCATCGATATATGCGACAAACTGATTGTCTTTTTCCAGGTCCTTGAGCATGATGCCAATATTCATGGCCACCAGAGAGAATGACCCCATAATCAAGAGGCAGGCCACAATCATGCAGGCCGCCGCAAAGGACATTAGGCCATGCGAAAAAATACTGCGGCAACCTTCTTTAAAATGATATCCGATTTGATTAACGCCCATTGTTGTAATACCCACCTGCCCCATCACTGATTATTCGGCCGTTTTCAATGGCCACGACGCGCTTGTCAAAGCGGTTGACCAAATCCTTCTCATGCGTCACCACCAAGACGGTGGTCCCCAGCGTGTTGATCTCTTCCAAAAGCTTCATGATCTCCAGGGAGCGCCGGGGGTCGAGGTTCCCGGTGGGCTCGTCCGCAATGATGACATCAGGGTTGTTGATGAGTGCGCGGGCGATGGCAACACGCTGCTGCTCACCACCGGAAATCTGGTCCGGAAACTGCTTTGCCTTATCACCCAAGCCGACCAGATTGAGTACATATGTAATCCTGCGGCGTATGGTCGACGGGCGGGCGCCTACTGTCCGCATGGCAAAGGTCAGGTTATCGTAAATGGTCTTTTTGTCGATCAGGCGGAAATCCTGAAAGACAACGCCCAAGGTGCGCCGCATGTTGGGAATCTGCTTATGGCTAATGTCATTTAAGTTATAGCCATTGACCATCACAACACCGTCAGACGGCTTCACCTCGCCCGTAATGAGCTTGATGATCGTGGACTTGCCGGAACCGGAGGGGCCAACCAGGAAGGCGAACTCGCCGTCTTCTATGGTCATGTTCACTCCGCGCAAGGCTTTCGTTCCATTCTCATATACTTTTTCTACATCAATTAACTTAATCAAAACAACATACTCCTATTCCATCCTCGGAATACTTTTGGACTGAATACAGTCCACATCCACCCGCGCACTCAGGAATCAATGCCGCGGGACACCAGATATTTTTTCACCATCAAGGCCACTTTAAACGTAATGGCATCGTCAAACTCCCGCAGGTCCAACCCGGTCAGTTTTTTGATCTTCTCCAAGCGGTAGACGAGGGTATTTCGATGCACAAACAGCTTGCGGGCAGTTTCGGACACGTTCAAGTTGTTTTCAAAAAACTTATTGATCGTGAACAGGGTTTCCTGATCCAGCGCATCAATGGGATTCTTTTTGAACACTTCTTGCAGGAACATGCCGCAGAGCGTCGTCGGCAACTGATAGATCAGACGGCCGATGCCTAAGTTTTCGTAGTTGATGATGGTTTTTTCGGTATCAAATACTTTGCCGACCTCGATGGCCACGCCCGCTTCTTTATAGGCCTTGGCCAGATCGCGGATGTGTGGCACCATCGTGCCAATACCAATCGTGGTCTTAATCTTCAAACCCTGCAGCAGGCCGTCCTCCATCATTTTTGCAATGCGATAGAGCTCCTTACTGTCGCTGCCCTCGGTGAGCAGTTTGATCACGGCAATGTCTGTTTCATTGATTGAAATGACAAAGTCGTCGGGATTGTCCGCAAAAATGGCCTGCACCGTATCCACAGCAGAGATATCTGCCGTAGCCATTTGGCGGATCAGGAACACCGCGCGCGGCGCTTCAGAGACAAAGTGCAGCTCCTTGGCCCTTGCATAGATATCGCCCAACAAAATATTGTCCGAGATGATGCTTTTGACAAAGGCTTTTTTATCGTGCTTTTCTTCGTAATACGCCTTGGCGCTGTTGAGCGCCACGCTGACCAGCGAGCATATCAGCTTTGACTGCTCATCGACGCCCTGCACAAAGGCGATATAATCATAATGCGTATTGCGATTGAGCAAGGGCTTCAAGGTCTTATCGCCATAGATGACGATGCCGGATTCATTCCCGGCCAGCGCCGAGGAAACGCCTTCCCACTTCTCGCCAATCCACGTCAACTGATTGCAAGAGACCACAGTTCCGTTTTCGTCAATGACACCAATCACGCGATCCGTACTCTCTTTCATTTGAAGCACAATACTTTGAAAAACTCTGCTGGACATGCTCCTTCCTCCTGTTCCTTTCCCCAAGGGCGTACAAAATACGCCAACTTTTTTGTTCTATTATACCTTCTCCCCAGATTGATTGCAAGAGTTGTGCGCATTTTATTTGTTCAATATGCCGAATTTTTCTGGAAATCCAGTTGCTGCAAGGCCTTACATTCCTGCTGCGTCAAGGGTCGGACGCCACCCAAAGGCAGCGTTTCGTCCAACATAAGCGAACCCATGCGCAGCCGTTTGAGAGAGCAAACCGGCTTACCGCGCGCGGCCATCATGCGCTTGACTTGATGATATTTGCCCTCTTGTAAGATCACATGCGCGCAGTCTTTTTCTGCTTGCAGCAGCAAGCGAGCAGGCTGACACTGCGTACCATCGCGCAGACATATTCCTGCGGCAAAAGCCGCCACATCCGTCTCATCTAAGCTTCCCTCGACTCGCACAAAATATTCTTTTTCAACATGATGCCGAGGGGAGAGCAGGTGATGCGCCAGCGGTCCATCATTGCAGAGCAATAAGAGTCCCTCCGTATCTTTATCCAAGCGGCCGACCGGAAACAGATCGCGACCTCGGTAAGCCTCCGGCAAAAGATCCAGCACGGTTTTCTCGCGGGGATCCGCCGTGGACGAAACAACGCCGCCGGGCTTGTGCAGCATCAAATACAAAAATGGCTCCGTCTGGATCGCTGTCCCATCCACATAAATGAGCGCGTCATCCGGCAGCTTGTCGCCCGGATCACGCAGCACAAGGCCATCGCAGCTTACACGGCCTGCCTTCACCAAAGCGCGCGCTTCTTTCCTGCTCCAGCGGCCGCAATCTGCCAGGCGTTTATCAATGCGTTCCATCATGGGCATCCCCTCTCGTTTTTGTTTCCATCGCATGAAGGCGCATATTCCTTCGTCTTCGCACATAGAGTATAGCAATCATTCCCCGCGCCGCGCCTTGGCGGTGCAAAGAAAGGAGCAACCCACTTATGTTCATTTATACCGCCAAGCTGCACCGCAAACGCATCATCCTCGGCGCAGCCGCACTCGTTTTGGTCTGCGGCTTCCTGGCCACCTTCGCCGGCATGCACAGCCTCTGGGGCGCACAGAGCACCGCCGCAACGGCAACCTCACCCAAAGGTCTCAAGACCAATGAGGATCGTCTGGAATACCTGTCTCAATTCGGCTGGAGTCTCAGCCCGGAAGCAGTCACCGTCGAGGAAATCAAGCTGCCGGATACCTTTGATTCCTCCTACGACGAGTATCTCGCCTGGCAAGCCCAGCAGGGGTTTTCCCTCGACAAATTTGCAGGTAAACAAGTCAAGCGTTATACATATCAGATCAGCGATTACCCGAACCAAAAAAACGTCATGATCAGCCTGCTGATTCATAAAAACACAGCCATTGGCGGAGAAGTCTTTCTTGCCGATACCGGCGAAATGCTGCACGGCTTGGCGCGTCCTTCCTGAGGCGGTCCCCATCTTCGCATGCAACGATCAATACCATAAGCGCCTGTGGAGTGTTCTCCACAGGCGCTTTTCGCGTTTGAATCGTGCTGCATGCGTATGGTTATTGTATCGTTTTTTTATCTGCCATTCCGTTTTGCAGGTGGACATTGATGTGCGGATAGCTCAGTTCCAGCCCTTCCTGATCCAAGGTCGGCTTGATCTTCTCTAAGACATCAAAGTAGATATCCCAATAATCTTCCTGCTTACACCAGGCCCGCAGGCTGTAATCAATTCCGTTTTCGCCGTAGTTGGTCACACGTATCACGGCGGGGGCTGGCTCCTGCAAGATCCGATCATCCTGTGCCACCATCGCCAGCAAGGCTGTCTGCACCTTCGTAATGGGCACTTCATAGGCGACTGAAAATGCCAAGTCCACACGCCGCAGCGACTCCGTGGAGTAATTGATGACACGGGCGCTCGTCACTTTACTGTTTGGCAGCATCACCCGGCGATTATCCGGCGTCTGCAGGCAGGTGTGGATCATACCAATCTCATAGACCGTACCGCCATCCGCGTCGATATCAATATAATCGCCCACGACAAAGGGTTTGCTGACCAAAATGTTGATGCCGCCCGCCAAATTGGCTAAGCTGTCTTGTACCGCGAGCGTCAGCGCTAAGCCGATGACGCTGAATGCAGCCAGTAAGGGGGTGGTACTGATGCCGAGCGAACCGGCCACAATGATGATGGTCAGCAGCCAAAAAAGGATATTGAACACGGAGCGCAAGAAGGTGATCAATCCCTTTTCCAGACGCGACTTGCTCAATATTTTGGAGAAACTGGCCAGCAGGAGCCGTTTGGCGATCAGGCAGATGAGCAAAATCCCTATGGTCTTGAGGGCCAGCAAAGCAATATCAGCGATGTTGCTACTGCCAACCACGCTATTGTACCAACTCTGTACGCTTTCCACCGTTCCGTCGGTGCCCGGAATCTCAGTTGACATCATTCTCCACCCTTTCTTTTTTATCTGATCTATTTTTAACAAAAAAAGAGAGCAAAGTCAAGCTTTGCTCTCTTTTTACTCTATAAATTAGTCCTTCGTGTCGATAACAACGCCGGAACCAACGGTACGGCCACCCTCACGGATAGCGAAACGCAGGCCCTTCTCGATCGCGATGGGGGTGATCAGCTCAACGTCCATCTCTACGTTATCGCCGGGCATGCACATCTCGGTGCCTTCGGGCAGGGAGATGATGCCGGTCACGTCAGTGGTACGGAAGTAGAACTGAGGACGGTAGTTGTTAAAGAACGGGGTGTGACGGCCGCCTTCTTCCTTGGACAGGACGTAGACCTGGCCCATGAACTTGGTCAGAGGCTTGATGGAGCCGGGCTTAGCCAGAACCTGGCCGCGCTCGATTTCCTTCTTGTCCACACCACGCAGCAGGGCGCCGATGTTGTCGCCGGCTTCTGCGTAATCGAGCAGCTTGCGGAACATTTCGATGCCGGTGATGGTGGTCTCCTTGGGCGTGTCGTTCAGACCAACGATCTGAATCTTATCACCCATGTTGATCTGGCCACGCTCCACACGACCGGTCGCAACAGTGCCACGGCCGGTGATGGTGAACACGTCTTCAACAGGCATCAGGAAAGGCAGGTCAGCCTTACGCTCAGGGGTGGGAATGTAGGAATCGACAGCGTCCATGAGTTCCTTGATGCAGGCATAGTCAGCGTGGGACTGGTCGCCGCTCTCACAGGTCAGAGCGATCAGGCCGGAACCCTTGATCACAGGCAGATCGTCGCCCGGGAAGTCGTACTTGGACAGCAGCTCACGCACTTCCATTTCAACCAGCTCAAGCAGTTCTTCGTCGTCGAGCAGGTCGACCTTGTTCAGGAAGACAACGATAGCAGGCACGCCAACCTGGCGAGCGAGCAGGATGTGCTCACGGGTCTGAGCCATGGGGCCGTCGGTGGCAGCGATAACCAGGATCGCGCCGTCCATCTGTGCAGCGCCGGTGATCATGTTCTTGATATAGTCGGCGTGGCCCGGGCAGTCAACGTGGGCATAGTGACGGCTCTCCGTCTGATACTCCACGTGAGCGGTGTTGATGGTAATACCGCGCTCTCTCTCCTCGGGTGCCTTGTCAATGCTGGAATAATCTTCGAACTGTGCATTGCCGGACAGGGAGAGGTACTTGGTAATCGCAGCGGTCAGCGTAGTTTTACCATGGTCAACGTGACCGATGGTACCAATGTTGACGTGCGGCTTTGTTCTTTCAAATTTTTGCTTGGCCATGATTGAGAATCCTCCTTAAAATACGAATCAATCGTCTATATGTTCAATCCTCTGACGGATTGATGCCATTTTACAGCATAGCACTCTAAATTTCAATGCTTCACAACGAAAAAAATTCTACTTTTAGTCGTTGTTATTGCGCAGGGCGATAATCTTTTCCGTGATGCTCTTGGGCATCTCGACATAGTGGCTCGGTTCCATGGAATACTGGCCACGGCCCTGAGTGCGGCTGCGCAGGTCGGTTGCATAACCGAACATTTCAGACAGCGGCACGGCGGCGTCGATCTGCTGGGCGCCGGAGCGCGCTTCCATGCCCTGGATCTGGCCGCGGCGGGAGTTGAGGTCACCGATGACGTCGCCCATATAGTCCTCAGGGACATTGACGCTGACCTTCATGATGGGCTCCTGCAGAATGGGGCCGGCCTTGCGGCAAGCTTCCTTGAATGCCATAGAACCGGCAATCTTAAAGGCCATTTCAGAGGAGTCAACTTCGTGGTAGGATCCATCGTACAGGGTCACCTTTACGTCAACGACGGGATAACCGGCCAAAACACCGGCCTCCATCGCACCCTTAATGCCGGCGTCGACCGCAGGGATATACTCCTTGGGGATGGCGCCGCCAACAATGGCGTTGACGAACTCATAACCCTTGCCGGATTCGTTCGGCTCCACGCGGATCTTACAGTGACCGTACTGGCCCTTACCGCCGGACTGACGAGCATACTTGGTATCCTGCTCAATGCTCTTGGTGACGGTCTCCTTGTAGGCAACCTGGGGCTTACCGACGTTGGCTTCCACCTTAAACTCACGGAGCAGACGGTCCACGATGATCTCCAGGTGCAGCTCGCCCATGCCGGCGATGATGGTCTGACCGGTTTCCTCATCGGTGTAGGTCTTAAAGGTGGGATCTTCTTCGGCCAGCTTCATGAGCGCGATGCCCATTTTTTCCTGACCTGCCTTGGTCTTAGGCTCAATGGCCACGCGGATAACGGGATCCGGGAATTCCATAGACTCCAAGATGATGGAGTTCTTTTCATCACAGAGCGTATCGCCGGTGGTGGTGTTCTTCAGGCCGACCGCGGCGGCAATGTCGCCACTGTAAACCTCTTCGATGTCCTCGCGGTGGTTGGCGTGCATCTGCAGGATGCGGCCCACACGCTCACGGTTTCCTTTGGTGCTGTTATACACCGCGGAACCGGTGGTCAGTGTGCCGGAGTAAACACGGAAGAACGAGAGTCTGCCGACGTAGGGGTCGGTCATGATCTTAAAGGCCAACGCGGCGAAGGGACCTGCGTCATCGGACGCACGATGGTCCTCCTCCCCGGTCTCCGGATTGACACCGGCGATGGGGGGGATATCGGTGGGCGAAGGCATATAGGCAACGATAGCGTCCAGCAGTTCCTGCACGCCCTTGTTGCGGTAAGATGTGCCGCAGACAACGGGAACCATCTTGACATCAATGGTGGCCTTGCGGATGGCCTTTTTCAAGGTCTCCGTGCTGACTTCATTGCCTTTGCCGTCGAGGTACTTCTCCATGATCTCGTCGTCAAAGTCGGAGATCGCCTCAATCAGCTTATCGCGGTATTCTTCGGCCAGATCCTTCATATCAGCGGGAATTTCCTCCACGCGGACATCTTTACCCAGATCGTCGTAGAACACCTTGGCGTTCATCTCAACCAGGTCAACAACACCCTGGAAGACATCTTCCTTACCGATGGGCAGCTGAATGGGCACGGCGTTTGCCTTCAAACGATCATGCACCATGTCAACCACGCGGAAAAAGTCCGCGCCCATGATGTCCATCTTGTTGACGTAGATCATACGGGGGACATGGTAATGGTCAGCCTGGCGCCAAACCGTTTCAGACTGGGGTTCCACGCCGCCCTTGGCGCACATAACAGTGACCGAACCGTCCAGCACGCGCAAAGAGCGTTCCACTTCGACGGTAAAGTCAACGTGACCCGGCGTATCAATGATATTGACGCGATGGTCTTTCCAGAAACAGGTGGTTGCAGCGGAGGTGATGGTAATACCACGCTCCTGCTCCTGCGCCATCCAGTCCATCGTTGCGGTACCTTCATGGGTCTCACCGATTTTGTAGTTGACGCCGGTGTAGTAGAGAATCCGTTCGGTGGTTGTGGTTTTGCCCGCGTCAATATGGGCCATGATGCCAATATTGCGGGTCTTATCAAGGGATACTTTTCTTGGCATAATCAAACTCCAATAATCGTGAAATTACCAACGGAAATGTGCGAAGGCCTTGTTGGAGTCTGCCATTCTATGGGTCTCCTCACGCTTCTTCACAGCACCGCCGAGATTGTTGACTGCATCCATCAACTCACCAGCCAGACGCTCTCTCATGGTGCGCTCGCTGCGGTTGCGGGAATAATTCGTCAGCCAGCGCAGACCAAGGGTCTGGCGGCGCTCCGGACGGACTTCCATCGGAACCTGATAGGTGGCGCCGCCGACACGACGGGCCTTGACCTCCAAAGATGGCATGATGTTCTCCAGCGCAGTGGTGAACACCTCCAGGGGGTCTTTATCCAGCTTCTCGCGGACAATGTCGAAGGCTCCGTAGACGACCTTCTGTGCTACGCCCTTTTTACCGTCCAGCATGATGCTGTTAACCAGCTTAGTTACCAGTACGGAGTGGTACACGGGATCGGGCAACACTTCCCGCTTGGGTACGTTTCCTCTTCTGGGCACGTTTGCTTCCCTCCTTCATAAGATAATGATTTCATAGGTACTCGAAAAGCCTTATGCTTTCCGTTTGAGACGAAAAAATGCCTCGCCTCGTGCCTGCCCTGAGAAACACCTACCCAACAAATATATCAGATAAGCGACTCGTGGCAAAGCAGTTGCTTTGCGCCTGAGCGCAAAAACATGTCATAGTAAAGGTTTTTTTGCTTACTTCTTGGCTGCACCGGCCTTCGGACGCTTGGCGCCGTACTTCGAGCGGCTCTGCATACGGCCGTTCACGCCCTGGGTGTCCAAGCTGCCGCGGATGATGTGGTAACGCACACCAGGAAGATCCTTGACACGGCCGCCGCGGATCATCACGACGGAGTGCTCCTGCAGGTTATGGCCAACGCCGGGGATATAAGCGGTTACTTCGTAGCCGTTGGTCAGACGCACACGGGCGATCTTACGCAGCGCGGAGTTCGGCTTCTTCGGTGTAGAGGTACGCACAGCGGTGCAGACGCCTCTTTTCTGCGGGGCAGGCAGATCGGTCTCGCGATTTTTCAGGGTGTTCAGGCCCTTTTGCATCGCAGGGGAGGTGGACTTGTAGGTCACCTTTTCTCTTCCCTTACGAACCAGCTGATTAAACGTAGGCATAGTTTTCCTCCTTTCTCAAATGATGGTGTATATTTTAACAAAATAAGAGGGTTCTTATTCTATTAAAAGCAAAATTATTTTGTCAGCGCAGCGACGGCGCACCCGACGGGGATGCTGCACGCTTGGCCCAAGACCGCCATAGAGCTTACCTGCTCAATCGGCACGGACTGCTGTTCGCACAACAGTGCAATCGGGCTGGTGACTTTAGGATCCGCATCCTCAGCCAGAAAGACATAGGTCACCCGTCCGGCACGCAGAGCACGTCCCACCTGCTTAGCGCCAACCGCCCTCTGGGGCTTTTGCAACTCTTCCAGCATGGGTGTCGTCCTCCTTTTGAGATACTATGGCGCAACAATAGAGCAGTAGTCGCGCCACAATCTCAAATTTTAGCATATTGAACGCCGTCCGTCAAGTGGGAAAGTTCTATGATAAATCGAGTCTGCCGCCCTGTTGAATTGTGGATGCTAGCTGTCCGACGGGATAGGTCCGCCATGTTTCAGATCAGTTCGTACTTCCCGTTGTGGCGCGGCGGCGTCGCCGGGGATTCGTCCGGATAGCCAAAGGTCACCATGGCGATAAACTGCCCCTTATCCGGCGCAAAGCGCGCTTCAAAGGCTCGTTGCAGATCAGAGACCACCGGGGCCGTGATCCAGCAGGATCCGATTCCCTTGTCGTAGGCGCAGAGCAGCATATTTTGAATCGCCGCCGCAACCCCGGAGATGGCGGGCATGTAGGCGTTGTACTCCTTCTTGGATAAAAAGGCCAGGAGGCAAGCTGTCGCTCCCCCCAAGCTGTTGAGGAAAATCTCCGTTTCCTGAATGACATGCGGATTGCGTGCGAATCGCTTTTCCAGCGTCGGCCGGAACCGCTCACTCACCTCGCCCATCATGTCTAGGCACTCGGCCAAGGTCTGCTCGCTGCGCAGCATGACAAAATGCCAATGCTGCAAGTTCATACCCGACGGCGCCATGATGCCCGCTTCCAGTATATCGATCAAATCCTGGTCGGCAATCTTTTGCGTGGTGTAGTGACGGATACTGCGTCTTTCCTGAATCGCTTTCATACATTCCATATTCATCAGCACTCCTCTTGTTTATTCTTAGCGCCCATTAGGCACGAAAAAAGATATCCCAGCATACATACGCCGCCAGGCCGGCCAGCTGCAAGATGAAAATAGCCGGCAAGCCATAGCGAAAATACCAGTGCTTTGTTTTGTGGTGAAACACATGCATGCCCAGGGTCGCACCGGCCGCGCCGCCGACAAGCGCCACAAAAAACAACATCTGTTCCGAGATGCGAAAACGCCGGCGTTTGGCTTTCCACTTATCCAGACCCATGAGCAAAAAGCCAAGCAAGCAGCAGAGCAGCAGGTAGGCGATGATATAGGGCAGCTTACTCATACGTGTGACCTCCATAGGGCTGCATAACGAAAATATCCGCCCGGCCGCGGGCCGGGCGGATAAGACTTTGCAAAACGGATCTTTACGCTTGCAAAGGATTTTCCTTTTTTTCGCTCTCCTTGATCACGCCGGACACAATATGACGGGACACCGTCTTATAAACCAGGAAGGTGATCAAGGAATTGATGCCCGCTTTGATGAGGTTAAACGGCAGGATAAACGGCAGGAGCAGGCTATCCACCACCTCGACCGGCACACCCATAAAGTAAGGCGTAATGAAGTGGTTGGCCACCACCATCACACCGCCCATGGCCAGGGTACCGCAGACCAAACCAATCACCGCACCCACGCGGGTATGTTTGACGCGATAGATGCCGGAGGCAATCAGGACCAGCACGGACGTCGCGATAATGTGCATCAGAACGCCATAGAGACCTGCGCCGGCGCTGACCGTAAAGCCTTGGATCACGCTGGCAATGATGGTCAGGATGATCCCGGCTAAGGGGCCATAGGCAAACGCGCCAATCAGGATGGGGATATCGGCCGGGTCATACTCTAAAAAAGAGACCGCAGGAAAGATGGGGAAATGGACCAGAAAGACCATCACCACAGAGAGCGCCACAAGCATCGCCATGACAGCAAGCTTTTTCGTCGCGGCCAGTTTGTTCATGTTTAATTTTTGCATACAAAAAAACACTCCTATACAGTATCGTAACACCCGAAAAACACAAATGTCTCCCAAGTGCCGGACTGCATACAAGAGTGCATGGCTTGTTCCGACACGTCTTCTCCCATCCAGACTATCACTGTCGGTTCCGGAATTACACCGGATCAGCTGCCTTCTGCCCAAAGCGGGCAAAAACGCTCGCGGACTATACCGCCGGTGGGGACTTACACCCCGCCCTGAAGACATTTTATTCAGTTGTTCATTAGTCATTATACTCGTTTCTGCGAAAATTGCAAGAGCCAAATCTTATCGAAAATGGCTTCCTGTCGTTGACACCCTGCCGTTTAAACTTTATAATGCATAATATGGAAAAAGGAGTGAATGGCATGGATCGCAAAGAAAGCTGTTGCTTTACCGGGCACCGACCTGAAAAGCTGCCCTGGGGCAGCCGAGAGTCGGACCCCCGCTGTCTCAAGCTCAAAGCACAGCTTCAAAACGCAGTCGAAACGGCGTTCTCACAAGGTTATCGCCACTTCATCTGTGGCATGGCGCGCGGTACGGATCTTTACTTTGGTGAAGCGGTGTTGCAGCTGCGCAGAGAGCATCCGGAGATCACCCTGGAGGCGGCCATCCCCTTCCCCGGCCAGGCTGATCGCTGGCACAAAGCCGAACAAGCCCGTTATGCCGCACTGCTTTCCCAGTGTAATGACGAGAGTTTGGTGCAACACAGCTACACACCCGGCTGCCTGCAACGACGCAATCGTTATCTGGTGGATCATGCGTCCTTGCTCATCGCGGCTTACAACGGCAAGGGCGGCGGAACTCTATATACACTTAGCTATGCGATGCAGCAAGGGCTCGAAGTGGTTGTCTTAGACATTTGAGCGCTGCCCCATCAAAGGGAAAATTAACCCCTGACCAATCACGGCGTCAGCCGTTTGGTCAGGGGTATTTGTATATAAGTAAAACTTACCGGTCACGATTGAAAATCTTAAAGATTTCCTTGTAGGGGTCATCGTCGTCAGGCATACTGTTGTCAATTGTCGATGCACCAACCGTCGCCGTGCTGCGTGTATTGGCAGACAACACGCGGTTGCCACCCTTGGCGCCCTCTTTCGCAGGGTCGACCTTTTCGTCAAAACCCGTTGCAATCACGGTCACGCGGATTTCGTCCTCGAGCGTCTCGTCGAAGGTCGCGCCGAAGATGATAAGCGCGTTCGGATCGGCGGCCTCTTGCACGAGGTTTGCCGCGGTCTCCACTTCCTCGAGGCCGATATCGGTCGAACCGGTCACGTTGACCAGCACGCCGCGCGCGCCATTGATGGAAGTTTCCAGCAGCGGGCTGGAGACAGCCATTTTGGCAGCCTCTTCCGCTTTGTTCTTGCCTGCGGCGCGGCCCACGCCCATGTGGGCCATACCGGCATCCTTCATGACTGCCGTCACGTCGGCGAAGTCCAGGTTAATGAAGCCGGTGTTCTTGATCAAATCGGAAATCGACTGCACCGCCTGGCGCAGGACATCGTCCGCGATTTCAAAGGCGTTGGCGAAGGTAATCTTCTGATCCGTCGCATACTTCAGACGGTCATTCGGGATGATGACCAGGGCGTCCACCTTAGCGCGCAGGTTGCGAATGCCTTCCTCCGCCTGCTCCATGCGGCGACGGCCTTCAAAGTTGAAGGGCTTCGTCACCACGCCGATGGTCAAAATATCCATCTCCTTGGCGAGGTCTGCCATGATGGGCGCCGCGCCGGTACCGGTACCGCCGCCCATGCCAGCCGTGATGAACACCATATCGGTGCCTTCTAAGGTTTTTGAGATCTGGGTACGGCTCTCCTCAGCGGACTTACGTCCCACATCGGGGTTCGAGCCAGCGCCCTGTCCCTCCGTCAGCTTTTCACCGATCTGTATTTTATGTGTAGCGCTGGAAACAGCCAAAGCCTGTTTATCAGTGTTAACCGCAATGAAGTCTACACCCTTCATGCCGGATTTGACCATGCGATTGACTACATTACTGCCGCCGCCGCCAACACCTATCACTTTTATTGTAACAACGCTGTCTGGGCCGGTATCCAATCCAAACGACATATTTGCCCCTCCTATGTGAATATTACGTATCTCTATACTTTGCTATATTTTATCTCCCTTTTTCCAGCAGGTCAATAGAAAAGTGTATTTCTTCTCACTTCTTTTTCATAAAAAAAGAAAATCTTCTCGTCAGGCTTCCTTAATTTGGACGGAAAAATCCCTTATCCCCCCATAAATCTATCAATCCTCTGTCCGTTTCATCAAGGCGGGAAACGATCTCTTTCAAGGCTTCTATCTTCAAACTGTACTCACCTTCGCTGTATTGCAGGTTCGAATTGTTCGTACCGAAGGGTAAGCGAACGGTAAATCTTCCCAAGTACGAAATTTCGATGTCCATATCGTCATTTAAGTCTATCCAAGAGACATCTTGCGACATGTCATGCTCCAAAAGCGCCTTCAGCAGCGAGCAAAGGCTCTTAAACTTAGCGGACTGATCATCCGGCACTTGGGCTTTTGCGCCGATCTGGGGCTCAATCAGCGTCAGTCCCTCTACCTTCGCATAGGTCGTGGCCAAACTTTCCTGCGGCTGCTCCAAAACCTTTCCTTCTTCATCCAGCAGCCAGTAGAGTCCACCGACCTGCACGGCAGCCTGCGGAATACAATCTTGGATCTCCAGCACCAACGTATTGGGAAAACTGTTACGCAATTTTACGGTTTTGACGTACGGCCAGTTGTCTTTTATGCGCTTACTGATGGCAGCGCGCGGCAAGAGGAACAAGTTGGCATTTTCCTTGATCGCTGCGGCGCTTAAAATCTGTTCTTCGGAATAGCGTGTCGTACCTTCAATGCGGATCTGCTCCACGCGGAAAAAGAACGCGCAGCTGGTGATGAGCGCTGCCACAATCAGGATAGCGGACATCAGAAGATAGAGAAGGCGCAAGCCCCTTCTCTTCTTCCGAAAAACAGTATTTTTTTCACGTCCTTTGCCCTTTGCCATCCGTTGCTATCCTCCGGGTCGCTCACTGTCCGCCAACCACCCAGGCCGGTACAGGAGTTTTATCAAATCGCACGAGATCATGACCTTCTTCATTTTCGCTCACGCGGGTGATCTGTGCGCCAAGCAGGGCCAGATCGCCCTCTAAATTTTCATAGCCGCGGTCGATGTACTGCAGGCCCGTGATGCGGCTTTCTCCCTGTGCGCCGAGGGCCGCGACCACCAAGGCCGCACCACCGCGCAAGTCATAGGCCTCCACTTGGGCGCCGCGCAGCAGTTTTTTCCCGATCACTTCTGCGGTCCGCTCATGGATGCGGATGTCCGCGCCCATCAGGCAGAGCCCTTCGGCATGCCGGTAGCGATCGCTGAAAATGGTCTCTACAAACATGCTTTTCCCCTCGCCGCCGGCCAGGGCAGCCATCAAAACCGGCTGCGCATCGGTGGGAAAACCGGGGTACGGCGCGGTATAGATGGGCCGAATGGCACGCAGCGGCTCCTTGCTGCGGATCCAAATGCGACCGCCCGTGCTGCGAATTTTACAGCCGGATTCCGTCAGAGCGGCAATCACCGGGGCCACCGTGCGCACATCGGCGCCCAGGATCTCGGCTTCTCCCTTGGCCGAAGCCACGGCGGATAGATAGGTTGCCGCGACAATACGATCCGACATGACCGTATACTCGCCCGGGTGCAGCTCGCTGCCGCCCTCAATGAAGATGGTCGAGCCGCCCGCACCCCAGACTTTGGCGCCCATGGACCGCAAGAAACCTTGCAAATCCACAATTTCAGGCTCACGCGCCGCATTGCCGATGATGGTGCTGCCGGCCGCGCCGCAGGCGGCCAACATGGCATTTTCCGTCGCGCCCACGCTGGGAAAGTCCAGCATGATTCTGCGGCCCTGCAGACGGTTGGTTCGGCAGGTCAGGCGTTCGCCCTCATCTATAACCGTCGCACCCAGCCGCTCTAAGGCCCTGATATGTAAGTCGATCGGACGCGGACCCAGCGCGCAGCCGCCGGGACAGCACATCACTGCTTCTCCCGAGCGGGCCAGCAGGGGCCCCAGGAAAAGGACGGATGAGCGCATCTCCTGCATGAGACAATCCGGAATCTGACTGTCACACAGGTCGCTGGCATCGACGGTCATCGTTCCCGCTTCCCAATGCACGCGGCATCCCAAGCATTTGAGAATCTCTGCCGTGGCAAACACATCGCTTAAGGCCGGACAATTATGGATAACGCTCTCACCGCGGGCCAAGATGGTCGCCGCTAAAATGGGAAGAACGCTGTTTTTCGACCCGTGGATCGGGACGCTGCCGCATAGCGGGCGTCCACCGGTCACGAAATATGTATCCATCATGTTTTCTCCCCCTCACAGGTGGTTCTGTTGCCGTTCAGACCATCCTATGCAGAGTGTACAGAAAGGGTGCGATTTTAACCCTTTTGTATCAATTTAACGAGGGTTTGGTAGATTTGCTCTGCCGCATCGGGAATGCCCAAGGCCTGCATCGCTCGTTCCATGTCCAATCGCTTCGTTTTCTCTGTCAGTAGACGGCTTGTCTCTCTGTGGAGACGCAGTCCTCCTGATTCCGACTCGGGAATCACTAGGGCCGCCCCTCGCACTGCCAAGGCTTCGGCATTTTTTTCTTGGTGATGGTTTGTCACATTGGGTGAAGGGACGATAATGGCCGCCCTGCCAATGGCCGTGAGTTCAGAAATCGTGGACGCCCCACCCCGGCAAAGAACCAGATCTGCCGCCGCCATCACGCGGGGCATATCGTAGATATACTCCTGCAAACGCACTTGCGGCGGTAGGCTAAGACCGCGCGCATGCAGCGCCTGCTCCATCGCTGCAAAGTTGCGCCCTGCACCATGAATATGGTAAAACGGCGCTCCTTCGCCACATTCCGCGTCAAGGAAGTCAATCATCTGCCGGTTCATATCCTCCGCACCAAGGCTGCCCCAATAGGAGAGCACCAGCGGGCAATCAACCGGAATGCCGAGACTTTGTTTCGCTTCTGCCCGATTCTGTTCAAAAAAGGCGCCGCGCACTGGCGTGCCGGTCAGCACCACGCGCTCTTTGTCGGGATAATACTGCTCACAGTCCGGAAAGCCAACCATCACCCGGTCGACGAAGCGCGCCAGGCGGCGCGTGGTCATGCCGGGGATGGAGTTGGATTCATGAATAGCGGTGGGAATGCCGCGTCGCGCCGCCTCTCTGACCACAGGATAGGAGGCATATCCCCCTGTGCCCAGAACCAGATCCGGCGAAAACTCCGACAAAATCGCTTCCGCTTCTCGCCGTGCGCGCAGCAGATTTTTCAAGGTATTTACATTGTAACGCAGCGCGGCGGGTGTCAGTTTTCTGCGAAAGGAGGTAATGGTGACGCTTTTGATATCAAAGCCCTCTTTGGGCACCAGGCGTTCCTCCATGCCCCCCTTTGCCCCCACAAAAAGGACGGAGGCATCGGGTTTTCTCTCCTGCACAAGACGAGCCAGGGCAATGGCCGGATTGATGTGGCCGGCGGTGCCGCCACAGGTAAACATTATTTTCATATCAAGCCTCGTTTAATCGGACTTTTGCGCCGGGATTTGCCTGGAGACCGCCAGCACAACGCCCATTTCCGCCAGCTGAATCATCAAGGCGGTGCCGCCATAGCTGAAAAACGGGAGCGAAATACCGGTCACCGGAAAGAGATTGGTCACAACCGCCACATTCAAAAAGACCTGGAAGGCCAAAAGCGTCGTCACGCCGACAATCAGCAGCGAACCGAAACGATCACGCGCATGCAGGGCAAGCCAATAGCCGCGGATGATGAGCAGTGCAAAGAGCGTCAGGACCAAGCCGGCGCCAATGAGCCCCAGTTCCTCACACAACACAGAAAAGATAAAGTCATTGTGTTCTTCGGGTAGGTAGAGGAATTTTTGTCGACTGTTGCCCAGTCCCAAACCGAGCAGACCACCTGAACCGATGGCCAACAGCGACTGTATGGCCTGCAAGCCCTTTCCCAAAGGCTCCGCCCAGGGATTCGTCCACATTTGCACACGCGTCGTCATGTAATCCGTGGTGGCAATGATGACAGCCAAAAGACCGCCGACCAGGCCGCCCGCCAGGGCAAACCAACCCAGACTGATACCGGCAGCAAACAAAATCGAGGCGCCAACCACCAGAATCAGGATGGTGGCAGACATGTGCGGTTGCAGCGAGAGCAGGGCCAGAATCAACAGCAGCACACCGCCATAGGGCAGCAGTTCCATGAAGCCGACATTATGTAACTTGTTGAGTGCGCGGCCACCCCGTTTACGGGTATCATAGGGATCCCTCACCCGCTCTTGTCGCTTGGATAGGCGGGCTGAGAAAAAGAGTATCACCGCGAATTTCGCCACTTCAGATGGCTGAAACTGCGGCAGCCCCGGGAGTTTCAGCCAGCGCAGCGCGCCGTTTGCCGACTTACCCAAACCGGGAACCAACACCATCAGCAAGAGCACCACCGCAATGACCAGCACAACAATAGAAAGCCCACGCCAACGCTGATAATCGAAACGCGAGACGAAGTACATCGCCAAAATGCCAAGCAGCGCAAAACCGGCCTGACGGTTGAAGTAATAGCGCGGATCGTGATTGGTTGCGTTACTATAAAAAGCGGAAGGGTAAGAGGCGGACAATAACATGACCAAGCCAATTCCCACCAGCAGGAGCGTCAATGCCAGAAAGGGCAAATCCAGAGGGCCACGTGCCAGTTTCCGTTCGATGCCGATGTCCAGTTGTTTTTTCTTGCGCACGGGCAAACCTCCTTACACAGTTGCTGCTCTTTTAAGAGAGTACAGCCGGGAAACGATCAATGACACCAAAATAGGCGAGAATACAGCATACAACGGTGATGCCGGAAAAGACAAAAAACAGCTTTTCCTCACTCCAGCCACCCATCTCAAAGTGATGGTGCAGCGGCGCCATGCGAAACACACGCTTGCCATGCGTGGCTTTGAAGTAGACCACCTGAATGATATCGGACATGGCTTCTGCCACATAGATGATGCCGACGAGCACTAAAATCAGAGGGATATCCAGGGCAAAGGCCATGCCGCAGACCGCGCCGCCCAGAAAGAGCGAGCCGGTGTCACCCATAAAGATCTTAGCGGGGTGGAAGTTGTAAATCAGAAAGCCGACCAGGCCGCCAAAGAGCGCCGCGCCAAAGAGCGCAATCGGCTCCCCCTCGCGTCGGCTCCAGAACAGATAGGCGTAGGTGGCAATGGCGCTAAAAAAGGCGCAGACCGGCAGCGTCACCCCCGTCGCGAGGCCATCCACCCCGTCGGTGATGTTGACGGCGTTGACCGTACCCACCATGACCAGCGCCGCAAACACCATATAAGCAAGCCAAGGCAGCTTTAATTCTATGCCCAAAAAGGGAATATACAAATTGGGCGAGAGGATGCCCACGTTACGCAGCAGCACAATGAACAGGATGGACGCCGCCAACTGGAGCAAGAACTTCTGTCCGGCGGACAGACCGGTATTTTCCTTCTTTTTCACCTTGGCATAGTCGTCCAAAAAACCGATGGCGCCGAACACCAGGGCAAACACCAAAATGAAAAGCGCTGTGAAATCCCCTGCACAGATCGAGGGCCAGTTTATGATGAGCACCGCCAGGATGGTGGACACAATGAACATCAGGCCCCCCATGGTAGGCGTGCCTTGTTTGGAGAGGTGCCAAGTGGGGCCGTCCTCTTTGATTGACTGTCCCGCCTTGAGCCGGCGCAACACCGGCAGCAATATCCTTCCCAGTATGAGGCTGAGCAGGAATCCCAAAAGCGCTGCCATAACCAGCTTAGCTAACATATTGTTGCACCTCCGTGAGTGTTCTCATTCTCTCTTGTTTCACAGGCCGCGCCCTGTCGCGCCGCTCTGTCTTTTCACTCTGACACGCTGTCAGCAGCCGCTCTCTCCTATTTTCAAGAGGTCACGCCCGCAAAGTAGCGGGCGATCTCCTCGCGCTCGTCAAGGTGTACACGTTCTGCCCCGATCTCCTGATAGGTCTCGTGCCCCTTGCCTGCCAACACAATGACATCGCCCTCTTGCCCCAGTGAAAGCGCCAGAGCGATCGCGCGGCGGCGATCCGTCTCGCGTTTCAGGCCGGTAAAATCGGGCGGAATGCCGGCGGCCACATCATCCATAATACTCTCGGGCATCTCGCTGCGCGGATTATCGGAGGTCAGCACCACCAGGTCAGACAAGGAAGCTGCGATCTCACCCATCAGGGGGCGTTTCCGGCGGTCACGGTCACCACCGCAACCGAACAGGCAGATCAGCTTTCGCTTGGTAAAGTCACGCGCCGTGACAAGAATGTTCTCCAGCGCGTCCGGGGTATGGGCATAGTCAATGATCACTGTAAACGGCGCGGGCGTCTTGACGACCTCCACCCGACCTTTCACACCGTCGGCTGAAGCAAGAGAGGCCGCAATGTCGGGCAAGCCATAGCCCAGCGCCAGACCACAGGCAATCACGCCCAACGCATTATAAATGGTAAACCCGCCGGGTATGGGCAGGCGCACGCGGCAAATTTTACCCAGCGTCAGCGCCTCAAACTCCACCCGGTCAGACAAGAGGCGAATGTTTTCCGCCAGAAGCGTGGCTTCCGGCTTGTTCTCCGAATAGGTCACGCAGGCACAGGGCACGTTGTCCAGAAAATATCTGCCGGCCTCGTCGTCAATGTTGAGTATACCAGTTTCACACTGCGAAAACAGCAAAGCCTTGGCGGCTCGGTACGCTTCCATGCTGCCGTGAAAATCCAGATGATCCTGCGTCAAGTTGGTGAAAATCGCGGCACGGAAGTGCAATCCGGCCACACGGTGCATCACAAGTGCATGCGACGAGACTTCCATCACCACATGCGTGCAACCGGCATCCGCCATCTGCCGCAGCAGCGCCTGCAGCTCATAGGCCTCCGGCGTTGTGCGAGAGGCGGGCAGCATCTCCTGCGCGATCATATTCTGATTGGTGCCGATCAAACCCACCTTGGCGTTGGCCACCTGCTCCAGCATCGCTTTGAGCAGATAGGTCGTTGTGGTTTTACCATTGGTCCCCGTCACACCAAGCAGGGTCATGCCCTTAGCCGGGTGGCCAAACCAATTGGCAGAAACGATGGCCAGCGCTGCCCTGGCATCCTCCACCAGCAGGAAGGGGCCTTCTCTGTCCGGTTTCTTGGCGCAGAGCACCGCCACGGCGCCCTTTGCCAGCGCTTCATCGATAAAGTGATTGCCGTCGAACCGATACCCGGGCAGGGCCACAAACAAGGCGCCCCGCTCCAGGGTTCTGGTGTCGCAGCTTAGCGAGGTGATTTCAACATCCTGACCAATATGGTCTTCCATCAAGCATATGCCCTTGAGTAACTGGGATACGTTCAAGCGCTCACCTCCGCGTCATCACACCTGCCATCAGCAGGCTTTTTTATGCATAGTCGCGTACACTGTTATCCGTAAAGCGCACTTCAACCACCGTACCGGGATCGACTTCCGTACCGGCGAGAACCGATTGGCTGAAGGCAACCACTTTGGATGAGTTCTCCACCTGCGGCGCTTTCATATAGAGGCCGCGGTCCTCCAGCAGTTTCTTTGCCTGAGAATAGGTGCGTCCTTCCACATCGGGAACCGCCACCTTGTTGCCTGTCTTATCTTCGCCCATGTACAGCACCACAGTGCTGCCGGCCGGGATGGACACGCCGCTTCTGGGTGTTTGGTCGGTCACCGTGCCGCCCGAGCCCACGACCTTCCACGAAAGACCGCCATTTTTGACGCCCTTGAGGATGTTTTGGGCTTCTTCAAGCGTCTTGCCTTTCAGGTTGGGAACGGATACATCACGTGCCGCTTCGCCACCCTGTTTTTCCACACCCAGGTATTCCAGGATATCGGCCATCAGTTGGCCGGCCATCGGCGCAGCCATGTTACCGCCGCTGATATACTGGCCGGACGGCGTGTAGTTTGAGCCCAGAGAGGCTTGGCGCGGATGGTCAAAGGCCATCAGAACAATGATCTCCGGATCTTCCGCCGGGGCAAAGCCTACAAAGGAGGCAATCAGGCGGCCGGTTTTTTTGCTGTTCGTGGTCTCAGATGTGCCCGTTTTACCGCCAATGGTGTAACCATCCACCATCGCGTTCTTACCACTGCCGCCTTTGTCCATGACAACGCTTGTCATCAGTGAGCGCACGATATCGGAGGTTTCCTGGCTGATCACCTGGCGTACTTCTTTCGGTTCGCGGTTTTTTAAGACATTGCCCTCACTGTCGGTCACGGTTTGCACCACATAGGGTTCCATCAGGTGGCCGCCGTTGATGACTGCCGACATGGCGGTAATGACTTGTATCGGCGTTATCTGGAATCGCTGACCAAAGGAGGCGGTTGCCAGGGACACCAGGTCGCCGTCACCGGCCAAAAACTGCTCTTTGTCCCAGAAGTTGCCCACGCCTTCGCCTTGCAAGTCCACACCGGTCTTATTCAAATAGCCATAGTCTTCAATATATTCGTAAAATGTCTTGTTGCCAATCTTTTGGCCAATTTGAATCATGGCCGGGTTGCAGGAGTTCATCAACACATGTCGGACATCCTGCGTACCATGTCCTTTACGGAAGTGGCAGTTGATTGGGGTAGGCCAACCTGGCACACGAATGCTACCACCACAAGTAAAGGTATCCTCCGGTTTGATCACGCCTTCTTCCAGCGCCATGGATACCACGACAGGCTTAAAGGTTGAGCCCGGCTCATAGGAATCAATGACCGCCTTGCTGCGCCATTGCGTCTCCTGAGCATCACTGAGCGCCAAGAGGTATTCATCCATGAGGGCCTTGGCTTCTTCCTCGGTCACCACTTCTGTATTCGCCTGGGCATTGGGATCCGTTTGGGCATTGGGGTCGGTCTGTGTGCCGGCTGTGGCAGCCGCCTCTGCCTGTGCTTTGACCTTCGCCGCCGCTTCATCTGCGGCCGCTTTCATCTCGGTCAACTTGGCAATCAGGTTTGGATCACGGATGGCATTGTGATCGTTTAAGTCATAACTCGGTGAGCTCACAATGGCGTAGATCGCGCCAGTCTTGGGGTTCATGACAATACAAACTGCGCCTTCTAACACACCAAAGCGTTCAATGCCGGTCTGTACGGCTTTTTCGGCATAGGATTGAATGGTCGCATCTATGGTCAGGGTCAGGTTGTTTCCGTTGGCCGCATCGACATAGGCCTCATAACTCGAGAGCATTTCCACGCCGTTGGCCGCACGACTGGTCACAATGCGGCCCTTTTGGCCGGCCAGCTGCCCATTATACAGCGCTTCCAAGCCGTAGGCGCCGCCGTTGTCTGCGCCCACAAACCCAATCACCTGCGCGGCAAGCGTAGAATAGGGATAGTAGCGTTTGCTGTCCGCTTCCAGGTAGACGCCGCCGCTGAACTTATTGTCCACAATGAATTTGCGCACCTGTTCGGATTTCTCTTCTTCCACCTTCGTGGCAATCACTTCATACTGACGGTCGGCCTTTTGCATGATTTCTCTGAGCTTTTGGGCATCGACACCCAGGATGCCGGATAGTCCCGTGGCAATCTTCTCCTGGTCGTACTTATTTTTGATGATATCTTTGGGTGAGAGCACCACATTATGTACCGTTGCACTGATGGCAAGATTGGTACCCTTGCTGTCGGTGATTTTTCCGCGGTTGGCGGACACCGTAAAGTCTCTTGTTTGATTGGCGATTGCTTTTTCTTGATACTCATCGTGCTTGACGATTTGAATGCTCCAAAGCTTGATAAAAAGAATCAAAAAAGTCGCAATACCAAAGACGAGTGACAGAATCATAACGCGCTTTCTGATCACAGTATTGGCACGGCGGCTTTGCTCGGAGGCAGCCGTCTTTTTTTTCGGGGCCATTGACAGACGTCACCGTCCTTCTAATAGATTTGGTTTTTTATGATGAGACAGGCGCAAGAAAACCAATTTTTCTTGCGCCTTTAGGCTTTCTGTCTTAATCGTATGAACTCAGGTGTTAAAAATATGTCCCGATGGCAGAAAAGATTTCCTTCACACCGGAGAAGAAGCTGGCGATTAAGCCGTCCTTCTGATAGTACTCTGCGCTGTCGGGTCGTTGCAAGAGAATGGTGTAGATCTGGCTGCTTTGTGCTTTGACCATTTCGCCGGTGCTCAGCAGTTCCTGCTCAATGGCCTGCAGGTCATACGCCAACTCATACTGCGCCAGCAATTTATCTTGTTCCACTTTCAAGGTGTCCAGCTGCCCACGCTGGGCAACTGCCTGGTCGTTGATCTCAACCAATTTTGCGTACTGGCCGAGCATCACAAAAACCATACAACAGACCGCCACTAGACCAATGACGGCGAATGGTGCAAACTTTCCGGGTTCGCGCACCTCCAGTGTGGCGCTGCGTGGGGATCTGCTGCGTCTGCGCTTGCTCTGTTTGCGGGGCGCATCCTCCCACTGTTGCGGCACGCGGGCCGCATTGCCATCATATTTGTACAGATATTGCCTACTCCCGCCGGATCTTGTTCTTCTTTCAGCTGTCAATCTGTTCACTCCTGTCTACTGCGCGGTCACACCGCGCGCCTCTATATTCGCACAAGTTGCTGCCTGCTATATCTTTTCCGCCACGCGCAACTTGGCACTGCGCGCTCTCGGGTTTTCTATCAGTTCCTGTTCACTTGGCAGAATGGGCTTGCGCTGCACCAATCTGACCTTAGGTTTCTTCCCGCAGACACAGACCGGGAAGGTCGGCGGGCAGTCACAGCCACGCGCCGCCGCCACAAATTCTGTCTTAACAATGCGATCTTCCAACGAGTGAAAGGAGATCACAGCCAGGCGGCCTTTCGGCGCCAAGACATCTATCGCCTGTGAGAGCATACGCCCAATGGCGCCCAGCTCGTCGTTGACGGCAATGCGAATGCCTTGAAAGCTCCGTTTGGCGGGGTGCTGCTTTTCCCGCAATGCCGCAGCAGGCATGGCCGAGCGGATCACATCCGCCAACTGCCAGGTGCTGCTGATTTCTCTTTCCTCGCGCACACGGCAAATCGCCGCGGCGATGGAAGCAGCATAGCGTTCCTCTCCATATTGAAAGAGAATACGCCGCAATTCTTCTTTGGGCCACTGGTTGACAATGGTCGCCGCCGTCAACGTATCCTGACGGTTCATACGCATATCCAGTGGCGCATCCTTTTGATAGGAAAAGCCTCGGGCAGGGTCATCCAATTGCGGGGATGACACGCCCAGGTCAAAGAGCATACCGTCGACCTGCTTCACACCTGCGCGGTCGAGCAGCATGGTCAAATCTTCAAAGTTACCATGCAGAAAGATCACACGGTCTTTCCATGTGGCCAGACGCAGCGCCCCTTCGGATAGGGCCTGCTCGTCACGGTCAATGCAGTACAGGCGCCCGCCGGCGTCCAGGCGTTTGGCGATTTCAACTGAGTGGCCACCGCGCCCAAAGGTGCCGTCCACATAAATGCCATCCGGCCGGATGCACAGCCCTTCCAGGCACGCCTCCAGCAAGACGGGGCGATGTCCGTAGTCCTGTTGCATTAGACCTCCAAGCTCTCCAAAAGCTCTGCCATTTTCTGAGGTGTCATTTCTTCCTGCGTCAAGCGCCACTTCTCCGCGTCCCAGATCTCGGCACGGTTGTGAACGCCTATGATCACCACTTCTTTCTCTAAACCCGCATATTGGCGCAGGGCCTGCGGGAGTACAATACGTCCTTGGCTGTCCGGCTCGCACTTCACCGCATTGGCAAAGAGCGGGCGCATCAATCTTGATTTACTCATGGGCAGAGAAGCAAATTTATCGGTGAACACCTGCCAGCTCTCTAAAGGATAGATCGCCAAACAATCATCCACGCCCATAGTCAGGTAGCAGATGGCGCCCAAGTCCTCTCTCAACTTGGCAGGAACAAACAGACGCCCCTTGGCGTCGATGTTATGTTCATAGGTTCCTGTCACGCTGATCATGTGCATTTCCCTCCACCTACGGCGCCCATCCGCTCCACTTTACACCACTTTGCTCCACCGGAGCTGCTTTTAGTATAAAGTCGTTGAAGGTAAAATGCAATATATTTTTTTAATTTCGTAACTTTTTTATCGCAAAAAAGCTTGTTTTGATCCTTCGTCCACCCTTCTTTTTACAATCGTTAGATTATGGTAAAAAGTGAAAAACGCCCTGTAACAGGGCGTTTTCGATCCGCTAAGCCATATATAGTTAACCGAGCAAATCTGCTTCTATATACAGATTTGTTCTAACATGTTCCAGCAGTCGCGATCCATTGTTCGACTAAAATCGACATGAATCACGAATCCCCCGCCCCCAGGGCACTGCGGAACCTTGCACGAGAATGCTTGACCTCATCAAACGCATCTGCGATGGCTTCTTCCATACGATGTAAAGTATCTTCGCAATATTCATTGGCCGCTTGCTTCAGCGCTCGCCCGGTTCTCTCCGCTTCGGCGATAATCTCATCCGAAACACGCCGCGCCTCCACAACCAGCGTGTCTTCATTTAAGATTCGCCTGGCGTGTTCCTCCGCCCGCTGGCGCAGGTCATCCGCTTCCCGCTTGGCCGACGCGATATAGTCGTTCTTTTTGTCGACCAGTTCCTTCGCCTTTTTGACTTCAACCGGAAATCTGCTGCGAATGTCATCGAGCAAGTCCAAGGCCTTGTCGCGCTCTAACATACACTTGTCACTGCTGAGCGGCACATTCTTTGCTTCGTCGATCATTTCATAGAGCATATCAAACAGTTCTTCGATATTACTTGCCATCACACGCACCTCTTTTTTCTTGCATTTTTATTTTTACATCATCAATGATTTCTCTGGGAAGGATGTCGCTCAAGTCGGCATTGTAGCGGGCCATTTCTTTCGCCACGGTAGAGCTTAAATAACTGTATTTCTGGCTGGAGGGGAAGAACACCGTATCCAAGTCCTCATTGAGCTTGTTGTTGATAATGGCCATCTGCACCTCAGCCTCAAAATCTGAGACAGCCCGCAGGCCCTTGACCAATACACCGGCATTTTTTTCCTTAGCATAGTCCGCCAGGAGGCCGGCATACATGTCCACCTCGACATTATCCACATTGATGGAGCGTTTGAGCAGCTCCACCCGCTCTTCCGGCGTAAACACGCCGTTCTTTTCCGAATTCACCAGCACGCAGACAATCACCCGATCAAACGCGGTGGCTGCACGCCGAATGATATTCAAATGACCAAGGGTTACCGGGTCAAAACTTCCCGGATAGATCGCAATTTTCATACCGATACTCCTTGCGCCGCAACAAGCTGCGCGTCAATCGACGCGACGCCGATACAGGGCGACTTTGATCTTTCCATACTGGTACTCTCTCTGCAAGAAATAGGGATCCGGCAGCGTAGGCCAGTCAAAATTCGACCTGTTTTCACATATGATTATACCATTGTCTGAAATTTTGTCAATCCTTGTAATGGTTTGTAACGCTTTTTTTATTATTTCGCTTTCGTAGGGGGGGTCCAGAAAGACAACATCAAAGCGTTCGGGGCTTTGTGAAAGGTAGCTGACGGCATCTGCCTGCACCACCTGCGCCCGGTCGGAGAGCGCGGTGATCTCTAAGTTTTCACGGATGAGCTGGGTCGCTTCACGGCGAATATCAACAAAAACGCAGTGGGCCGCCCCGCGCGACAGGGCCTCGATGCCCAGTTGACCGGTTCCGCCGAACAAATCCAGCACGCGGCGGCCCTCCAGTTCAAATTGTATGATACTAAACATGGCTTCCTTGACTCTGTCGGTGGTTGGCCGGGTCTCCAAACCGCTCAACTCTTTTAATCTTCTGCCGCGGGCCGTGCCGGTTATCACACGCATACAAATCACCTCTCCTGTGTTTGAAAATAGTCGTATACAGCTTTGGCTGCCGACTTTGGCAGCACTTCTTCCAGCTGCCAGAGTTCCGCCGCCCGAATGGCCTTGACACTCTTAAAGCTGCGCAGCAGTTTGCGGCGGCGCGCTTCGCCTACGCCGGGGATCTCCTCTAGCGCAGAGCCATAGCTGCTCTTGCTGCGCTGCTTGCGATGGAATTCTATGGCGCAGCGGTGCGTCTCCTCTTGGATTTGTCCGATCAAAGCAAACAGGGCGGGGGTACCCTGAATGCCGATCTCCAAACCCTCGGGGGACATGAGCGCGCGGGTGCGGTGGCGATTGTCCTTCACCATGCCAAAGACCGGAATGGATAGCTGCATCTCTTGCAGCACGCGCAGGGCGATGGCCGCATGCTCGCGGCCGCCATCAATGAGCAGCAGATCCGGGCGCTGAGCAAACTGCTCGTCCCCTTCGATCTCATGGCGGAAACGACGCTGCAATACCTGCTGCATGGCGGCATAATCGTCCGGGCCGTCCTGCTCCCGAATTTTGAAGCAGCGGTGACGGCTACGCTGCGGTTTCCCGTTGACAAAGACAGTCATGGCGCCGACAATGTCAGAGGCACCCGTATTGGAGATATCATAGGCCTCTATGCGCACGGGCGGCGCAGGCAGCTCCAACAGTTCGGCCAAGAGCACCAGCAGTTTTGCCGTGCGTTCTTCCTTGGTGGTCACCTGGCGGCACTCCTCACGGGCATTGCCTTGCGCCAGGCCAATGAGCTCCACCTTCGCACCGCGCTGCGGTGTGACAAGCAGGACACGCCGTCCGGCCTCCTCAGAGAGCAGACGCGCCAGAGCGCTCTCATCCTCCAGCTCCACAGGCAAGAGAATTTGACCAGGCGCAGCGCCTTTGCCGATATAGTATTGTTTGACAAAGGCGCTTAAAATATCAGCTTCGCTCTCCTCGCGGTTCGAGAGCATTTCCAGGTCTTTACCCGTCAGTTCTCCCTCCTGATAATGCAGCACCGCAATGGCACAGCGCACCTCGTCTTTCCAGAAGCCGATGACATCGGTGTCGGACAGGCGGCCGGTCACCACCTTTTGCCGCTTGCCGAGCAGCGCGATTGCTTGCAAGCGATCACGCAGCAGCGCGGCCTTCTCAAAGGCGAGATCTTCCGCTGCGGTCAGCATCTGCGCATTTAAGTCCCGCTCCACATCCGAAAACTTGCCTTGCAGCAAACGCACCACCTGCCGTATGGCCTCGGCGTGCTGCTCCCTGCTGCATTCTTTGCGGCAGTATCCGTCGCACTTACCCATGTGATGGTTCAAGCAAGGCCGTTCTTTTCCGATATCGCGCGGAAAGATGCGATTGCAGTCGGGCAGGCGAAAGGCCGCGCGCAGGGCGTCGATCAGCTCCTGCGTATTGCGGCGACCGCCAAAGGGGCCAAAATACTGCGCACCGTCATCCGAGGCCTTGCCAACCAGAGAAAAGCGCGGGTAGGCATCTTTCACCGTCAAGCGGATATAGGGGTAACCCTTATCGTCCTTTAATAATATATTGTATCGTGGTTTATGGCGCTTGATGAGCGAACACTCCAGCACCAGGGCTTCAAATTCCGAGTCGGCGACAATCACGTCAAAGCGGTCAATCTGCGCGACCATCGCGCGCGTCTTTTCCGTGTGACCCGCCGCCTCTTGAAAATACTGCGATACCCGGTTGCGCAGCGCTTTGGCCTTGCCGACGTAGATGACCTCACCGGTTGCATCCATCATCAGGTAGACACCCGGCAGCAGCGGCAAGCTATGCGCTTTGTCTTTCAGTTCTTCAAAGGTCATGGGCACCTTGCTTCCTTTTCCATACGATCTTGCTTGTATCCAAACACCACAAAGGACTGCGGAAAAACCTTCACCGCAGCCCCTATTTCTCATTTCTATACGACTGGCACGCCAAGTCGGGCGTCACGGCACGGCAGGCGTTCCCGCTCTGCTGAGTTCAGCGGCATCCGTATACAGAGAAAGGGCAAGCATAGATATACTCACCCTCCACTCTCTATGGCACCGCTTTTTTACGCAGTGCGTTTGACGCATCAGTCTCCGAAGTTAGAGCCGATGAGTTCAGCCAACGCGTCCACTGCATCTTTTTCATCCGGGCCGTCTGCAATCAGATCAATGATGCTGCCCTTGATGATGCCCAAAGAGAGCACACCCAGCAAGCTTTTTGCATTGACCCTGTGCTCATCCTTTTCCACCCAAATGGTGCTCTTAAACTCATTTGCCTTTTGAATAAAGAAGGTAGCGGGTCTTGCGTGTAGACCAACTTGATTACTCACAGTTGCCTGCTTGATATACATAATTGTCCCCTCCCAGAGATTCTTTCCCATATCTTCCTCATAAGGATAACAAATTTCTTGCTTTCCGTCAATGCCCTTTTCAGGGACAAGGGGAAAGAAAGTATATATTTTTTCAATGGATGACGATTCTCACTTCAATTCCACCATAGTGACGCCATCTTCCCCTTCGCCATAGCGGCCGAGGCGGAAGCTTTTGACGGCGCGATTGCGCTTCAGGCTTTGATGCACGGCACGCCGCACGGCGCCGGTGCCTTTCCCGTGGATGATGGTCACCTGTTGCAGATTGCCCATCATGGCCTGATCAATAAAGCGCTCCAACACGCCTTCGGCCTCGTCGGTGGTCATGCCGCGCAGATCAATCTCAGGGCTGGCGCCGAGAGAGCGCAGCTTGTGTTCTGTTTTGCGGATATACTGCTGCGCCTGCTTTTGGCTCTCCGTCTCACCTTCCACCACGCGCACTTCCTCCTGCTTGGCGGTGATGCGCAGGATCCCGGCCTGTAATTGCAGAACGCCATCCTTGTTCACCGAGAGCACCGTGGCCTGCGTGCCAATCTTGACCAGCTCCACCGTATCGCCCTGCACCGCCGGACGCAGCATCGGCGGCGGCGCGGCTTCGGGCACGGCACCGAGTTTACCCTCTGCCTGGTTAAGCTTTCCGCGCAGCTGCGCGCGCTGCTCGCCAAGCGCCTGGCCGCTCTCCTGGCGTTTGCGCAATTCCTTCAGTTCCTGAAAGACTTCATCCGACACGCGGCGGGCTTCCTCGATGATCTCACGCGCCTGCGCGCGGGCTTCTTCCGCCGCCCGCTCCTTTTGCTGTTCCATGTCCTCTCGGAAATGGCGCGCATCCTTCTCGGCCTGCTCCAACTCCCGACGCAATGCTGCGGCGCGCTCTCGTTCCCGTTCCATGAGCTGCCGCTGTTCTTCCAGGCGGGTGAGCACGTCCTCAAAGCGCACGTTTTCCGCATCAATGCGCTCCGCCGCCCGTTGTATCATGTCTTCCGGCAGGCCCAAACGCAGCGAAATGGCAAAGGCGTTGGATTTGCCCGGCACGCCGATCATCAGGCGATAGGTCGGGGCCAGCGTCTCGACATTAAATTCGCAGGAGGCGTTCTGAACGCCCGGCGTCGTCATGGCATAGACCTTCAATTCGGCATAGTGCGTCGTGGCCGCCACAAGTGCGCCCAGCGCGCGCGCCCGCTCGATGATGGACACCGCCAGGGCCGCGCCCTCCACGGGGTCAGTGCCCGCGCCGAGTTCGTCAAAGAGGATCATGGTGCGATCATCTGTATGGGCCAGCATGTGCACAATGTTGGTCATGTGTGAGGAGAAGGTGGACAGCGACTGGGCAATCGACTGCTCGTCGCCTATATCCGCCCAGACCTGAGAGCAGACCGCCACGCAGCTGCCGTCATCCACCGGAATATGCAGGCCGCATTGGGCCATCAGAGTCAGCAGACCAAGGGTTTTGAGCGTCACGGTTTTGCCGCCGGTGTTCGGGCCGGTGATGACCAATGTATCGAAGTCCCCGCCCAAGAGTAAATCGTTGCGCACAGCGGTTTTGGGGTCGAGCAGCGGGTGCCGTGCCCGGCGCAAATGAAGGCTGCGCTCGGATAACTGCGGCTGTCTGCCCTGCATGCGGATGGCCAATTTCCCTTTGGCGAAGATCACATCCAAAAAGATCAGCAGCCGGTAATCCTCCGCGATATCCTCACGTTGCAACGCCACATCCGCAGACAGTTCCGCCAGAATGCGTTCGATTTCGGCCTCCTCGCGCGCCTGCAGCTCGCGCAGCTCATTGTTGACCTTCACAACGCCGATGGGCTCAATAAAAAAGGTGGAGCCGGAGCCGGAAACGTCATGCACCAGGCCGGAAATCTCATTTTTATGCTCCGATTTGACCGGCACCACATAACGCCCACCGCGCATGGTGATGATGCTCTCCTGTAAGTATTTGGCCTGCGCGGAGGAGATGAGTTTATTTAAAATATCACGGACCTTGCCGGAGGTCGCACGCATCTGGCGGCGAATGGCGGCCAGTTCGCTGCTGGCCGAGTCGGCAATTTCATCCTCCGATACGATGGCGTTGGTGATTTTCTCCTCCAACTGCCGGTGGACATGCAGGGATCGAAACAGGTGGTCAATTACCGTTTTATCGCCCTCACCATCGCCGTAATCCTTGGCGCTGCGCGCCGCGCGCAGTACCGCGGCAATGCCCAGCAGTTCCCGCGTATTGAGCACACCGCTCATATCGGCCCGCTGAAGGGCATCCGCCACCGGGCGCACGCCGGAGAAGGAGGGCGTCCCGCGCCGGTTGATGCAGTCGACCGCTGCGGAAGTCTCCTGCAAACGATAGGAGACCTCGGGCAAATCGCCATCCGGCCGCAGGGCAAGTGCGCGGGTTTTACCCTCGTCCGTCACGGCCTGCTCGGCCAACAGCGTCAGCACACGCGGCAGCTCCAGGGTGCGCATGGACTTTTCATAAAGTTCGATCATGGACCAGTTCCTTTCGGTAGAGTTGTTTGTAAAAATCAAGGGTCCGAAAGCCACGCTCCAGCTGCGTCAGCAAAAACGCTTCCGCCACATCCGATAAGAGTTCCATACTCAAGGGATCCAGACGAAAGGAAAAGAGCTTTTTGGCTTCACCCCAGGCAATGTGGCGCATCACCGTCAGGCAGGCGGGCGTGAGCGGCATGGAAATGCCCTCCTCCAACCGGCTGCGGCAGGCGGCGCAGTGCAGTACCCCCGCGCGCAGATGCAGGCGCGGGTCTATGGGTTGCTCCGCGCCGCAGACTGCGCAGACATGAAGCAGCGGCTCAAAGCCACAGTGGCACATGAGCGAGAGTTCAAAGGCCGCCTTGACCAAACCCGGCTCTTTTTCCAGGGCATCGAGCGCATAGATGGCATTGAGCAGCAAGGACAGCAGCTCCGGATGCGCCACGCCCTCCTGTGCCACCGCCTCGGTGCATTCAGCCATATAGGAGGCCAGCGACAAGAGCAGCACATCCGTGCGCAGCCCGGCAAACTGCACCGTGGCGGACACTTCATGCAGCGACAGACGATCCTGCCGCTCGTACAGCGTCATGTCGGAATAGACCAGCAACTGCGCCCCGGCGGTCAATTTACTGTTTTTGCGGCGACAGGCGCGCGCCTTCACTGTCCGCTTACCCAGATCACTGCACAAAACGGTTAAAATCTTATCGGCCTCTTTGTAGTTGACTTCCCGCAACACCAAGCCCTTGGTTTTCAGGTACATATGCGTCCCCTTTGATATGTAGCGGAGATCAGGCGCAATGATCTGTCTGATCGCCGATCTCCTGCTCCTCCTGCTCCCGCAGAAGGGAAAAAAGCGTATAAAACACCGGTTGACCGGTTTCTAAAAACAATGACCAATAAGCTTCCGTTTGCGTCAACATGATCGCCTCATTTCTTCAAACCGTCTTGCGTTTAGCTTGGCACCAAGTCCGGTTTTTATGAGCGGAAAATGTTGTGCAGCCTGGTAAAACTTACTCGTCCTGATAGCCGAAATTGCGAATCAAATTGACATTATCGCGCCAATTTTCTTTCACTTTGACCCAGGTTTCCAAATACACCTTGGTGCCCATGAAGCGCTCGATATCCTCGCGCGCGCGGGTGGATATTTTTTTGAGCATGGCGCCCTGTTTTCCGATGATGATGCCCTTGTGCGTATCGCGTTCGCAGTAAATGGTGACATGCAAGTCAATGATGCCGCTGTCGCGCTCGGAAAACTTTGTCACTTCCACGGCTGTGCCGTGCGGAATCTCCTTATCCAAAAAGAGCAGCAGTTTTTCCCGCACAATCTCCGCGCAGACCTGCCGCTCCGGCTGGTCGGTCACCATATCTTCCGGGAACAGCTGCGGCCCCTCCGGCAAAAAGGCCTCCAGCATGGAGAGCAGCTCCTCCACCCCTTCGCCGCGTTTGGCGCTGATGGGCAGAATGGCCTGAAATTCATGCGCCGCTCCGTAGCACTGCATGACAGACAGCAGTTCGCCGCGCGGCAGCGTGTCTATCTTATTGATGACCAAAATGGCGGGCAAATCAAGCGCCTTGATGCGTTCTATGAGCTCCTGCTCCGGCGCGCCGATGTTGGCAATGGGCTCCACCAAAAGCAGCACCGCGTCCACATCCGCCACGCTTTTCTTCACCACATCCACCATATAATCACCCAGGCGGGAGCGCGGTTTATGTAAGCCGGGCGTATCCATAAAGACAAACTGACTCGTCCCGCGGTTCAGGACCGCCAGGATGCGGTTGCGTGTGGTCTGCGGTTTGTTCGAAACGATGGCAACCTTTTCTCCCACGAGCGCGTTGGTCAGGGTGGATTTGCCCACATTTGGTCTGCCGCACAGGGTAATCATGCCGGATTTGTTGATATTCATGCCTTCGCTTCCTCTTCCCTGGGGATGCCCAGTATCTGTAAAATTGTTTTTTCCCGGCTGCGCATCCGCGCCTTCTCCGCCCCTTCGTCCAGATGGTCGTATCCGAGCAGGTGCAGCATGGAATGCACCCCCAGATAGGCCAGTTCACGATAGAGCGGATGGCCGTACTCATGCGCCTGCAGCACCACACGGTCAATGTTGAGCACAATGTCGCCCAAAGCGATCAGGCCTGTGCCGGGATCTGCCCAAGCCTTCTCCGGTCGTTCACCGGGCGCGAGCTCCCACATGGGAAAGGAGAGGACATCGGTTGGCGCATCAATCTGGCGCTGTTCCCGATTGATTTCCTGTATGCCCACATCGTCGGTAAATAGCACATTGACCTCACACGGGGCCGTAATGCCCTCCTGGTTCAGCGTTTCGCGTACCACACGACGCAGCAGCGTCGCTTTGTCCTTGATACCGAGCAGTGGAACCTCGGCCTCAACGGTAATGTGATGGCTTGTCCACATGTGTCACGCACTCCTTTCTCTTCAGCGTGATCCGCCGCGTCTATCCGGTTTATGTTGTTGTGTTTCGTCCTTTTCATAGGCCTTGATGATTTGCTGCACAATGACATGGCGCACCACGTCGCTCTCGGTCAGGCGGCAGATGGCGATGTCGTCAATCCCACGCAGCACGCGTATGGCCTCCTTCAGGCCGGAGACCTTGTCCGTTGGCAGGTCGATCTGGGTGATATCACCCGTGATGACGATTTTGGAGCCGAAGCCCAGGCGCGTCAAAAACATCTTCATCTGCTCACGCGAGGTATTCTGCGCCTCGTCCAAAATGATGAACGAATCATCCAGCGTGCGGCCGCGCATATAGGCCAGCGGCGCCACTTCGATATTGCCCCGCTCCAAATACTTGGCGTAGTTATCCGCGCCCAGCATCTCAAAGAGCGCATCGTAGAGCGGGCGCAGGTAGGGGTCCACTTTGCTCTGCAGGTCGCCGGGCAAAAAGCCAAGGCGCTCACCCGCTTCCACGGCGGGCCGGGTTAAAATAATACGATTGACCTCTCTGGCCCGAAAGGCCGCCACGGCAGCCGCCACGGCCAGATAGGTTTTACCCGTGCCGGCGGGGCCGACGCCCAGGGTGACGGTGTTGTGCAGCACCGCATTCAGATATTCTTTTTGTCCCACGGTTTTGGCCTTGATGGGTTTTCCTTTGGCGGTCACACAGATGACATCCTTGGCCAACTCGCAGAACTGGTCCTCCCGTCCGCTTTTGACCAGCTCCACCAGATAGCGGATGTTCTGCTCGTTGATGCTCTCTCCTCGCGCGGTGAGCGTCAACAGGCTCTCCACTGCGCGCACGCCCTGCATCACAGCCTCCGGCTCACCGCTGATCTTCAGCTGATCGCCACGGTTGAGCACGGAGATCTCCAGCGCCTGTTCTAAAATGCGAATATTTTGATCGAAGGAGCCGAAAATATCCACGGCGTCCTCCAGACGGTCTATATGAATGGTCTGTTCCAGCATGCTTTGTTTGTTCCTTCCTTTTGCCTGGCGCTTTTTTATGACGCGCCCGCCTCTTCCGGGGGTTCTTGTTGTGCATCCTCTCTTATGGGCACGGTTTTCCCGATTTGTTCCTCGCATTCGGCCAGCAGCGTCACCTCCAGGTAACCGTCGGCCAGACGGGTGACATAATCCTCCCGCAGCACTTTGCCGTCTTGACCCATGCGTCCTTCAATGGTGGCATGCAGTTTGGATTTGAGCAGGTCTTCCGCCGCATCCATTTGCACGGCGGCCGTTTGCGTCTCATACTCCCGAATGGTTTCCCGTTCCAGACTGAGCGGCAAGGCGCTGCCATCGCTCCACTGCCATGTTTTTGTATGACTTATTTTATCATACTTATCATAGGAAATTCCACCGTTTCCGTAAAATTTCATATATCGGCCCAGAAGGTTGAGGGAAAAGCGCGTTTTTTCCTGTCCGGTATAGACCTTGATCTCCGCCTCCATGGGAATTTTGGCAAGAATGGTATGCCACGTGCGGGCATACACCTCGCCCTTGGCCCGATGAAGCGCCTGCCCCATATCGTATGTACTGCCCTCCGCCTCCTCAATGTCCACGATGCCGCTGATGAGCAGATCACCTTCGAGCACTGTCTCGCCTATCTCACAAATGCCCATACCTGCAAACAGATCCACGTCCGTGACAATGCCGGTGCGTTTGGCGATGATGTCCGCCGGTTCGACATTCGTTTCTATCGGGGGTTTTGGATTGCTTTCGCGCACGATGACTTCCGCGCGGGTGCCGTGCAAATTGAGTGAGAAAAAGCTCAGTTCCTTCATGCCCAACAGCATTTCATGCGACAACAAACGCTGGTCGATGGATGGTCCAAAAACACCCGGATACACCCCGCGCTGCCGCAGCTCCGACAGGATTTCCGCCGTGGTGATCTGCTCATTCCCGACCACATCAATCGTCAAAATCACACGCGAAAAGGGCAGAAACAGCAACAGCGAGAGCGCCAAACCAACCAAGAGGGCATACCGCTTCCGAAAGCGCCGCAGAAAAAAAGGCAGGCCGCGGTGCGCTTGTTCCGTCACCTCACACTGACAGCGGGCCGCAATGCGCTCAACATCCGCTAAGGCGCCCCGCGGTATCGTCATGGCCAGTACAAAAGGCTCCCGCCGCTCCACCGCCCAAAACGGAACACGCTCTGCGGCGCAACGGTTCAAGACCTGCTCCGGCTCTGCTCCGCTGATCAGCAAGCGCAGGGAGCCGCGCAAAAAATGCAGCAGCCAATTCATGATCCTTCCCCCTTTGTCTCCAACCTTCCGGCCATCAGTTGAGCTCCAGACGGCTGATCCAGCCCGTGATCAAAAGCTCTTGCTCGCGCATCGCGCGGATCTCCAGATCCTGCCCCACAATACACAGCACCCACTTGCCGCCATCCACGTGGATCTCCTCCTTGCCACAGAACAGCACGCCGCGGTACTGCTCCATGCGCAGCTCCCGGTCGCCGATCAATTCCAGCGAAGGAAGGCCCGCCAAGGTGTCTGCGGGGACATCCAGCCAATGGGCTGCCTTTTCCAACAGGCCCTCTTTCCGCTTGCTTCCCTTTTGTTCCATCAGCCCAAGCTCCCTTCCAATTCAGTCATTGTCACAAGCATATGAGGCTGGGCCTTCCGACTTGCCTGTCCAGCATGAAGTCGCCGCCATGGCGACAAAAAAACAGGGAGAGTGTTTGCACTCTCCCTGTCAGGTTTATCATTTTAATGGAAGTGGACCAAACTTTCCCGCTGCGATACCGGGGTGTAGGGCACCTTTTTGACCACCGCGCGGTAGGCCGGGCGCATGATGCGCTGACCGGTCATCACCTCTTCGATGCGGTTGGCGCACCAGCCGGCAATACGCGCTGTGGCAAAGAGCGGTGTATAGAGGTCTTCCGGAATGCCAAGCATGGCATAAACCAGCCCGGCGTACATGTCCACATTCGCGCACATGGGCATATCTGCGTTGCGGCGCTCCAGGATGAGCGGAATGCCAATCTCTTCAATTTTTTCCATGAGCTCAAACTCATCTAAATAGCCCTTTTGCTCCGCCAGGATCTTGGCATAGCGCTTCAAGAGCACCGCGCGGGGATCGGAAATGGTGTAAACCGCGTGGCCCAGGCCGTAGATTTTACCCGAACGGTCTCCACCCTCTTTGTTGAGGATCTTCACCAGGCAGTCACGGATTTCGCCGTCATCTTTCGGGTTATGTACAGTCTCCTTGATGTAGCGGTACATCTCCATCACCTTGGCGTTGGCGCCGCCGTGCAGCGGACCCTTGAGCGAACCGACCGCACCGGCAATGGCGCTATACGTATCCGTGCCGCTCGAGGAAAGCGCACGGCAGACAAAGGTGGAGTTATTGCCGCCGCCGTGTTCGGCGTGCACCATCAGCATCATATCCAGAAGATGCGCTTCTTCCTCCGTAAACTCCTTGTCCTTGCGGATCATGAGCAAGAAGTTTTCCGCCGCCGACAGATCCTCCCGCGGGGAGTGCAGGTACAGCGATTCCCCGTCGATATAGCGGCGCTTGACCATATAGGCGTTTGCCACAATGCTCGGGAAGGAACCAATGAGCTCCACCGACTGCCGCAGCAGGTTGGCAATGGAGAGGTCATCGGGATTGTCGTCATACGAATAGAGCGCCAGCACGCTGCGCGCCAATTTATTCATCACATTCCGGCTGGGAGAGCGCAGAATCATATCCTCAGTAAACCCCTGGGGCAGCATGCGCGCCTTCGAGAGCATTTTGTTGAAATGCCCCAGCTCGCCCGCCGTGGGCAGATAGCCGAACAGCAGCAAGTACGCCACTTCTTCAAAGCCGAAGGTGTCGTTCTTGCGGTGATCCTCTACGATATCCGTCAGCGCAATGCCGCGATAGTACAGCTGGCCTTCCGCGGGCAGACGCGCGCCGTCATCGACCACGTAACCCTGCACGCTGCCCACCCGGCTGACGCCAACGAGCACACCTGTGCCGTCCTCATTGCGCAAGCCCCGCTTGATGTTATGACTGGAATAATATTCATTATCAATATAATACTCCTGCTTGATTTGTTGGCTCAAAGCAGCGGCATATTCTCTCATTGTTGTTTCGTTTTTTTCCATCGTATCGTTCCTTTCAACGAGGGCTTTTCTGATCGCCCAAGCGGATGACACATTCCATCGGTCTAGGGTATAGATACATATTATATAGTTTATTTTTTCATTTTGCAAGAAAAATTTAAGGATACCAGCAAATGATACACCGATTCCGGGTAAAATCCACCGTTTTATAGCTATGTTAGCGCCAAAGTTGCAAGTGTTTCGATTTCTCTTTCATTCTATTGGCTTTTTTGCATGCTTATGATATACTAGTATGGATTCTATTGAGTTGTGCGGTGACCGCACCGAAAAGGACAAGGAGTGAAGCATGTTATGATCACCTTACACCCCGGCGGCGTTTATTGGGTTGATGGAAAACCCAGTGCAGCCGAGCCCTCCCACAGCCCCTCTGAGGGGCGCAAACGCACGATGGCATACAACATTATGCAACAACACAATACTGCCGAAGGTCACGAGGCCTTCCGCATCAAATTTGACAGCCTGATCTCCCATGACATCACCTATGTGGGCATCATTCAAACGGCTAAGGCCAGCGGCCTGACGCGTTTTCCCGTCCCCTATGTCATGACCAACTGTCATAATAGCCTCTGCGCCGTCGGCGGCACGATCAACGAGGATGACCATGTCTTTGGTCTTTCCGCCGCGGTGAAGTACGGCGGCGTGTTTGTTCCGCCCAACCAGGCCGTCATCCACCAGTACGCCCGCGAAATGATGGCAGGCTGCGGCCGCATGATCCTCGGCTCCGACAGCCACACCCGCTACGGTGCGCTCGGCACCATGGGCATCGGCGAGGGTGGCCCGGAAATCGTCAAGCAGCTGCTGTCCAACACCTATGACATTGCCCCGCCGCCTGTTGTCCTGGTCTACTTAGAGGGCGAACCGGCCCAGGGCGTCGGCCCGCACGATGTGGCCATCGCGCTGTGTGGCGAGGTCTATAAAAACGGCTTTGTCAAAAACAAAGTGCTGGAATTTGTCGGACCCGGCATCAAACATCTGCCCATGGATTACCGCATCGGCATCGATGTGATGACCACCGAAACCGCCTGCCTCAGCTCCATCTGGGAGACGGACGCCGCGGTGGAGGAGTACTTAGCCATCCACGGCCGTCCGGAGGAATATCGCGCCCTGCATCCGTCGGAAGGCGCGTATTACGACAGTATGATCACCATTGATCTCTCTCTCGTGGAGCCGATGGCTGCGCTGCCCTTCCACCCCTCCGAGGCCTATCCCATTCGGGAACTCATGCGCTACCCCGGCGATATTCTGAGAAAAATCGAACGCGAAGCAGCGGAGCAATTCGGTTCGCAAGTGCAGATGTCCCTGACGGATAAATTGACCGACGGCAAACTCATCTTAGACCAGGGCATCATCGCCGGCTGCGCTGGTGGCATGTATGACAACATTGCCGAGGCTGCCGCCATCCTGGATGGGCACTCGGTCGGCACGGGTTATTTCTCCCTCTCCATCTATCCGCCCAGTACGCCGGTCAATTTGGAGCTGATCCAAAACGGCGTGCAGGCCAGGCTGATGGAAGCAGGCGCCCTGTTCAAACCCTGCTTCTGCGGGCCTTGCTTTGGCGCAGGTGATGTGCCCTCCAACAACGGCCTGTCCATCCGTCACACCACGCGCAATTTCCCCAACCGTGAGGGTTCAAAACCCGGCGATGGTCAGTTGGCCGGCGTCATCTTGATGGATGCCCGCTCCATCGCCGCCACGGCGCGCAATCACGGTCTTCTGACCCCCGCCACCGAGGTGTCCTACACAGTGCCCAAGCAAGAAAAACGCAGCTTTGATCTCGGCGTCTACGGCCGCCGCGTGTATCAAGGTTATGAGGACCCCAAGCCGGAGGAGGCCTTGAAATTAGGCCCCAACATTGCCGAGTGGCCGCCCATCCCCGCGCTGTCGCAGCACCTGTTGATGCAGGTGGCGTCTGTGCTGCGCGATCCTGTCACCACCACGGATGAACTCATCCCCTCGGGCGAAACCTCGTCGTACCGCTCCAACCCGTTCAAGCTCGCCTCCTTCACCCTCTCCCGCCGTGATCCGGACTATGTCCCCCGCACGGCCGCCACGCAGGCCTTGGAGGAAGCGCGTGCGCGCGGTGAAGTGCCGCCGGAGTTGGAACTGCTTTTGGAGCACGTCGGCCTCACACCCGCCGCGCTTAGCGATATGCACATCGGCTCGGTACTCTTTGCCAACAAACCCGGCGACGGCTCTGCCCGTGAACAGGCCGCCTCCTGCCAGCGCGTGCTGGGCGGCTGCGCCAACATTTGTTATGAGTTTGCCACCAAGCGTTATCGCTCCAACTGCATCAACTGGGGCATGCTGCCCTTTACGCTTGCGGAGGGCGAGGCCTTCCCCTGCCAGCCGGGTGACTTTATCCTGGTGCCCTATGTGCGCCGGGGTTTGGAGGCGGGCTATGAGACCTTCCCCGCCACCGTCATCTCCGGCGTCAACGTCTTTCCCATTACCCTGCATCTGCGCGATTTGACGGCGGATGACCGTGACCTGCTGCTCACAGGCTGCCTCATGAACCATTACGCAGCGCAAAACAAGGCATAAAGGACAGGTGAAGATGGAAGCAATTCAAATGAAAAACCCCATTGTAGAAATCGATGGGGATGAAATGACCCGCATTCTATGGCAGATGATCAAAGAGGAGCTGTTGCTGCCCTTCCTCGACCTCAAGACGGAATACTATGACCTCGGCCTGCCCAACCGCGACGCGACCGACGATCAGGTCACCGTGCAGGCGGCCCAGGCCATCAAACGTCACCATGTCGGCGTCAAGTGCGCCACCATCACGCCCAACCTGCAACGGCAGGAGGAGTACGGCCTCAAACAGATGTGGAAAAGCCCCAACGCCACCATCCGCGCCGCTTTGGATGGCACGGTGTTTCGCGCGCCGATCATGCTCACCAAGGTGACCCCCGTGGTCTCCTGCTGGAAGAAACCCATTGTCATCGCCCGGCATGCCTATGGTGACATTTATAAGGCCACCGAACACCGCGTCACCGGCCCGGGCAAGGCAGAGCTGGTGTTCACCGGGGCGGATGGCAAAGAGATCCGCAAGCCCATCTTTGATTTCACCGGCCCCGGCGTCCTTCAGGGCATGCACAACCGGGACGACTCCATCCTCTCCTTCGCCCGCTCCTGCTTCGAGTATGCCCTGGACAGCCGCCAGGATGTCTGGTTCTCCTGCAAGGACACCATCTCGAAGGACTATGACCAGACCTTTAAGCTGCTCTTTCAGGACGTGTTTGACAAGGAGTACAAGCACAAAATGGACGCGGCGGGCCTTTCCTACCGCTATGCGCTCATTGACGATGTGGCCGCAAAGGTCATTCGCTCAGAAGGCGGCATGATCTGGGCCTGTAAAAACTATGACGGCGACGTGATGAGTGATCTTGTTGCCGCCGCCTTCGGTTCCCTGCCTATGATGACCAGCGTCCTGGTCAGCCCGGACGGCAACTTTGAATACGAAGCCGCCCACGGCACCATCACTGACCACTACCGCCGTCACCAAAAAGGCGAGCGCATTTCCTCCAACCCGCTCGCCACCATCTTTGCCTGGGCAGGCGCCCTACGCAAGCGCGGTGAACTGGACGGCAACGCCCCCTTGACTGCCTTCGCCGACAAATTGGTGGCCGCGGGCCTCGAAACCTTCGAAGCGGGCATCGTGTCCGAGGACATTGCCGCGCTCTATGACCCGGCAGACGTGCGTGAGGTCGCGGATAACCGTTCGCTCTTGCGTGCCATTCGCAGCCGCTTGGAGAAGGCCCTGGCCTGATGGTTTGAGAACTTGAATGACAAAGAGCTGCTTGGTCGCCTATTGCGACCGAGCAGCTCTTTCTTGTTTCTATCACATAGTTCAGGCGTTTTGGAGGGCCTGTTCAAAGTCAGCGATCAAATCCTCCGCATCCTCAATGCCAACAGACAGGCGGATGAGCTCCGGCGAGACGCCGGCGGCACGCATCTCCTGCTCGGTGAGCTGGCGGTGTGTGGTGGTCGCAGGATGCAGGATGCAGGTCTTGGCGTCGGCCACATGGGTCGCAATCGAGGCAAGTTTCAAGCCACCCATGAAACGCTCCGCGGCGGCTTGCCCTTCCTTCATGCCAAAGGTCAAAACCCCGCAGCTGCCATTGGGCAGATATTTCTGCGCCAGGGCGTAGTTCGGATCGCTCAGCAGATCGGGATAACTCACCCAGGCAATTTTGGGATGTTTTTGCAGGTATTCCGCCACAGCCTTGGCATTGGCACGGTGGCGCGGCATACGCAGGTGCAGCGTCTCCAAACCAACGTTGAGCAGGTAGGAGTTCATCGGCGCCGGGATACAGCCCAGATCGCGCATCAGCTGCAACACGGCTTTGAAAATATAGGCGCCTTCCTTGCCAAAGCTTTCGGCATAAACAACGCCGTGATAGCTGGCATCGGGCGTGGTCAAACCGGGGAACTTATCTGCGTGCTGCATCCAGTCAAAGCGGCCGCTATCCACAATCGCACCACCCACGGCATTGGCGTGGCCATCCATATACTTTGTGGTGGAATGGGTGACAATATCCGCGCCCCATGCGAAGGGTTGGCAGCCCACAGGTGTAGCAAAGGTGTTGTCGATGATGAGGGGGACCCCATGATCATGCGCCGCTTTGGCAAAACGCTCAATATCCAAAACGACCAGCGCAGGGTTGGCAATGCTCTCGCCAAAGACCGCCTTGGTCTCGGGGCGAAATGCGGCGGCCAGCTCTGCATCGCTGCAAGTTGGATCCACAAAAGTGAACGAGATGCCCATACGCTTCATGGTCACGGCAAAAAGATTATAGGTGCCGCCATAGATGGTTGAAGACGCCACCACATGGTCGCCCGCCGAGCAGATGTTAAAAATCGCGAAAAAGTTGGCTGCCTGGCCGGAGCTTGTGAGCACGGCTGCCGTACCACCCTCCAGCGCGGCAATCTTGGCCGCCACATGATCGTTCGTGGGGTTTTGCAGGCGGCTATAAAAATACCCCACAGCTTCGAGGCCAAACAGTTTTCCCATCTCCTCGCTGCTCTCATAGCGGAAGGTGGTGCTTTGAATGATGGGGATATTACGCGGCTGCCCATTGTCCGGGCGGTAGCCCGCATGCAGGCAGTCGGTTCCCTGGTGCGTGTTGTTCATGATGTAACGTCCTTTCGTTCTCAATCTTCCAGCTTTATGCTGCTAACCTTACGGCCGATCCATTTTCCTCATACTCCTAGTACAAAGGTAGGGATATGCCTCAAAAAATAGCGCGGAAACAAGCGGCACAATCCTATGACGCTTGCTCCGGCGCGGCGGAGAGGAAAATATCACCGAATTTGAGGATTTCACGGTCACGGTACGGAATCGGATCACCCTCCACCGTTGTGACCACCGCCTCCACCTCCGGCAACTGAATGAGGGTAATTGTAACACTATAATCCGCCAAAGTCAAATCAATTCCGGACAGGCTGCCGTAGGCGCTGGAGAAATCCACCGTTAAAATGCCATTGTCCAGACGCCAGTCGCGCAAGGTCACGGTATTCGGGATGACGGCGCGCAATCGCTCGCTTTGGGGCCCCTGCAAAAGCAAACGCAGCAGCTCCGGGATGGTCTCCTCCCCCTCTTTGACGCTGTGTCGTTCGGCGGAGAGCGCGGGCTGTCCAAAGCTCTCCGCGTGGCTGGGGAAATAAACATTGTACGAAACGCCACGCTCATCGCTGCCCCGGCAGGCGCAGAGCAGCAGCAGAAGCGCTGCCAGGCAACAAATTTTTATGCGGTTTGCTGTCATGGCAAGCCCTCCTCCCGCTGAAATGTTACCGTCATGCGCAGACCACCCTTTTCGCTGCGCGATGGGACAATCTCCGCGCCGTACACGCGCAGGGTTTCCCAGACAATGGACAGTCCCAGTCCCGTACCGCCGGCTTCGCGTGATCTGGCCTTATCCACCCGATAAAAGCGTTCAAAAATATGCGGCAAATCCTCATCCGGGATCCCAACGCCTGTATCCTCCACCACCAGAATACACGTGGATTCTGACAGTTGCGTGGATACAAACACCTCGCCGCCGGGAAAGTTATACTTGATGGCGTTTTCCATCAAATTGGACACCACGCGGGATATTTCCCCCTCGTGGACAAAAATCACACAGTCATCTTGCAGCTGCGTCCGCACATGTATGCCGGCCGCCTGCGCCAAAGGCATCAGGAGCAGGCAAATTTTTTCCACAATGTCACTCAAATCCACCGACGCGGCCATGCGCTTTTGGCCCGCATCCAAACGGTTGAGCGTGAGCAGATCCTCGCTGATTTGAATGAGCCGATCCGCCGCTTCGCCAATATCGTGCACAAAGTCAAGCATCATCTCCGGCGGCATATCCTCGTGGAGGATGGAATCCGTCAAGAGCTTGATGGAGGCCAACGGGGTTTTGAGTTCGTGCGAGGCATCCGACACAAAACGGCGACGGGCTTCTTCCGTCACCTGCAGGCGTCCGGTCAGCTCGTTGAATTCCGCACCCAATTGTGAAAACTCATCTCGCCCTTCAATATTGACCCGGTGGTTATACTCTCCTTCGCGCACGCTGCGAATCGCACCCAGCAGGGCATTGATGCGACTGCCGAACACCCTGAGCAGCAAGAGCGATATCACAATCAAAAAGCCGCAAACCAGCAGAGAGATCACCAGCAGATTGTTCTGAATACTGCGTATGATGAGGCCCTGCCCCTCGTCTGTGTCATAGATGTACACCGCGCCCACCGTGCGGCCGCGCACAACCACAGGCGCCGCCGCCCAACTGCGAAACACGCCGTCTTTATATTCTCCGTAAAACACATCATTGCCGTGCAACGCAGACACCATGCCGCTGAGTAGGGCGTAACGTCCGCTCAAGGATGTCTCGGCGGAATCGTAGAGCACCAAGCCGGTTTCATTGGTCACCATCATGCGCGCATAATTCAAGTCGCCCAGCATGGAGATGGACTGCTCCACCACCTCGCCGGTCAATTTCTCCGCCACCGGTATGGTGTTGGCAATCAGAATCGCCTGACCTTGCAGGGCCTTTTGTTTGGATTGAAACATCATGTTTTGCGTCATGATGAGCGGATAGGTGTTGAGTAAAATCAGAACCGCCAGAATGATACTGGCATAAATCAGCATCAGCCTTTTCTGAATGGAGCCACCTCTCACACGGCGCATCAGGGCGCGGCAGCGACGCCGCAGGGCTTCCACCCACTCATTTCTTTTTGAAATAGTAGCCCACTCCCCACTTGGTCAAGATATACTGCGGCTGCGCCGGCTCTGTCTCCATCTTTTCGCGCAAGCGGCGCACATGCACATCCACCGTCCGATCATCGCCGCTGTACGCATACCCCCAGACCAAATTGAGCAGTTGTTCACGGCTGTACACCTTGCCGGGGTTGCGCATGAGCAGCTCCAACAGGTCAAATTCCTTTGCCGTGAGCTCCGCTGCGCCGCGGGCTGAGTGCGCCGTGCGCGCTTCTGTGTCCAGCGTCCATTCTCCTTGCACAACCGCCGTGGCGCTGCTGCGCTTTTCGCGATGATTCGACCTGCGCAGCAGGGCACGGATACGCGCCTTGACCTCCAGGATATTAAAGGGTTTGGTGATATAATCGTCCGCGCCGTACTCAAAGCCCAGAAGCTTGTCCGTATCCTCACCGCGCGCTGTGAGCATAATGATGGGTACGGCTGAGAAGGCACGGATCTGCATGCAGGCCTCCAGGCCATCAATTTCCGGCATCATCAAATCGAGGAGAATGATGTCATAATCATTGGCGCGGGCCAAGTCCACCGCTTCACGCCCGTGGTAGCCCACATCGACCTCATAGCCCTCATTTTCCAAATTGAATTTCAGGCCCTTCACCATCACCTTTTCATCATCGACCACTAAAATTTTGGGCATCGTCCTTACCTCCTTTTTCAACCTAAACACGCAAACTATCAGCCGTCCACCGTCAAATATGGCCGCAGCTTTTCCAGGGTCTTTTCGCCTATGCCGGAAACCGCCAGAAGATCCTCCACCACCACAAAACCGCCTTCTTGCTCTCGGTATGCGATGATGTCCTTGGCGCGCACTTTGCCAATGCCGGGCAAGCGGCACAGATCTTCCAGCGAGGCGGTGTTAATATTGATGCGTTCCTGATCCAAGAGACCGGGCGCAGGGTGCTGTTCCGGTTTACCTTGCACCTGCTCCTGATTGCTGCCCACCTCTACAAAACCCAAGCTGCGCGCCTGATTTTCCCGCCAAAACCAAAAAACCGTGGCCAGCACAAAGAGCAACACGAGCAGCAACATCGCGCGCTCTGCTGCCTTTAACTTTGTCATCTAACACTCACTTCTCCCGTTGCGCATCATAGCATTATTTGTTATACTGGTTTCATTCATCAAAAGGCAGTATCCGCCGTATCCCATCAGGCGCCCTCCGGGTATACGGCGCCACCTGATGGCTTGTCCAATAGTATACCATAGAAACACCACAGAAAACGAGGCCTTCTCATGAAAAAAATCCGAAATCGCTTCCTAAGCATATTCTGCATAGCCGTCATCTCCCTCGGCCTCCTGCCCGGCGCGGCCCTGGCCGAAGGCGAGCTTGGCACGATCACCGCCAGTGCGGCCATTTTAGTGGACACCTATGACGGCACCATACTGTATGAAAAGAACATGCACGAGCAGCGTCCACAGGCCAGCATTACCAAGGTGATGACCGCTCTTTTGGTTCTCGAAGCCATCGACCGGGGCGAGCTGCAAACGGACACCATGATCACCGCTTCGGCCAACGCCTCCTCCGACCTGACCGAGGACTCCACCACACAAAATATACAGCCCGGCGAGCAGATTTCGGTGGAAAATTTGCTCTACTGTCTGCTCGTTCCCTCCGCCAATGAGGCCGGCAACATTCTGGCCGAAGCTGTGAGCGGCAGCGTGCCTGCCTTCGTTGAAAAAATGAACGCCCGCGCCGCTGAACTGGGCATGACAAACACGCATTTTGTCAATCCGCACGGTCTGCACAACGACCGGCATTATTCCTCTGCCTACGATATTTATTTGATGGTCAAGCAGGCCATGACCAACCCGCTGTTTCAAAAGATCGTCTCCACCACACGCTACACCGTGCCCGCCACCAACCTCTCCGAGGAGCGCACCTTTTCCAGCAGCAACGCCCTGCTGACCGACCGCAAAATTCCCGGCTACACCTACTCTTACGCCACCGGCGTCAAGACAGGCACCACCTTAGAAGCAGGTTTTTGCCTGGCCTCCTCCGCACAAAAAAACAGCCGCACCTTGATTGCCGTTGTTTTGGATGCGAAAAACACACCCAATGAAAAGGGCGGCGTCAACCGTTTGCAGTTTACCGAAAGCTCCAACCTATTCAAATGGGGCTTTTCCAACTTCAAGCAGACCACTTTGCTCGGGCCCGATACGCTCATGCGTGAAGTGCCGGTTGACTGGGGCAAGCAGGCTGCCCATGTTGTGGCTGTGCCGGGCAAAACGGTTGACGCCATTCTGCCAGTGGATTTTGACAAGGAGCTCGTCACGATTGATGTCACACTCTCGCAGGAAACATTGCGCGCCCCGATTCGAAAAGACCAGGTGCTCGGCAGCGTGCAGGTCAGTTATGACGGCAAAGAGTACGAAAGCGTCGACTTGCTTGCCTCCAACAACGTGGAGCGTTCTATCCTGCGTATGCTGGGTTCCATCCTCATGACGCTACTGACCAATCCCATTCTCTGGCTTGTTGCCCTGGCCCTGCTGATCATCGCTTTCATGCGCTATCGCCGCGCGCTGCGCCGTACGCCGCGCGGAAAACGCAACAATAATATTGATCACATTGATAGCGCCAGAGGGCAAGACTTCAACTCCCGCGGCGGCAATCACAAGCCCAGGCGCTAATCCGCTTTTTGTGCAAGCATACAGAAAGGAGCTTACCATGGATACTTCGTTACCTACGCTTCAACAATGGATCAACGAAAGCGAATATATTGTCTTTTTCGGCGGCGCCGGTGTTTCCACCGAGAGCGGCATTCCCGATTTTCGCAGTGTGGATGGACTGTATCAGCAAAAATACCCCTATCCGCCCGAAACCATGCTCAGTCATAGCTTTTTGCTCTCTCACTCCGCTGAATTTTTTGACTTTTATCGCGAAAAAATGCTGGCGCTCTGGGCCAAACCGAATCCCGCGCATCTGGCGCTCGCTGCATTGGAGCAGTCCGGCAAACTGCGCGCCGTCATCACACAAAATATTGACGGCCTGCATCAAATGGCCGGCAGCCGTGAAGTGCTTGAGCTGCACGGCTCGGTACACCGCAACTATTGCAGCAGCTGTGGCAGGCAGTACCCGGTCTCCTTCCTCGCAGACGGCGCCGGCATTCCCACTTGTGAAAACTGCGGCGGCATGGTGCGGCCGGATGTGGTCCTGTACGAAGAAGGCCTGAATTCTGATATCATGAACCGCGCCGTGTCCCATTTGCGAAAGGCGGATCTGCTCATCATCGGCGGCACATCTTTGGTGGTCTACCCCGCCGCCGGTCTGGTCCAATACTTCCGCGGCAAACATCTGGTGCTCATCAATAAGGATACCACCGCTTTGGGCGCCAAGGCCGACCTGGTCATCTCCGGCGCGATCGGTGAGGTCTTGTCGCAGATCAAACCCCCTGACAAAACCGCAAGCTTATGATCGGAGGCTCTTATGGACTATCGAATTGAACATGATACCTTCGGCGATGTGCGCGTCCCGGCCGATCGGCTTTGGGGCGCCCAAACCCAACGGAGCCTCGCTCACTTTGCCATTGGAGAAGAACGCATGCCGGAGCCGCTTCTTGCGGCTCTTGCCATGCTCAAGCGCGTCTGCGCCGAGGCAAATAACGCCCTGGGCCGTCTGGACGAGGAGAAGGCCCGCGCCATCATCACCGCTTGCGATGAGATACTCGCGGGGAAGCATTCGGCCGAATTCCCACTATCGGTCTGGCAAACCGGCAGCGGAACGCAGACCAATATGAACCTGAACGAAGTCATTGCCAAGCGCGGCAATGATCTACTTGGGGAGAAGATACTACATCCTAACGACCATGTCAACCTCTCGCAGAGCTCCAACGACGTCTTTCCCTCCGCCATGCACGTCGCCGCCGTGCTTCAACTGCAAAACGCCCTGCTGCCGCAGTTAGAAGCCATGCACGAGGTCCTGCTTGACCTTGAGCAAACCTATGGCCATCTCCTCAAAACCGGGCGCACGCATCTGCAGGACGCCGTGCCCATCACCTTCGGCCAAGAGATCTCCGGTTGGCGCGGTATGATCGCCCAGGGGATGGATATGATCCGCCGCTCGCTGGATCCGCTGCTTGATCTGGCTCTGGGAGGAACCGCCGTTGGCACGGGGCTCAATGCACCCGCCGGCTTTGCCGAGAGAGCCATACAGGCGCTCTGCGAACACTGCGGGCAGCCTTTCCGCGCGGCAGATAATAAGTTCCACGCGCTCTCGGCCAAAGATGCGCTGGTCTTTTCCCACGGTGCGCTCAAGGCGCTGGCCGCCAACTTGATGAAGATCGCCAACGACGTGCGTTGGCTGGCCAGCGGGCCGCGCTGCGGTCTGGGTGAAATTTTCATCCCTGAAAATGAACCCGGCTCCTCCATCATGCCGGGTAAGGTCAACCCCACTCAATGCGAGGCGCTCACCATGGTCGCGGTGCAGGTCATGGCCAACGACACCGCCGTTTCCCTGGCCGCCTCGCAGGGTAACTTTCAGCTCAATGTCTTTATGCCCGTCTGCGCCTATAATTACTTACAATCGCTGCGCCTGCTCACGGATGCTGTGCGCTCATTCACGCAGCACTGTCTCATCGGCTTGCGCCCCAACGAAAGCCGCATGGCGGAAAATCTCCGCCAATCCCTCATGACCGTCACGGCCTTGACCCCGCACGTCGGGTATGAAAACGGCGCGGCCATCGCCAAGCGGGCATTTGCGGATCATATTTCGCTCAAAGACGCGGCGCTCGCGCTCGGACTCATGACAAGTGAGTCCTTTGATCTCGCCTTCCACCCGGAAGATATGGTATAAGGAGCTTCAAAGCATGGATATCAAGCAAGAAGCCATGGCGCTGCATATGCGTCTGGAAGGTAAAATCGAAGTCGTCTCCCGCGTCCCCATCCGCAGCGCGTCCGACCTCTCTCTGGCCTATACGCCCGGCGTTGCCGCGCCCTGTCTCGCCATTTATGAGGACGAAAACCAGTCCTATGCCTTGACCCGCCGCAGTAAGCTTGTCGCCGTCATCACCGATGGCTCGGCCGTGCTCGGGCTGGGTAATATCGGCCCTGCCGCGGCCATGCCTGTGATGGAGGGCAAATGCGTGCTCTTTAAAGAGTTCGCTGATGTGGACGCCTTCCCGCTCTGCCTGGACACGCAAGATACCGATCAGCTGGTGGAGACCATCGCCCTGCTCTCAAAAAGCTTCGGCGGCATCAACTTGGAGGACATCGCCGCGCCGCGCTGCTTTGACGTGGAACGCCGTCTGCAGGAGCGCTGCGATATTCCGGTCTTTCATGATGACCAGCACGGCACCGCCGTGGTCATCGCAGCAGCGCTCACCAATGCCTTGAAAGTCGTACAAAAACGCCGCGAAGATGTCCGTCTGGTCATCTGCGGGGCGGGCGCGGCCGGAACCGCCAGCGGCAAACTCCTGCTGGACATGGGCTTTTCCAATCTCATTTTTTGTGACCAAGGCGGCATCCTCTCCCGTCATGACACGACGCTCTCGCCTGAACACCGCCACCTGGCCGAGATCAGCAACCCGGAAGATCGACAGGGGTCGCTTGCCGATGCGCTGCGCGACGCGGATATCTTCGTCGGCGTCTCCCGTCCGGGCCTGGTTAGCGGCGAGATGGTCGCCTCCATGGCCAAAGACCCCATCATCCTTGCTATGGCCAATCCCACGCCGGAGATCATGCCGGATCTCGCCAAGGCGCACGGCGCGGCTGTGGTCGGCACGGGCCGCTCGGACTTTCCGAACCAGATCAACAACGTGCTGGTGTTTCCGGGGCTCTTTCGCGGGGCGCTTTCGGTCGGCGCGCGCCGTATCACCGAGGGCATGAAGCAGCGTGCCGCGCTGGCTCTTGCGTCCCTGATTCCGGATGACGAGCTGCGTTCGGACTACATCATCCCTTCTCCGCTCGATCCACGCGCGGCGGAAGCTGTCGCGCGTGCTGTTGCAGACGAAGCGCGCCGCACGGGTAATATTCGCTGAGCCAGCCCATATCCGACTTCAGGAATAGGAGCCACACATGAAACGAACACAATCCTTGGTCCTGCGCATCTTTCTGATCCTACTGTCTCTGACCCTGATCGCAGCCATTGCCATGACGGTATGGACCGGCCTGGCCGTTGCCGACGGCGTCCTCAATCAAACCGACAACGAAACGACCACACAAAACGCCAAGGCGTACCTGGACGCGATCTCATTCCCGCTCGATGAGTTCAAAAGCAACTACCAGGCAGAAACCATCGCCATCCCCTCCACCCGTGATACGCACAGTATCCCGGCGGACTATTTAAAAACCGACCAGAGTGATCGCCGCGGCTGCGTCATTCTGGTCCACGGCCTGGGCGGCACGCGCAGCACCACCTACCCCGTGGCGCAGATATTCTTGGATCTGGGTTATGATGTTCTCGCTTACGATCAGGCAAACTCCGGCGAAAACACCGCGCCCTACAACAGCTTTGGTTTTTGGGAGAGTTATGACCTGCTCGACTGCGTCAACTATGTGGACGAGAAACTGACAGAAGACCAAAGGTTGATTGCCTGGGGCACTTCCTTTGGCGGGGCCACCGTCGGGATCGCCCTTGGCCGGGACGACAGCAAAATCGACGGCGCCATTCTGGATTGCCCCATCAGCGACGGCGCCTTTCTCATCGAAACAGTGTTGGAGCAGATCAGCCGGGAAACCTCGCTGCCCCTTCCCTATATGATGTGGAGCGGCAATCTTGCCATGAAACTGAAACATGGTTTTTCCTTTCAGGATCTCCTGGTGACGGATTGGATCAAGACTAGCACCACTCCCACCCTCATCTTTCACAGCAAGGTAGACAAGGTGACACCCTTCTTCATGGGCCAGGATTTATTCGATGCCATCGGGCACGAAAACAAGCAACTCGTGACCTCGGAGAGTAGCCCGCATGCGGAGCTATATAGCCACGAACCTGAAATGTACCGCGACGCCGTCACGTTGTTTCTTAGCACCTATGCGCTCTAATCAAAAAATGCGGGATACTCCTTCACCGGAGTATCCCGCACTGTTATTTTCTTCGTATTTACAGGTCACAAGCCAGCAGATCTTCAAAGGTCTGCCGCCGCACCACCAAGCTGTCCTCTCCACCGCGCACCATGACTATCGCAGGGCGACACAGACGGTTATAGTTGGAGGACATGGCAAAGTTATAAGCGCCGGTGGTCAGAACTGCCAAAATGTCACCTCTCTCCAGACGGGGCAGCGGCACATCCTCTTGGAGCAGATCACCGCTCTCGCAGCAGCGGCCCGCAATGGCATAACGCCCTTCCGCCCGGTCTCGCATGCGGCCGGCCGCCAGAACGGTATACTTGGCGCCATAGAGCGCATAGCGGGGGTTATCCGTCATGCCGCCGTCCACGGTGACATAGCTGCGATACCCTTCGATTTCCTTCACCCCGCCCACGGTGTAGAGCGTCAGACCCGCGTTGGCCACAATGCTCCGACCGGGTTCCATGTAGATGCGCGGCTGGGGATAGGCATACTTCTCACAGCCCTGTTTCAAATACGCAGCCAAGCGCGCGATGTTTTCCGGAATATCCACCACCGGGTCTTCTTCCGTATAGCGCACAGCGAAGCCGCCGCCCAGGTTAAACACGCGCGCCACAAAGCCAAACTGCTCACGCAGCTGCGCGGCAAAGGCAAGCAAAATCTCCACCGCATCGCAAAAGGGCTGCACATCAAAGATCTGCGACCCGATATGACTGTGAAAACCCCATACATCCAGATGCTCTTGTTTGAGCGCCAGCGCCACAAAACGCGCCGCCTGCCCGGTTTCAATGGGACGGCCGAACTGACAATCAATGCGCCCCGTGTTGATCGCCTGCAAGGTATGGGGATCAATGCCGGGCGTGACGCGCAGCAGCACTTTTTGGCAAATCCCCTGCTCTTTGGCATAGGCATTGACAGCGGCTAATTCATGCTCATTATCCACAATGAAAAAGCCGATGCGCTTGTCTATGGCAAAGCGGATATCCTCATCCGTCTTATTGTTCCCGTGGAAAAACAGACGCTCCGGTGGAAAGCCCGCGGCCAGGGCCGTATACAGTTCACCCGGCGAAACCACGTCCGCGCAGAGCCCTTCTTCCTCCCAAATGTGATAGAGCTTTTTGAAGCAAAGCGCCTTGCCGGCAAACAGCGGCAGGGAATCCTCTCCAAAGTGCGCGCGCATGGCATCACGGTACAGGCGGCAGTTATGACGCAGCTGATCCTCGTCGAGCACATACAATGCCGTTTGATACTTTTGCGCCAAAGCGGCGGTATCCACGCCGCCGATGGTCAGGTGTCCGTGTTCGTTGACGGACAGGTTATCGTAGAGCATCTCCATGATTCTCCTATCTCTCCGGTTTATAACATGCCTGCCCGCAGCGCGGCGGCAGACTGCGGCGACAGGGCCGCCGGCGGAATATCAAAAATCGTCTTACAGCCGCTTTGGCCTTCGTCGGCCAAACGATACGCTGCTCTGGCGCAGGCAACGAGCACGCTGGCGGTAAATTCGGGGTTGGAGTCCAGCTGCAAGCTGTACGAAATGGTATGCTTGTGTTCATCATCAAAACCCGTCACACCGCTGCGGATCACGCTGCCGCCGTGCGGCAGGCCACTGTGCTGCTGCGCCATCTCCTCTGCGGTGATAAAGCTGACGGTGGTGTCATAGTCTGCAAAATAGTTGGGCATGGTCTTGATGGCGTGTGTTATCTCCTCACGGTCGGCATCGGGCGCGGCCAGGACGTAGCACTGCCTTGTATGCTTCTCGCGTGTTGTCAGAACCGGATTTTCCCCCGCGCGCACCCGCTCGACCGCCGCCGGAACCGGCACGGTATACTGCCGCGCATCCAATACGCCCGGAATGCGGCGGATGGCGTCGGAATGGCCCTGGCTCACGCCCTTTCCCCAAAAGGTATAGTCCGAACCCTTGGGCAAAATGGCAGTAGCGTACAGGCGGCTGACGGAAAACAGACCCGGATCCCAGCCCACAGATATCACCGCAATCGTGTTGCCCGCCCGCGCAGCAGCATCAACCGTCTCAAAATGTGCGGGGATATTGGCATGGGTGTCAAAGCTATCCACCACATGGAAGTGGTGGGCAAGCTCTGGCGTCATGGTGGGCAGATCCGTTGCGCTGCCGCCGCAGAGGATCATCACATCGATCCGATCCTTCCAAGCGGCAATCTCATCGTAGGAGACAACCGGAATATCCGTACTGCGGATGGAGAGCTCTTTGGGGTCGCGCCTGGTAAAGACGGCCTTGAGCGCCATGTCCGGACAGGCGCGCAACGCGGCCTCCACCCCTTTTCCTAAATTGCCATAGCCAACAATACCAATATTCATGCCTTGTGCCTCTCCTTTGTAATCTGATTCAAACAGGGCTGTCACGTTTCACCCATCAGCTGTTCCATACGATACAGCCCTTTCTCTTTGCCGATAATGAAATTGGCTGCCGCGATGGCGCCCTCGGCAAAGAGCGCGCGGTCATGCGCCTCATGGCGCAGCGTGATGGTCTGGGAATCGGTTGAGAAAATGACCTCGTGATCGCCCACAACATTGCCCATACGCAGGGCGTGGATGCCAATTTCATGGGGTTCGCGCTTTGCGATCCCTTCGCGGCCATAGACATAGACCGCGTCAGGGCGCTCCTCCCGCACCGCATCGGCCAGCAGCAGCGCCGTTCCGCTTGGTGCGTCAACCTTACGATTGTGGTGTTTTTCAATGATCTCCACATCGCAGCCGCGGAAGATGGCCGCCGCCTGTTTCACCAAACGGGTGAGCAGCGCCACTCCGACCGACATATTCGCGGAATGAAAGACTGCGATGCGTTCGCTGGCCTGCCCAATACGGGTCAGTTCTTCCGGTGTGTGGCCGGTGGTGGCGATCACAACCGGCACATGTCTGAATTCACAGAACGCCAAAATATCCCACACAGACGCGTGGTTGGAAAAGTCCACCAAGACATCTGCCTCGGCCGTCACTTCCTTCAGGCTTTGGCAAACCCCTTCACCCCCGGCCTGATCTACCGCGGCGGCCAGGAGCAGGTCATCCGATTCTTCAATCAGGCGGATGACCTCCTGCCCCATGCGGCCCGAGGCACCGCAAACAATGACTCGACTCCCTCTCACACCGGCAACCCCATATCTCTCATGACGCGCAGCAGGCGCGCCTGGTTGCTCTCCTCCATCGTCGTCAGGGGCAGACGGAAGAAATTCTCACAGTAACCCAACGCGGACATGGCCGCCTTGACCGGGATGGGATTCACTTCACAAAACAGCGCTTCAATGAGCGCGTAGTACTTACACTGCAGTTCGGCGCTGCCGGCAATGTCGCCGGCAAAGAAACGGGTGCAGATCTCGCGCGTCTGCGCGGGGATGACATTGGACAGCACAGAGATGCAGCCGATGCCGCCCATGGCCATGATGGGCACGATCTGGTCGTCATTGCCCGAATAAAGATCCAATTTGCCGCGCACCCGCGCCATCGTCTCCACAATCTTTGAGAGATTGCCGTTGGCCTCCTTGATGGCGACGATATTTTCATGCTCCGCCAGGACTTCGTAGGTGGCGGGCTCAATATTGACGCCGGTGCGTGAAGGCACATTATAGAGGATAACAGGCTTGCTGCTGGCATCGGCAATGGTATTGTACATCTGGATGAGGCCCTTTTGGGTCGCCTTATTGTAATAAGGCGTCACCACCAGCACGGCATCCGCGCCGGATGCGCAGGCGCTGCGCGTCAGTTCCAGCGCATAGGCCGTCTCATTGCTGCCGGTACCCGCAATGATGGGCACGCGGCCCGCCGCGCGTTCCACGGCGTAGGTGATCACGCGGCGGTGCTCATCATCCGTTAAGGTCGAGGCCTCGCCCGTTGTCCCGCAGACGACCAGGCCATCAATGCCCGCGGCAATCTGATCGTCAATGAGTTTGCCGAACTGCTCGTAACGGACGCCACTTTCATCCATTGGTGTGACCAAGGCGGTTGCAATACCCTTAAAAATTGTCTTCTTCATCATAAACCCCCACGCTTTCTTTATCATTCTATGAGATTTGCCTATAAAAAATCAAGCAGCCATTGCGGATTGGCTGCTTGATGTCATCTTGTCTCATAGCTGCCCGGTAAGAATCTGTCTTTCGATTCTGTTCCACCGGTCGTCGGCAAGGTTCGTATCAAGATAGCCCTCCGCAAATTGCTTTGCGACAGTCAGACAGCTTTTCGCTTGTCTGCCCAGCCAAACCCTCCATGCAGAGAAAGTCGACTTCGGCGATGGCACCTTTCTCCGACTCGCCCTGCATGGCTCTATTCTCGGATACTTATTGCGCACCGCGCCTCTATCAATATGTATAGTATCACTATATGCAATGATGACAGAAATGTCAAGGAAATTCGCGTGGGCAGTTTCCATGAAAAACGAGTTTCCAGCTTGTGACCGCTAGGCAAATCGCACGAAAGCAGGATGCTTTACTTCCTGTTTTTACTGCCCGGCAACGGCGCAGGCGGTGCAGGCAGGCCGCGCCACAGTGGACTGCAAAGGCAAAAGCCGCACGGTCTTTTTTCAGTGTCGAAAAGGATCTTTCACGCCTCGCCGATCTGCTGGGACACAGCAGCATTACCACCACCCGAATAGATTTGATGGAAACCGGCAAGGAACATCTCCGGCGCGTTCTGTTATATGACGATGCGTCTGCTGCCTAAGCCGCCTTGACTCACACACACATCTGCTGCGTGGCATTCAGCCCTTCCCTCTACAGCACCTTTATGCGGAAAGGCCGCAGGTTTCACATGTCTTGAGAAAGAAAAAAAGTTCAAACGCTTGTATGTTACTCTTAAATTTGTAGTATATATATAATTTTTGTTGAATTTTTAAATAAATAGTGTAAAATAGTACTAAATCAGGTTAATTTCAGAATGTCAATAAAAACGAAATAGGAAGGGCTATCGTAAGCTTTCCGGAGCAAACCGGCAGGACATTTATGGGATATCCAGCAAAAAGGATACAAAAGAAATCATTTTTCAATTCTATGGCGAGGCAGAGATCTCTTATGGCGGCTATGGTCCGGAGAAGGCCAAAGTGAATATTTTTCAATACTATTTTGATGCGGATGGCAAGCGTCTAAAGGAAATAGACAATGCGTCCTTTTCTGTATACTTTGGCCTATATGTTGAAGGAGGAAATATCTGTTTTATCAACCTATCCATATGGCACACAAAAATTTCAGGAGGGTTTCAAATGAAAACACGTTTTGCCGTTTGTTTATTCGCTGCCTTTTTTAGTATTTCGATTGCTAGTTCTGCGCTGTCAAATATAACATCCGACAGTGCGTCCGGTCAAACAAACAAATCCATTTTCCCCTGGATAGGTTCATCGGTGACCTACACGGCTTCCGTTACGAATCGACGGGAAGAAACAGTCGATAGAGGCAACATTATCAATTTTTATTCTGTATCAAAGAGGGAGTCATTTCTTGAAAAAATACCTCGGTATTTTCCTCATAATTTGTTTGACCTTACTGGCCTCCTGCAACGCTGAGCGCGCGCAAGACCACGCGGAAGATGGGCTTTATTTTATCAAAAGGGACGCCTACTTAGGCTACGCAACACAGGAAAGTCCAACCTTAAATCTTTACTATATTAATGTTCTCAAAAAGGGCAGCCAAGCCAGGCCGCAACTGAAAAGCTTGACATTACAATCAGATCAAGGTGAAATTGTGGTTGATAAGTTTAGTATAGCGGAAGGCGACAAAGGAAACGGTTATGCCTTGGATTCGCTTTTTTTAGAACTGCCACAACTTTCGGTCGGCACCTATCGGATAAGCGAAGTCAAAATCACAAGTGAGGATGAAACGGAAGCAAGTTATAACATTGGCAGTTGGAAGATAGTCGTCAAAGATATGCCTGCATCTCCCTTTTCTTTTGACAGAATGTTTTCTGGTAGCAATTTGTTTGAACTATACTTTGCTGAAATCATCAACGAGTCCAACGAAGATATCTATATCAATTCATTGGAGTTCGAGTTGGAAACGAATCATCCGACCGTATCCATTCTTTCTTCGTCTCGTTTAGAAGATGAGCAACTCTTGGAAAACAACGTACTTCCGGCAAAGGAAATGCGATTGTTCAACTTTCAATTGACAAGCGACGCCGAGAAAACAAAAGCCGAAAGCTTTTTTGCCATTCGACCCTTCTTGCGCTATACGCAATCTGGTCAAGAGTACTATGCGCTGATGGACACGGCTTACTATACGCCAGTGTTTAATGATGAAGAAATCTTTCAGTTATTAGACAGCTTTTCGAGCTTGCCAACAAAATGATCAACCATCCTGCGCTGTGTCTTAGCAAATCTTGCCGCCCCTGACAGGGCGGCTTTTTTGTTGTCTGTCAAACTTTTCAAACAAACATACGCCGCCTGCGTGGCATAAAGGTCAAGCCAATACGCATCCACAAACCGCTGCTGCTTTGCTGTTCGCTTTGCCACTTATCACCACCTTACTACCAAAATCTTTACATTGAAACACGCACTGGAAAGATGTTACCCTATTAACAACAGGAGGTAACTATACATGAATAATCTTATACCAAAAATCGCATCGGTTGCTTTAACGGTAACCATGATATCCACGAGCGCATTGGCCCTGACGCACACAGTAGTCCCCGGTGATACCATGTGGAAGCTGGCCGTCAAGTACCAGGTGGGAACCAGCGAGATCATTCAGGCCAATCCGCAGATAGCAAACCCAGACCTCATTTACCCCAGTCAATCCTTAAACATCCCCAGCCTAGACAGCTCTGTGACGGCCTTTGAGGCAGAGGTGGTCCGCCTCACCAATGAGGCACGCGTTCAGAACAAACTCAAGCCCCTGACCGTCAATTGGGAGCTCTCCCGTATTGCGCGGTATAAATCGCAGGACATGGTAGATAAGCACTACTTCTCCCATACCAGCCCTACATACGGCTCCCCATTCCAAATGATAAAATCCTTTGGCCTGTCTTACCGCGCAGCGGCTGAAAATATCGCCTATGGGCAAAGAACCCCCAAAGCCGTTGTGGATGCATGGATGAACTCGTCTGGACACCGGGCAAACATTTTAAACAGCGCCTATACTCAAATTGGCGTTGGATATGTAGCAAACGGAAACTACTGGACACAAATGTTTATGAACTGAAAAAGACTGCCGGAGGAACCATCATCCACCGGCAGTCTTTTCATACTACTGCTCCTAAAAGGGCAATACATTTGAACGCGATATCACCCTTTCTCATTAAAAAGAGGGTGTAAAGTATGCAGTGCCAGATGTGCACAAAAGAAAACCCTTGAGTCGTTGAAACTCAAGGGTTTTCTTGGTGACCCGTCGGGGATTCGAACCCCGGACACCCTGCTTAAAAGGCGTGTCGCAAGTTTATTTAATTACATATGATCGCGTATAAATGCGTATTGCGGCTATTTCTGAATAAAAAACGAACTTTTTCCACCTATATCAGCACATATCCTTTTTCGGTTACTAACACATTACTAGCAAACATATATCATCCGTGGAAGCAAAGAGTTCTTTTCCCCCATCCTCGGCGCTTGCTGTAATATTACTTAAGCAGTCTTCACTCTCACATACATCTGCTGCGTCGTATCGCTGGCGCTTGCTTCCACGATAGCCAACCCGACCCCCACCGCGGTGACCCGTCCGCTTGTGTCCACTGTGACAATGGCTTCATTCAGAGATCGCCAAGTCACGTTCTCCTGCTGATCCGACATACTCAAGCGCCTGCTCTGCCCGGGCTGCATATGTACCGCCAGACGAAAAAAGTCCGCCGTACCCGGCAGTACCCGCACCGGGATGCTCTGGTTAAAGGTCCCGTCCGCACTTGTGGCCGTGATCTCGCTCAATCCCGGCGCGACCGCCCGCACCCTGCCGTTTGCATCCACCGTAGCCACGTTTACACTGGAGCTTGTCCAGGTGAAGTCTGCGTTGTCGGCCAGGTCATCCGTCGCCGATAACTGCACCGTCTCCCCTGTGTTTAACAAAACCGCCAGCTTGCCAGATGGTGTTGGGTCTGGTGCGGCAAGCTCCAAGGCCTCCATTTGGTTTAGCCATGTGCGATCTCCAGCGCGCCCCCCTATAGCATAGATGGTTTGATTTACAACGGCTGATGCATGAAAACATCTTGCTCTCATCATATCCGGCCCATTATGCCACTCGTTAGTGGAAAGGTTAAAAATATAGACTTTATTAGAAGCTCCATTAGGATTATTTATAATTTCTGAACCAAGCAAATAAATCTGATCACCGACTATCTCAGCACTAGCTGCAGTAAATCTGTCCGGCAAAGCAGACACTTCTTCCCAGATATGTATTTGATTATCATAAACAAATACATTATTAGAGATGGTACCCTGAGCACTACCACCAAATACATAAATTTTATTGTTCCAAACTACTGAAGAAAAATGACTCGTTCCTTGTGGAAGCTTCGTTCCCATTGTCCAAATGTTTGTTTCAGGATCGTATATTTCCACCACACTTTTATAGCTTTCTGCGTCTCTTCCCCCCATCGCATATATCTTACCATCTACAGTGGCCACACTCAAAAAAGCCCGCCCAACTGACATAGAAGGTCCACTTTCCCAGCTATCTGTTACGGGGTCATAAATATCCATACTATTTATGTAGTTTTGACCATTATAACCACCCATAATATAAATCTTTCCATTTAATACAACACTGCCAAAACTATTCCTGGGCGACGGCATAGCCGTCCCACTTGTCCACCGATCTGTCTTAGGGTTATAGATTTCTACACTACTTAACCTTACTTCATCTTGTCTATATCCTCCTAACACATATATGCTTCCGTTGACCACTTCTGCACCATTGCATAACCTTTCTGATATCATTGGACTTTTCTCCACCCACTGCGGGGCCTGTGCTTCCTCCACCGCCCCAACCGGCGCGACGAGAGCAAAGCCACCCAGCAGCACCAGGGCAAGCAGCAAGGAAATGACGTTTTGTAAGCGTTTCATGTTGTTTTCCTCCTTATATAGTCATGATACCCCTATCATACTTTGCTGGGAGAAAAAAACAAGTCTGTTTTTATTTACTTGTTTTAGATATACTGGAGATTTATGGGTGATTGGCAGGAATGCAGCAAATAAGTGCCGAAGGTAAGGGAATACCCCCCACCTTCGGCGCTCGTTTTGTTCACGGCACCCTCTCATCCCACTCATCCACCGCATCCTTGGACTTTTGCAGCGCGGTTTTGAGAAACCCCGGCACCGGCGCACCCATCGCGGCGGCGTTTTCGATGATGCTACCCAGCTCCGTGAGGATATACCACACCAACACCAGCGGACACAGCAGCACGGTGTAGTCAAAGGGTAAGCTGATGCCCGGTATATTCTCCAACACCGTTCGAATCAGCAGATCCGCCCCGCCCGCCACCATCACGGCCACGATGCAACCAAGCTTGTGAAAGATGCCGTCCCGCGCCACTTTAGACGACCAAGTACCGTCCTTGCCCGCGGCCACGGAGCCGGTGATGTAGTCGAGAAGCATCAAGCCCACCCACAGCAGCACCAGCCAGCCGAACCAACCCCAGAGGGCCGTCAAGGCGGCCAAAATCGCAGTGCTTGTGGCTTTGAATGCACTGACATGCTCCATCACATCACACGCCCTTTCCGCTGAGCCCCAGCCGCTGCAAAAGGATCGCAGCCTCCTGACGGGTCAGCGGCGCACCGGGTCTGGTGCCGTCGAACAGTCCAGCCTTCTTTGCCTCGTCCCAGGCCGATTGCGCCCAAGTGGCCGTCTTTGCGTTGACGCCGGCAATCACCGCGTCACGCTCGGCCAACATCTCATCAAACAACTTCTTTGTCTCTTCCTTAGTCATATCCTTTTCCTCCTTATAAAGTGGCATCTGCGGCGGATACCGTCCCGCCACAATGTCTGCGTCACCATACTTGCCATGTGAGTCCCACTGAAAATGGGGCTTGTCCACGCGCTTCCATGATCCACCCCAGGTGAAGCCCATCTGTTGTCCGATCTTGCCGACACCGGCCCAGAAGGCCGCGTCGCTGTATTCCTGGCCCTTCACGTTCTTGCAAACATCAAAGGCCAGACCGGCCTTGACACTGTGAAAGGTCGCGGGCGGCTTCCCGCCGGTGCCCTTGCGGTAACAGTCCAGCTGGAACTCGTCATCGCGCACCGTGCCGGTGACCAGCACTGGGTAGCCCGCCGCCGCGCACTTCTTGATAAACGCCCGGCAATTTTCCGCCACATCAGGCCGCAGCCTGCCGATCTCTCTGCTGTTGAGCATATTAAGCGCTCCCTTCTTCCGGGCGCAAAATCACCCGGCTTCATCACTTGACAAAACCGGGCGGAATGCTATAATGAATATACAAGGACGCTGTTGCAAAGCGGTTAGCCCTCATTACTGATTAGTAAGTTTTACCTCACTGACCGTTCGGGGACCAGCCGAGCGGTCAGTACGCGTTTGGGGCTATGTAAACCATGATCAGAAAGACCACGATCAAACACACCGCAAAACGAAGGACTTTCATCCAACGTTCGTTTCCCATCTGCCTCACCCCCTTTCTCAAGGGAGTGGCTAACCGCTTGTTTTTACAACAGCGCCAACATCATCATAGCATCCTGCGCCGCTTCCTGTCAAACCTTGCCGCCCCTCATGGGGCGGTTTTTTATTTCGCTTACAGACTTATGTGCCTAGTTTCTCTGTACCAGGCATGTCAACCTGTTCTAACGCATGCGGCTGCTTACAAAATGCTTTAGTTGCCTCGTCCCAAATATCACTTGGGTCTACGCACACATCGTCTGCAACCGATCGTAATTTGGATACAAAATCGGGCGCATATCGCTCCTGCACCGGCACGCCGGGGAAAACTGGGTCTTCCTCAAATATGATTTCTTTCACAAAATTTTCGTCCATTAAAAGATATTTCATTATTCCACCTCACTCACCAAAATACAGCAACCATACCGTGCCCAACACCACCATCGGTGCCTTTTTGATTAGATCGGCCACCGCTACCACCATATTGCGATGTTCCAGGCAGAGAAGAACCGCCGCCCGAAGTATTACCGGCGCCACCGCCGCCACCGCCGCCACCAGTTCCCCCGGAAGAACCGCCATCAGTTGTCAAGGAAGAGCCTCCGGAGCCACCTCCTGAACACATGGATGGCATTCCAAGTACATATCCGCCTCCGCCTCCACCACCACCTCCGGAGTAGCTGCTGCCTGAAGAATTGAAGCTCCTCCCAGGAACGCCTCCTGCTGTATTGCCTGCGCCACTAGATGCACTATTCCCAGGCCCCCCACCAGGAGCGGATGCGTAACTGCCGAAAGATGATGCGCTCCCAGCCGTAGCCGATGAAGATGAACCAGCCGCCCCTCCAGATCCTGCGCCGCCAATAGTAACCGGAATCTGTGATATAGTAGTTAGTATAATGGATGCATAACGAATGTACCCGCTGCCGCCGCCACCGCCGCCGTTGGCGTTGGCACTGCCACCGCCGCCGCCGCCACCGCCGCCATAGCCACCGCCACCGCCACCACCACCACCACCACCGTTATCGCCGTTACCGCCTTTACCACCGCCGCCTCCAATACTGCTATAGCTGCCACAACCACCACCGCCACCGCCGACAACGATCACTTCCAGCACATCGCCGATCTTCAGTCCGTAGGTTTCTGGGTTAAATGTTCCGCTCGCTTCAAACAATTTCATTGCCATTATCGGAATCCTCCCATCATCATTTTTTGAAATGTGCTCACGCTGTGGATTTTCTGTTCTTTCTCCATATCAGCTCTTGTTTCATCGGTATATCGGATGGAATCTTCGTGCAAACCATCTGTGTATGCCGTCAAATCATCCCGTGTTTTTTCTGTAAACCTTCTGGCAGAAAGCAGCGCCTCATCCGGCACGGCGCTCGTTGGCAGGCCATAGGCCTGCGTCGTTGCATCCGATAGCAAGGACGCTTTGTTGAGCGGTGTACCCTCTTCAATGGGCTCATCCTCCGGCCGGATGTACTCATAGCGAAGCAGCTTCCCCGCTTCATCGTAAATACCATAACGTATGGCCCCGTTATCCAATACTTTTGTGCTGACTCTATCCTTCACACAATCAATCCCCCTTGTCCTGAATGCGCCGTCCCACTGTGCCGGAAGGCAGACAGCATACGAAATAACCAGATATACAAGATGTACAAATCCCACTCCAGTGCGTTGGTTTGCTTAAAATCGACGGTGTTGTTATAAAGGATTTTCCGCCAATCCGGCATAGCATAAAACGCGGTTTGCAAGGCATCCACGTTGCTGCGGATACGATCTATCTCGCCCCGGGTCGGAATATCCAGGTCCTCCCACTGCTGCTTTGTTTGTACATCCACCATATAGCCATAGCTGTTGAGCCGGTCTACTAAAAGTCTTGTATGCGCCTCTATGCGATTGAGGTCCTTGGCATTGTAGTGATCGCTCGCAGCCCAGTCGAACCGCAAAGTCGTGTTTCCCTCTTCCATCACTCACTTCCCCCTCAACAGTATCGTCTGTACACAGCCCCCGTAGAGATCGGTGGACAGACGCTGCACATAACCTGTCAGCGTGCGCTCCCCTGTGTTGCGCATAGCAAGCATCTCTCCCACACATTCCGTGCCGGGCAAGACACCGCCCTCGTCCGTGTAACGGTTTTGGTAAAAATCATAAAGACGCTGGGCCGCCGCCTGCGCCTTTGTCGCGTCTAGGAGTGTAGCATCCGTAACGCGCACCGTGCCTGCTTTCACACCCGCCGGTAAGTGGTCATTTGTCACTGTATGCACAGCAGTGACATCCGCGTATTCATAGCCATACAGGATGACTTCCGCCTCTTCGCTCACCCGCACCATCCGATAATTGGGGTGACGATTGAGCAGTATTCCCCCAGATATATTGGTCACGGAAACCGGCCTGCCAAAGGTGACCTTATGATCGCCCGGCGGCAGTGTGACGCGGTGCAGCTCTCTTGCCGACTCCGCATAGGTGGTGATTGCATAGTGATGGGACAAAACCTCCACCTGTGTGACCGGGCTTTCCATGGTCACTGTATGGCCAAGTAATTTGCGCTGTGGGTCGACGCCCACGCTCAATACCTTTGGCAACGGGCGCACCTGAAAAGTTCTTGACCGGTTTGGATAAATCAGTGCGCCAATGGCAAAGGCAATCTGCCACAGCGCTTCCCTCTTAGTGCAGATGGGAAGGTATCCTGTGAGCGTCACTTCTTCAAATTCTAGGGCAAGTTCAAAGTCGAAATATTCCGGCGTTAAAATCTCATCCAGCAACTCTCGCAACGGTTTTGAATAATAAAGGTTGCCGTCATACTCAATTGCATCCAATATGCCGATGGCATCCACACAGGACAGCTTCGTCACCGCGCCCACGGTCCCCTCAGCTTCCTGCAAGTAGTAAGACCCCAGCGGAAAATCTATGCCATCTATGGTTTTCTGCGCCTCAATTTCCTGTTTCCACTGCAACAATTTATATACACCTTTGGGATCCAATAAGGAGAACCGACCACCCGGCGTGAAGAGAGAGATCTCCAGGGTGCTAACCGGCAAGGTCAACAAAGAGGGATCGATCTCTTCTTGTATTGTGGCTTGACAAACCCGGCTCTCATCCAGCACCTCCAAACTTCCAAACTGCAAACGGGTCATATGCAAATAGCGATTTCCAGCTGGCATGGCCTGAACGCGGATCTCAATGCGACTATACTCTTCTACCTGCCGCTCACAAAAATAAACCAGAGCGTCAGGTCGAAACGTCTCATCGAACAGAAGTCTGTCTTCCATGTCATACCACAGAACCTGAAGCCAGGCCGGCGGCGTCTTGGCAAAGGTCAGCGTCAGACCGGTGCTGCTGTGTTGTGTCGATGCCCCCTGCGCGTCCAAAAGTCGGACAGTCAACACTGGCTCTTGCAAAAAGCTTCCATCCTCCTGGCTGAACACAGGAACCCACCACCCTAAATATGCGTCTTCCCGCATGGTGGGTAGCAGTTCTTGCGAGCCATCCAGCGGCCAGCCAAAGTCCGGCTCCAGTGTCAATATCTTCGGCCATAACGCCGCGTCCTCATCATTCACATCCTCCAGACGGGCAAATGGCTGATTTTGCGTGGCGGAAAAACGCGCGTCTCGTCGCGCCGCCACATCCAGGAGCCCAAAGCGGAAAGAGCAACTTGTTTTCACCCTCCACTCACCTCCAGGGGACGCGTACCCGTGAAGTCCAAGGTCAGGCTGTCCCAATAATTGTCCGCCTCGTCCTGGGTAATGAGTTCGTCAGACACCCCTTCAAATTGACCGGTGTAACTTTCCTCTCCCCGGTGACGTGTGGGCAAGATGAGCGTCACCTCATCCTGGCAGGCCGACAGCCAGTCCATGAGGCGCTCGTACTCCGCCGCGTTCACATTGCCCAAGGTCAGGCTAAAATCCAAGTAGCAGGCACGCAGTTCGGCATGTTCCACACCATCCTCCGTCGTCACCCGATACTTATACTCTTTGCGCAGCGTGCGACCCAGTTGCATTAAACCGGCCTCAAAACGCTGACCATTGATGCTGATTTCTTCCATGCTACCCTCCTTATGCCAAGCTCTGTCCGAGCCGCCTGTCCTCTGCCTTGAGTTTGATGTTTAGCAAGCGGACCAATTCGCTGCTCAGACCGTCGGCTGCCTCCACGCGCGCAATCTTTTCCACCGTTTTGGTGTTGTTGTGTACTTCCTTGGTCACACCCTGCGATACGCTGCGCGCGCCCACTTGCGCCTCCACCTGTGCATTGATCTTGCCGGTCTCGCGCGCAATTGTCTCCTGTGCCAAACCGTGGAACCGTCGCATCTCATCCTCAAAGCCAAGGAAGAAGCCCTGCGCCGCAGGCTTGCCCACCAAGTCCCGCATCTTGCGGCTGGGCGAATGGATATCCAGCGCCCGCTGCATCTCCCAGATAATAGAATCGGCGATGTTTCTGGCCGTCTCTACGGCCACCTTCCCCTGCTCACGCAGTCCTTCTGTCAGCCCGCGCATGGCGTCCGCGCCCGCCGTGGTAAAGTCTTTTCTTCTTGCCAGGATCGTCCGCTGCATGTCCATCGTCACAAGATCTGTTGTGTTCTTGAGCTGCTGTGTACTGTCCGTCACCGCCGCACAAAGCGCGCCGACGCTTCGGTCGACGGCCACGCCAGCTTGTTCTGTACTAAGTACCGCTGCCTCGATAGGAAGCTCAATCGGCTTATCTTTCAACTCGCTTTCGGCCTGCGTTTTGATCAGGCCACCCAGCTTGGCAAATTCCTTGGCGTATTCCGGCAACACCGATTCGGTCGACGCTGCCAACGCATGGATCTCCTTCGCTGCCTTCGGCCCCATCTCGCGCAGTTCGGCCAGCAGCGCCTCTGTCATGGAAGGATCCGCCGCCAGCTTTTCCATATCAGCTTGCCAGCCTTCAAAGAGAGCCACCTGATCTTGCAGATTTTTGAGAAGCTGCTGACCGCTGACCGCCGTTCCCTTGTCAATCTCAGAGAATAAGCCCGCAAAGCTGCGCAGGCTGTTCTCGCGGGCCGAAAGGCTTTGCTCGTACTCGTCCACGCGCCTGCGTTGTTCTTCGATCATGGTCTGCTGCGCGCTGTATAAGCTTCGCTCCGCCTCCAGCTGTTGATCCGTGAGCAGGTTCTTCCGGTCAACCACGCGCTGCCAGGCCTCGACCTCTTCCTCGGCAGATAGGCGCTTGTAAAACTTCTCCTGTTCGATCCACTTCTTGGAGTGCTCCAGAGACTCCTTGGACGCCTCCTGCCGCGCCTTGTAGATGCTGCGGTCAATTTTGGCCAGTTCCTTGCCCTGCAAGCCCGCCAATTGTTTCAAATCTTCCCAGAATGCCAGCTCATCCTGCGCGGCCAGGTCGTTGTAGTTTTTCTTGTCGTCCACCCACTCTGTGGCGGATTTCAAGATGGCCTGTGACAATTCCTCTGCCGTCTTGATGACCTTGCCTTCGCCATCTTTCATGCCAATCGCAAAACCCTCAGTTGTGTACCAGCCCAACATCTCAAATTCCCTGGGCTCGGCGCCGCCAGCCATGCTTTCCAGTGCCGATCCAGCTACAGCACTGGCAGCAAAAGAGACCCTCTGCGCCGCATCCTGCATGCCGATGGCATACCCATCGGATGCATCACCGCCCAGCTTCATCGTTTCCTTGGCAGGCGAGCTCGATTTCTGTGTTTCTCTAATGGCATTCATTGCATAAATAGCAAGCCCAGCGGCAGCGCCCCACACATTTCCTTTTGCCATATTACTTGCAATGCCCTGCGCGTAACCGTTGGCGAAGTCCACACCAAGGCTCGTCGCCTGCGCTGCGCCGTCTTTCAGTTCCTTTTCTTGGTCTTCAACCAACTTCTTTAGGGTGGCAAGTGCATCTGAATATCCCTTCCGTTCTGTTTCATTCCAAGAATCCCAGTGCGCCTCGTTGTACTGCTTCATTCTCGAATAGGCGTCTCTTGTGTCTGTTACAGCCTTTTCCAGCTCGGCTTGATTCTCTCCGGTACTTCTGACGATGTTTGCTGAAAGGGTGCGAATCACCTCGTCCAAGTCCTCCACAGAATCGGCAGCCATAGCAGTATCAAAGGCCTTAATTACATCCTGGTAGCGCGTCATGGTGCTTTCTGCGTTTTGGACGGATTTGGTCGCCTCATCGTAGGCCTTTTGTGCCGCTTGGACTAAGCCTATCCGCCCGCCAACCGCCTCAGCGTCTGCTTTTTTTGCTTCCTCCAGCTTCCGGTAGGCCTCTTCTTGTGTCCGCAACGCTTCGGTGTAGTCAAGCTGCGCCTGCACGCGATTTGCCATCGCCGCGTTGTACTCTTCCTCCATGGCTTGCAAAGCCATACGCTTGCGCATGGCCAAAATCTCAGCATCTATAGATTCGCTGATTTTATAGTGCGCGCCTTCCTCCGTTGCAAGCGCCTCCACTGCCCCTGGGATAGCGTTGTTGATCAGCTCCGCAAGCTGTGCGGCACGCGCTTCATCTCCAGCCTTTACCCGTCCTTGCGTATCCGTGAGCAGGCCCAACTCTTTCACATATCCTGCCACGCGCTCACTTTCCGCATCAATGCCCGAAAGAGCCTCCCCGCGCCGCGTGGCCAGGTCATGCTGCGCATCACTCTGCTCCTTGAGCCTTCCGTTTAACTCTCCGATTGTGGAAGATAAGCTCTGCGTTGCGCCGGCACTGCCCTCCGCGCTTAGTTTATACGCCAGCAAACCACCGCCAATGGCCGTTACCGCCATGACGGCGATACCAATCGGCCCAGCGAGTGCCGTCATGACCGCTTTCAAACCGGCCGCCGCGAATTGTGCCAGTGTCATCTGCTTGGTCATTAGGGCCACAATGATCTCCGTCACCTTGAAGCTACCGTTTGCCGCCGCTGTTGCCACCGCCGCCTGGCCGTTGGCCGCAGCAAACAAGGTAACTTGTACGCGCGCCGCCTGGAATGCACTGCTAACCGCATTCACGATTTTAAACGCACCGAAGGCCGCAGCGGCAGCCCCGGCAACAGGAATAAGATCCTTGAGATTTTTGACGATCAGCGACAGCGCACCGGTGAGCGGTGAGAGCAGCGGCACCGCCTTGCCTAAGCCATCCAGGACCGCCAAAGCCACCTCCTGCGCCGCCTTGGCAATGGCCCCACGTTGTGACCACAGCCCCTGAATAAAGGCCCCCATCAGATCCAGGGCCGCGTCTACCAGCTTGGGCGCCGCCTTGGATACCTCGCCCACGATCTTGGCCATCGCACCACCGGCGGCCTCTACTGCGCCCTGTAAGCCATCTCGTTCAAAGGCCTCGGCAATCTCACCCACAGCGTCCTTCGCCAAATCGGCCGCACCGCCAAGTGATTCCTTCATGCTGTCATAGACCGCGATGCCAAGGTTTGTCACGCTTTCCTTGAGCACATCAATCTTATGCTCCAGCGTGTCCGTTACCTTGGCGTAAGCGTCTCCAACGACATCCGCCTCCGTGCCCATTGCGGCGAGATTGGATGCAAAGGCCTCACTGTTTTCCCCAGCCATCGAAAGCGCCGCCTTGCCCGCTTCGATGGACGAGAACATGTCAATCATCGATAGGCCGCTCTGATCAGCATAGCCGGCCATGAGGTTGAGCACTTCATTGAGCGGGACGCCGGCGGACATCATATCTCCGAAACTCATGCCCGCGTACTGTGTCCCTGCGGCCGCCTTAGTGAGATTGTTGGCGGCTATGGTCCCGCTTTTACCCAATTCTGCAATCAAAGCGTTGAGCTGTGTGGTGGCCTGCGCCGTTGGTGTGCCTTGGGCCGTCATGGTTGCCAGCGCCGCGCCGACATTTTCAAAGGAAACCCCCATCGCCGCAGCCGTCGGGGTCACCTGCGCCAAGGTTGCACCCAACTCATCCACCGTAGTGATGCCCTTATTTTGCGTTTGGAGCATGATCTTTTGGATCTTGTCCACATCATCCAGGCCCATGCCGTAGGCGTTCATCACTTTGGCCGTTGATGTAACAGCGGTGTCAACATCCGTGAACCCGGCTGCCGCCAGCTTCGTGCACTGCTCCATGTAATCCATCGCGCCCGTCATGTCCTCTGTGACGGGGATGCCGGCGGAAAGGGCATTGTACAGACTGCCGCTGATCTCCGTGGCCGCCAGACCTGTTGCGCTGGATAAGTCCAAGATTTTAGACTTGAGCCCTTCAGTGTCCACGGCCACATCGCCAAACATAGTGGAAGTCCCAGCCAAAGAGGTCTCAAATTCGCTGCCCACTTTTGCCGCCGCTACGCCAAGTCCCGCCACCGCCGTACCGGCTGCGGCCACAGCGGTGGCCAGCCCCTTAACCGCCGCGCCTGTCACAGACTTAAGCCCGCCTAGTGTCTTTTTTAATTCACTGTCATCACCGCTGATCTCAATGACGACCGATCCATCAGCTGCCATAGTGTCGCACCTCCTTGTTTTTGCGCATCAAAAAAGCAAGTACCAAGCCGGCACTTGCTTTTTTGTATTCAGTTTACGCGGCGGCCCTATCGTATCTGACCTTGTAGACCCGATCTTTATAGTGGATCTCTGCGGGGTAGGCGTTGCGAGTCAGCCACAAATTGACCTTTGCCACCACGGACTCTGTGTATTGCCAGTTCGTCCCGGCGTGGCCGCTCTTGCAGTTCTGGAACGGGGCCAGCTCCTTTTCCTCTTCCGCAACATCCACCTGCGCGATGATGGCGGAAATGGCCTGGCCGTGCGGCATTCCGGATTTGGATAATACGCCCAAACGCTTGGCAATGGCGCTTGCATCATAAAGCCGCTTGTTGAGTGTAATCCCCTCCAGCGGAATCTCCACACCCACAGGGGCGTACAAACTTTTCATCGCCACCGCCACAAACTGCGGGGCCATACCGGCTTCTTTGAGTGTCTGCCTGATGATCCGGGCCGCGCTATTGACTTCACCCAAACGCTGCTGCGCCTTCTTCGGTGTGATATATTCGCCGTGCTTGCGGATGGAGGGCAGCACCTCATGCGTCACCCAGCGTTTGAATTCCTTCGCGTTTGGCTTGTCCGACCGCAGGATCACATTGTATAGACCGGGTTCGTTAATGATGTTCGTTTCACCTTGTCGCCCTAAGTCTAGCTTAGCCCGCTCATCTGCATCCAATCGATTTGCAATCATGGTTGGATTGCTCAATTCCAGAATCTCGCACACATCCTTGAGAACCCACCACGTTTCACCCTCGCGGTCTACAGTGCGCACTTCATTTCCTTGGTATGTAAAAATCATTAACTCATTCACAAACATTTCTCCCTTTTTTTACGCGGCGGTGGGAAACAGCAGACGGAAGGTCTCGCGTCCCTTCGGAGTGATCATCGTCTGCGTGCCGCTCCATTCCGTCTTTTCGTTTAAACTCTCCTTGAGGGTAAACAGGCCTTTGTCCACATACTGTTGATACGGCATCAGCTTGCCTTTCTGGTCGCGGTATAGATACTTCTTGTCCAGCAGGAAAGAGATAAACCTCTTAGGCGGGATGTCCAGCTGCTTGGCTGTCTCCCGAAACCCGGTCAGCAGATTCCGATCTACCAAGTCATCAAAATAGTCCGCCTTCGGTTTCATGATGTGGTTATCCACCGTCAAGCTGGAATTGACGACCTCCAGAGCCTTCCTCTTGTCCTGTTCATCCTTGAGCGCAGTACACAAACGAATCATTGTATCGGGATTCATGATCGCCGCTTCCAGTGTCTCCGGTGTCATATAGGCCCCATGTCTACGGATGGAAGGGATAACTTCATCTGCTATCTTTGCTTGAAATTGTTCCGCAACCTCGTTCTTGGCCTTCATGGCTAGGCGGTAAAAGATGTTTTCGGGAATGTAGTCGGGTCTTTCGGCACTTGTGCCGAAGTCGAGATTTGCAAGGTGCGTATCAACTCTGCGCCACATTACATATTCTTTTCCATCTTTTTCTTCTGTAAACCCTAGCCCGCGTGCCACGGCTTCCAATTTCAAGTATGCTATGCCATCACTCTCGTAGCACTCAATGCCACTGATGTTCATAATTTCATTCATGCCAACCTCTCTCTTTCCTTATTACGTTGATATATCTTCCCAAGCCGCCATACCTCGGCAATCGCGCAGCGCATCAACGTGTCGTTACTCATGTACGCCGGGTCTTGCGGTGACAGCCCGGTCAGCTCTGCTCTTTGGTTCACGTAGCATAAAAAGATATCAGTTGCTTGCTTAACCTCTAATACCGACGGCCATAGGTCAAAGTCTAAGGTTTTTGCATTGCTGGCAATCCCGCGAATGCTGGCGACTGATCTGCCTTTGCCAGCTTCCCTTTTCCGCTGCTCCGCCCGCTCGGCACGTTGGCCTTTGAGAAAGCCAAAACGGAAAGCGATGAAAGAAGCTTCAAGTGCTCCACCTCCGGTGTTGACTATTGCGGTCAACTCATCTGTATTCATGTCATGTACCCCAGGCTTAACCGCGGCGATCTTCTCGATAAACTTCTCTTGATCGAACATATAAAAATACCTCCTATTGCATCCTGCCAGAAGGTTTGGTATAATAGATTTACCTAACCTTCTGGTTTGGTGTCAGTAAAGTGTTGGTGTTGCTTGCTAGGGCCTCCAACGCTTTACTTTTTTATTTCACTCTTTCGTAGACCTCGCGTATACCCTTGCGAATCACATCCGCTTTGCTTAATCCTGTTTTTTCACAACAGAATTCAAGTAGTTTCACATCCTCATCTGACATACGGATGCGCGTCTCGTGCTTTTTGGGATCATTGGTAGGTCTACCTGTACGCGGCGACATCGCTTCACCTCCTAGACATGTGTCACCATAATTCAATTATACATGCGGTGACACATAAGTCAAGAGGTTTTTTAATCTTTTTCCTTACCTAAGAGAACATATAAAATACCTCCATTTTTCATTTGCCAAACGGAGAGATACAGTGTATAATATTTGCATACCTCTGTTTGGGGTGGAGTAGTCGCGGTCTCGTTGCAGGGAGAGCGGCTACTCGTTTTTATTTGCTGAGTCTTCATGCTTTGTAAGCCTCACGGATCTTCTAACACGGCTTCTTATTCTCCGCCATTTTCTTTTCCTCCTGTTCGATGATGCTCTGTCCCAGAATAGCGGCTAATTTTTCCGCCGTTTCTTTGCTGCACCTCTTGCCATTTTTGACGCTAGTAATCGTTACACGCGACACTCCAGACAATTCACCTAGTTGCTTGCAGGTAATGTCTTTACGGGCCAGTGCCGTGGCAAACTTAATTCTGTCAATTCTCATTTTCTCACCTCACACTTGAAATTTGAGCTAAAGCGTGATAATCTAATTGCATAGACTATTTGCTTGTTGCATGTTTGTATTATAGTCTATTTATTTAGATTATTCAAGCGTCTATGCTCTAATAAAATAGACTAAAATGAGGTGTTGTTTTTATGTCTTTTGCACAAAGACTGAAAGAAGCCATGCACGAAAGATCATTTACCATGTACCGATTATCGAAGGAACTCGGAGTACATCAGACCACAATAAGTAATTGGCTATCAGGGCGAACAGAACCAAGGTTAGAACAGCTTGTAAAAATATCGGAAATCCTCAAGCTCTCAACAAGCTACTTGCTCACAGGGGAGACGCACTTCCCAGAAGACTTTGCCGCTGATGACGTTTTAAGGCAAATAGCTTCATCGGATCAACGTTCCGCAGCTACTCTTACACCTGAAAAATATGAGAAGGCGCTGATTTCCTTTCGCAATGTCACCGAGCAAGCCCAATCCAATCTGGAAAACCTAACAGGCTCCGCCAACGCTGTGGGTTGCGCCATGGCCCAAGCCGCCGCACACACCCTACAAGACCTCAAAGAAACTGCCTCGCAGGCCAGCACAACCCTAGCACAAATATCCCTCGCCCTCGACAAACTCAACGATGACGGCCAACAGGAGGCCGCTAAGCGCGTGGAAGAGCTAAGCGAGATACCCAAGTACCAACGCAAGCCGAACGCCCCCACAGAGCCGCCAGAGGGCGAAGAGGGCTGAGTGAATTATCCCCATCAAAAAACCACCTCACGTTTGTAAGGTGGTTTTTATGTTGCTTAGTTTTTGCTAATTGATAGGGCTTCAATGATTTCGTGGTCATCGCTTATCGAAACAAATATTGAAAATTCATTATTTAGACTGGACTCTACAATTGCACCACTTGCTTCTACTGAGTACGATACCGAAGAATAAAGATATTCCCCATCGATTCCTTTTCTATCTTTAATTTCTGCCTCTCCATAATATTTAAACATATCGCTTACTTTATCCCCGGCCTTGATTCCGTGCTGAAGGCGCCATAGGTTGTCTCCATAAATACCAAAGCTGGTTGAAACATTCTTTTCATATGTAATGTTTAGTCCATCTTGGTCCGTTCCATATTGAATTGTTCCGTAATCAGTTTCTTCGCCCTTTCCAATAATATCCTCAATTTCGCCCTGTGACATGCCAAGATTTATAGTATCACCTGTCTCTGCGTTACGGATAGAAATAATGGTCATGTCATCAAAGTTAACCGTCTCCGACTTCTTGCCATCGCAAGCCACCAACCCAAAGCAGGAAAACACCGCAAGCAAAAACCAAACAATTTTTTTCATGATACGCACTCCTTTCTCTTTCGGACAGCGTATCATAAAATTTACCTGTAATCAAGCGTCAAATGACTCTTGAAAGCGCCTAGCGACATAGTCTTTCATTTTGCGGTCACGCTCGGCGAGGCTGAGAACGGTGGCCACGTTGCCCTTCTGCTTGAGCGCATACTGTTTTTTCATGCGCTCATAGTGTTTTTTCTCAACTTTGCTCATGCCCTTCGTATCCGCCACACGGTAGCCCATGATGGTCTTGATCTCACAGTTAGGCGGCAGAGCAAAAAAGAGGGATCGGAACGCAAACCAGTGCAAAAAGGGAATACTGCCCAGGTCGATGCCATACGCCGCACGAAAGGCGGCAAAAATCAGTGGGGCATCCTGGCGAAAGCAATAACTCTGGGCCGATCTTCGGCTGCCACCCGTTGTTGCGCCCTCTTCAACCTCATCCCCGCAGCGGTAGAACCACAGCATGGCCTCCAGCGCACCAGTCAAATCATCAGGCAGATCGAAATAGTACAGCTGCAAGGCCTCGTAAATCTTTTCCTCCGGGCTCATATCCGCGTCCTGCATCAGTAGCTCAAAACGGATGCCGGTGCGGAAATCGGCGGAAATGGGAACAGCCACCCCACCGATCTCCACATACTCCGGCAGCGCGTCAAGCAAAAGATTCACTGTTTCATTGCGCGGCGCGTGGCGCGGTTCTGGACATTGACGCCACGCATCTGCTCAAGGCGCGCATCGAGCGCCACTTTTTGCTCTTTTACAAGATCAATCAGTTCAGTAAAGGCATCCAGGCACTCGTTCAAATTGACCCGCGTACCAAAAATCTCCTTGTGTGTTTCAGGGCCAAAAATGGCGTCGAAGAATTGAAACACCGCGTTGCACTGATGCCGGATGCAGTCCGCCAGGCCATCATTGGTTTTCTTTTGCATGTCATCTCGTCTCATTGCCTCCAGCGCGGCCTCATACGCAGCCGCACAGTCCTCATCAAAGATATCAAAGTCAAATTCCAAATCACGAAATTTTAGCATGCCTTATCTCCTTTCAAGCCTCTTCTTTGGCGTAGGTGTATTCATCGGGCTGCACACCGGCCTTGCGAATCTCGATGTCGATTTCCGCATTGTTGCCCGCCTCGCCGGCGGCGTCGGAGTTGACGATGACCGAAGCCTGGCCCTTCTCGCCCTTGCCGTTGAGAATGCAGAAGTAAACATACGGCCGAATGACCTTACTGCCCACACCATACTTGATGGCATGCGAGTTTGCGAAGTCTTGAAACGCGTCGCCGATATGGCGGTCACCGGAAACGGCAAACGAGCGCTGCGAACCGGTTTTTGTGGTCGACTGGCCCGCACGGATGTACTGCTTGTCCTGCGTCACGGGGTTCATCTGTGCGTCCAGACCGGTTACGCCCATCTGCACCACATCGTACTCACCGACCTCTGCCGTACCATCTGCCGAGCAGTCCATCGCCAGCACCATGTCGTCATTGGTCACCCAGCCGGTATAGCTGGGCGAAGGGGTAAGCCCCTGCATCAATTCTTTGAGTTTCATCAAATTCCTCCTTTTTCATCGTAAAGCAACCGGCACTGTATCTGGTACCGGGCTGAATCCTCACCCGGCAAAAACGCATAGCCGGACGATATCACTTCCATTTTGCTTGCACACCTGCCCTCACCCAATTTGGGCAAATCCCTCTTGCGCTGCCGCTGCGACAGCCAAGCAGAAAAGCCCTCGAAAAAACCTAAATTGTCCAGCTGCTGGCGAATGTGGGGGCCAAAATAAGTCCGCGATGCCAGCACAAAGAGATATTGCTTCTGCGTGCCGCCATCCAAATAGCGCCGCAAGACCTCCTGGCAGGGCACTGCATCAATGGAGTAAGAAGCTGTCTCTGGGGTCAAAAAATCCACCCGCAGCTGTTCTTTGGCCAGGGGTGGATATTCTTGTACAAAATTGCGAATGCCTTCCATTAAAGTCATCGGCTTCTGCCTCCTATTCTTCTGGCGAGCGCCCGAGTAAGCTCTCCGCCGCGATCTGCCAGCATGCGTTTTTCCCAGTGCGGCCCACGCATGGGCGCGCCGTGGTAAGTCAGGGCGCGCTCAGTCATGACCTTTGGCTCGCCAGACTTCGCCCAAGGGCTGCCGCTCTCCCGTCCCACCATAACCACGCCCTCATGCTGAAAGTGCGCATACGGGCCGTGATAGGTGATCGCACTGCCATCGGCTTCTATGTCGTAACGGCTCTTCATATGTGCGCCGCTGCCGGGCGCCATGGGGACATAAGGATCTGACAGCCTGACCACTTCGCTTGCCAGAAATCGCTGCGCACCCGAATCATCTCCCAGACCACGCGCCCGCAGAATGGTGTTCACCGGGATATGGCTTCTCATGCTAATCCTCATTTGCCCACCACCAATAAGTGCGGCAAGCCGCCGCGTCGATTGTCTCCGACATGTACCACAGTAGCTGTGGGGAAGCCCTTCAGGTCAGATGGGACACGCGGCACACTTTCTAAATGAGCAAACACCAGCGTATCTCCAACAGCCGGTATACAGTCCCCCGGCAAATTCCCTGCCGGGATGCGCACCTTTGTCTCGGAAGCGTAAACCATCCCGCGCTCCTGCACGCTGCTCTTAACTTGTCGGTACACGCTGACTCCATGCAAAATCCACATCTGATAGGCATCGTCACGATCCAGCCGCAGCAGCGTAACTGTCTGATCACAAGACAGCATCACAACACCCCCCGGTACAGCAGCCCAGTCCCAGCCAGATGCAAGCGGCAGGCGCCTAGCAACCGTTCTTCATCCGTCTTGGCCTTGCTGACACCAGCCACATAGTTGATGGAAATGCCGTCATTTGTCTCCGACGCAATCCCGCCGCCCTTTTCATTGAGCAGCATGGCGTCCACAAGCGCACAGCAAGCAAGCCGCACCCGCTCAAGCACATCTTCCGGCAATGCATCCGTGATTCTTCCAAAGCTCACACGATCCAGAAAGGCCGAAGCCTGCACCAGCAGGCGGTCAAATTCCGCTTCTTCCATCTTTCCCTTGTGCGCCTGGGCGTAAAACGAATACGCAACCGCAATCATACCGCGCCCCCTCTCTTACTCTGTGGAGGCTTGCTTGGCCGCCAATGCGTCCTCCAGCTCTGCTACCTTAGCCGCCAAAGCAGCGTTTTCCGCCTTGGTCGTTTCGTATGCCTGCCGCACTGTCTCCAGTTCCTTTTTGAGGGCGGGAGAGCCACGATCTTCCTTGCTCACCTTGCGCGTTCCCATTCCAATGCTTCTCATAAGCTACCTCTCTTTCCTCACGCCTTGTGGGACAGGTAAAGCCCCGCCACCTTGTTCTTATACACATCCACAATGCCATACTTGCGGTATTTGGAGATGTATGCATCACTGTCCGGGTTGTTCTCCGGTGTAATGACATCACTGGCTGTGTGCTTATCCCACTTGAGCACTGCCGGCTTGTGGACAATCAGGAAGTTCATATCCTTGCCAGCAGCGGCTTTCTTGTAGTGACCCACTTCCTCGCCCGCCGTCTTGCCGTCCAACAGATCAATGGCAGTGTAAAAGCGGCTCTGCGGCACGGCCTTACGCACAGCAAAAGCCGCCAGCACCTCGCGGGATTTGGTGGTGTCGAGTGCCAGAATGCTGTTGAGCAGCGTGGGAGTGGCGTACAGGATGCGCCCTTCCTCCGGCACCTCATCCTCGTCCATGGTGTTTTTAGCCTCCAGCAAAGCAGCCAAAAATTCTGCCGCATTGGCATAGGTAGCGGCAGCGGCCTTGCTGATACCCTCAATGCCCGCCAGAGTGGCGAACACAAAGGCATCGGCCTCCGGGGCAACCTTGGTGCGCTGGAGTTCCGCGCCCACTGCGCCAAAGGCAAGGTTGAAACTCTCCTGGTCGTCCATGGTGTCCACGGAAATCTTGGTGCCGCGGTCATAGTTAAACGTGGCGGTTTTCCACACCAAGGACACCGCGCCCTTGGTGTAGCCGCTGTTGCGGTCATAGTCACCCAAGCCGGTCACATCAATTTGCGGATAAATAAGCTCGTTGACATTGGCGCCCTGTCGAATCAAAGCCGGGTTGCTGGTGAGGTCGGCGGTGACGGATGCACCCTTGTAAACCTCATCAAGCAAATCGGTATAGCCCTTTGCGAGCACAATACTGTTCGGCATTCTTTTTTACCTCTTATTCTTTCTTGTCGGGGAGACCCATAGCTGCTCTCAATGCAGCATCGGCCCCCATGATTGTACCCCCGCCGGTCCCGCCTTTGGTGGCCAGGGGGGTCTTGTCATCTCCTTCCGGCACAAATGCGCCGGGATCGCCCATCTGATACTCTTTCTTGAAGTCATCCAGACCAAGCAGTTTCCCCTCTTGCAGGGGCAGCTTTTTGGCGGTCAGGTCCGTCACAAACGCCTTTCGGGCGCTCTCACTGGTAAACTTGAGGCCAGCGGTGGCCTCCTTGACCGCAAAGCCGTAGGTGGCGCTGTCAAGCTGCTCTTGGAGGGCTTTTGTGTCCGTGTTGTACTTGGTTTCCCAGTCCTTGGCGGCGGTCTTGATACCCTCCACATCCATCCCCTCATAGGACTTGATGGCAGCGGTGGCGGTGTCAAGCTGGGTTTTCAAACCGTCGCGTTCGGTTGTGAGGGTGGTGATGGTGTTATCCAGCGCCCCCCTGGTTTTTCCGTGCTCCGCCATAATTGCTTCGATGGCATTCTTGGGAAGCTTCGCGCCCTCACCAAGGTCAAGGCCCTCTAAAAACTCTCTTTTCATGCTTGCGTCCTTTCTCCCGCTGCGCTATTGCTGCCCAGGGTTGCGACCCCTGCGCGGGTGTGCCACGTTGCGCCCGGCACCCGGCGAAATGATATGAAAAAAGCACCCTCTCGGATGCTCTTGTCAATTTGGGTATGTAATTTGAACATAAAATAACAGAGGCCGCGTTGCCGCGCCCTCTGTTATCGGTGTTTTGGCGGGTGTGCCCCTTCCCGCATTTCTTTTGGCCACAAGGGCGTGTAGCAGCACAATCTCTACTTCAAAATACCTACCTTATGTAGGCGGGGCCGCAAAATGCGGCCCCTGTAAGCTTGGTTATTTGGCAGGCGTGCCATACTCCTGCATTTCTTTTGCCCATTGCTCGAAAGCATGTGGCGCGTGGCGACACGAAATCTCCACCTCAAATAACCATCTTATCCTACTCTTATTCTAGCTTCACTATTCCCGTTTGTAAAGTATTTTCTTATTCCTCAAATACTTTTTCCATTTTTTCTCGCTAACCTTTAAGAATGTGATGATAGAATTTTTGTAATCCTCTGGATCACCGTTTACTTTCAAACGCAAAATCAGTTGAAACTTTTCATCGGCTTCTTTTACTTCCTTCAGTACAAAAGCAGTGTGTGGAAGCTTAGACGCAAGTATAAAATCTGGCTGATCAACAACTGCTTTTAGATATTTCTCATAACGTTCAAAGTCGTTCGGGTGTCTCTCTTTAATATGCAAAATGCGTTCAGGCGTGATTATGACTTCATCCGTTGTAATGTGTTCTGAAACGCAACGATATTTTGCTATGTCAAGCCGTGTTATATTATGCACCGCAGTTTCCCCGCTCGTTCGATTCTTCTTAAGCATTGTATCATGCCAGCGCTTAATTTCAACATTTTTCTGCGCTGCACTTGTCCTTGCCGCCTCGCTGCGTCCCCAGCCAGGCACCTGCTCGCGCTCTGCTTGGCGTTTCAAGCCGGTCTGCCTGATGAAATCCTTTTGCGTGTCCTGCCACAGTTTGATCTTCCCTGCACTCTGGGCGGTGTCCAGCCCTGCCGCTTGCATGGCAATATGTTCGCGCTTCCATCGACGCAAGTTGCGCTCTATGGCTCGCTGCTGCTGAAGGGCCTCATATTCGGTCATCTCCAAGCCATTGTAGGTATATCGTTTGGCCTCATAGCTTTGCAGCAATTCCTTCGAGTGGGCGCGCGGCATCCCCTCTATGTATGGGAAAAAGGAGTGCGAGCAGTTCCGGCCCATCAAACCAGCGCCGGTTCCATAGCCCGTACTGCTGCGAAAATCCGGGTATTTTGTGGACTTGCCGGAACGGCTAAAGACCTTGCCCTGCCAGAGTGCGTGCGAAGGCCTTGCCCCGGCATGCGCGGTGGTCTCCACCAAGTCCACACCCATCTCATCCGCCCTGGCCTCTTGCAGCTTGCCGCAGGTTTGGTTGACGCCGGTGATCACTGCGCGCCGCACCGCTACATCCATATTGTCTGTATGGTGTGGCCCGCCCGGCACTTTTGGCGGGTACTCGATGGCGGCAACGCCCTCTTTTGCCAGTCGCTTGATCGCACTTTGCACGGCCACACCGGGCGAAAACGCCCCCGATGTCACCATCATATAGGCCGAATCCAAAGCCCCTTCAAACTGCTTTGTTGCAGTGCTTGCCGTGGTTTTTGTGAGGTTTTCAAACAAGCCGCCAGTCTTTTGTATGCCTACTGCTAAGATTTTCTGCATAGCGGGAGAGGCGGACAGCGGCGACGGTTTAAGCCCAACGGCCCTGTATATCATATCATCCGCCATGACTGCCGTCATGCCGGCGTCAGTCATGATCTGCTCCAGCTCTTTCCCGCTCTTCCCGGTCAGATGGAGCAGCTGACCCATGATTTCCGCTCGCACCGCCCCCATTTCCTCCAGCTTTTTCAGCTGATGCTGGGCAGCGGGAATAAACAAATCATACGCACTGATGCGCCGGGCCATGTCGGCCAGGATGTCCATTTCAACCTTTGCGTACAGTTCCACCATAGCATCCGGCACACTTTGAAGGTATTGCGGTGTCAGCATGGCTTATTCTTCCTCAAACAGCGGAGGGGTCGAAGCGATCGGTGGCATATACGCCTTCGCTTCTTCCTCGCTGATGCCAAAATACCACGCCAGCAGCAGCTCCGGCTTGAGATAGCCGCTGTCCGCCATCAGTTTCCGCCGTGCAAACTCTGTTTCCGTGTTCTCGAGAATGCCATCGCCCCAGGTAAAGCTGGTTTCATACGCACCACGGGGCGCGAGGTTGTAGAGGGTGGCGTACAGGTCCATCGCCCAAATCAAATGCTCCAGCGCCCGCTGGAGGGCCTTTTGGATATCGCACACAGCAGAATAGCTGCGCTGCTTACTGGTCTTGATCTCTTCCGCTGTTTTCTCCACGGTCTGGGGATCAGAGAGAGTGCCATACGACAGGTAACAGTTAAACTCAATTCGCTTGAGTAGCTGATCTAAGCCGTGAAAGAGGGCACTATCTCGTATCTCCGGGCTAAACACCTTGTACAGGTCGCCGCCACTGCCCTGATCAATGCCCAGCTCCCGAAACAGACGCTTGCGGCGCTCCGGCATTTTGGCGGCCTTATCACCACTCACGCGCAGAGCCCCCTCGCTGGCATCAATAGCAAGTTCACTACCCTCGTACTCCCAAAGGATGCGGCTATACTGCTTGTCGGCCTCTTTGATCAGCCCGACCGCCCTGCTGTAAACGGACACGCCCAGTGGGGTATTGGGATCTACCGCGTTTCCAAACGGCATCTTGAAATAGGCAAACAGGACGCCCTCCGGGGCTGTGCCATCCTTGTAGTGGATCGTCAGCTCCGGCTCAAGATCTGCCCACTCATCCACGCTGGCAAGGTCGCACTGCGAACCAATCGCGGAGGCTGTGAAAGATCGAAACGCAAGGTTTCGGATGGTATAGCCTGCGTCGGTGAGCTGGTGGCGTTCCATGCGGGTGTAAAAGACTTTACCTTTCTGCACCAATTCGACAAACACTGCCCCGGTCACCTCGCCACGGCTGTTGAACGCCGTAGGCAGGAAACGCCACGCCGGTACGCAGTCCACAACAATGTGATTACCGTCCACATAGGGCTTAAATACCAGCCCGCCACCAGCAGCGGCCACCTCGGCGTTGGTACGTATGCCGTCGAGCACCTGCTGGTACTCTCCATGCAGGTACTTGGCTCTCGGGCTGCCTTCCACCTTGCTGGATAGTTCCACTGTGACAAGGCGAGCCACTTCACCCGCGATGGCTGCGGGCAGGCCAAGGCTCTGGGTGTTATCGCCCAGCCACAGCGCCTTATCCTGAAACATGAGAGCCCAGAGGTCAATGGCCTCTTGCATATCGCCACCAATGGCCACATCGACCTGGAGCGCACGCTTGGCTTCGTTAATATGCAGCATTTTAGAAAACACACCCCTTGCCCACTCTAAAAATTGTCGAAACATACTCACTGTCCTCTCCGTTTCCATACTGGTTCCAGGCCGTAGCGGACGGCGTCAATGTGGTGATTGTTCGCATCGGGGTAACCGCTGATAATTTCACCGTCTTTGGTCCTCTCGTATTCATACTCCATAAACTCCTTTGCAGTATTAGGACAGGACACAGGGTCAATGACAATCATAGCTAAGCCTTGCAGCCACTTCATGGAGTACACCACAGAGCCGGGCCCCTTCTCCGCACCACGACAAAACAGGCCAAAATTGCGGTAGTCTTGGATGCTCTTGGGCTCGGCGCTATCTGCGGTAATGCGGTTATCGCCGGTCACGCCTGCTTCAAGCAACGCATCAGCGGTCTCCCGATTATTGGCCTTGTAACGGGTCAGCTCTCGCAAGATATACAAAGTGCGCCTGGCCGCGTCGAAATGCACCCTGTTCCAGGCCCAGGGGTCAGGATAGAAGCCCCAATCCACACCATCATAGACACGGTCGAAATGCTTCTGCTCTTCCTGGGGGATCTCCCGCAGTTGGACATTTTCAAAGACTAAGCCGCCAGTGCCGTTAGGCACTCCCAGATATTCATGCTCATAGGCGGGCGGATTGACGGCCTTGACAAACTCCGCTTCCTCAATAAAGGGCTGGCCAAGCCATTTTGCCGGCACATCCAGGTATGTACTCTTGTGCAGCAGCCGTCCCGGCTTGGGGAGCTGCTGGGATTTGTTCACCCAGTTGTTGATGGTCTTGGGCGGGTTGTAGGATTTGAACACAAAGGCCTTTTCGCCGCCACGGATGACAGACTGGCGGATGCTACGCACTTCCTCATCACCGGCGAATTGATCGAGCTCTTCAAACCACAACACCGCGATGTAACCATTTGGAGGCGTAACGGATTTGAGCTTCTTTGGGTCATCCGCCCCACGGAAGTATATCTTTTGCCCGGTAGCCATCAGCGTGATCTCCATAGGGCTCACCGTACTGTCAAAGTCGGCGTCCAGGCCCAGCACAGTGATCGCCCATAGGATTTGCGCATAAACGCTATCGCGCAAGGTGTTGCCCACCTTACGGACGCATAGCGCGTGAAAATCCGGGTTGTTTTTCAGAAGCCACACAATGACCAGGGACACAAAAGAGGACTTTGTGGAGCCACGGCCACCCGCTAGTTCGTACTCAGTGTATAACTCATCCGCCACAGCCATGAACACAGCCGCAAAGGGCGGCGCCAGCACCCGCGCCGGCAGCTCAAAGGGGGAGCCATCGGTGTGCTTGGGCGCTATGCCTATGTACTTGTCTATCATAATACCAACAGCTGTGGCAATGTCGCGCACGTTCTTGGCCTGTGGCAAAACTTCCAGCAGCCGGTCTAAGCTGGCCTCGCAGAAAGCTATGACCTTGTGCGTCTGTTCACCCAGGGCCTCTAAAATCTCAATGGTATTCTGTTCCTTTTTTTGTTGTAACTTTTCGGCGGTCTTTTCGTCCTTCTGCACGATAGCCTTCACCGCGTTGCGGGAAACACCGTTACGCCTGGCAGCCTCGGAATAGTTGCCGGTGTCAATGTAGTCCGCAATAATCTGCTTCCTCTGCTTATCTGTCAGCTGGGCCACACCTGTCACCTCCTTTCATGGCAACAAAAAAGCCGCCTCCCGGGCAGCTAAAAGAAAAAAATATTAGTAAAAGGCTTGACATTTACACGTACGTGTACTATAATTAGAACATGGAAAGGAGGTAAGGCATTGAGCAAGAAAAAGAAAAGCGGTAACAAGAGCGAGCCAGCCAGCTACTTAAATCTCGTTACCGCTATCATTAACCTAGTCATCGCTCTCATACTGCTGTATGAACGGCTGACAGGTTAGGAGGTCGGGGGAGCAATCCCCCTTCCTTCTATCATGCTAACAGAAACACTGCTCAATGTCAATTTGTATGGATTCCCTTGTATACGCCCTGATTGCCGTCTCCCTCGCGCTATCCATTGTCTCTATTGTCTTATCGCTTAAGAATAGGAGGAAATAAGGTGAGTGAAGGAAAATACCAAGCTCAGCAGAAGTACAACAGAAAAACCTATGTCCGCTTTCCTTTGGATTTGAAGCCGGATGTTTTAGCCGCATTTAAAGCGGCATGCCAAAAAAATGGGACAACAGCAACAACTGAAATCAAAAAGTTTATTTCTGCTTATTGTGAAGGTCATAGTGCATTGACGGAAAGGCCGAAGGATTAAAACTTCGGCCTTTCCCCCTACTTGGTCCCGCATCAGTCCATCATTTGTTCATTATTCCACCCTAGCATCATAACACAGAATTTTTGCCCCAAAGTGCCACTTTTCAAAAAAGTTTTAATTTTTCTGCGATGCATTCCGTGAAGCGATCCTTGCAGCGATGCCAGGTTCTTCTTGACGGCCCATTATCACCCGCTCTTGTCCGTTTATGCTGGCAATTATAATAATCATAACTCCAGTACGCTTTCACCGGGTCAAAGCTTTCCGTGACCTTCTCCCCCAGCCAGACGCGCATCAGTACTGCGCTTTGGTCAATCGCCACCAGTCTGTTGTCTATGTAAGATAAGCGGATTGCGCGCTGCTCTGTCGGCATCCCCACATCCGAACCGCGCGGCATGTCGTCCGTTTGCCTCGATCCATACAGGATATCCAACCGATCACGCTTCAGCCGGTCATAGTCCTGCAGGATTCCTTTGACCTGCTTGTATACCCCCGGACTAACCCGGCAGGATTTCCTGTGGTATTCTCTCAAACGATCCCCTCCACTCAGTCAATATTTTCCATCTACCTTAGCTGTTCATAGCCAACTGCACCCCCTCAACACCGCCCGGCAGCCAGTACGCCCACTCCGGCACAGCGCTCTGGTGTAGACGCTGCAAGCCGCGCAGAGTTCCGATACATCCCTTCAGGCTTGGACGCTTTCTTCGTCGGAACCAGTGGGACAAATTCCGGGCAATCGTAAATTTTGTAGGTGTAGCCATCCGCCGCGTTGCAGTAGCGCCGCCACGGCACTTGCTCGGCGTCCCAGCCCGGTATCGGCTCAAAGCGGATCGCCCCGTCCTCGCCTTCCGCCGACCATGTACAGCCACCGCCGGCTTTTTGGCAGCCCCAGCATTTTTGCTCCGTCCATTTTCGTTTCTTCACGCCGACACCTCCGTGATCTCGACTTCCACACGAGGACATTTCGCGTCGACGGCAAAGCGATCCTCAAAGCCGACGATCTCCCGCCAGCCGTCGTTTTGCAGGATCTTTGCCTTGACCAGCGCGTCCTGGATCAGCTTGCGGCCCATGGATGAAACGTTGTCTTTATCCCGCCGCCGGTCTTTCTCGACCCAGGTGTAGACCATCTGCACCGGTCCTGCAAAGCGCAGCCCACGCAGCTGTGACTTTGCCAGCCACATAATCTGCTGCTCGCAGGAGCGTTTGAGCGCCGCGCCTTTTTGCCGGTTGGCACGCTCGGCCTCCACGTACTCGTTAAACCCAGGCAGCCGACCCGGGATGACCAGGCGGTACGTCATATCAGCCTCCAATTTTCAACCTTGCCGCCCAGCTGGATATAAAATTCTCTCGTCCTCTCACGGATCCTGCTGCCAACACCCTCGTCAATGTCAAGCATGGCATTGACGCTCAACTCCGAGCTGATCACAGTCAAAAGCCTTTTGTCGTTGTATCTTGCATTGAGGATTTCAAAGGCCAGATTCACATCACCCGGCGTTATTTTTGGCTTTCCGCGATCGTCACGGCCGGCCTTAAACAGGTCATCTATGTACAAAACCGGCACCGTTTTCAGCGGACCAACCAAGGCCTTGTATGCCGTCTCGTCGTTTACCGCCGCCTTAGCTTTGACCGAAACATCCCGCCAGAGCATGTAACGCACCGGCTTCCCGCGCTCCATCAAGGCACCGCACAGCGCGGTACACAGATGCGTTTTCCCGCTGCCGGGTCTGCCCGTCATCATGAACCATTGCCCGGCGGGATTCTCCAAATATTCCAGCGCCGCGCGAAACGCCTGCTTCTGCCATGCCTCTTTTTGCTGCCATCGTGCAAAGGTGTAGTGTTGCAACAAATCTGCCAGCCCGCTCTTCTGGATGTACCGCAAGCTGTTTCGTATGGCCATGCACTTGCACGGCACGCTGATGCGGTGCCCATCTGAATCCAATCTTGCGAAAAAGCCTCGATTGAGACAGTCAACGCAATCACAGCCGGCGAGGCTACCCGTCATGGCGTTGATCTGCGCAACACGCCGCTGCTCAATTTCCTCCAATGACAGTCCCTCGTATGCCCCAAGTCTCGTCCGCATCTGCGGCGGCAAATCTTGCAGGTTCGTTCGCAGCTGCTCCACGCTGTTTCCTCCTTTCGCGCTCTTCCTCGCGCTTGTCCCAGGCCTCGATGCTGTCCAGCCCACAGCGCTTGCAATCGCGCAGAATGGTGCGTATATACGGCCAGGTCCCGCACTTATTATCGTTCGCATAACTGATCACGCGCTCTACCAGTTCGTTCCCCAAATCCTGCACAAAGGCTACCAGTTCAGTGCGGCAATATTCGCTTGGCGTGGGGTTGATCTTGTCCAGAAACAGCCCAATTGCGCCCGCCGTTGTTGTTGCCGTGGGGGGATTATAGGGGGGGTGAGTTACGGGGGGTGTGGGGGGAGAAGAGAGGGGGGGAAGAAAGGGGGGAGCGGTTTTGTGACTTTCCACGGATTTTCCGTGGAGATTCCGTGGAACTTCCATGGAATTTCCGTGGAGATTCCGCTTCCGCTTCGCATCCTTCTCACGATTCAAAACCCCCGTTTGTATACTAAGAAATACCTGTTCTCCCTCTGCGTCTAAGCTGCACTCCTTCCCGATGAGCCTGTGCAGCACCGCCCCGGCTTGCTTCATGGAGAGCAAACGCAGCAAGTCTTGATCCGCCTCTGTTAAGGTTATTTTCGCCATCTACTCGTCCTCCCACTGGGCTAAAATGGGAGACTACTGTCATCGCCCGCCAACGCTGCAAAGGCATCCTCGCCCATGTCTAAAACGTAGGCCTTCGGTGTAGTGGCGCCGCCATCGCCATCCTTGCGTGACTCTCCAAAGTAAACATGGTCGGCCACAACCTCCGCGATGGTGCGTTTGTTGCCGTCTTTGTCCGTGTACTCGCGGATCTGCAAGCGGCCCTCAATGATGGCCATGCTGCCCTTTGAAAAGAAGCGGGAGACAAACTCCGCCGTCTGTCGCCAGGCCACCACATTGATGAAATCGGCCTGTCTCTCGCCGCTGCTTTTGTCCTTGAAATCTCGTTCCGCCGCCAGTCGAAAGGACGCTGTAGCGACCCCATTTGGCGTTTGCCGCAGCTCCGGGTCGGCCACCAACCTGCCTTGTAAGATCGTCTTATTTAACATGCGCAAGCCTCCCTGTAATCCAAAATGCCGGTCAGTGTTTTCTGCTTGCGGCAGTGGTCACAGACGCCGCAGGGCACCGCTTCCGCCTGTCCCTGTTTAATCGCCTGATAGCGCGGCGCCAGGCGCTTTGCCTCGGCCAAACACTCTGCCAGATCGCCGTCGCAGATCGTCAGCGCCGCCAGATTTGTCT